>NZ_VLJP01000026.1 GCF_007829525.1 Mesorhizobium sp. J18
GGGCAAGGATAGCGCAGGTTAGGAAGGCGGGGATGAAATGGTGAATGGGGATCGGTGAATGGTGAAGGGCGACAATGGCTTGGCGCGGAGAGGGCGGCGGATTTATCCCCGCGCGTGTTCCTTCCGCACAGCCGGGCGGAGAGGGGGAGACAGAATCGGCAAAATCAGCCGCCGGGACCGAGAGGCGGGTTCGTCCCTCCGCCGGCGCGCCCGTCATCCAGGTCCCGACGGTTCATGTCACCACGCAGAAGCCGGCTAATGATTAATGGCTCGGCCTAACCGCTATTGCTGACGGTCTCATTGAAATCGGAGAAGAACTGGCCTGCAAGCTTCTTGGATGAGGACTGGATCAGACGGCTGCCGAGCTGCGCCATCTTGCCGCCGACATCAGCCGACGCCTTGTAGATGAGAATGGTGGTGTCCGGTCCGTCCTCGGCAAGCGTCACCTCGGCACTGCCCTTGGCGAAGCCGGCCACGCCGCCCTTGCCTTCGCCCGCGATCGTATAGGAATGCGGCGGATTGAGATTCTTCAACTCCACCGCGCCGTTGAACTTCGCCTTGATCGGGCCGATCTTGAGGGAGACCGTCGCCTCGAATTCGGTGTCGGACTTCTTCTCCAGACTTTCGCAGCCGGGGATGCAGGTCTTCAGCACGTCCGGATCATTCAGCGCCAGCCACACTTTTTCTACCGGCGCCTCGATGCGCTCCTCACCTTCGATGATCATGGCCATGTGAACCCTCCTGATATGCGGATGCAAATGGCTAACCCAGCCGGAACGGCTTGTCCATCCGCCAGACGGCGGAGAAGGAGGTCAGGGCTTTCGGCGCGGGGCTCCGGAAGCACGCTTCTCCTCCAGATGACGCTTCAGGAGACGCACATTGCGCGTATTGGCCCTGTAGAAGACGTCGCCGATATCGCCCGCCAGCGGCACCAGCCCGATCAGATAGTCCAGGCCTGCATGGGCGATCATGCGCGCCTTCAGATGGTTCGGCGCTCCGGCCTTGTGCGCCTCCCAGATGATCCAGGCCGAAAGCGCGGTCGTCAGCGTGTCGCCGAGGACCGGGATGAGCCCGGCGAGCGAATCCCAGCCGAAGCGGAAACCGGCCAATGAGAATTGACGGTCGAGCAGCTTCTCCAGCGCGACCATTCTTCGCAGCCGACGCTCGTTCTCTTCGTCTAGGGCAAGATCCTCCGTGGTCAGAATTTCGCCTTCGAGCGGCTCCGGCATGACCGTTCAGGCTCCCCGGATAGAGCTTCGGAGAAACCCGGAAGGCGGGTGGAGGTTCTGCTGCATGGCTCTCGTCAGGCGGCGACGGAGCGCCGCCGCGCGGCCGCCGCCAGCTCGCGGATACCCGGCTCGATGTTCTGCACCGCAATGGAGGAGATGCCGAGCCGCATGAAGCGCGATCTGCGCTCGCCGCCATGGAAGAAGCGGGCGCCCGGCTCGATGAGCACGCTGCGTGTGGCGGCGGCCTCGGCCAGGAACTGGGTGTCGATTCCCGGCGGCCCCTCCATCCAGACGGAAGTGCCGCCGGCAACATCCGTGGCCTTCCAGTCGGGCATGAAATCGGCAACCGCCTCGGTGAGCTTTTGCCGCCTCTCCTCGAAGGCCGCCGAAAGCCGCCGGATGAGCGCATCGTGATGGCCGAGCGACAGGAACAGCGCCACCGCCCGCTGGTTGTTGGCCGGCGGATGGCGCAGCATGAAGCGCCTGAGCGCCCGCAGCTCTGCGATCAGTTCGGCCGGAGCCACCACATAGCCGAGGCGCAGGCCCGGTGCGAGCGTCTTCGACATGGAGCCGACATAGATGACCCGGCCTGTGTCATCTATCCCCTTCAGCGCCTCCTGCGGCGTCTCGTCGGCCAACTGGCTGTCATAATCGTCCTCGATGATGATGCGGTCGTGCCTTTCGGCACCCTTCAACAAGGCTTCGCGGCGCGGCCGGCTAAGCTGAACCATGGACGGACAATGATGGGCCGGCGTCGTGAAGACGAAACTGCAATCTTCGGGGATGGCATCGACATTCATGCCTTCTTCGTCGACCGGAACGGGGATGATCTCGGCCCCGGCAAGGCGGAAGATGCTGCGGGCATCGGGATAGCCTGGATCCTCCATCGCGACGCGCGCGCCTTTCCGCATGAGGAGCGTGGCCAGCATATAGAGTGCATGCTGGGCGCCGAGCGTCACGATGATCTCGTCCGGATTGGCGAAGATGCCGCGCCGCGGCAGGAGACGCGCCTGGATCTGCTCGATCAGGAGAGGGTCGTCGCGGTCGACCATGTCGGCCGCCCAATTGCGGATTTCCAGGACGGCGAGCGCCATACGGTTGCATTCGCGCCATTCGGCGGTCGGAAACAGGCCGGGATCGAACTGCCCGTAGACGAAGGGATAGGAGGACTTGATCCAGTTCTCGTTTTTCGGTCCTTCCGAAAGCTCGCTGGCGAAGACCTGCCGGCGCGCGCTCCAGTCGATGGAGCGGCTGTTCTTTTCGGCCTTGCGCGCCGGTTGCCGAGGCGGCGAGGCCAGCACCTCCGGATTGACGAAGTGCCCGCGCCGCTCGCGCGCCACGAGAAATCCCTGATCCACGAGCTGCTGGAAGGCAAGCACCACCGTGCCCCGCGCCACGCCGAGCTTTTCCGCCAGGATGCGGCAGGACGGCAGAGGCATGGTCGGCGCGATCTGGCGGTCAAGGATGGCGGCGACGATCGCCTGGCGGATTTGCGCCTGCAGCGTTTGGCCGGATTCGGGCGATATCTTGAACAGGCCGGACCAGATGGCCGTGTCGTTTCTTGCGGGCATGGCGTTTCTCTCCGGCGCAGAGCCTATAGGCGGTCGGCTGCGCTATCAAGTCTGGTCCAATGAATTACGCCAAAGTTTTGCTGATCTTTTCATTAGACGGTAACGCCGCCCCAAAAAGGGAAGGCGTCTGTTATGGTCGCCCCGGATGGTCTAATCCGGTTCCATAAGTTCAGGACGGAGTGTGAAGAGTGACGGAGATGGATTTCGGCAGTGCCTTGGAAGCGCTGGAGCGCAATCACCAGGAGGTGGCAAGCATGAACTTGCGGGCGGCCTTCGCCGATGACCCGGCGCGCTTCGAGAAGTTCTCCCTGTCTATGGACGACATGCTCCTCGATTATTCCAAATGCGCAGTCACGCAGGAGACGATGCAGCTTCTGGCGGAACTGGCAGGCGCAGCGCAGCTTGAAAAGCGGCGCGAAGCCATGTTCGCCGGCGAGCGCATCAATACGACGGAAAACCGCGCCGTTCTGCACACGGCATTGCGCAATCTCTCCGGCGATCCCGTCATGCTCGACGGCAAGGACGTCATGCCCGACGTTAAGGCCGTTCTTGCGGCGATGGGGGAATTCGCGACGGCCATCCGCGATGGATCGGCAAGCGGCGCTACGGGCAAGGCGATCACCGATGTCGTGAATATCGGCATTGGCGGGTCCGATCTCGGACCGGCCATGGCGACGCTCGCGCTCGCTCCCTACCATGACGGCCCGCGCGCGCATTACGTCTCCAATGTCGACGGGGCGCATATCGCGGACGTGCTGAAACCGCTCGATCCAGAAACGACGCTTTTCATCGTCGCCTCCAAGACCTTCACCACCGTCGAGACCATGACCAATGCAGCGACGGCGCGGCGGTGGATTGCCGACAGGCTCGGCGCGGATGCGGTCATTCGGCATTTCGCGGCCGTCTCGACGGCGCTGGACAAGGTCGCCGATTTCGGCATCGCGGAGGACCGGGTCTTCGGCTTCTGGGACTGGGTCGGCGGACGCTATTCGCTCTGGTCGGCCATCGGCCTGCCGATCATGATAGCCATCGGCCCGGAGAACTTCCGCCGCCTGCTTGCCGGCGCGGAGGCGATGGACCGGCATTTCCGCGAGGCGCCATTGCTCGAGAACATGCCGGTGGTGATGGGCCTGCTCGGCTATTGGCATCGCGTTTTCTGCAGCTATCCGGCCCGCGCGGTGATCCCCTACGATCAGCGGCTGGCGCGCCTGCCGGCCTATCTCCAGCAGCTCGATATGGAATCGAACGGCAAGCGCGTGGCCCTGAACGGAGCCGTGGTCGCGCCGACCGGGCCGCTGGTCTGGGGCGAGCCGGGCACCAACGGCCAGCATGCCTTCTTCCAGCTGCTGCATCAGGGCACGGACGTCGTTCCGGTCGAATTCATCGCCGCGGCGGAAGGCCACGAACCGGAGCTCAAGGAGCATCACGACCTGTTGCTCGCCAATTGTCTTGCCCAGTCGGAAGCCCTGATGCGCGGTCGCAGTCACGAGGAAGCGCTGGAGCAGTTGCGCGCCAAGGGCATGAAGGAGGCTGAAGCGAAAGCCCTGGCACCGCACCGCGTCTTCCCCGGCAACCGCCCCTCGGTGACGATTCTCTACCGCAGACTCGATCCGTTCTCCCTCGGACGCCTGATCGCCCTTTACGAGCATCGCGTCTTCGTCGAAGCTCAGCTTTTCGGCATCAATGCCTTCGATCAATGGGGCGTGGAGCTCGGCAAGGAGCTTGCGACCGGCCTGCTGCCGGTCGTCGAGGGCAAGGCGGGTGCAGGGGATCGCGATTCCTCGACAGCCGGCCTGGTCGCCCGCATCAACGCATTGCGCGGCAGTCGATGAAATCGGCGCGGGCCATCAGGGGCATCCTGTTCGACAAGGACGGCACCCTCGTCGATTTCCACAAGACCTGGTTCGCGATCGGCGCGCATATGGCATTGCTTGCCGCTGATGGCGACCGCGAACGGGCCGATGAACTCATGAACATTGCCGGCTATGATGCGGTGACCGGCGGATTCCGCGCCGACTCCGTCTTCGCGGCCGGCACCAATGCCGATATCGTGGCGCTCTGGTATCCGCATCTGTCGGCCGCCGGTCGTCTGGAGCGCGTCTCGGCGTTCGACCAGATAACGGCGGAAGAAGCAGCCGCGACTGCGGTGGCCGTGGACCGCTGCAAGGAAACGATCACGGAATTGCATCGTCGGGGATTTCGCCTTGGACTGGCGACCAACGATTCCACGAGCGGCGCCGAGCGCACGCTTCTGGCGCTCGGAATCGCGCAGATGTTCGATGCCGCTTTCGGCTATGACGCGGTGGCCAATCCGAAGCCGGCCCCGGACGTCATCCACGCCTTCGCCGACATGACCGGGCTACGGCCGTCCGAGATCGCGATGGTGGGCGATAATCGCCACGACCTCGACACCGGCAAGGCTGCAGGCGCCGGTTTGATCGTCGGTGTGCTCAGCGGCACCGGCACGCGCGAGACGCTGGCGGGTGCCGATGTGCTGCTCAATTCGATCGCTGACCTGCCGGCGCTTCTCAGTCCGGAGGAATGAGGCCGCCGACCCGGCTTCAACGCAATTCGCGTCTCAGGATCTTGCCCACATTGGTCTTCGGCAGTTCCGAACGGAACTCGACTTTTCTCGGCCGCTTGTAACCCGTCAGCTTGTCCCGGCAGAAGTCGAGTATATCCTTTTCGGTCAGCGACTGGTCCTTCTTCACGACAAAGAGTTTCGGCACCTCGCCGGAATGCTCGTCCGGTACGCCGATGGCCGCAACTTCGAGCACGCCCGGATGCTGCGAGACGACCTCCTCGATCTCGTTCGGATAGACGTTGAAGCCGGAGACGAGGATCATGTCCTTCTTGCGGTCGACGATCTTCACATAGCCGCGCTCGTCCATGAAGCCCATGTCGCCGGAGCGGAAGAAGCCGTCCTTCGTCATGACCTTGGCCGTCTCGTCGGGCCGGTTCCAGTAGCCGGTCATGACCTGTGGCCCGCGAATGCATATCTCGCCGACCTCACCGAGCGGAACGTCCTTGCCGTGCTCGTCGCGGATGGCGATTTCCGTCGAGGGAATGGGCAGGCCGATCGTCCCGGTGAACTCGTCGCTGTCGAACCGGTTGGTGGTGGCGACGGGCGACGTCTCCGAAAGGCCGTAGCCTTCCGCGATCGTATTGCCGGTCAGCCGCTTCCAGCGATCCGCCACCGACCGCTGCACGGCCATGCCGCCGCCGAAGGTCAGGATCAGCGGCTTGAAATCCAGCTTGTGGAAATCCTCGTTGTTCAGCAGCGCGTTGAAGAGCGTGTTGAGGCCCGGGAAGACGTGGAACGGCTTTCTGGAGAGCTCCTTCACAAAGGCGGGAATGTCACGCGGGTTGGGGATCAAAAGGTTCTCGGCCCCCTGCTGCACGCCCATGAGCGCGTTCACCGTCAGCGCATAGATGTGATAGAGCGGCAAGGCGCAGACATAGACCAGGCGCTCCGGCCGGGGATGCTTCCTGAAGGCCGCTTCCACCCATGCAGCGTTCTGCGCCACATTGGCGAGCACGTTTCGATGGGTAAGCGTGGCGCCTTTCGAAATGCCGGTCGTCCCGCCCGTATATTGCAGGAAGGCGATGTCGTCCTGGGTGAGTTCCGGCGGGTGGAAGGTCTTGGCCTTGCCCTGGCTCAGAGCGGCTTTGAAGGGGACATTGCCGGGCAGGGACCAGGACGGAACCATCTTCTTCACCCGGCGTACGACGAAATTGACGATGAGCCCCTTGAGGCCGAGGAGATCGCCCATCGTCGCTACGACGACGTGCTTGACCGGCGTCCTGGCGATCACCGTCTCCAGCGTCTTGGCGAAATTCTCCAGGATGACGATCGCTTCTGCGCCCGAATCCTTGAGCTGGTGCTCGAGTTCACGAGGCGTATAGAGCGGATTGACGTTGACGACGACAAGGCCGGCCTGCAGCACCGCCATCATCGCGACGGGATATTGCAGCACATTCGGCATCATGAGGGCGACGCGCGCACCCTTCTGCAGTCCCAGAGACTGGAGATAGGCGGCGAAGGCGGTGGACTGCTGCTCCAGTTCGCGGAAGGTCAGCGTCTTGCCCATGCAGGTGAAGGCAGGCCTGTCGGCATATTTGCGACAGGCTTCCACCATCAAGTCGCCGATGGAGTTGTATGTGATCGGCCCGATCTCCGCCGGGATGCCCTCCGGATAGCTTTTCAGCCAGGGCTTCGGGTCGAGCGAAGCCTTCGCGCTTGCCTTCGGGGCGCGTTTGGCCTTGGGGGCCGGTGCTTTCGCCTTCGGCTTCGGCTTGCCCGCAGAGGTTTTGCTCCCTGCCGCCTTTTCAAGCGAGGATTTCGGGGCAGCCTTGGCCGTAGCGGATTTCGCTTCGGCCTCGTCCTTGGAGGCCCTCGCTTTTTGTCGGGGTTTCCGCGTAGCGGTTGCTTGCTTGACCATGCTGCCTCCCTCGCAAATTTCTTTGCGGAATTTTATTTGTCCTATGCCGCAACAATCCGTTCACGGCATGTTTCACAGGCTCCTGGCGCCAACCTAACTATTGCGTGATGGATGGTTGGCGCAAGTATGCCAGATTCCGGCAAATATCCGGCTATTGGCCAAAACCTTCATGGCCTTCCAGGAACGACAATTCCTCCTCGGTGCTTTTGCGTTGGAGCGCCTTGTTCCTGTGCGGAAAGCGGCCGAAGCGCGCGATGATGTCGCGATGTTCGACGGCGTAGCGAATGCCTTCCTCGTCGCCGATCGCCTCGAAGAGCTGCACCGAGCGTTCCTGGTCCCCGAGTTCTTCGGAATGCTGGAACGGCAGGCAGAGGAACTGCCTTTCCTCGGGCGAAAGATCCTTGTCGAGCCCATTTTCCACAGCATTCCTGGCCAGTTTGAGAGCGAGAGAATCGGTGCTGAAGGCTTGCGGCGTGCGGCGGAACATGTTGCGCGGAAACTGGTCAAAGACGATGATGGCGGCAAGGGCCGTGCGCGGGTCCGTCATGGCCTCTTCCGGAAAATTCCGCTGTAAATCCGAATGCAGCGGAAGAAAACGCTCACGGATGGCCTTGTCGGTGGCATCCTTCTGCTGGAACCAATCTTCCGGTGTAAGTTCCCCGAACCAGAAGTTCAGCACGTCGTCTACCCATCCCTCGTGCATGATGTTTTCCTTTCCGTCCCGCAAATATGTCTGCCGACAGGCATTCCTTCCTGTGTATCCTATAGCAACACTTCTGCAGCTTGACCGTAGGGCAACACTGACGGGTGTTTCCTCGCCATTGGAACTTTGCTTATATGGCGCTTCCAGAGCCGATGGGAGTGGCTCGCATGATCTCAGGGGAGACCTCGATGAAAACCAAGACCATTTTCGCGGCGGCGCTACTCGCTGCCACGATGCTGAGCGGCGCGGCAAGCGCGAAGACCTTCGTCTATTGTTCGGAAGGATCGCCGGAAGGCTTCGATCCCGGCCTTTACACCGCCGGCACAACCTTCGACGCCGCTGCCCATACCGTCTACAACCGCCTTCTCGAATTCAAGCCGGGCACCACTGAAACAGAACCGGGCCTGGCGGAAAGCTGGGAGGTTTCCGATGACGGCCTGGAATACACCTTCAAGATCCGCTCCGGCGTGAAGTTCCAGACCACCGACTTCTTCACGCCGACCCGCGAACTGAACGCCGACGACATCATCTTCTCCTTCGAGCGTCAGTTGAAGGAGGACAATCCGTGGCACCAGTATGTCGCCGGCGCCGCGTGGGAATATTTCAGCGGTATGGGTTTCCCGGATCTCATCAAGTCGATCGAGAAGGTCGACGACATGACGGTGAAATTCGTGCTGAATCAGCCCGAGGCACCCTTCCTCGCCAATCTGGCGATGCCCTTCGCCTCGATCATGTCGAAGGAATATGCCGACAAGCTCGAAGCCGACGGCAATATGAACCAGCTCAACCAGCAGCCGCTCGGAACCGGGCCATTCGCCTTTGTCGCTTATCAGCCGGATGCGGTGATCCGCTACAAGGCGAATCCGGACTATTGGGGCGGGGCGCAGAAGATCGATGATCTCGTCTTCGCCATCACGCCGGACGCGTCGGTACGCTACCAGAAGCTGAAGGCTGGCGAATGCCATCTGATGCCGTTCCCGAACGCGGCCGATATCGAGTCGATGAAGGCCGATCCGAACCTCAAGGTGATGGAGCAGGAGGGCCTCAACATCGCCTATCTGGCCTACAACACCACGCAGGAGCCTTTCGACGATCCGAAGGTGCGCAAGGCGCTCAACATGGCGATCAACAAGGAAGCGATCGTGGAGGCCGTGTTCCAGGGCTTCGCAACGCCCGCCAAGAACCCAATCCCGCCGACCATGTGGTCCTACAACGACGCCGTCGAGGACGATTCCTATGATCCCGAGGCGGCGAAGAAGATGCTGGAAGAGGCAGGCGTGACGGATCTTTCCATGAAGGTCTGGGCGATGCCAGTCTCGCGTCCCTACATGTTGAATGCGCGCCGCGCAGCCGAACTCATCCAGTCGGACTTTGCCAAGATCGGGGTCAATGTCGAGATCGTGACCTATGAATGGGCCGAATATCTGGAGCGTTCCTCGGCAAAGGACCGCGACGGAGCGGTCCTCCTCGGCTGGACCGGCGACAATGGCGACCCGGACAACTTCCTGCACACTCTGCTCGGCTGTGATGCCGTCGGCGGCAACAACCGCGCCCAGTGGTGCAACGAGGAGTTCAACAAGCTGGTGACGGACGCCAAGCGCACCACCGACCAGGCGGAGCGCACCAGGCTCTACGAAGAGGCGCAGGTCGTCTTCAAGCGCGAGGCGCCCTGGGCCACGATCGACCACTCCTTGTCCGTCGTGCCGATGCGCAAGGAAGTCGAGGGCTTCGTCCAGAGCCCGCTGGGCGACTTTGCCTTCGACGGTGTAGACCTCGTCGAATAGTCGTCAAGAACCAGATACTGGAGGCGCGCCGGGCGACCGGCGCGCCCCATTTGCATGATGGTTGTAGATGGGGTCTGCTTCCAGCCGCCGGAGATCGAACCGCCATGTTTCGATTCATTCTGGGACGGCTTGCCGTCCTGATTCCTACTTTCATAGGGGTTTCCATCATTGCCTTTGCCTTCATCCGCGTCCTGCCGGGAGATCCGGTGATGCTGATGTCCGGCGAACGGGTGATGTCGCAGGAGCGCTATGAGCAGATCAGCCATGCACTCGGCTATGATCGCCCGCTCTTCGTCCAGTATTTCGACTATCTCGGCGGAATACTGACAGGCGATTTCGGCAATTCGATCGTTACCCGCAGGCCCGTGCTCGATGACTTTATGGCGCTCTTTCCCGCCACGCTCGAACTTTCGTTCTGCGCCATGTTCATCGCCGTTCTGATCGGCGTTCCGGCCGGCGTTTTCGCGGCCATCAAGCGCGGCTCCTTCTTCGATCAGACGATCATGAGCACCGCGCTTGTCGGCTATTCCATGCCGATCTTCTGGTGGGGCCTCCTGCTCATCATCGTCTTTTCCGGCATGCTCGGCTGGACGCCTGTATCGGGCCGCATATCGCTGCTCTACTATTTCCCGCCGGTGACCGGCTTCATGCTGATCGACTCGCTCCTGTCCGGCCAGGAGGGAGCCTTCGCCTCGGCGGCAAGCCATCTCATCCTGCCGTCTATCGTTCTGGCGACGATCCCGCTTGCCGTCATCGCCCGGCAGACGCGGTCAGCCATGCTGGAGGTGCTCGGCGAGGATTATGTCCGCACCGCACGTGCCAAGGGCCTCTCGCCCTTCCGCGTCGTCGGCATTCACGCATTGCGCAACGCGCTCATCCCGGTGATCACGACCATCGGCCTCCAGATTGGCGTCATGCTGGCGGGCGCGATCCTGACCGAAACCATCTTTTCCTGGCCCGGCATCGGCAAATGGATGGTCGATTCGGTTTTCAGGCGTGACTATCCCGTGATCCAAAGCGGTCTGCTGATCATCGCCGGCATCATCATGCTGGTGAATCTGTTGGTCGACCTGCTCTACGGTCTCATCAATCCGCGCATCAGGCATTGAGGTAGGATGATGACGGACACGTCTGCAACCTCTGCCAGAATGCAGGATTCGTCGCGCCGCCGCAGGCTGGTGGAGTTCTGGTTCTACTTTTCCGAAAACCGCGGCGCCGTCATCGGGCTCGTCGTCTTCCTTCTCCTCGTCGTGGTGGCGATCGCCGCGCCGCTGCTGGCGCCGCATGCGCCCAATGCCCAATATCGCGACGCGATCCTGGTCCCGCCATTCTGGGAGGATGGCGGCCGCGCCGCCTTCCCGCTCGGCACCGACGCCGTCGGCCGCGACATGCTCTCGCGGCTCCTCTATGGCGCGCGGTTCTCGCTCTTCATCGGTGTCGCCGTCACCGCGCTGGCGCTGACGGTCGGCGTGCTGATCGGCGTTGTCGCAGGCTATTTCCGGGGCTGGATCGATACCGTGATCATGCGGCTGATGGATATCATCCTCGCCTTCCCCTCGCTGCTTCTGGCGCTCGTTCTGGTGGCGGTGCTCGGGCCAGGTCTTGGCAACGCCATGATCGCCATCGCGCTCGTCCTGCAGCCGCATTTCGTCCGTCTGACCCGCGCGGCGGTTATGGGGGAGAAGGGACGCGAATATGTCATCGCCGCCCGGGTCGCCGGCGCCAGCAATCTCAGGCTGATGTTCAAGACGATCCTGCCCAATTGCACGGCGCCGCTGATCGTCCAGGCGACGCTGTCGGTCTCGACCGCCATCCTCGATGCTGCCGCTCTCGGCTTCCTCGGAATGGGTGCGCAGCCGCCGACGCCGGAATGGGGCACCATGCTGGCCGAGGCGCGTGAATTCATCCTGCGCGCCTGGTGGGTGGTGACTTTCCCGGGCCTTGCCATCCTCATCGCCGTGCTCGCTATCAATCTCATGGGCGACGGCCTGCGCGACGCGCTCGATCCCAAGCTGAAGAGGTCGTGACCATGGCGCTTCTGGAAATCGAAAACCTCGTGGTCGAATTCGCGACTGCATCCGGGCCATTCCGCGCGGTTGACGGCATATCGCTTTCGGTCAATGAGGGCGAGGTGCTGGCGATCGTGGGAGAATCCGGCTCGGGCAAGTCCGTGTCGATGCTGGCGGTCATGGGGCTGTTGCCCTGGACGGCCAAGGTGACGGCAGACCGCATGGCCTTCCGGGGCCGGGACCTGATGAAGCTTTCCTCCCCGGACCGGCGCAAGATCATCGGCAAGGACATTGCCATGATCTTTCAGGAGCCGATCGCCAGCCTCAATCCGTGCTTCACGGTCGGCTTTCAGATCGAGGAGGTTCTGCGCGAGCATCTGGGCCTCGACGGCAAGGCAAGGCGCCGACGCGCCATAGAACTTCTGAAAGCCGTCGGCATTCCCGATCCGGAGGAGCGCCTCGGCGCATTTCCGCACCAGATGTCCGGCGGCCAGTGCCAGCGCGTCATGATCGCCATCGCCATTGCCTGCAATCCGAAACTCCTGATCGCCGACGAACCGACGACCGCGCTCGACGTGACGATCCAGAAGCAGATACTGGATCTGCTCATGCGGCTTCAGACCGAGCACGGCATGGGCATGATCATGATCACCCACAATATGGGCGTTGTGGCCGAGACGGCCGATCGCGTGGTCGTGCAGTATCGCGGCCGCAAGATGGAGGAGGCCGACGTGCTCTCGCTCTTCGAGGCGCCGAAGCATGCCTATACGAAGGCGCTTCTGTCGGCTTTGCCGGAAAACGCCGTCGGCGATCGTCTTCCGACCATGCCGGATTTCGCGACGCTTGAGGCAAGTCAGGATTTGGGGACGTTGCGATGAACCGCATCATCCTGGAAACGCGCAACATCGTCCGCGACTATCACATCGGCGGCAGCCTCTTCCGCAAGCCGAAGACGGTCCATGCCGTCAAGGGGGTGAGCCTGAAGGTGGAAGAAGGCAAGACGCTGGCTATTGTCGGGGAGAGTGGCTGCGGCAAGTCCACGCTGGCGCGTATGATCACCATGATCGACCCGCCGACCGCCGGCGAACTCCTGATCGAAGGCGAGAAGGTAGACATAGCACATCAGAAGCTGGCGCCCGAGCTGCGCCGCAAGGTGCAGATCGTCTTCCAGAACCCCTATGGCTCGCTCAACCCGCGCCAGAAGATCGGCGATGTGCTGATGGAGCCGCTGATCATCAATACCGACATTCCCGCCGGTGAGCGGCGTGAACGGGCCATGCAGATGCTGACCAAGGTCGGGCTCGACGAAAAGCATTTCAACCGCTACCCGCACATGTTCTCCGGCGGCCAGCGCCAGCGCATCGCGATCGCCCGCGCGCTGATGCTCAATCCGAAACTTCTGGTGCTGGACGAACCGGTCTCCGCGCTCGATCTTTCGGTGCAGGCGCAGGTCCTGAACCTGCTTGGCGATCTGCAGGACGAGTTCGGGCTGACCTATGTCTTCATCAGCCATGACCTGTCCGTGGTCCGCTACATCGCCGACGACGTCATGGTGATGTATTTCGGCGAAGCGGTGGAATATGGCAGCCGCGACGAGGTATTCTCGTCGCCGAAGCACGACTACACAAAGACGCTTTTCGCCGCGACGCCGCGAGCCGACGTGGAGAGCATCCGGGCGCGGCTTGCCCGCAAGGCTGCATGACTTTTCCTGGCAGGCCGGAGGCGATGATCGGCCTCGGCCAGCCTTCCTGGCCCGATAATGGCTTCGCCTGCCGAATCGAGGCAGCGATGCAACACTTTTGAAAGAAAACGAAAAGGGCAGGCCCGGTATGCTTGACCGGCGGTGCATGGCCGCCATGAATGACAGCTGGAACAAATAAAGAAGGGTGCGTGGTGGTCGGGACGGATGTTGTGGGTGCTGCCGGTAAAGCGAACCGCTTTGGGATCGCGCGCCGGGAGTTGGTGTTGGGCTGCCTGGCACTGATGGTTTCCGGTTGCGCTTCGCGGCGGAAGGTCGTTGAGGCGCCGTCGCCGCCGCCTCCCTTTCAACTGGCTCCTGAACTCAGGCGACAGCGTGTCGCCTATTATGGGACGGAGGAGCCGGGGACGATCGTCGTCAATGTATCGGAGCGTTTCCTGTATTTCGTCGAGGAGGACGGCATGGCGACGCGCTATGGTGTCGCCGTTGGCGAGGAGGGGCTGACCTTCAAGGGCAGGGCCAAGATCGGCCGCAAGGCCGAGTGGCCGTCATGGACGCCGACCGCAAACATGATCAAGCGCAAGCCGCATCTGGCAAAATATGCGGCAGGAGTTCCAGGCGGAGAAAACAATCCGCTTGGTGCTCGCGCGCTCTATCTCTATCGTAACGGGCGCGATACCATGTTTCGGATCCATGGCACCAACGAGCCTTGGCTGATAGGCACTGCAGTGTCGAATGGATGCATTCGCCTGACCAACGAAGACATCATAGATTTGTATGAGCGTACCCCGACGGGCGCGCCGGTACTGGTCATCTGATCCGGCCTGATAAAGTACGGATAGCCTCCTTTTTCCAGCAGCAGCCCGTCAACTTGTCCGCGGCTCCGGCATAGAGTTTCTCCGTTAACCAGCAAACCAACTGTGTCTTTCCTGCACTAGGCTTCTGTAACGAATGCCGTTACCTTCCCGTCCATTGGGGGGTCGTTGCGTAGATAATCTACTCCACTTACGGGGAAAGGATTTGCCCGATGGTCAGAATACTAGTTCCAGTGGTTCTTCTGTTCGCTGTCGCCGGCCTTAGCGCCTGCGGAACGATCGGAAAAGGCAAGGGGAAAGCCCCGCCTCCGGTTGTTGAGCCGGCTCCGGTGGCTGAGGAAATCATCACCAAGTAACCCATACTTGGGCTTTGATGGGAAAGTGCCGGCCGGCACTTTCCCATCAATTACTGGCCTGAACCCGCTCTTGGCGGCGGGGCGGGCATGTAGTTCCATGCAATTTTGAGGTTCCGGATGGGGATGACGCCTGTCTGTGCTCGTCTGGTGCTTGCGGCGCTACTCGCTCTCATGGCGGCCGCGTGTCAAACGGACGATTTGCCTCCTCAGCCGCGTTTCATTTCCTTTGCACCGGATGACGGAATAGCCGTGCCGATGTCGACGGCCGCGGCGCAAAGTGCTCCGGCAGCGCCGGCTCGAAACAGCGAACGGCAGTATTTCATAGAATTCCGCTCCCGTTATGCCTTGAGCTACGGCCACTCCTATGTGGTTTTCGGCCGCGCGACCGAGACAGGGGAGATGATCAATCCCGAAGTAGCGGGCCTTCACCCGGCCTCGAACAGCCCGGTCCCCTACGTACTGGGGCATATCATCCCGGTACCGGCCGAAACCGGCTGGAGTGACGGAGATCTGGAAGAAGAATACAGGTCGGCGAGTTGGCGAGTGATGCTCAATGAAGACGAGTATAACAAGGTCGTCGCATATATCCGGAAGTTGCAGTCCAGTTCCGTTACCTGGAATGCGACGGTCTACAACTGCAACGCTTTCGTCGGAAGCATCGCGCGCTTCATGGGCTACAGGACACCTTCCAAGTGGCTCCGGTCCCAGCAGTTCATCACCAAGCTTCGGGAGATGAACACGGACGACAACACGACCCTTTCCTCGGCAGCAGCCGGGTTTCGAAGGGAATAGCGTCGCAAACACAGACGTCCCGGTCAGCCGGGCCTATAATGGCAGGCGATTCGCTGGCCTGTCGGATACGGTTCGGCTGATGCCTGCATGGACCTGCGCCGAAGCCTTCGGCCCGTGTTCCGAATTCCCGTTGGCAGAACGTTCGATCATACTAATAGGTCCCGACCGGCGAGAGGCTCTGGAGTGAAGATAGGCGTGGCTACCATTGGGGAGATCGTCTGGGTCCTCGGCATAATTGCCTGGTATATCATACGATATCCCTTCGAACGGCGGGCCAGACGCCGGAGAGTGGTGACCGACCGCAGTTCTCCGGCTGATGGCATCGGCCTTGCCTCGGCGCTCTTCGGCATGGCGATCCTTCCTGGATTCTACGTTGCAAGCGGCATTCCGAAGGTTGCCGACCATCCGGTCAACGCCTGGGCCGTTGCCTTCGGAACGATCATTTTTGCCGCCGCGCTGTGGGTTTTTCGCAAATCCCACAAGGAACTCGGCCGAAACTGGTCCATCACGCTGGAGATTCGGGAAAGCCACAAGCTGGTCGATACGGGGCTTTACGCCAGAATTCGCCATCCCATGTACACCTCGTTTCTGCTCATGGCGGTCGGACAGGCCTTTCTCCTGGCGAACTGGGTCGCGGGCCTGGCCGGCCTGGTCGGCTTTGCGGTTCTTTTTTTTCTGCGGGTGGGTAAGGAAGAGCGTATGATGCTGGAGATTTTCGGTGCGGAGTACCGCGCCTATATGGAAAGGACCAAGAGAATAGTTCCTTATATTTATTGAGGTCCTGTGATGAGAGGCCGAGTCATCAAGCTTTCGGCGTCCCGACGTCTGGTCGGCGACCTGATGCGGTTTTCGATCAGAGTGCCGCGGGTCACGGTGCAGCGGCGCATGAACCTCGCTCCCCTCATGAAGGCGAGGATGAGCCAAACGCCCAGACCCTCCTGGACCGTGATCTTTCTGAAGGGATATGCGCTTCTTGCCCGCGAGGTGCCCGAATTGCGGCGCGCCTATGTGAAGCTGCCCCGGCCGCAACTCTACGAGTATCCCGTTAGCGTGGCCTCGATCGCCTATGAGCGCGAATATGAAGGCGAGCGGGCCGTGCTATTGAGCAGCATAAAGGCCCCGGAACGGTTCTCGGTCGCCGAACTCGATGAAATGATTCAGAGGGTGCGGTCGCGCCCGGTTCTCGAGGTCAAGGATTTTCAACGCGCCCTGAAACTCGCCCGTGCGCCGGCGCCGATCAGATGGCTGCTGATGTGGCTGGGGCTCAATATCGCCCGGCAGAGGGCAAACTATTTCGGCACCTTTCAGCTATCCGTCTATTCCGGGCTTGGGGCCGAATCCTTCAATCCGCTCACCCCTTTGACCACGCTTCTCAACTACGGCACGATCGACAAGGACGGATTCGTCAATGTCCGGATCCTCTACGACCATCGGGTCATGGATGGAGCCAATGTCGCACGGGCACTGGAAATGTTCGAGACGATCCTGAACGGTGCCGTCGCCGAGGAAATGTCTCCGGCCGATGCCGATGAGAGCGGCGCGCGCAGAGCGGCGCGCGCGTAATTGCAAGGCCGATTTCCCGCCCGATCACAGCCGCATCAGAGGGCCAGCGCCGCTTCCTGTTCTGGCCCCTGCCGTCTCGGCTGAATTTGCTCTCTGGCTATTGATTGATCTCAGGCTCGACGAGCCTTGCCAGATTTCGCAACGACTCCTGCCACCCGAGATAACAGGCCTCGGGAGGGATGAGATCCGGGATGCCGGCCTGCACGATATCGAGTTCGGTACCGACCGATACTTGCTTCAAGGTCACGGTCACCTGCATCTCGCCAGGCAGGTTCGGATCGTCGAATTTGTCCGTGTAGCGCAAGCGCTCACCGGGCACGAGTTCGACATATTCGCCGCCAAATGCGTGGCTTTGGCCCGTTGTGAAGTTGCGGAACGACATCCTGAAGGTGCCGCCGACCTTCGGCTCCAGATGGTGGACGGTACAGGCGAAGCCGTTTGGCGGAAGCCATTTTGCGAGCGCGTCCGCTTCGAGGAACGCGCGGTAGACTTTCTCCGGGCTGGTTGCCAGAACGCGGTGCAGGCTTACGGTGCTGGGCATGTGGTCTATCCTTGTGAGTTTGACGGATGGCTCCCATGAATCGCCAATCCACGCATCAAGGACGAACGAGGATTTGCCAGTCCGACACGGGATCTCACATTTCTAGCGCGCCGCCAGTTGACCTCCAGGACGGGCGAGGGAGACTGAGACAGGAAAACATGGAAAATCCGACAGGACCTGTGTCGAAACTCAACCTTGCCGCGAAGGACCGGTATCTCCATTGAAGACATTGAACCTCCTGCATTATGCAGCATTTCGCGCCGTCATGCTGACCGGCACGGTGAGCGGGGCTGCGGAACTTCTCGGGCGGAGCCAGCCGGCCGTTAGCCGGCTCCTCGACAAGCTTGAATATGAGCTTGGTGTTTCCCTCTTCGAGCGGCGCAGGGGCCAGATCACGCCGACGTCTGTCGCGCATCTTCTGCTCGACGAGATCGAACGGGCCTATGTTTCGCTGGAAGCGCTGAGCAGCTTTGCCTCTCGGCTGGCAAGCGGCGAGGGTGGCGAGATCAGCCTCGCTGTCATGCCGGCGCTGGGCATCAATTTCGTGCCGCGTCTGCTGGCCGAGTTCAGGCGGGACTGGCCGAAGACCAAAGTTACCCTGAATGTCCGCATGTCGGTCAAGATCGAGGAATGGGCTGCCGCGCAGCAAATCGATTTCGGCCTGGCGGAGACGCCCTTCAGGCGCTCCGGATTCCGTACGTCGATCTTCAGCAACGCACCATATATCGCGGTCGTGCCGCGCCATCACCCGCTTGCAGACCGGAGCCGACTCGGCCCGGGCGATCTCCGTGAAGGTCCGTTTATCTCATGGACCTCTTTCGTGTCGGCGCGGCATCTCCTTGACCAGGCGCTGCAGTCCAGCAGCGTCAAGGTGGATGCCGCCTATGAGACGACTTTTTCGATCTCGGCATATGAAATGGTCAAGCAGGGCATAGGCATCGCGATCATCGATCCCTACACGGCGGTTGAGCAGCTTGACGATCGGGTGAGGCTCATTCCCTTCGCACCGCAGATTCCATTCAACGTCGCCTTGCTGAGGCCGGAGTCGCGGGCGGCGAACCCTGCCGCAGATGCCTTGCTGGAAGTGATGGCGGAAAAACGTGACCGGCTGCTGGCGCAACTGCCACGATGACTAGGTATGCATTACGCACATATCAATCCACGATAATTCTATTTTGAACATTGCTCTTTCCTCGCTTTATTGGCGTGGTGATCATCCAGGGAACGGGCCGCCGATGCCGCCGAAGCTTACCGAGATGCAGGGCAGAGATTACGACGTTGTTGTGATCGGTGCCGGCATCAACGGGGCAAGTGCGGCGCGTGAACTGGCTATGGCCGGTTACAAAGTGCTGTTGGCCGAAAAGCGTGATTTCGCCGCTGGCGCTTCCAGCCGCTCCTCACGCATTCTGCATTGCGGCCTTCGCTATTTCGAAACGCCCAATCCCATTCGCAGCTTTGCGCTTCATCCGCGACGCTTTGCCGGCGCCGTGCGCATGGCACGGGCCGGAATGGAAGCGCGAGCGGAACTGGTGAAGCGCGAGCCAGGGCGCTGCAAGCTCTTCACCATGTGCTTTCCCGTCTATCCGGAGAGCCCGGTCCGCCGTTGGCACCTGGATCTCGGCTTTCGCATCCTGCGGCATCTCGGGCCGCCGGAACCGCCGCTTGCCTACCGCCGGCTGACGAAGGATTTCAAAAGCCATCTGCCGTTCGCAGGCCATATGCGTGACCTGCATCGGCTGCAGTCCATCGCCACTTACCGCGAATATGTCATGGACTGGCCGGACCGGCTTTGCGTGGATGCGGCCCTCGACGCGGAGGAGAATGGAGCGGAAATACGTCTCTTCTGCGAGGCCGAGATCGTGAGGAAGGAGCAGGGCAGGTGGGTTGTCCAACTCACGGACCATGACCGTGGCGAGGCTACCGAAATTCGCGCCGCCCTCGTGCTGAACATGGCTGGAACCTGGATAGACAAGGTGAATGCCGTTGCCGCGACTGGCGCCGCCCCCCGACTTATTCGCGGCACGAAGGGCGCCCATATCGCAGTTCGGCTGCCGGATTCCTATCAAGGCTACGGCATTGCCACGATCAACCGGAGCGGCATGCCGTTCTATTGCCTGCCATCCCATGACGACTGCTTCTATTTCGGGCCGACGGAATCGCCTTTCGACGGCGACGCGACCGATGTCGCAGCCAGTGACGAAGACATCGATTTCCTGCTTGCTGAGGCCAACCATATGCTTCCCGGGCTGGGGCTGACCCGCCGCCATGTCGAGTTTACCTGGGCCGGAGTGCGCCCGCTCACCTTCGATGAGCAGCAGCCCATGGGCCGACGCACACGCGAGGTCCATGACCTTGCCAGCGCCGGAAGGGCGGGCATTTTCGCCATGACTGCCGGGCCGGTTATGACCCATCTGAGCGCGGGGCGCGAGATGAGGCGGGTTGTCGAGAAGCATTTCAGGCCGACACGCGGTCTCACCGAAAGGCAGGTTTCGGCCGCACGAGTTGGCGGTTTCGGTATTTCGTGCCCGATTGCCGGGGGCAGGCAGGCTGCCTTCCGCAGGGCGGTGTTGGCGGAGTATGCGCGGGATCTGAAGGGCATCCTTTATACCAGGACAGGTCTCGCCTGGCGCGGCCATCTGGATCGAGGTGAAGTGGAAGAGGCCGCAAGCTACGTCGCCGATCTCGTCGGCTGGTCGAAGGAGAGAACCGCCCGGGAGGTCGATAAATTCATCCAATATCAGAAGACGGTGTTCCGCACCGCATCAGACCCGATTCAATCAAGAGCAACGACATCAACAATGGGAGATGTTCAAGCATGAAACGCAGATCTGCATTGAAAACCATTGCCGCCCTCGCCATCACGCTGGCGGCGGGTACGGTACTCTCTGCCAACGGAGCGCAGGCAGCCGATTCGCGGCTGACGGAAATCATTGAGCGCGGAGTGGTGCGTGTCGGCGTGCTGGGGGCCTTCAAGCCCTGGTCCTTCCCTGCTCCCGATGGCTCCATGCAAGGCATAGAGGTCGATCTGGCCCAGTCAGTCGCCGATGCACTCGGCGTCGAACTTGAGACCGTTGTCGTCACCTCCGCTAACCGCATGCAGTTCCTTCAGCAGGGCAAGATCGACGTCATCATCGGCGGCATGTACGATACCACTGACCGTCGTAAGGTGATCGGCATCATCGAACCGGCCTACTGGACCTCCGGTCCGACCTTGCTGGCCAAGGAAGGAGTGATCAAGGATTGGAAGGATATCGCCGGCAAGCCCGTCTGCGGCAAGCAGGGTGTCCATTACAACAAGGCGATCGAGACGGAATACAAGGCCAACATCGTCGCTTTCACGGGCAATACGGAAGGCAAGGAGGCCTTGCGCTCGGGAAAGTGCATTGCTTGGGTCTATGACGATGCAAGCATCATGGCCGACCTCGCCTCCGGTGAGTGGGAAGGCTATGAAATGCCGGTATCTGTCCTTTACAACAATCCCTGGGCTGCCGCGGTGTCCCTGGAGGAACTGGACGAGGCATGGGGCGTGTTCATGTCAGGCATGGCCTATCGCTGGCAAGCTTCCGGTCAACTGATCGAACTTGAGAAGAAATGGAAGGTAAAGCCGTCCGACTGGATTGCCGAACAGCACGAAAAGCACAAGTGGGACATGAGCTATCTGGAAGGCAGCAACTAAGCCGAAGTTCGACGGAACGTTGATCAATGACCGGTTGCCAGAGCTGACATGTTCCAGTTGATCGCGCCATTCTTCCAGGATCTCTATAATCGCACAGGCCTGAACTTCATCGTTTTCTACGACAGCTACGAATATGAGCGGTTCCTGTCCGGCATCAGCATATCGCTGCAACTGATACTCTGGTCGATCGTCCTGTCGCTGGTGATCGGCATATTGGGAGCCTGGGCGCAGAGCGCCCGGTCTCCCGTGCTGCGTGGCCTGATGGATGCCTATATCCAGGCATTCCGCAATACCCCGCCGATGATCCAACTCCTCTTCTTCTACTTCGCTCTCGGCACATTCACGCCACAAGTCGACATGGGAGGCTACTATCAGCCGCTGATTTCGTCCTTCATGTGGGCGATCATTTCGCTGGGCATTTTCGGTGGCGCCTTCAATGTCGAAATCTTTCGCGCCGGCCTGGAGGCCGTGCCGGAATCGACGAAGGAAGCTGCTGAGAGCCTGTGCATGACCAAATGGCAGACATACATGCATGTCACGCTGCCATTGGCATTCCGCATCAGCCTTCCCGCGCTTACCAACAATCTCGTCAGCCTCGCCAAGACGACGTCGCTTGCCTATGTCATTTCCGTCCCGGAGATGACCTACACGCTCAACCAGGTGTGGTCGGACAATGTGAACGTTCCGGAGATGATGCTGATTCTGTTTCTCTTCTACGTGCTCGTGGTGTCGCTACTGGCTGCCGGGCTTCATTTTCTGGAGCGCAGGCTAGCCCTGCCTGGATACGGCCAATGAGCGGCATGGCGTTTCGCATCGAAGCCCGCCGCTTTGGCGGAGGCAGCTTCTGTTCACATGTCCACTGGCGGCATGGCCTTTGGCTGGGACTGGCCTTTTTCGGCTCGCTTGTCTTCGCCTATGCGCAATCAGAACCCGGGCAGCAGGTGCCGTCGGCCATCAGCACGCTGATCCTGTGGCTGCCTTTCATCCTCAAAGGCTTCGGTCTCAATCTCCTGATGAGCTTCATCGCAATGGCCGCCGCGACTGTTCTTGGGATCGGACTGGGACTGTTGCAAATCAGCAAACTGCCGCTTCTGCGGTGGCCTGCCTGGTTCGTTACGCATCTGTTCCGAAATTCGCCGTGGCTGGTGATCCTGTTCATGGTCATGTTCCTGGTGCCGTTCGAGATGTATCTGCCCGGCGGAGAGAGAGTCATGCTACCGGACTGGATCAAGGCAACATTCGCCTTTTCGCTGCCGGTGATGGCCAATATCAGCGAGATCCTGCGCGGTGCCATCAATTCCATCCCGAAGGGGCAGTGGGAGTCTGCCGAAAGCCTCGCCTTCACGCGAGGGCAGACATTGCGCTGGATCATCTTGCCTCAATGCGTCAGGCGCGCCATCCCGCCATGGATGAACTGGTATGCGCTGCTGGCGCTGGCGACGCCTATGGCCTCGATCCTCGGCGTGCGTGAGGCAGTAAGCAATACCCAGGCCGCCATGGAGGCGTCAGGCGCGCGGCCGGAATTTCTCATTCCATTCTATCTTTTCCTGCTGTGCCTGTTCTTCGCCTACATCTACCCGATCGCAATCTGGACGCGGAAGCTTGAGCGAAAATATGCCGTTGCAAACTAATTCGAACGCCCGTGGCGCGAACCCGCAACCGAACTGGGCGCCCGACATGCCGATCATATCGCTGCGGGACGTGCACAAATCCTTTGGCGCCGTCGAGGTGTTGAAAGGCATCAGTTTCGACGTTCGCAAGGGTGAGGTGGTCTGCATCATCGGCCCGTCGGGCTCCGGCAAGTCGACGCTGATCCGCTGCATCAACGGTCTCAACAATATCCAAAAGGGCTCGATCAAGGTCGAAGGGCAGGAAGTGAACGACCCGAAGCTCGATCTGCTGTCCCTGCGCAAAAAGGTCGGCATCGTCTTTCAGCAGTACAATCTCTTCCCGCACAAGACGGCCCTACAGAACGTCATGATGGCGCCGGTTCTGGTGCTAAGGGAGCCGAAGAGGGAGGTCGAGGAAAGGGCCCGCGCGCTGATCGCCAAGGTCCGTCTTCAAGGCAAGGAGGATGCTTATCCGGGTGAATTGTCGGGCGGTCAGCAGCAGCGTGTCGCCATCGCTCGCAGCCTCGCCATGCGGCCGGATATCATGTTGTTCGACGAGGTGACCGCCGCACTCGACCCCGAGACGGTGAAGGAGGTTCTGCTGACGATCAGGGAACTCGCGGCCGAGGGCATGACATGCATCCTCGTCACGCATGAGATGGGCTTTGCACGGGAGGTCGCGGACCATGTCTATTTCACCGATCGAGGCGTGATCGTGGAGCACGGTCCGCCGGATCAGTTCTTCACCAAAGCAAATGACCCGAGAACGAGGCAGTTCCTTAGCCAGGTTCTTTAGGATCGAAGGAGTTTCGGCCCGAAGCTTTCGAGCTATCGGCCAAGAAAGTTGAACCAGACAGGCCGGCGACGGCGGCGCGCAGACGGACCCATCTACGCGGACGATCGTGCTTGGCCAAAATTCGGCAGGAGAATGAAATGAACGGGCCGGAAGCCAGGACCATTACCAAAGATCCGCTGCTGCAGCCATTGACCATCAAGAAACTGACATTGCGCAACCGCATCATGAGCACCAGCCATGCCTGCGGGCTGGAAGTCGGCGGCATGCCGGAAGAGGCATATCAGCGCTATCACGAGGAGAAGGCGCGGGGCGGGCTGGCGCTTTCCATGTTCGGCGGCTCGTCCAATGTGGATCGCGATTCGCCCAACATCTTCCGCCAGCTCAATGTCGGCACGGATGCCATCATCCCGCATCTCCAGCAGTTCAGCACGCGCATGCATGCGCAAGGTGCGGCCCTGATGTGCCAGATCACGCATCTCGGCCGCCGCGGCGATCCCTACGCGGGCGACCGGCTTTCCACCATCGGCCCCTCGCCGGTGCGCGAAACCCTTCATCGCAGCATCCCGAAGGAGATGGATGATCACGACATCGACCGCGTTGTGAAGGCTTATGCGCAAGCTGCCCTGCGCTGCAAGGAGGGTGGCCTCGACGGGATCGAGACGCTGGCGGGCGGCCATCTGATCGGTCAGTTCCTGTCGCCGGTGACCAACCGCAGAACTGATCGTTTCGGCGGCTCGCTGGAAAGCCGCCTGCGTTTCGGTCTCATGGTGCATGAAGCCATCCGCAACGCGGTCGGGGATGATTTCTTAGTCGGCATGCGCTTCGTGGTGGATGAAGGCCCGGACGGCGGATTGGGCTTCGAGGAATGCGTGAAGGCGGCCTTGATACTCAAACAGGCCGGCGCGATCGACTTCTTCAACGCCATTTACGGAACGATGGATACGACCCGCGCACTGGCCGAAGAGAACATGCCGGGCATGGGCTCGCCGCTGGCGCCCTGGGTCAAGCCGGTCGGCGCTTTCCGGCACGAGGTCGGACTGCCGGTCTTTCATGCCGCGCGCATTGCCGACGTGGCATCCGCCCGCTTTGCGGTGGCGGAAGGCATGCTGGACATGGCGGGCATGACGCGGGCGCAGATCGCCGATCCGCATCTGGTGGAGAAGCTCGCCGGCGGACGCGAAACCGAGATACGCCCTTGCGTCGGGGCAACGCATTGCCAGTCGCCTTACCGGCCCTCCTGCCTTCACAATGCCGCGACGGGCCGCGAACTGACGCTGCGCCATGTCATCGAGAAGGCCGAAGGAGGCGCGCGCAAGGTGGTCGTCGTCGGCGGCGGTCCGGCCGGCCTGGAAGCAGCGCGCGTCAGCGCGGAACGCGGCCATGCCGTCTCGCTCTACGAGGCGGGCAGCGACCTTGGCGGACAGATCCGCATCGGCGCGACCGGCTCCTGGCGGCGTGATCTCATGGGCATTGTCGAATGGCGCGAGGCCGAACTGCAGCGCCTCGGCGTTTCGGTGCACACCAACAGCTATATGGAAAGCGCCGACATCGCCGCCCTGGAGCCGGATGTCGTCATCCTCGCCACGGGCGGCCTGCCGAATATCGACCTTCAGGAGGGGGCGGAATTGTGCCTCAACACCTGGGACGTGCTGACGGGGCAGGTTCCGCTGCATGGCGAGGTTCTGATCTATGACGGAACCGGCCGGCATCCCGGCCCGCTTGCTGCTGAACAGGCGCGCGAGGCGGGCGCCGAGGTGACCTATGTGTCCATTGACGCCCAGCTTTCGGAAGAACTGACCTATGCGGAGCGGCTGCGCTGGAAGAAACGCTTCCTGCAGCTCGACGTGAAGCCGGTCTTCGAGAGCCGGCTTTTCGCCGTCCGTCGCAAGGACAACCGGCTCGAAGCGAGCTTCCTGAACGAGATCTCGCGCGAGGTGACAAGCGTTCTCGTGGATCAGGTCATCGTGGAGCAGGGGAGCATCCCGATGGACGAGGTCTATTTCGAACTGCGTGGGCAGTCGGCAAATGACGGCGTGACCGACCTCGACGCGATGGTGAAAGCGGCGCCGCAGCCGCGCCTGCGGGAGGACGGCTTCGAACTGCACCGCATCGGCGATGCCGTCTCGAGCCGGAATATCCACGCCGCCGTGCTGGATGCCTTGCGGATATGCAGCGCGCTCTGACAATGCGCCTGCCGGCGGCGTCAGCGGCCGATGCGGTCGAGGAACTGATACCAGCCCGCCACGAAGCGGACCGCCGGCTCGCGCAGAAAGTAAAAAGGGATGGGCTTCGGCCCGTCCCGTTCCATCAGGCCGAGATCAGGCTTGTCTCCCTGTATCAGATCGACGGCGCGGCGGCCCATGAGGCTCGACATGGCAACGCCGGCGCCGTTGTAGCCGAGCGCGAAGCCGGTCCGCTCGTCGAGCATGCCGACCTGCGGAAGGCTGTCCATGGTCATGGCCACGAGCCCGGACCAGCGATGGGTGATCGCGGTTCCGGCAAGCTGGGGGAACATCTCCTTCAGCGCCCGTTCGAGCTCCTGGAAGGCGGAAGCGGAATCCTCGCGACCGAAGGCGCCGCGCCCGCCGAACAGCATGCGGTCGCCGGCAGGACGGAACCAGCGCATCATGCGCCGCGTCTCGCTATAGCTGCGACCATGCGGCATGAGGGTGGCGCGAAGGTTCGGACCGAGCGGTTCGGTGGCGATCATGGCGCTGCGGAATGGAATGACGGTCCCGCGCACCGGCGCCGTGGCGGCGGTGATGTCAGAATAGCCGTTGGTGGCGATCAGGACATGCCGGGCGGCGACCTCGCCCTGCGCTGTTGTCAGGACGGTTCGGTCGCCGTTTCCCTTGCGCGCCAGAACCGCCGAATGTTCGAAGATTTCGCCGCCGCCCGCCCGCACCGCGGCGGCAAGCGCGCGCGCATAGTTCAGCGGGTGGATGACGCCGGCATGGGTGGACAGCACGCCGCCGACGAAATCACCGGAGCCTGTTTCCTCCCGCACCTGATCGGCGTCGAGTATGGTCAGGCTAGTGTCGCCAAACATGTCGCGCGCGGTCTCTGCCTCTGCCACGAGCCTCGCCTGGGCGAGATCGTTATGGGCACAGCGCAGGTTGCCGGTGCGGGCAAAGCCGGCATCCGTAATGCCAAGTCCTTCGACATTCCGTTCGACGCAATCCATCGCATCATGGCCGATGCGGTGCATGCGCCGGGCGGTTTCAAGACCGTGGTGTTTGGCGATGTCGCTTAGGGAGACGCGGAATTTCGTAGAGACCACGCCGCCATTGCGGCCGGAAGCGCCCCAGCCGATCTCGACCGCTTCCAGAACAACCGGATGCAGGCCACGTTCGATGGCGCGCAAGGCGGCGTTAAGACCGGTATACCCGCCGCCAATGATGGCGATATCGGCCTTGACCGCCTTGGTGAGCACGACTGGAGCCGGCGTCAGCGGGGCTGTTTCCCGCCAGAGCGAACGCGGATGCTCGGTCGCGTTCATCGTGCCATGGCCCGCTGCATGCCCGTCAGGCGCCGAATTCCGCTTCCACCGCGTCGGCGAACTCGGCGAGCGTGGCAAAATGGTAATCCGGCTTCGTCACCTCGCCGGGATGCGGCGTGCCGCCATAGCCCTCCTGGTGCATCCGCCGCTCGATCCAGCAGACTTTGTAACCGAGAGCGCGAGCGACGCCGATATCATGGTACTGGCTCTGCGCAACGTGCAATATGTCTTCCTGGCGATAGCCGAAGGCGGATTGCCGCCCGAGATTATGCGAGAAGAAGCGCGGATCGGGCTTGGCACATTTGGCGTCATCCATCGTGACGGCGTCATGAAAGGGGTTGCCCAGCCGGTGCGCGTAGGCGCTGAAGGCGACGCGGTCAGCATTCGTCATCGCCACGAGGCGAAAATGCCGGCGCAGCCTTTTAAGCGCCTCGGCGGAATCCTCGAATGCCGGCCAGCGCAGCACGGCGAGCTGGAAGGCGTCGGCAGAACCTTCGTCGGCGGGCAGGCTCAGCTTGCGCGCCACATGGAGATAGACATCCGCCATGACCTGGCTGGAACGGCCGGGATGCTCGACGCGCCCATCGAGATAGGGGGCGAAGAGATCATCATCGCTCAGTCCCTCGGCAGCCTTTCCGCCGATCGAACGGAACGCGTCGAGAATACCTTTCTCGAAATCGATGAGCGTTCCGACCACGTCGAATGTCAGAACCTTGAACTGCTTGAAGGACATCCGGTCTGCCTCTTGTCTTTCATTGATCCGGCTCCCGAACCGCGGAAGCTTCGGCTCAATGAACAGGAGCCAGCGGACCGCCGCAATTCCACAAATGGTAACCTGGGAGGTTACATTTTGTAATGGCACGGCTTCGCCACCTGCTTCCCTCGCTCAACGCGCTCGTCACCTTCGAGGCGGCGGTGCGCTGCGGCACCTTTGCACGCGCTGCGAACGAGCTCTGCGTTACCGGTCCGGCCGTCAGCCGGACGATCGGACGGCTGGAGGCGCACCTCGGTGTCGCCCTGTTCCATCGCACGAGCGCCGGCGCCGTCCTGACGGAGGAAGGAAGCGCACTCTTCTCCGGAATTTCGGCCAGTTTCGACGAGATCGAAAAGACATTGCTGAGGGTGCAGCAGGCGCGGCGCTCCGGCGTCCAGACTGTCGTATTGTCGGCTTCCTCGGCCTTCGCGACCCATTGGTTCATGCCACGGCTTGCCGACTTCCAGGAACGATTCCCGAAGGTCGATATCCGCTTTCAGTTGATCAGCGGACCGCTCGGCGGATCCGTCAACGGCGTCGATATCGCCATGCGCTTCGACCACGGCAGCGGCGTGCGCCATGTGGCGCGACCGCTCATGCCGGAACTGCTGGTGCCGATCCGCGCTCCGCATTTCCGCGGCGCGGAAGCGCCGGCCGGGGCCTTCATGCCCGCCGTCGACCGCATAATCAATCTCAGCAATGCGGAGCCTGACTGGTCCGGACTTTTCTCTGACGACACGCCCGATGGGAAGGCCGGAGGCCTGCAGTTTTCAGATTACACCGTCGTGGTCCAGGCGGCGCTGCTCGGGCAGGGGGTCGCGCTCGGCTGGCTGAACGTCGTCTCACACCTGCTGGCGCGCGGCGATCTGGTGCCCGTCGGGTCGATCATGAAGACAGGCCGGACATGCGAACTGGTTACGGCACGCAATCCGGAGCTGCCGGTCATTGTCGAGATCTGCGATTGGATCGCGGCGGAATTCGCTGCCGATATGGAGCGCATCGCGGCATTGTATCCGGAACTCGGCATGCCTGAACCTCCACCTCAAGCAAACGCGCCGATCTGAAACGAGGATGCCCATGAGATTGAAGACTGCCAATGTCTATGTCGTCGAGAGTGGTGGCATCCGCCCGATACTGCTCGAGCTGGTGACCGATGAGGGCGTGATCGGACTGGGCGAGGCGGGTCTGGCCTACGGGCTCGGCGGATTGGCCGCCGCCGGTATGCTCAAGGAGATGATCGAGCGTTACCTTGTGGATGGCTGCGACCCCTTCCGGGTGGAGCGCCTGTGGACGGAAATCTACGATCACAGCTTCTGGACGAAAGGCGGCGGTCCTGTCCTCTTTTCAGCGATGAGCGCCATTGAGCAAGCGCTGATCGATATCAAGGCCCGCGCACTCGGGGTTCCCGTCTATGAGCTGCTTGGCGGCCGGATGCGCGACGGTCTGCGCACTTACGCAAACGGCTGGTATTTTGGCTGCATGTCCGATGGCGATTTGCCGAGGGCCGCGGAAGCCGCCGTGGCTGATGGGTATAAAGCCCTGAAATTCTATCCTTTTGCCACCATCATGCCGGATGGCCGGTTGCGTCATCCAGCGCTGCGCGCCGCAAGCGAGCCGGAGCTTCTACGACGGGCCGTCGCGCGCGTTGCTGCAGTTCGTCAAGCAGCGGGACCGGATATCGAACTGATGCTCGATCTGTCCGCCGGGACCACTCCAGACGACACGATACGGTTTTGCCATGCGGTCGAGAAGTACGACATAACCTATATCGAGGAACCGGCCGATCCGGGTGACATCGGGTCGCTTGTAAAGGTCGCCAGCGCCGTCTCCCAGAGGGTGGCCGTTGGCGAGCGCGTCTATACCCGGTATGGCTTCCGCGACATTCTGGAAACGCGCGCCGTTGACATTCTTCAACCGGATATCAGCAATACCGGCGGCCTTCTGGAGGCCTGCAAGATCGCGGCCATGGCGGAAGCCTACAGCCTCAAGGTGCAGCCGCATATCTGCGCCAGCGCATTGTCTACGGCAGTCGGCATGCATTTCAGCGCCTCGATTCCAAACTTCTATATCCAGGAGCATTTCCCTTATTGGGACCGCATTCCCGGTCACAGGGAAATTCTCGAAGATCCGATCGAGCCTACCGTGAAGAACGGCGTCATACCTATCCGTGATAGTCCCGGCTTCGGAGTGATGCTCAGAAAAGAAGCTCTGCAAGACAGCCTATATGCTGCAACCGAGCTTTGAATGCTGCTTCAGCAGCGTCTGCACCCAAAAAAGAGACGGCCGCGATGAGGATCGCGGCCGTCTCGTGTGATGTCTGCTGATCAGGCTGACAGATTCGTGGTGATTGGCAGCTTCCGGACCGTCTTGCCGGTCGCAGCGCGTAGCGCATTGGCGACGGCCGGGCCGATCGGCGGAACGCCCGGCTCACCGACGCCCGTGGGCGGTTCCTGCGACGGCACGATATGGACCTCGACTTGCGGCATCTGGTCGATCCGAAGCGGCGTGTAGGTATCGTAGTTCTCCTGGTCCACGACCCCTTCCGTGAGGGTGAGCTCCTCCTGCAGGATAGCGCCGAGACCAAAGCCTATGCCGCCTTCCATCTGGGCGCGGATCTGATCGGGGTTGATCGCGGTGCCGCAATCCACGGCGCATACGACCCGATCGACCTTGAAGTCGTTGTCGCCATTATAGGTGATCTCGACCACCTCGGCGACATAGGTCGAGAAGCTTTCATGCAGGGCCACGCCGCGGAAACGGCCTTCAGGCAGGGGCGTTCCCCAGCCGGCCTTCTCGGCCGCCAGCCGCAGGACCCCCGCGTGACGCGGATGGTCGCCGAGCATTGAAAGGCGGAACTCGACCGGATCACGGTTTGCGGCTGCCGCCAGTTCGTCGATCAAGGTTTCCATGACATAGGCCGTGTGGGTAGAGCCCACCGAACGCCACCACAGAACAGGGATCTTCACATCCGTCGTCGTCAGATCGACTTTCAGGTTCGGGATCGCGTAAGGCAGGTTCGCCGCACCTTCCACGGAAGTCGGGTCGATGCCGTCCTTGATCATCGCGGCCATGGCGGAGCCTGCCATGATCGACTGGCCTACGATGTGGTCATACAGGCCGACGATATTGCCATCCTTGTCGAGGCCGGCCTTCACCGCATGCACATAGGCGGGACGGTAGCGCCCGCCGCGCATGTCGTTCTCGCGGGTCCATTGCACCTTTACCGGCTTGCCGGGGCCGAGCGCGCGCGCCGCCGCCACGGCTTCGACAATGAGGTCGGCATCCGAAACCGCGCGGCGGCCGAAGCTGCCGCCGGTCTTCATCACATGCAGCCTGACCTTGTCCGGCGTCGTGCCGCCGACCTCGGCGGCGACCATCTGATAGAGATCGGGCATCTGGTGTCCGCCCCAGACATCGATCGTGCCGTCCTCGTTGATGCGGGCGGCCGCATTGAGCGGTTCTATGGAGGCGTGAGCGAGATAGGGAAACTCGTAATGGCCCTCGATTATTTTTTCCGCATTGGCGAGCGCGCCGGCGGCATCTCCGTCATTGCGCGCCGTGGCGGCAGCCGGTCCGTCGGCAATCCTGTTGTACTCGGCCATGATCTCGGCCGAGCCGCGCTTTTCAGCCTTGTCCTCGTTCCATGTCACTTCCACAAGGTCGCGGCCCTTGAGCGCGGTCCACATGTCCTTGCCGATCACGGCAATGCCGCGGGGCGTCTGGACGACGTCCACAATCCCGTCGAGCGCCTTCGCCTTGTCGGCGTCGAAGCTTGCCACCTCGGCGCCGAATTTCGGCGGATGGATCATCACGGCAGTGCTGAGCCCGTCCATCTTGAGGTCGATCGTGTAGGCCTGCGTACCGTTCGTCTTGCCGGACGAATCGTAACGCTTCAACGAGTCCGAGCCGATCTGGGTCCACTCGTCGCGTGGCTTCAGCGGCACGTCCCCGGGCACCGGCATTCCTGCCGCGGCCTCGGCGAGATCGCCGAAGGCAGCGCTTTGGCCGGATGGATGCGAAACGACGCCCTTGGCCACGGTGATCTCGGCTTCCGGCACGTCCCACGTCCTGGCGGCCGCGGCTATCAGCATCGCGCGGGCCGCCGCACCCGCCTTGCGGTAGCGCTCCCAGGAGGAGGTCATGGAGGTGGAGCCGCCGGTTCCCTGCATGGCGCCGCCCCAGGCGAGGTTGCCGTAAAGGGCGGTATTGCCGGAGGCGCCGATCACATCGACCTGCGCCCAATCACCGTCGAGCTCCTCCATGACCAGGGTGGCGATGCCGAAATAGGAGCCCTGGCCCATTTCGAATTGCGATGAATGGACCAATATCCGGTTGTCCGGTGTGATCTCGACATAGGCCTGGAACGGGTTGGCGGCGTCCTTCTGGTCCGACTGGGCATGCGCCGGAGCCATCGGAAGCATGGTATAGCCGACTACGAGGCCCGCGGCCGTGGCGGCCGTGCCGAGGAGAAACTGGCGCCGCGTGGGCTGCAAGGTGCTTTCCTTGAAACGAAATAGCAGCATGGCTCAGATCTCCAGCTGGTGGGCGGCCTCGTGGATAGCCGCGCGGATGCGATGATAGGTTGCGCAGCGGCACAGATTGCCGCTCATGGCCGCATCGATGTCTTCGTCCGTTGGCTTCGGCGTCTCCGTCAGAAGGGCCACGGCCGACATGATCTGTCCCGACTGGCAATAGCCGCACTGGGGAACGTCCAAATCCGCCCATACGGCCTGCACCGTTTCTCCGACCTTGCCGGAAACGCCCTCGATCGTGGTCACAGAGGCGCCTTCGATGTCGCCTATTGCGGTCTGGCACGAGCGCGTCGCAATGCCGTCCACATGAACGGTGCAGGCGCCGCATTGGGCGAGCCCGCAGCCGAACTTCGTTCCGGTAAGCCCGATGACGTCGCGGAGCGCCCAGAGCAGCGGCATCTCCGGATCGACATCGAGCGTTCGCGCTTCGCCATTGAGGGTGAAAGCGACCATGGCTTGCTCTCCTTGTCTTGAGCTGGCTATAGCGTTGCGCCTCCTCCGGCGGGGTGCCGGAGTCTTTGTCGAACGCAGCAGACGCAGATTAGGGGCGCCTCGCCTGGGCAACAACCGGATAGACGGCAAATCGCGAGATCGTGAAGTGGAGCGGCGATGATGAGAGCGCTTTTAGCAGCAGCGCCGTTCTTTGGGGCGAGATGATCCCGTCTGAGTTCATCTCGCCTCAAAACAAGCTCTTCAGGGGCTTGCGAGTGCCGAGGCCAGGTGTGCAGTACCGATGGGTGGCTTTCGCTCCAACGGAACCGAAGGCCGGTCCCATCGGCAGAAACAATAGGATTCCCCGAAGGGGCACCGCTCAGGCGGCGGCAGCTTTCCGAAGGATGCGAGCCTTGGCGGCGAGCTCCTTGGTCGCGTCCACCGTTTCCTGGGCGGCATACCAGTAGCGCGGCTTGAGTTCGATATTGAAGAGAACGCCTTCGGGAAACTCGCATTCGGCCATCAGCGTGTCCCAGGGAATATCGCCCCAGCCGACCGGCAGGTGCAAGTCGCCATGGCCGTAGGCGACGCGCTCGCCGTCCGTGAACATCCAGATGTCGTCCTGCCGGCCGAAGCTGTCATGGACATGCAGATGGCGTGAGTACGGAGCCAGCGCCTTGACCTCCTGGACGAAATCGTCGCGGCGGCCGTCGAAGTCGAGCTTCTGATAGGCATGGCTGAAATCCAGCGTTGCTACCACGTTCGGATGCGCGATGGCGGCAAGCTCGGCGGCGAGCCGCGTCGGGGACGAGGCATGGACCGCACCCTTGTAGCCACCGAACAGGGTTTCGACGCAAAGGAAGAGATTCAGCTGCTTTGCGACATCCCCGGCCTTCGAAAGCCATTCGCGCTGCCGGTCATAGGCTGCCTCGATGCCGTCACCCTGCTGAACGGGGATCAGACCGGAATGGATAACGTAATTCTCGGCGCCGACCTCCGCCGCCACTTCAAGCGAGGCGGCCAGCACCTCCATATGGCGCGGCAGGCGGTAGGCTTCATCCATGAAATTGATGGCGAGCGGTCCGTGGACCGAATAGATCACGTTACGCCCGGTACAGGCCCTCTTCAGCGCCTCGAGTTGCGGACGGCGGATTTTCCCGCCGACGACGATGTCCATGTCGTAGGTCGGCAGTTCGATCGCTTCGACGCCGAGTTCCTGGATCATGTCGAGTTCCTCGGCGAAATCGCTGAGATCGTCCTTCCGCTTGTGGGCGGAGATGCCGGTTCCTGCGGCGCCATTGGGGAGCATGTCGTGGTCCTTTCTGAGTTTGGTATCGTGTCAGGTCAGCGTCGGGTCGAGCCGGTCGCGCAGCCAGTCGCCCACTACGCTGACCGCCAGCGTGGTGAACATGATGACGAAGGCCGGCGCGAGCATGATCCATGGGGCGTTGGTCAGGTATTCGCGGCCATAGCCGACCATATTGCCGAGGCTTGTCATCGGTGGCTGTACGCCGAGCCCGAGGAAGGAGAGGCTGCTTTCCAGGAGAATGATCTCGGGAAAGACAAGCGTCATGGAGACGATCAGGGTCGAGGCGATGTTCGGTAATATATGCTTGAGATAGATGCGTGCGGGGCTCGCTCCGATCTGCGCCACCGCCGCTGCATAGCCCTGCGCGCTGGCAGAAATCGCCAGGCCGCGCGCTATGCGGGCATAGCGCTCCCAGCCATAGAAGCCCATGAGGCACACCAGCAACAGAAGCGAATTGCCGAAGAAGGCGAGGACCGCCAGAGAAAGGATCAGGAACGGCAAAGCCGCCTGAAAGTCCGCCAGCATGAGCACCAGTTGTTCGACGAATCCGCGGAAATGGGCGGCCAGGAAGCCCAGCAGAGTCCCGAAGAACGCTGAAATCAACGACGCGCCGAAAGCGATCAGGAGCGAGACGCGGATCGATTCGATCAGCCGCGAAAGAACATCCCTGCCGAGTTCGTCGGTGCCGAGCAAGTGCGCGGGGTTGCCGATCCGGGCAAGCCTGTTGCCGAGATCCATGGAGGTGATGCCGTAGGGCCGGATCACATCCGCGAAAATAGCGATGCCAACCATCGCCACGAGCCAGAAGATGGCAATATAGACGGAGACGGGAATGCCCTTGCCGCCGCTTCCATCTTCCCGGGAGCGAACCGCCTTCTCGGCGGGAAGCGTGGCGTCCGTCATGTATGCCCCCCTGTCCGCAGCCGCGGGTCGAGATAACCGTAAAGAATATCAACGGTAAGGTTCGAAACGACCATGGTGATCGAGACCAGGAGCAGGATGCACTGAACGACGGCCAGATCCCGGTTGGCCACGGAAGAAACGAGCAGGCGGCCCACGCCGGGCCAGGCAAACAGGGATTCGACCACCACTGCGCCCGCGAAGAGCGAGCCCACCATGAAGCCGACAATAGTGACCACGGGGATCGAGGCATTGGGGAAGGCGTGGCCGCGCACGACCCGCGCCCACGGCACGCCCTTGGCGCTGGCGGTCCGGATATAGGGCTGGCCAAGAACTTCCAGCATGGCGCTGCGCGTGAAGCGCGCGAGGATCGCCGCACCTCCCACGCCAAGAGTCAGCACCGGCAGGATGGCATGCATCCATGTATCCTGGCCGCCGGAAGGAAACCAGCCGAGGATCACGGCGAAGATGAGGACAAGCAGCAATCCGAGCACGAAGCTTGGCATGGTGAAGCCCACAATCGCGCCGATCATCACGATGCGGTCGATCGCACTGTTGCGGTGGAGCGCTGCATAGATGCCGGCCGGAATGCCGAGCCCGATCTTGATCAGCAGTGCGGGAATCGTGAGCTGCAGCGTTGCCGGAATGCGTTCGGCGACAAGCATGATGGCAGACTGGCCATCGCGCATCGACACACCGAGATCGCCCCTGATGATCGCCAGGAAATAGCGCAGATATTGCTGCCAGATGGGATCATCCAGTCCCCACGATTTGCGGAAGGCGGCGATCGCCTCGGGGGGAGAGTCCGGGCTCAGTATGATCAATGCAGGGTCGCCGGACAGGCGCAGAACGATGAATGCGAATGTGACGACCAGGGCCACGGTGATGCATGCCCGTGCAACGCGCAGTGCCAGAAAGCGGAGCATCACACGACTCCTTCGAGGGAGGGCTGTGCGGTGGAGACCGCCACCAGATGGCAGGCCACCGAGCGATCGTCTGTCGTCTGCTTGAGTGCAGGCGTCTCGCTCCGGCAGCGTGCCGTTGCAAATCTGCAGCGCGGATGGAAGGCGCAGCCGGACGGGCGGTTTGCCGGATTCGGGGGCTCTCCCTGAAGGATGATGCGTTCCTTCAGCGGCGTTCCCGGCTGGGGGACGCTCGACACGAGCGCCTGCGTATATGGATGAAGCGGCTCGCGGAAAATGTCCTCGGAAGAACCTTCCTCGACGATGCGGCCCAGATACATCACCGCTACGCGGTCGCTGATATTCCGAACGACTTTCAGGTCGTGGCTGATGAACAGCATGGCGATGCTGAATCGCTCCTGGAGGTCAGTCAGGAGATTGACGACCTGCGCCTGTATCGAGACGTCCAGCGCCGAAACGGGTTCATCGCAGACGAGAAATTCCGGGCGTGAGGCCAGGGCCCGGGCCAGAACGGCGCGCTGGCGCTGGCCGCCCGACAGTTCATGAGGGTAACTTCTGCCATGATCCGGCCTGAGGCCCACGGCGGCGAGCAATTCATGCACCCGCTCGCGGCGCTCGGCAGCATCTCCGATGTTGTGCACATCAAGCGGCTCGCGCACCTGATCGGCGATCGTCAGGCGCCGGTCCAGGGCGGCCAGGGGGTCCTGATAGATGAGTTGCATCCGTGCGCGCAGGCGTCGCCATTCAGAAGTCCCTGCGGCCGGTATGGGGCGCCCGTCAAACGAGATGCTGCCTTTCGATGACGGCTCGATGCCAAGCAGCAGGCGACCGGTGGTCGATTTGCCTGAACCGGATTCGCCGACAATACCAAGTGTGCTTGCCCGCTCGACGGACAGGGAGACGCCGTCCACGGCACGCACTGTCGTCGGCGGCGCAAACATGCCGCGCCGTGAGGCATAGTCCTTGACCAGACCCTGAGCGGTGATGATGTCCGCGCTCATGCGACTGCGAAATCCCGCTGCCGTTCCGAGGCCGGAGAGTCCGATAACGGATGCAGGCAGGCGATTTGCCGGGTTCCTGACAGGGTGGCCAATGCCGGCTGTGTGTGATGGCAGTTTTCCCGGGCCGACCTGCATCTGGGTGAAAATGCGCAGCCGGCCGGCATATGGCGCGGATCCGGGACGGTTCCCTCGATGGGAACGAACCGGCGCCGTGGCCCGTCGAGGCGCGGCAATGCCTCGAACAGGCCATTGGTGTAGGGATGACGCGGCTGCCTGAAGAGTTCCGCTGTCGGGCCGCTTTCGATGATGCGGCCGGCATACATCACGCAGGCTCTCTCGCAGACCTGCGAGACCGCGCCGAGATCATGGCTGATGAAGACCAGTGCCAGTCCTGTTTCGTTGCGCAGCCTGACAATGAGATCGAGTATCTGCGCCTGGATCGTGGCGTCCAGTGCAGTTGTCGGCTCGTCAGCGACCAGGAGATCCGGGTTGCCGGCCAGGGCCATCGCGATCATTACGCGTTGGTTCTGCCCGCCGGAAAATTCGTGCGGATAGTTGTCGAGCCTGCGGGAGGCGTCGGGAATGCCGACGAGATCCAGAAGGCGCTTGGCCTCTGCGCGTACGGAGGCCCCGGTGAGACCGCGATGGAGAGCGATCGCCTCCTCGATTTGCCGGCCGACGCGGATGATGGGATTGAGCGCACTGGACGGATCCTGGAAGATCATGGCGATCCGTGCGCCGCGCACTTTCTCGATTTCGGACCGCGGCATGGTCAGAAGGTCTGCTCCCTCCATCATGACGCGGCCGCCGATTCGGGCTTTCTGGGGCAAGAGGCCGAGCGCGGCAAGCCAGGTGACCGACTTCCCGCAGCCCGATTCCCCTACAAGGCCTACGGCCTCGCCTTTCCCGATCGTCAGATCGATGCCGTGAAGGACACGCACACCGTCAAATGCAACCGTCAGTCCGGTGATTTCCACCAGCGACATGTGCCTTCTCCCGGTACGCTGCCTCAGTTCATTCCACCCCAGTTGCCGGGGCGGAAGTCCATCGCAAAGGCGGACGCCGCCTTCCATTTGATCGACTTCGGCTTGGCGGTGAAGACCGCGTTCTGATGCAGGACGGTGTAGGCCGGATCCTCGCGCTCGCAGATTTCGAGCATCCGCTTGAACGCCTCGCGGCGGCGGGCGCGGTCGGTGCTTGTCTCAAGCTCGACCGACAGGCGGTTCGCCTCTTCATTCGTCCACTCGCCGACCTGTTGCTGCTGGCCATTCGGACCGTGCTGGGCGACGATGGAGGAGACAGGGTCATTGAAGGGCGCGGAGTTCGACCAGTCGCGAACGGCGCGTCCCGGAGTCTTCTCGAGAATCTGCTGCCAGTTCTCCTTCATTTCGATCTGCACGTTCAGGCCGACCTGATTCCACATTTCGGCCAGGATCTGACCGGTTGCGGTCTGGTTGGTGTAGTAGTTGTTGAGAAGACGATAGGGTATCGGATCGCCCTTGTAGCCAGCCTGCTTGAGAAGGTCGCGGGCCAGTTCGGGATTGTATTCGGGAACCGACCAGTCCTTGATGAACATGTCGCCGTAATATTCCCACTGCAGACCGGCAGGCACGCGCGTGCGGCCGGCCCACAGCGAATCCACGATCGCCTGGCGGTCGATCGCATGGGTGAAGGCCCGGCGCACGAGCGGGTTCTGAAGCTGCTCGTGATTCTTGTCGAATACCGTCAGGCGGTGATTGAGGACGGTGCCGCCCTGGACCTCGAAGGCCTCGTTGCTCTCGATGCCGGCAATCTGGTCCGGCGGGACATCGCAGGCGAACTGGTATTCACCCGAAAGCAGGCCGTTGATGCGGGAGGCGACTTCGGGCACTTCGACGAAGCGAATCTCCTTGAGCGGCGGACGGCCACCCCAATATTCGTCATGGGCGGCGAGAAGAAGATAGTTGTCCGGCTTGAATTCGACGACCTTGTAGGGACCGGTGGTCACCGGGCCACGGGACCAGTCGACATAGCTCTTGGCTTCAGCCCAGCCGCGCCGGCTCGTGATTTCACTGCCATAGCGCGAAATGCGTCCCTCGATCGTGACGTCCGGCGTACCGTTGACGAAGCGGACGGTGTATTTGTCGACCACCTCGACGCCGAGCAGGGCGGGCCAGGAACGGCGCGCCACGGCTGGAACCTCGATGGGAAGTTCCTTGTCGGCGCGGCCGGTGATATTCTGCTCGGTGGTGTAGATCGTCTTCCCTGCCACCGGCTCCGTATCGCCGAACATGCGTTCGCGGCCGAAGGTAAAGGCGACATCCTCGGCGGTCAGTTCGTCGCCATTATGGAATTTCACGCCCTCGCGCAGCTTCAGCTCGACGGTCTTGTCGTCCACACGTTTCCATTCGGTGGCGAGCAGGGGAACGGAATCAAGCTGGCCAAGCCAGTTCCGGCCGATCAGACCTTCCCAAAGCGAGGAGAAGAAAATGCGCTCGCCGACATTGGACTGCTCGCGCATGACGTCGAGCGTGTTCGTGTTCGAAATCTTCTGCACCGCGATCGTGATGGAGGGACGATTGTCCGCCTGCGCAATGGCGAAACGGGGCAAGATGAAAGAGCCGGCTGTACCGGCTGCCGCTCCAAGCACGGATCGGCGCGTCAGTTGAACCATCGTAGATCTCTCCAGAACTGATAAATCGGATGCGGGCGCGGGCCGCCGGGAAGTACAACGCGGGCGAACGAACTGCACCGCGTCGCCATGAACAAAAAAGGACAAGTCGCTTCGAACGAGGCAGTGCGTCTCGCATCGGGCTGAGAGCGGTAATAGGACAGGCGGATGACAGCCCGATGAATCCCGGATGACAGCTATTTGACGGTACTGTGAATAGCGTGGACGGGCGCTCTTTTGACCAAGGGCAGCCTTCGCCGCGAATGCCGGCTAATCATGCAGAGGCATGGGGGAGATGCTTGGCGCGAATTTCGGCCGTCCGCGCCGATGGTTCGCGCTGTACGATCTATATCCGAGAGTAACAGAAGAGCCCGATCAGGGATTCACCACTCTGCCGGAAGCCATCAATCACGGCAAAGCCGAGATGAACGACAGCTCTTTCCAGCATATCGGCGGGATGTGTCAGTTGGCGGACGGAACGGGGCAGCCCATGTCCCCTTCCTCGCAATTCAGATAGCCTTCGAGGTCCTGGATGCGGGATTGTGTCAGGTGGGTCATGCATTGTGCAACGAGCATCGGCATCATGCTTCCTCCGGCCGCCTGGGCAGTCCGGAAATCGCATTCCGCATCGCGGAACCTGACCCAATCCCGCTGTGCCTGAACAAGAAGCTTCTTGGTATCCGCATCGTCCCGCAGGCGGATTTCGATCTGCCTGTAAAGCTCATTGAGCTTCTCGTCGGACTTCTTGAACGCAGCGTCAGCACATTTGTTCAGAGCGGCCTGATCCTGAGCCTTGTCGTAGCAATTGTCCTGGGCAAAGGCGAAAGCCGGCATGGTCGCAATCACGATAGCAATCAGTATGGCCATTCTCATCTTCGTGCCTTTCGGTCCCGGCAAGCTCTTGAGTGGCTTGGCCCTTGCCGGGAACTTATCCGCATGCCGGCACAACGGTAATCCTGTTCACCCGGCCTCGCACCATTTCGACCAGATCAACAGGTCGTGACCCTGGCCGGTGATCAGCCCCACTTGAGTGGTCCATTTTAAAAGTTAGTGCATCGCCGGTCTTTGGTCCATCGGAAGGATGGTTTCCGGGGCTGGCGGGSGRTAGCCCAATGCGCTGTGTGGTCGTTTCGTGTTGTAGTGCTTCCTCCATTGCTCGATCAGTATTTGTGCCTCGCGGAGGCTGTAGAAGACTTCTCCATTCAGCATTTC
>NZ_VLJP01000027.1 GCF_007829525.1 Mesorhizobium sp. J18
GGCGAAAGCAGAAAGGGCTGCCGCGGGTCGCGATGCGCTTCGAAGCTGTTTTCCGCCACCGCCTCAAGACTGCCGATCACCCTGCCTTGCGCCTTACGGACGTAACCTGCCGGGTCATCCAGTTCGCAGATGTCGCGCACCGTCGGCGCCTCCTTCGAGGTGATGTCGAGCACCGCGCCTTCCCGCACCGTCACCACCAGGGGATGACGGGCAGAAGCGGTCCTGGCACGACCAACAAACACTCCCTCATCCGGAAGGCCCAGAGAATATCTCATACGTGAATGACCCCTTCCAACGACGAAAATAAGCGCCTTTTCAAGCAGATACAGAGTCTTGTTACACAACCGGCCCTGTGGATGCCGCCGGCTCAACCCGCGGAACCCATTTCAGAATATGCTCCCCGACGGTCACGAGCTCGCCATGTTGGTTGGTAACTTCGATCTTGGCTCGAGTACGCAAACGTTCCTCGTCGATCTCGGCAATCGTATAGGTGACCGTCACGGTATCGCCCAGAAAGACCGGAGCCAGAATACGGATACGGTCATATCCGAGCGAGACCGGGGTCGAGTCGATTCCTCTAGCTAGAGCACGTTCGATCAGCATGGTCGACGTCGTCGACATGAAGCCGATGATGAGCGCGCCGTGCGCGATGCGCCGACCGTAGCGCGACGTGCGCATGAATTCCTCATCAACATGGTTTCCGCTGAAGTCTCCAGTGATGCCGGCGAAAAGATACACGTCCGTCTCCGATACCGTCTTGGAGAAGCGAACCTGTTCGGAGAGTTCCACGTTCATGTAGGTCATTGTGTCGTTCCATCTTTGTATTCGGCTGTCTTCGGCGGTTGGGCCAGCGCGCCGGATTCCACAAGTCTGGCGATCTCCTCCTGGCTAAATCCGAGCGTTTCCAGGATCTCCTCGCCATGCTGGCCGATCTCGGGCGGCATCAGCCGCAATTCCGGTACGAGGCCGTCATATTTCAGAGGATGATTGACGATCGTGGCCTCGTCGCCCCGCACAGGAATCTTTCGGAAGATCTGATTGTGCACGGCCTGCGGATCGACTAGGAGGTCATCATAATCGTTGACGCGCTCGTACCAGATGCCAGCGGGCTCGAAGGCGCGTTCCAGATCTGCAAAACTCCATTCGGACAGGATATTGGCTAGCGTGGAAGCGATTAGGTCGCGGTCATTATAAGCATCGTTTCCGGCGAGGGCCGCCAATTCCTCGCTGCCGAGTGCGTCGGCTATTTTCTGGACGGGATTGAGCGAAATGGCGACAAACGCGTCAGTGAGCTCATAGACGCCATAAGGCGCCTCATGGAACCACGTTCCCAGGTGAGGATCGCGTGTAAATCGTTCCCGACTCTGTTTGCCGGAATAGTAGAGCGTTAGCGATTCCGCCTGCAGGTCGATACCGGCATTGAATAGGCTGCCTTCGATCCGCGTCCCTTTGCCGGTCGTCAGCTTCGAGGCATAGGCGGCCGCGATTCCCATTGCTAGAAGGGCGGCGCCATGCTGATCCACCGCAGCACAGCCTGTCACTGTCGGACGGGCGCCACTCGCAGCAATGAGTCCGGAGCGCGCCTGAATGAGCAGATCCTGACCGGGGCGATCCTTGAAAGGGCCATCAGCGCCGAAACCGGTCGCTGACGCGTAGATGATATCCGGCTTGATTCGGCGCACCGCCTCGTAGCCTAGATTGAGCCTGTCCATAACGCCGGGACGATAGTTCTCGACCAGAACATCCGCACTTGCGATAAGGCGATGCAGGATCTGTGTGCTGTCGGGATGCTTGAGATCGAGCGCTATGCTTCGCTTGTTGCGGTTGGCGCAGAGAAAGAACACGCTTACGTCTTCAACGAAGGTGGAAGCCCCGGCCCAGTGCCTTTCAAAGGCACCCTTCTTGGGCTCGACTTTGATCACATCCGCACCGAGATCAGCAAGATACTGGGCAGCGGCCGGGCCTTGCAGATAGTGGCAGAAGCTCAGCACCGTCATTCCTTCGAGGAGGCGCGGCGCCTTCGGCTCGCTCGATTTTGTCGTCACATCAGGTTCCTTCTTCACGGAGAGTGGATCAAGCGCGCGTCTCTGATGAGCGGCACTGCCCTTTTGGATAGCTTTCAAGCCGCCAGCAGTTGCCGGGCAATGACAATCCGTTGAATTTGGCTGGTGCCTTCCCAAATCCGATATACACGGCTGTCGCGGTAAAGACGTTCGATAACGGCTTCGCGCGAGTATCCGTGCGCGCCGTGGATTTGCAGCGCGTCGTCAACAACTTTCGCCACCAGTTCCGAGGCGAAAAGCTTGGCCTCAGAAGCCTCGCGAATGAAGGCCTTGCCGGCGTCGCGCGTCCATGCTGCTCGCCTTGTCATCAGGCGTCCGGCTTCAATCTTCATCGACATATCCGCCAACATGAACTGGATCGCCTGGAAATTGGCGATCGGACCGCCGAAGGCCTGTCGTTCCTTGGCGAAGGTCAGCGCCAAATCGAAAGCCGCCTGGGCGATGCCTATCGATTGGGCCGCCATTCCGATGCGGCCGGAATTCAGCGAGATCAGCGCACGCTTCAAGCCCGTTCCGGGAGGCGCGAGCATGCGACTTTCGGGAACAAAACAGTCTTCGAAAACGAGTTCGCCCGTCGCCAACCCCCGAACACCCATGATGCTGCTCTTGGCGCCACGTCGGAAACCTTCGCTTTCAGCATCGACCAGAAAAAGTCCAATGCCATCGCGGCCAAGACTGCGATCAGTCGTCGCCACGACGATTGCCAGATCACAGATCCCGGCAAAGGTGATGAACTGCTTGGCTCCGGTGATGAGGAAACCGCCACTGACTGGCTTTGCGGTAGTCTTGACCGCAGCTACGTCGGAACCTGTGTCGGATTCCGTCTGCGCAATGGCGCAGATGATCTCACCACGCCCCATGCGCGGCAGAAAATGAGCCTGGTCCTCTTCATTGGCGTTGCTGAGGAGGATATCGCACATGAGCTTGTTCACCATGTGCGCGTCCGCCACCGCGGCCGAACCGCGGGCCAGTTCTTCCTGCACGACTGCCCAGGCCATGGTGCTTGCCTCGGCCCCGCCGTATCGGGCGGGGAGCGTCATCGCAAGAAGCCCCAATTCGCCCATGCCGCGATAGACATCGAAGGGAAACTCATCCTTCTCGTCGATCAAGGCGGCACGGGGCACCACCATGTCTGCGACGAACGAACGAACAGTGTCCTGGATGAGCTGTGTTTCTTGATCGAGTTCGAACATGGGGGGCTTCTTGAGTGCGGAGCATTCTTCGGGGGTTACCGGCAACGCGGATGCGTCACCGGTTCGATCGGTCATTCCTTGCCAATCCCAGCCTGGATCAGCTTGAGGTTCTCTTCGCCTTGCGGCACATTCGCCAGGAGATTGGGCCAGAGAGCCTTGGCCTTCGACTGAAACTCCGTCAAATCCGGTTCGATGATTTCGACGTCGTTTTCCCGTAACTCGACCAGCGCCTCTTCATAGGTGCGCCTGTAGGTCTCCAGCGATGCATCCCGCGCTTGGCGGGCAGCCTCCCGCACCAGTTCCTGCTGTTCCGGTGTCAGTCCATCGAAAATCGGCTTCGACATGATCAGCAACGAAGGCATGTAGTGGATCTTTGTCAGACTGAAATAGTCGGTAGCTTCCACAAACTTGTCCTGAATAACCTGCTCGGGCGAAGCCTCGGCTCCGTCCACGACACGATTCTGCAACGCGACGAAAACCTCGCTGTAGGCCATTGGCGTGGCCTGCGCGCCAAGCGCGTCATAGGTCTGGACAAAGCCCGGGCCTTGGAGGACGCGAATCTTCATGCCGCTCATATCCACGAGGGACTTGACGGGTTTGCTACCAAAAACGCTGCGCTCGAAGACAGAGAAGAAGTTCAGGCCAACAAGTCCCGCATCAGGCAAAAGGCCGAGAAACTTGTCTCCTATCTCGCCCTGCAGGATGCCATTCGCCTCGTCCACCGAATTGAAGAGATAGGGAAGCGAGAAGACGGCGAATTGTGGGATCGTGTTTTCGAGCGGAGGGCCGGCAGTAATGAAAGCTCCAATTGCGCCTGTGCGCGCCGACTGGATCATTTTAACTTCGCCGCCAAGCTGGCTTTGCGGGAAGACCGACACAGTGATCTCGCCGTTGCTGCCGGCCTCAACCACTTCCTTGAACTTTTCAGCGGCCGCCTGGTAGTGACTGTCGAGGGCGAGCGTATGGCCGAGCGTGATCTCGAGCGCATTCGCCATTGTCGGCAGCGCCGAAATCAGGCTGCCGAGCGCGAGCATCTTGAAGAGTTTCATCGATATTCCTCCCTTGGTTAGCGAATTAGGAACAGCGAAATCGCTGGCACGTAAGAAATGATCAGGATGTCCAGCGCCAGGATCGCGAGGAAAAGCAGCAATGGACGGATGATCTGATCGAGACGTATCCCAGCCACCTCGCAGGCTATGAACAGATTGACACCGACGGGCGGGGTGACCATTCCCACTGCCAGGTTGACCACCATCACCATGCCGAAATGGATGGGATCGATGCCATACTGGCTGGCGATCGGCCCAAGGATTGGGGCAAGGATGATGATGGCCGCCAGCGTCTCCATGAACATGCCGGTAATGAAGAGCAGCACGTTGACGATCAGCAGGAAGGCGATCGGCGACTCGGTGAGGCCACCCAGCCACAGCCCGATCTGTTGCGGGATCTGGCTGATCGTCAGGAAGAAGCCAAGCGCCGAGGCGAAGGCAACGATCAGGAGGATGCCGGCCGAAACCAGCGCCGACTTCACGAAAACTTCGCCGAGATATCGCCAGCGCAGCTCGCGGTAGACGAAGAGGCTGACAATGAGGCCATAGACCACTGCCACCACCGCCGCTTCGGTCGGCGTGAAGGCACCTGTATAAATGCCGCCGAGGATGATGATCGGCATCATCAGAGCAAAGAGCGCCTCCCACGCAGCTTTCCCCACGTTACGGATCCATTCGCCCAGGCGAACGGGTGTGACGTTGTCAAAACCGCGCACATAAGCGGCTAGGATGGAGGTCAGTATGAGCGAGCCGCCGATAATAATGCCCGGCAATATGCCGGCAATGAACAGGGTCGCGATCGACTGGTTCATCACCAACCCGTAGATGATGATCGGCAGCGAGGGCGGAATGATGACTCCGAGTTCACCCGATGAAGCTACAAGAGCGGCCGCATAGTTGCGGGGATAGCCCTTGGCCACCATGGCCGGAATTGTGGTCGATCCGACAGCCGCCGTGGTGGCGGAGGACGAGCCAGAGATCGTGGCGAACAACATGCTGGTGAGCACTGCCGCGCCGCCGAGCCCGCCTCTCAGCCATCCGATCACAGCGTTCGCAAGATTGACCAGGCGCTGCGATATCCCGCCCGCCTGCATGATGCTGCCGGCAAGGATGTAGAAAGGCACCGCCATCAGAGAAAAACTGTCCAAGCTCTCGAACACGGTCTGCGCTGCCGATACAAGGGGGATCCCACGCGCCCAGAGGCCGATGAAGGAAAGCGCGCCGATGGCGATGCCAACGGGAACTGTGATTGCCAGGAGAGCCAGCAGGCCGAGAATGATCTGAGCAATAAGCATGGATTTTCAGTCCGCGATCTCGGCATGGGCGGCGACCGCCTCTCGGCTACCAACCAGGCATTCGCCCGCGAAGACGAGCAGGTTGAAGATGGCAAGGAGGCTGCCGATGGGAACAGCAAAGTAGACCCAGTTCATCGGCAGCCGCATGACGGGGGAAAGTTCGATGCCGCTCATCATCGTCCAGCCGAAACCGATTTGAGCGACGAGAGCGAAGAAGCCGATGGAAATTGCAGTCGAAATGAGCTTGATTGCCGTACCGGCAGGCTTTGGCACGACGATTGCCAACATCTCGACTGAAATCAGGCGATAACTTCGGCACAACACCGCCACACCCAGGAAGACGACCCATACCATCAGGTAGCGCGCTGCTTCCTCAGTCCATGGCGCCGCCACGATGACATTGAATAACGGCAGAACAAAACGGATCACCACCTGAAGAAACACGGCAGCCGTCGCCGCCGCCAGAAAGATACCAACTATCCACCCGAGCATGAGGCACAGCCCGTCGGCAAATCGACTGATCGCTTGCATCCTTCCTCCCTTTTTTGCTGACGTAGCTGCCTCAGACACTTCTTTCGAGCGCAGCTTTCGTCGCCTCGATGATGCTCGCCACCCGATCCCTCTCTTCTCCAGAAAGGGGTAAGCGCGGAGCACGAGTCCATTCGGGCGCTCCATAAACAAGGTGCTCGGCCAGCTTGATGTACTGGACGAGTTTCACATGAGTATCGAGATGAAAGGCGGGCGTGAGAAACCGGTAGAGCGCCCGCGCCTCCGCCAGACGGCCCTCCGTGCATAGATTGAACAGCTTGACGCATTCGGCGGGCCAGGCATTCGTCATGCCGGAAACCCAGCCGGTAGAGCCAAGCGCGACGCTCTCCAGCACCTGGTCATCCACGCCGCAAAAGACACTGAACCTGTCGCCAAATGCAATGAAGAGATCGGTAACGCGTCTCACGTCCCCGCTTTCTTCCTTGATGCAGATGATCTCCGGGACGTCAGCAAGCTGAGCAAGCACTTCGGGCGTAACATCGACCCCATATGCGATGGGATTGTTGTAAATCATGATCGGCAAATCGGTCGCGCTGGCGATCGCCCTGTACCATTCCGCCGTCTCGGGTCCGTCGGACTTGTAGCCAAGGCTTGGAAAGACCATGAAGCCTTCCGCGCCCCACTTCTTCATGCTGCGGGCAAGGATTCTCGCGCCTTCGGTCGTGGTGGCTGCAAGGCCGGACAACATGGGCACCTTACCGCCAACGACCTCGGCAGCGCTCCGCAGGACCCGCTCGCGCTCACTATCGTCGAGAGAGGCATTCTCGCCGAGCATCGGCAACATGACGACGCCACTGACGCCCGCTTCGATCAGGCGTTGGACGCTACGCTGTGTGGCCTCGAGATCGACCGTGCCGTCAGAAGACATTTTGGTGGTTACGGCGGGAAAAACCCCCCTCCAATGCGCCATATACATCCTCCCTTTTGTGGCACCGCCTCGGCAATCCGGCGATCTGCAAGGTTATGAAAGCGCTTTCAGAATACATAATGATTTTATCTTGTCAAATCCCGAGAACCATATTTGTGCGCAAGTGATATAAAGATGGCTGCTGCTGGTGCTCGTAGCTGCGGACTGCCTGTGCTAAACTTCTCACAGTGATTTGATAGCGCTTTCAGGTGGGAGCAGATTCGCTGTGAGTAAGAAAGCTTCACTTGCCGATGTCGCGGCGGTCGCGGGAGTGTCGATTGCCACTGTATCCCGGGTGCTGAACAACCCAAAGATCGTCAAGGCGGATCTGCGCGAACGGGTCTTGAAGGCCACGCGGGAGCTGAATTACGTCCCCCATGGCGCGGCGCGTGCGCTTGCGTCCAATCGCACCCGGTCCGTTGGTGTGGTCGTACCCACCTTGGGGATCTCGGTTTTTGCGCGGGGCGTGGAGGCGCTTCAGGACCGCCTCGGAGAGGACGGCTATCGTCTTCTGGTGGCTAACTCGCAATACGATCCGGCAAAGGAGCACCAGGAGACACAGTCGCTGCTGGCTCATGGTGTCGATGGCCTGGTGCTGGTCGGTAACGAACGTTTGCCGGAGACGCGAACGCTTCTGCGGCAACATGGCTGCCCGATCGTGGTCACTTTCGTCCATGAAGCTGCGGAGGATTATCCTGCCGTTGGATTCAACAATTTCGGCTCCGCCTACGACATGACGAGCTATCTGGTTGGGCTCGGCCATCGTCGCTTTTCCATACTGACAAGCCCTGCCGGGAACAATGACCGCATCCGCGCCCGCCGCGACGGGATCAGACGCTGCCTCGAAGATGCGGGATCGCACTGCCGGCTGGAAGAGCTCCTGGAAGTGCCTTACGAGATGAAGGCCGGGCGCGAGGGTCTCCGCGCAATCATGACCAAGGCGCCCGAAACGACCTGTCTTGTCTGCACCACCGATGTGCTGGCGGTCGGGGCAATGGCAGAGGCGAGGCAACTGGGCATTAAGGTGCCCGAAGACCTGTCGATCGCCGGCTATGATGGTCTGGACTTCGCCAGCTATCTGACGCCCGGTCTCACAACAGTGACGGTTCCGGCGGCAGAAATCGGCACCGCGGCAGCAGAGCGGATCCTGGAACTGCTTCACGGCAGGCCCGCAGCCCCTGCGACAATCATTGATGCGCGGCTGGCCGTGAGGGAATCAGCCGGACCTCCGCGTGACATGCCGCTTCGGCTCGACCTGCCGGTCGAAACTTCTGAAACGCCGGCTTTTACTGCTAACGATTAAAGCGTGGTTCGCGCTTTTCAAGAAACGCTGCCAGCCCTTCCGCCAAGTCGGTTCCACGAAACAAGATTCCGAAAGCCTCGGCTTCTTCGGTGTCCATTTGCCGCCACAGGGCGTCTGAGCCAATAACCCGCTTGGCCAGCCTCATGGCCTCTGCAGGAAGGGCCACGAGCTCCCGTGCGAGGCGGTCAACCTCCGCATCTAAGTCCTCCGCCGGAACGACAGAGTTGATGAGCCCAATTTCGGCGGCTCGGGTGGCGCTTACCGGCCGCCCGAGTAGCACGAGCTCCCGAGCATACAGAGGGCCAATTTCCCGTGTGAGCCGCTTCATGCCGCCCGCAGCAGGCAAAGCTCCCAGACGGATTTCCGGAAAGCCTATTTCCGCACCCGTCGATGCAATCCGGAAGTCGCAGGCAAGCATCAACTCGGCTCCACCGCCGAGCGCCATTCCTCCGACCTTGGCAATGGTGACCGCTGGCAACCCGGCCAATCGATCGAGCAAATATTGCTCGAAGCGTATCTTGGCTACGCCTCCCAATTCGTCGTCGGGAAACTCCCTGATGTCGGAGCCCACGGAGAAGGCACGGCTACCGCCGGCCTGAACCACCACGACGCGGATATCCGGCCGGTTCTCAACTTCGATGATCCGTCGGAAGAGCGCTTCTCTCACAGCGACGGTCAGAATGTTGAGGGGTGGATTGTCTATCTGGAGGATTGCGACTGACCCCGAGCATGAAAGGCCGACGGAAGTTTCCCTCTCCATCGAGCTTACACCTCCGTAGCGGTCAGCCGCTCGGCGATCGGCCGAAATGCACCCGGCTTCAGCACCTTCAGCAACGCTTCGGCGAAATAATAGTCGCCGAACAGCACCGCGGCGTCGGGGCCGATATTGTGAGGCTTGGAATAGCAGCCGTGGCGCAGAAAGCCACGTTCGGCGGAATTCCGGGACAGGTGGTCGCGACAGAGATCACTTAAGATTTTGACCGCCTGACCATGCCGCTGCTCGGCGAGTTCCATGTCAGGTTCCAGATCCGCCATCTGCAGCAGCGCATTGGCTACAATTGCAGAGGCCGCAGTATCCAGAGTCGCGTCCTTTCCAGCCGGATCATCGAAGTCCCAAGGGGCCGATGTTGCATCTCCGAGAGCGTCGAGGAACCGGTCTGCAAGGCGGTGAGCCAATTTCAGATGACGCAAGGAGCCGGTGGCGCGAGCCGTTTCGGCATAGCCCAGGATTGCCCAACCTTGTCCGCGTGACCAGAACGATTCATCGCCATATCCCTGAAACGTGTACCCTCTGCCGCGCACGCCCGAAGGGAGATCGTACTCCACGGCGTGGTAAGTTGAGAGATCGGAACGGATGAACGCATGCTCGGTCATCCGAGCGTGCAGTTCTCCCGCGACTAGGAAACTGTCGTCCTTTGCCTGTGCGGCCGCCCAGTAGAGAAGCGGCAGGTTGGCCATGGTATCGATGGCAGAACTCCGCCTGCCCCGGATATCGTTATGTGGGCCCCACGAGGAGATATATGAACCAAGATCCGTACGCACGAGCCGCGCCCGCAATTGCTGCGCAGCTTCCAGCGCGACCTCCGCGTAAAATCTGTCCCCGGTGATATGAAAGGCTGGTATGGCGCTCGACAGGAAAATGAACCCGATATCATGGGTGTTAGGGTCCTTCGCGCGGGGAGCCACAAGATGCATGCGTTCACGCGCAAGCTCCAGTGCTTCCTCATTGCCGGTATGAAGATATGAAATCAGCAACAACCCGATCCAGAAGCCGCAAAACCAGTTGCCGTGGCTCCAGGCATCTTCCTGGTAGCCGGCGGAAACAGAGGCGAGCATGGTATCCCACGAGCCGTCCGGTTTGGTTACATAGGGAAAGCGAATTCCTAGGCCTGCCTCATCTTCGAGTGTCTTTGTCGCCAGAAGATGGAGAGCTTCCTCAAAGGCCGCCCGAGATCCCTGCTGAATGTCTAGCATGCTTCCAAATCCATAAATCAAGTTGGCGAACTAAACCTAGCATTGCGCCTTGTGTTTTGAAAGCGCTTTCAGAATATTTCTGCTGAAGAATAATCCACGGTAACGCTAGGTCACGTGGGACATAGCGAGGACGAGTATCACGTTAATCGCTGATCACCTTTCCGCAATCGGGCATATTGGCTCCACCCTATAACCGATCGCGAAGAACCAAAGGCCGCCGAATCTAACGATCAAGGGATGAGCTGGTTACTGGCTGCGACTCGGCCCATGCGTAAGCGCCTGCTCGACGCCGCGCAGTTCAGCGAGGCCTTTCAGCCGCCCGATCGCCGGATAGCCGGGCTGGGCGTTGCGCTTGAGATCGTCAAGGATGTCCTGGCCGTGATCCGGACGCATCGGGATGATTGCGTCGGACCGCCCCTCGGCCTTGCGCCGGGTCTCCTCCCGAAGCAGCGCCGCCACCACGGCCACCATATCGGTATCGCCTCCCAGATGCTCGTCTTCGTAAAAGGAGCAGGGCGTGGTTTGCGTTTCCCTCCGTACATTCCGCAGATGCGCGAAATGAACCCTTGGTCCCAGCCGTGCGGCCATGCCGGGCAGGTCGTTGTCCGGCCTTGCACCGAGCGAGCCGGTGCACAGCGTCGCCCCGTTGGCCGGGCTGTCGACGGCATCCAGGATGAAACGGTAATCGGCCTCGGTGGACATGATGCGCGGCAGACCGAGCAGAGGGAAAGGCGGGTCGTCCGGATGGCAGCAGAGCCGAACGCCGAGCCGCTCAGCCACAGGCACCACTTCGGAAAGGAAATCGACGAAGTGCCGGCGCAGCATGGCTGCATCGATATTTTCATAATGCGCCAATTGCGCGGCAAGACTGTTCAGGGACGTGTCCTCGGTCGAGCCGGGCAGGCCCGAATTTATGCTTCTGGCCAGTTTCGTCCTCGCGGCATCATCCATAAGCGCATGACGGCGCTCGGCGTCTCTCACGATGTCAGGCGCGTAATCGGCGGCTGCATTCCTGCGTTTCAGGATGGCAATGTCGAAGGCGGCGAAGTCGATGAGGTCGAAGCGCATGGTGGTACCGCCATTAGACACGCGCCAGGTAAGGTCGGTCCGTGTCCAGTCGAGCACCGGCATGAAATTGTAGCAGATGGTCGATATGCCGGCTTGCGCCAGGTTTTCGAGCGATATCTTGTAGTTTGCTATATGGCTGCGCCAGTCACCGGTCTGCGTCTTGATCTCCTCCGAGACCGGCAGGCTCTCCACCACTTCCCAAGCAAGGCCGCTCGGCGTTCCGTCTGGCAGGGTCGCAACCTCCCGCTGCCGTTTTTCAATCTCGGAAGGCGTCCAGACGGCGCCATAGGGAACGTGGTGCAGGGCCGTCACGATGCCTTGCGCGCCGGCTTGCCGCGCGTCTGCGATCGTGACCTTGTCGATCGGTCCGAACCATCTCCAGACATGCCGCATTCGTCAAACTCCGGATTGGGTCAGGCCGCGCTTTCAGCCGAAGGCCAGGTTGGGCAGCCAAAGCACGAGACCCGGCAGGAAGAGCAGCGTGACGATGAGGCCGATCACCGCCGCCAGGAACGGGATTGCTTCGGCCGTATATTCCTCGATCTTCACGTCCATCAGCGAGCATACCGCGTACATGGCCACGCCCACTGGCGGCGTCATCCCGCCGAGCGTGACGATGCTCATCATCAGAATGCCGAAATGCACCGGATCGATGCCTATCTGCGTGATGATCGGCACGAAAATCGGCGTCAGAAGCAGGACGAGCACGGTGCTTTCGATGAAACAGCCGGCGACCAGCAGAAAGACCAGGATGACGAGCACGATCACCTGCGGACTGCTGATGCCGTTCAGCATCCATTGCGAGATCTCCTGCGGCACCTGCATAAAGATGATGGCGAAGCCGATCATGCCCGACATCAGGATGATGATCATGATCAGGCCGATATCGGAGATCGTGTGCTCGAAGGCGCGCTTCAGCTTTCTCAGGTCCATCTCGCGATGGGCGAGAAAGCCGACCAGGACGGCGTAGACGACGGCGAATGCACCGACCTCCGAAGGCGTGAACACGCCGCCGCGGATCGCGAAGATCAGAGCGACAGGGAAGAGCAGCGCCCATTTGGCGCCCCAGGTGGCGGAAAAGAGGGCTGCCAGGGTCGGCCGGTTGCTGTCGGCCACGACATAATTGCGGCGGCGCGCGATCACATAGACGGTGACCATCAGAACCAGCATCATCAGGAAACCCGGAATGATGCCGGCGACAAACAGGCGGCCGATCGAAACATTGCCGACATAGCCGTAGAGGATAAGGCCGATCGAGGGTGGGATGGTAGCGGTGATCAGCGAGCCGACGGCTATCGCGGCAGCGGAAAAGCCCTTGCCGTAGCCGTTCGAGACCATCGTCGGTCCAAGGATGCGCGCCTCCATCGCCGCGTCGGCGACAGCCGAACCGGACACCCCGCCCATCACTGTCGAAAGCACGATCGCGACCTGCGCAAGCCCGCCCGACATCCACCCGACCGCCACTGACGAGAAGCGGAACAGCCGCGAGGTGATGCCGCTCTCGTTCATCAGGTGGCCGGCGAAGACAAAGAAGGGCACCGCAAGCAGAGGAAAACTCTGGCTCATCGTGGCGATCTTCTGCACACCGATCGAGACAGGCATGACGGGATCGGTGAGGAAGAAGAGAAAACCTGAAATGCCGATCGCGAAGGCGACGGGCGCGCCGAGCAGCATCAGGGCAAGAAAGGCGATCGATGGCAGCAGCAAGATCAGAGCTCCGAAGCGGAGGCGGTTCCGTCCGATATGCGCGAATAGACCAGCAAGCCTTCACGCCGGTTGCGCCATGCCTGGACAAGGTTCCAGATCAGTGCGCCGGCGAGCATCAGGCATCCGACCGGAACCGCGGCGGTAACCCACGCATAGGACAGGCCGCTGTCGCCGAACTGGCGCTGCCTGTTGAGCATGGTCAGCTCATAACCCTCGTAGGCGAGGAGACCGAGAAAGACCAGAATGACAATGGTGATGGCGGTTTCCAGCGCGAACCGGCTGCGATTGCCGAGCTGCCGGACCAGCAGGTCGATGCCGATATGGCCTTTCTCGCGCATTGCGCGCGTAGCGCCCAGGAAGCACAGCCAGATGAACAGGAGCTGCGCCAGATCGACCGACCAAATCAGCGGATGGCCAAAGAACCGCATGATCGCAGCCAGAAATACGAGCACGACGATGATCGCCAGGAGGGAAGCGGCGATGCCGAATTCTATGCGGGAGAGGTTCTTCAGCATGATGTCCCATCGGCGCGGGCTGACGCCCACGCCACTTTGGAGTAGTCCTGAAAGGCCTACTGACCGGCTATCTTTTGCAGCTCTTCGCGAAGGTCGCCGTAGCCGAGCGTCTCATAGACACCGGCCGTCGCCTCCTTGAACGGCGTCACATCGATCTCGGAAACCGTCATGCCGGCTTCCTTCATTTCGGCCTCGATCTGGGCCAGAGAATCTTCGGTGCCGTGCGAAGCGACATCACCCGCTTTCAGCGCCTCCTCGCGCAGGATCGTCTGCAGTTCCGGCGACAGGCTGTCGAACCAGGATGCGCTCGTCACCAGCCCGGTGATGAGATTGATGTGGTGAGTCTTGGTCAGGTACTTGGCCACCTCGTTGAGCTTGGAGCCCTTGCCGGCCGGAAGCTGCGCCTCGACCGCATCAATGACATTTTGCTGCATGGCGGAATAGACTTCCGCATAGGGCATCGGTGTCGGGGTGGCGCCCATCGCCTTGATCGTTTCAACCCAGACCGGCGCGCCCGGCGTGCGCATGCGTATGCCATTGAGGTCGGCCGGAGTCTCGACCGGCTTGTTGGTCCACAATTCGCGCTCGCCCTGCCACCAGTTGAAGGACAGGATCTGGTGGCCGGAAGCATCGCGCAGCTTCTGCACCCATTCCTCGAACAGAGGCGAGGTAACAACCTTGCGGATGCCCTCGTAGCCGGAAGCGAGATAGGGTGCGCCGAGCACGCCGAATTCCTTCTGGAACACCGCGAGGCGGCCGCCGTCTACGACCACGGCCACCGGCGCGCCGGCCCTTGCCTGTTCAAGCACATCCTCGTCCGGGCCGAGTTGCGAATTCGGAAAAAGCTTGACCTCGATGGCGCCGTCCGAGCGCTCGGCAATCGCGTCGCGGAAGCTCTCCAGCCCTTTGTAAAGCGGGTCGTCAGTGGTAAGGGCCGTATTGATGCTGAGCGTGTAATCAGCCGAGAATGCCTGCGCCGAAATGGTCACGAGCGCGGCCGAGATGAGTGCTTTCAGTGCGACGGGTTTCATACGTTCCTCCCAGAACCGGATAACTTCCGTTTACCTCTTCCGCAGACTAGTATGGTAGTATAGAACTGTCAACATGACGATCAATTTCGAACTGACCGCCCTGGAACAGGATGGCCGCCGGGTGCGCCGGGCGACGATCGGTGGCCGTGTGTTCGAGAATGTGCGCAACGCCATCGTGCAGTTGCAGTTGCGGCCGGGAAATCCTCTTTCGGAGGCCGAGATCGCCCGCCAGCTCGGCGTTTCGCGCCAGCCGGTGCGCGAGGCATTCATAAAGCTCGGCGAAGCGGGGCTGGTGGAGATCCGGCCGCAACGCGGAACGTTCGTACGCCTGATCTCCATTCGCGAGGTGGAGACCGCGCGCTTCATCCGCGAGGCGATCGAGGTCGCCATCGTGTGCAAGGCAACGGCGGAGGCCTCCGAAAGCGATATTGCGGCGATGGAAGAGCTGATCGGGCGGCAATGGTCCGTCGCCCGCCACGGCGACAATGTCGGCTTTCTGCGTTTGGACGAGATGTTCCACCAGGCGATCGCCGGCAGCGCTGGCTGCGATGATGCCTGGCGGGTACTGGAAGGGCTGAAGGCGCAGATGGACCGGGTGCGTTACCTCTCGTTGCCGGAAGCAACGCCGTTGGATACGATCATCGAGCAGCACACCGCGATCATCGAGGCGATCAAGGCGCGGTCGGCGAAAGAGGCGGAAGCCGCAATGCGGCGGCACCTGTCGGAAATCCTGATTTCGCTGCCGAAACTGGCGCACGAATATCCGTCTTTCTTCGTCGTCTGATCTCGCCCTTTTGCAAATCCTCCAGGTACCTCATTGACGGCTTGATCCTTGGGAGCGCCCTGCGGCGCCGGCAACGGCGATGCGCGCCGCAAGCGCCGCATTGTTCAGCACCAGCGCGATATTGGCCTTGAGGCTTTCACCCGCCGTCAGTTCGTTGAGACGGGCGAGCAGAAAGGGCGTCACATCCTTGCCGGTGATGCCGGAACGCCGCGCCTCTTCCACCGCATCGGCGATCGTACCGTCGATCGCAGCCGGATCCAGCGCCGCCTCCTCGGGGATAGGATTGGCGATCAGGAGACCGGTGCCGGAACCCAGCCGCCGGTGCAGCGCGATTGTCTCGGCGATCGCTTCCGGCGTGTCGAGCCTCAGTTCGACCTTGAAACCGCTCTTGCGCATGTAAAAGGCCGGAAATTCGTTCGTCCCGAAGGCGATGACGGGCACGCGCTGGGTCTCCAGATATTCGAGCGTCTTGCCGATATCGAGGATCGACTTCACGCCGGCGCATACTACCGCCGTGCCCGTGTGCCCCAATTCGGTAAGATCGGCCGAAATGTCGAAGCTCGTTTCCGCCTCGCGATGCACGCCGCCGATGCCGCCGGTGGCGAAAATGCCGATGCCGGCCAGTTCCGCTATGCGCATGGTGGCCGAAACCGTCGTGCCCGCAGACAACCTGCCGGCCATGACGGCGGCGAGATCGCGCGAGGAAGCCTTGATGACGGTCCTGTCATCGCCGAAGCGCGCCAGCGTCGCGTCGTCGAGCCCGGCGCGCAGCATGCCGTCCACCACGGCGACCGTCGCCGGTATCGCGCCATGCTCGCGCACCATCGCCTCGACCAGACGCGCCGTCTCGAGATTCTGCGGATAGGGCATACCATGCGAGATGATGGTCGATTCCAGCGCCACCACGGCACGGCCTTCCGCCAGTGCATCGGCAACCTCCTCGCTCAGGACGGGACGGATCGGTTCATTCGACATTGGCGGCTCCGGTTTCGTTTTCGATGCGGCCCATGGATCGGGCGAGGAATTCGGCCGACAATTCCTGGTGCACGGATGCCTCGCTCTCCGTCGTCAATGCAGCGAGCAGGCAGCCGGTTCGCACCGCTCCGGTAAGGCTGTCGCCCGAAAGCAGGCTGAACAGCGTTCCCGCGATCAGCGCATCGCCAGCACCGGTCACATCGACAGGTTCGCACGGTACCGCCTCGCATAATATGACGCCGTCGTCGCCCGCCGCCAGCGCCCCGCGGCTTCCGAGCGTAAGCACAACTTCACCCGCTCCGCGCTCGAGCAGGGCAAGCGCCGCATCTTCGGGGCTCAAGTTCCTGATGCCGAGATAGGCAACTGCCTCGTCCATATTGAGGAAAAGGAGATCGATCCCTTCCAGCCTTTCCGGCAAGCGCTGCACCTTCGGGCTCGATACGGCGTCGATCGCCAGTCTGAAACGCGCCGAGTGGCGGCGCGCCGTCAGGTGATGCAGGAAGTCGCTCGTCGGATTGCAATCGCAGAAAACCCAGTTGGCGGCGGCGATATTCGGCCAGGCGCTTTCCAGGACCCGGGTATCCAAACTGTCGAAAATGCCCATATCGGCAAGGCCGACGACAAGGCTGCTGTCGGTATCGAGCACCGCGACATATTCCGCCGTCGCCGCGCCGTGGCGCCAGGAAATGCCCGCCGTGTCGATGCCGAGATTACGCAGATGCGCCGCCAGCGCGCGGCCGGCATCGTCCTCGCCGAGCAGGGAGACCATGCCGGTTTCGACGCCGAGCCGAGCGAGATTCTCGCAGACATTGCGCGCCACGCCGCCGAAGGAGCGCCGTCCGGTCACTGGATTGGAGGTTTCGGGCCGTATCGGCTGGACGGCATGATATTTCCGGTCCACCACCGCGCCGCCGATGCAGATCACCTTTTTGGCCCGCGGCAGCACATAGCCGCGCCCGAGTATATAGCCCTTGCGGCCAAGGGAGACGATATGCGCCGCCACGGTCGAGCGCGCCAGACCAAGCGCACTCGCGATCTCCGCTTGCCCGATGAATGGATTGGCGGTGATCACATCCAGCACGGCCTTTTCCTGCGGCCCGAGATCCTTGTCGCTCATGGCCTAGCCGCAGTATAAACAAAAGTTTATTACGTCAACTGTTGTTCTCTCGGAGTGACGATAGCTGCGGTCCCGCAGCGAGTTGGCTTGGCTTTTCTAGACCGTCGCCTGGAACCTAACTTTGCCTTTGTTCAGGAAACAGGTCTTGTCGAACAGCCGCAAATCCAGCGGGTTCGGCAGTCGGACATCCTGAAGGTCAGGGCAAGGTTTCTTCGTTGGGTCGTATGACCGGTCGATCTGAGAGATGAAAACGATGATCAGTCCTCGTCTCCGCGCAAACGACCTCAGCGCACGCACCTGCACTGCCAATTCGGGTTTCTCGCGTTTCTGATCAAGCAATTGCAGATAATCTACAACCACGAGGCTACGGCGAGGCATCGACGCCAAAGAGCCGATGATGTGGTCGGCACTGATGGCGTCTGAGCAGTCGAACTCGAAGAGGCCGTCAAACCGGGCGTAGTCCGCGCCTATCGCCTCAAAACGATCCAGAATGCCCTTTTCCGTATATTCCAGCGTGAAGAACATCGCCCGGTTGCCGGCCTTCATGGCCTCCACGGCCAGTTCAAGGCTCAACAGGGTCTTACCCTGGCCCGGCCGGGCCCCCACAAGCACCAGGTCGCCCGGTTTCAATTTGGCAAACAGTGTTCGAGCCGGCGCAGACTTTGCAAGCTGTGCCGCAAGGAAGCTCCAGCCGTTGTGGCCTTCCTGCCGGGCCACGCGGTCGAGCGCTTGGTGAAGCGAGATATTCTCTTTGCGGGACAAGAGCTTGGCTTTGCGCTTCAGGTGATGGATCGGCGCGGACAGCTTCATCAATAACCTCCTATGCGAGCAGTCTTTCGCAATCCCTCCTTATGCGCAGTGCTCGAACAGTCGGTTCGATGATTAGGGTCAGTAGCCCTGTACGAACAATACTTTCCCGAAGGAGGGGGGAGGCGTGGGCCGCGCACGAATCAAATCATAGCCCAATCATTGCCGACCGAACACAGCAGGTGACCGCCCGAGTAGAATTATCAGACGGTCTCGAAGGCCGGCACGATCTCCATCTCGGGCACCAGCACCAGCCCCTTGTCGGTGATGCGGATTTCCGGGATCACCGAGAGCGGGATGAGATTGAAGCCCATATAGGGGATGGCGCAGCCGGCAGCTTCCCATTCGCGCTTCAATGCCTGCACCTCGTCGGCGACCTCGGTCACACGCTTGTCCGACAAGAGCCCGGCGATCGGCAGTTCCACCATCGCCCTCACCTCGCCATTGTCGACCACGCAGACGCCGCCCTGGCTCTCCTCGATCGTCCTCAGCGCCACCTGCATGTCGGCTTCGTTGGTGCCGGCGATGATGATGTTATGGCTGTCATGGCCGACAGACGAGGCCACCGCCCCGCGCTTCAGGTTGAAATTGCTCAAGAGCCCATGCGCGACATTGCCCGCCGATTTGCCATGACGCTCGACTACCGTCACGAAACACAAGCCATGGCGGTCGAAATGGGTCTGCCAGTCATTGGCAGGCTCCAGCGTCACCTTCACATGGCCGAGCGTGATGCCCGGCAGTTCCGTCCTGATGGTATGCGCGACCACCGTCTCCGTCGGCAGTTCCGGCGTCAGCCTGATTTCCTTCGGCAGCTTCACTGTCCTGAAAGCCGCCTCGGGATAGCGGTAGCGAGCAGACAACGCCTGATCCAGCAGCGGCGTGATCCTGCGGTCCTCCACCACCAGTTCGCCGCCATACCAGGTGTTGATCGGCTTGAACTCGTCATCGAGCAGCACAAGGTCTGCACGACGGCCACCGCCCATGCCGCCGATCTCGCCTTCCATGCCGAAACGCGTCGCGCCGTGCAATGAACCCATGGCCCATGCCTGTTCCGGCTTCATGCCAGCCTTCATTGTCTGCCGCGTCACCCAGTCCTGGCCGAACAGCAGCAGATCGTCGGCATCGCGGTCGTCGGTGCAGACGGCAATACGCTTGTGCGAGGCGCCAAGCTCGGTAATCGTCTTGATCGCCTCCGGCAGACTGTGCCACGGCGTGGTCGGCGGTCCGCCGCGCAGGAAGAGCCAGATGCCAGCCTCCAGCAGATCGTCCGCGATGTCGCGGTCTATCGCCTCATGCGTGTCGGTAACGCCCGACGCCGCATAGGCGGCCACGAATTCACGCCCGTAGACATGGCCCGATACGGGACGCCCGCGTTGGAGTGCGGCGGCGAGTATGGCATGGCTGCGCTCGTCACCTGTCGCCACCTGCACGAAATCCATCTTTTCCCCCAGTGCCACGGCCTCCGGCCATTTGTCGAAAAGGGCGGCGATCTTTTCCGCCGTCAGGTCACCGCCCGCCGTCTCCAGTTCAGGCGAAGTCGCCGGAACGGTGCTCGGCACAGTCAGGAAGATCGACAGCGGCGCCTCGCGGGCATCCTCCAGCATGGCCTCCACGCCGGCAACATCCATGACATTGCCGATCTCGTGGCTGTCGCAGAAAATGGTCGTCGTACCGTTGAGGAGCGCAGCCTCCGCATAGGCGCAGGCGGTCACCATGCTCGATTCGATATGGATATGCGGATCGACCAATCCAGGCGCAATGACGCCGCCTTTTGCGTCATGGACCTTGGCCGAGGAGCCTTTGTAACTCCCTGCGGGCTTCACCGCCGCTATGCGGCCGCCGGCGATCCAGACCTCGCGCTCGGGCAGGATGCGCTCGGAATAGGTCGAAAGGACCGGCGCGCCCTTGATGACGAGATCCGGCTCCGCCCTTGCGGAAGCGACATCGGCCAGGTGCCGCGTCATGGCGGAGAGCGGCTTTACGGAAAAGCGTGTGAGGGTGGCCATGGTCAATCTGCCCTTCTGTTGTGCGATGGCCGTCAGAGTGCCGCGCAAACCGCATCGCGATCAATGGTGAAACTGCCTGAAAATCAGGAACCATCGACGCAGCCCTCCGTTGATTTTACGAGCGGGCCGCGTCAACCGGGCATGGCGGCAAGGTGAACAGGCGGATTTTCCCGGTTTCTCTGCCTGGCCAACGAAAAGGCAGACGAGCACCTGTCCCGCCCGGCCCGCCATTTTTCGTAGAACCCATTCTCATAAAGTCCGTTGCATTCGGCCGGCGGCGCGGCCAATCTGCCAGGAAAACGGGAGGCAGAATGTCACATCCGCTCATCTACACCGACGAAACCGTCGAGGCATTGCGCGAACAGGTGCGGCGCTTCGTCGAGACCGAAGTCGTTCCCAATGGCGACGTCTGGGAGAAGGGCGGCATGGTGCCGCGCGAGGTGCTCGGGAAAATGGGCGAACTCGGTTTCCTGGGCATCCGCTATCAGGAGAAATACGGCGGCGCCGGCCTCGATACCGTTGCCACGGTCGCCTTCGTAGAGGAGCTGTCGCGCTCCACCTATGCTGGGTTCAACATCACCGTTCTCGTCCACACCGACATGGCTTCGCCGCATCTGGCCCGCTTCGGCACATCGGAACAGCTCGACCGCTACATGCCCGACATCGTTGCCGGCCGGAAGATCACCGGCGTCGGCGTCACCGAACCGGGCGGCGGCTCGGATGTGCAGGCCCTGCGCACCCGCGCCGAGAAGCGCGGCAACGGCTGGGTCCTGAACGGCAGCAAGATGTTCATTACCAACGGCGTGCATGGCGACCTATTTTTCGTCGCTGCCCGTACCGATCCAGATGCCAAGGGTTCGCGCGGGATTTCAATGTTCATCGTCGAGAAGGACACGCCCGGCTTTCGCGTCGGCCGCAAGCTCGACAAGATGGGCTGGCGCTCCTCCGATACCGCCGAACTCGTCTTCGAGGACTGCGAACTGCCCGGCGACGCACTTCTCGGCACGGAAAATCGCGGCTTCTACGCCATCATGGAGAACTTCCAGAACGAACGCATCGTGCTCGGTGCCATGTGCGTCGGAGAAGCACAGAAGGCGATCGACCTGACCCTGGATTACGTGAAGGAACGTCCCGCCTTCGGCGCCAGGCTCTGGGACAAGCAGGCAATCCGCCAGCGCCTCGCCATGCTGCAGGCGGAGGTCGCCGCCGCCCGCCAACTCGTCTATCATGCGGCATGGCTTGACGCGCAGGGCCAGGACGCCACGCGCGAGGTTTCTATGGTCAAGGCGCTGTGCGGCGAGCTCGTAAACCGCGTCATGTATTCCTGCCAGCAGTTCCACGGCGGCTACGGCTATATGCGCGAATTTCCCATCGAGCGCATGGTGCGCGACGCCCGTATCCAGGCAATCGGCGGCGGCGCCACCGAGGTGATGCTGGAGGAGGTCGCCAAGCGCATGTAGCCTATTGGCAACGCGGACCCACAATGAACGCGAAAGGCCGCGCATTACGATTATTTAATGATATATTGAGTGATAAGTTACATAGAAATCGCGTATAGGCGGTCAATCGCGTAGGGCCCGTGGCCGGGCCTGTTTTGTTTCTCGCACGGCCCTTGTGCCGGAACGACCGAACCCGGAGCAGTGGATGTCATTCTGGAAGCAGTCGGCCCTTTGCCTGATCGTTCTTGCGGCCGCCATTGTCATATGGGCGAAATTCTTCCCTGGAGCTCAGGAGGTCCTGGGACGGTGGGGCATGGATTGGGCCATCGCCGCGACCGATGCGTCGGATGAGCGCGCCACTGCGCAAGACGGCATGTCAGGGGCCGGCGAAGGTCCTAGCGGCCAGGTTGTGATCGAACCCATAGCAATCGCGACGATCAATGACCGGCTGACAGCGATCGGTACCGGCCGCGCCTTGAATTCGGTTATCGTCACCCCGTTCAGTTCCGGGCGCATAACCGAAATCCTCGTCGATTCCGGCGCTGAGGTGGAGGCCGGACAGCCGATTGCCCGCCTTGATCTCGACGCCGAACAGATTGCCGTCGATCGCGCGAAGCTGACGGTCGATGATGCCCAGGCCAAGCTCGACCGGGTGCTGGCGCTGCGCTCCTCGAATACCTCCACTGCCGTCCAGGTGACGCAGGCCGAGCTGGAACTGCGCAATGCCCAGCTTGCGCTGCGTGAAGCTGAACTGGCGCTCGAGCGCCGCTCCATCGTCGCGCCGATTTCGGGTGTCGTCGGCATCCTTCCGGTTTCGGAAGGTGATTACGTCACGACGGAAACCAACATCGCGACCATCGACGACCGCTCTGAGATCCTGATCGACTTCTGGGTGCCGGAACGTTACGCCAGCTCGGTCCGCCTCGACATGCCCTTGTCGGCCACCTCCATTTCACGCCCGACCGAAGTCTATCAGGGCACCGTCAACGCGCTCGACAACCGCATAGACCCTGAAAGCCGCACCCTGCAGGTACAGGCCCGCGTCATCAATCCGGCCGACACCCTGCGCGCCGGCATGGCCTTCCGGGTGACATTGCAGTTCCCCGGCGACACCTACGCCTCCGTCGATCCGCTCGCCATCCAGTGGGGAGCGGAAGGGGCCTTCGTCTGGGCCGTCCAGGATGGCCGCGCGCGCCGCACGCCGGTGACCATCATCCAGCGCAACACCGACAGCGTTCTGGTGGACGGCGATTTCGTCGACGGAGACGTCGTGGTGGTGCAGGGTATCCACAATGTGCGCGATGGCGCCGAGGTCCTGGTCGCAGAGCGCGGTGGTGGAAGCTCCGCCATTCCAAGCACCGCCCTCCCCGCGCGCGGATCATAGGTCAGGCGAAGGAGAACCGGTTTGAACGAGGGTCCGACCTCCCGCACGGAAACCGGTATGACGGCGCTTTTCATCCGCCGGCCGGTGCTCGCATTCGTGCTCAACACGCTGATCGCGGTGGCAGGTCTGGCCGCTTTCTTCGGCGTCGAGATTCGCGAGCTTCCCGATGTCGACCGCCCGGTCATCACGATCTCCACCGATTTCCAGGGCGCTGCGGCGGAAACTGTCGACCGTGAGCTGACCTCTGTCATCGAAGGCGCCATTTCGCGGGTCGCCGGCATCAAGTCGATCTCCTCCACCTCGTCCTTCGGACGAAGCCGGGTGACGGTCGAGTTCGGTGACGAGACCAATCTCGACGTTGCCGCCTCGGATCTGCGCGATGCGCTCGGCCGCGTGCAGAACGACATACCCGAAGAGGCGGATCCGTCGCGCATCGTCAAGGCTGATGCCAATGCCGAGCCCGTGATCCGGCTGGCGGTGACTTCCTCCACCATGAGTATCCAGGACATGACCGTCCTGGTGGAGGACGAGATCGCCGATACATTCGCCGCCGTGCCCGGCGTGGCAGACGTCCAGATATGGGGTGATCGGGCCAAGATCTTCCGCGTCGACATCAACCAGGCGCGGCTTGCCAGCCGCGGCCTGACGGTCGCCGACGTGCACGACGCCCTGGCGACCGTGGCCTTCGACACGCCCGCCGGCTCGCTGACCAGCAATACGCAGGACCTCGTTGTGCGCGCCACGGCGACCGTCACCACGCCGGAAGGTTTCGAAAGCATCTTCATCAACAGGAACACCCGCATCGGCGACGTCGCGACGGTGACGCTCGGCGGCGATATCGGCGAATCGCAGTTGCGCGCCAACGGCCAGACTGGCATCGGCCTCGGCATCATCCGCCAGGCCCAGTCGAACACGCTCGATATCTCTGAGGGCGTCAGGGAGGCGGTCGAAAATCTCCGGCCGAACTTGCCCGAGGGCATGAACATCACCATCACCAGTGACGACGCCGCCTTCATCGACGGCGCCATTCACGAGGTCGAGATTGCTCTCGGCATCTCGGTCACGGTGGTGCTTGCCATCATTTTCCTGTTCCTGTGGGACTGGCGGGCGACCGTCATTCCCGGCGTCGCCATTCCGGTCGCCCTGATCGGTACGATCGCGGCCATTTATCTCGCCGGCTTCTCCGTCAACATCCTGACGCTGCTCGCCCTGGTGCTGGCCACCGGCCTCGTCGTTGACGATGCCATTGTGGTTCTGGAGAACATCGTGCGCCGGCGCAATGAGGGCATCGGCCCCCGCGCGGCGGCCGTTCTCGGCACCGAGGAGGTCTTCTTCGCCGTTCTTGCGACCACCGCGACGCTGATCGCCGTCTTCGTGCCTCTATCCTTCCTGCCGGGACAGGCAGGCGGGCTTTTCCGCGAATTCGGTTTCGTGCTCGCCTTCTCGGTGTTCCTGTCTTCCATTGTTGCCCTGTCGCTCTGTCCGATGCTTGCCTCGCGCATGCTTGCCGGCTCGCAGGAGGGGCATGAGCATCGTGGAGGAGCGGTTGTCCGCCTCGGCCGCTCGCTTGCGGAATTCTACCGGCGCTGCCTCAGGGCCTGTCTCAAGGCTCCGCTGGTGGTCGTTCTGGTCTCTGTCCTGTTTGCCGGCGCTGCCTTTGCCATGTTCGGCACCATCCGCAACGAGCTGACGCCGCCCGAGGATCGCTCGATGGCCTTCCTGCGCATCCAGGCGCCACAAGGCGTCAGCCTCGATTATCTCGCAGGGCAGATGAACGAGATCGAGCGGCTTATCCGGCCGCTGCGTGACAGCGGAGAGATCAGGAGCACCTTCTCCATCGCCGGCGCGCGAGGGGCGAAGAACACCGGCTTCATGGTGATGAGCCTGGCGCCTTGGGAAGAACGTCAGCGTACCCAGCAGGAAATTCTCGACGAGGTTTCCGCGCTTGTCGAGAACGTGCCCGGTGTTCGCGCCTTCGCCTTCCAGCCGAACAGCCTCGGCATCCGCGGCGCCGGCAGCGGCCTGCAATTCGCACTGGCCGGATACAGCTATCAGTCCTTGACCGATGCGGCGATGAAGATCGTTGCCGAAATGGACAAGGACCTGCGCTTCGAGCAGGCCCGCCTCTCGGACGACCTGACGCAGCCGCAGCTCTCCATCGCCATAGACCGTGAGCGGGCTTCCGATCTCGGCATCGACATCGCCGGCTTCGGCGAGGCCATGCAGGCCATGCTCGATGGCCGCGAGATCGGCTCGGTTTTCATCAATGACCGCAGCTTCGACGTGAAGCTCGTCTCGACGACCAATCCGATCAACGACCCGACCGATCTGGAAAACATATTCCTGAAGACCAGCGACGGGAAATTCGTTCCGGTTTCGACCGTAGCCACCCTGAAGGAAGAGCCCGTCCCGCCCGCGCTCCAGCGCGAGCAGCAGATGCGCGCGGTCGGCATCACCTCGGCGCTGCGTTCGGATTTCGCCCTCGGAGACGCCTATGAGCGCGCGCAGGAGATTGCCGAACCACTGATGCCGGCCGGCAGCCGCATCATTCCGCTCGCCGAAACCGCCACCCTGGGCGAAACTTCCGACAGCATGCTGACCACTTTCGGCTTCGCCATCGTCATCATACTGCTGGTGCTCGCCGCGCAATTCGAAAGCTTCGTCAGCGCCGTCATCATCATGGCAACCGTGCCGCTGGGACTTGCATGCGCCGTCTTCGCACTCATCCTCACTGGCACCAGCCTGAACGTCTACAGCCAGATCGGCCTGGTCATGCTCATCGGCATCATGGCCAAGAACGGCATCCTTATCGTCGAATTCGCCAACCAGTTGCGCGAGCGCGGGCTTGGAGTACATGAGGCGATCGAGGAGGCCTCCAATATCCGCCTTCGCCCGGTGCTGATGACCATGATCTGCACCATCGTCGGCGGCCTGCCGCTGGTACTGGCGAGCGGGGCCGGCGCGGAAGCCCGCATCGCGCTCGGCTGGGTCATCGTGGGCGGCCTCGGCCTTTCGACCCTGGCGACGCTTTTCCTCACTCCCGTCGTCTATCTGCTGCTCGGACGCTTCGTGACGCCGAAGACCGAAGAGGAAGCCCGCCTGCATCGGGAACTGGGCCAGGCCCAGGCCAAGGCGCGGCTGGCGCCCGGCGAATAGCGGATCGATCGCCACAAAAAAGCCGCGCGGATCATGCCCGCGCGGCCTTCGACGTTTCGCCGTCTTATTTGCGCGTTATTTGCGCGCGACTTCCCGCCACATGCCATCCTGGACCTGAGAGATCACGATCAGGTCGCCGCCCTTGTGGTCATCCGGGCCGTATTTGACCTCGACATCCATGACCGGGTCGTAGAAGGACAGCGATTCCATCCCTTTCTGGAAGCTTTCCGGCGTCAGGTCGGGACCGGCCGCCTCGAGGCCCGCCACGAGAAGCGCGGCAGCGCCGTATCCGAGCTGCGCGGCGGTTCCGGGATCCTCGTTGAAGGTCTTCTTGTAGTCTTCTGCCCAGGCTTTCAGTTCCTCGTTCTCGTCCAGCCGCGCTTCGAGGTCGGACCAGCCAGCGCCGGCATAGTAGCCTTCGGTCACGCCGCCCGGAACCTTGGCGACCGCCGTGTTGAAGGCCGCCGAGGAGCCGAGGAAGGAGACATCCTCCCAGCCGAGCTTCTTGGCCGTACCGATGGCGACGATCGTCTGGCGTACGCCGAGGCCGGTCGCCACGATATCGCAGCCCGCATCACGCAGCTTGGTGATCGAGCCGACGAAATCCTGCTCGTCCGGCTTGTGCGTGGTCTCGGCGGCAAAGGTCAGGCCCAAGGCCTCCGCCTGATCCTTGGCCGCCTCCTCGACCTCGAGCCCGAAATCGGACGGGATATACATGGCGCAGATCTCCTTGGCGTCCTTCTCCTCGGCAAGAAGCGCCACGGCCGCTTTCACCTGGTCGTAATAGGTAGAGGTGCCAAGATATTTGTAGGTTATGTCGCCCTCGATCATCTGCCGCGCAGCCGTCAGGGGAGACACATTGGCGATCTTCTTCGGCTCCATCATCTTGAAGCCCGCGATGTTGTGCGGCGTTCCAAGATTGAGGATCATCGCGAACACCTTGTCCGAATTGATCAGCTTGTTGAAGTTCTGCACCGCCTTGGGCACCTGGTAGCCGTGGTCCTCGGCGATGAACCTGATCTTGCGGCCGTGCACGCCGCCCTTTTCGTTGACCTGGTCGAAATAGCGCTGTGCCGCCTTGATGGCCTGCACGTTGAAGGCGGCGAAAATGCCTGAAAGGTCGCCGTTCGAGCCGATGACGATCTCGGTATCGGTCACGCCCTGCTGGGCGTGCGCCGCGCCCGTCATTCCCACGGCAGCGGCAAGGGCAAGCAAGGAAGTCCTGACTGCATGTTTCATGTGCGTTTCCTCCGGTTGCACCATTCGAGCGACGGCGGGACCTGCCCCCTACCCGTACATCTCGTCTATCAGCTTCTTGTGCTTCTTCTCCACGAAGCTGCGTTTCAGCTTCATCGTGGCCGTCAGCTCCTCGTCCTCCGCGGTGAGCAGCACATCGATCAAGCGGAAATCCTTTATCTGTTCCACGCGGGCAAACTCCCTGTTCGTCTCCTCCACGACCCCTGCGATCAGCTCCCGCACCTCCTTCGCCTGGCAGAGCGAGCGGAAATCGCTGAAGGGCACGCGGTTGTCCTGGGCGAATTTCTCGACATTCTCCTGATCGATCATGATCAGGCAGGTGAGGTAGTTCCTCCGGTCTCCCAGAACGACGGCATCGGATATGTAGGGCGAGAATTTCAGCCGGTTCTCGATCTCGGCGGGGGTTATGTTCTTGCCGCCGGCGGTGATGATGATGTCCTTGGCTCGGCCGGTGATGAAGAGAAAGCCTTCATTGTCGATGCGCCCCACATCACCGGTATGAAGCCAGCCCTCCGGGTCGATCGCTTCCGCGCTCTTGTCCGGCTTGCCCCAGTAGCCCTTGAAGACATTCGGGCCACGATAGAGGATTTCCCCGTCGGGGCCGATTCTTGCCTCCGCTCCCGGCACCACTTTGCCTATGCTGCCGGTCTTGCAATCCGTCAGCGTGTTGACCGAGATGACGCCGGAGCTCTCCGTCATGCCGTAGCCTTCGAGGATCGTCACCCCGATCGCCTTGAACCACTTGAGCAGGTCCGGTGAGATCGGCGCCGCACCTGTCGTGCCGCGGCGCAACCGGTCAAAGCCGAGCATCTGGCGCATGTTCCTGAGCACCATCCGGTCCCAGAAGGCATGGGCAAGGCGTGTGCCGAAAGGCACCTCTCGCCCCTCCTCCAGATATTGCGCTCTCGCCATGCCAGCCGCCACGGCGCGCCGATAGGCCCAGCGGCCGAGCGGGGTCGCCTCGCCGGCCATGATCGTGATGCGCGAATAGATCTTTTCCCAGACCCGCGGCACCGCCGTGAAGACATGCGGGCTCACCTCGCGCACATTGTCGAACACGGTTTCCGGGCTTTCGGCGAAATTGACCGTCGATTCCATGCCGATCGGGAGGAAGACCGATATCAGCCTTTCGAGGATGTGGCAGAGCGGCAGGAAACAGACCTGCTCGTCGTCGGCCCGCACCGGCAGGGTCAGCACCCCGCCGATGATGGAAACGATAATGTTCTCATGGCTGATCATCGCCCCTTTCGGCGGCCCGGTCGTGCCGGAAGTATAAACGAGGATGGCGGTATCCTGCGGCTCCGATCTGGCGATCTCCTCATCGAAGCGGTTCGGGTTCTCCTTCAGGAACTCGCGGCCGATCCGGTAGAGGTCGTCGAGGAAGAGCACCCTTTCATGCGAAAAGTCGAACAGCCCGTCGCGGTCGAAGACGATGACCTTGGCAAGCCCCGGCATCTCGTTCTGGACCGAGAGAAATTTGTCGAGTTGCTCGTCATTCTCCACGAAAAGAAAGCGGCTGTCGGAATCGTTGACCAGATAGGCAAGCTGGCTCGCCGAGTCGGTCGGATAGACGCCGGAAGCGATCCCGCCCACAGACTGCACGCCGAGATCGGCATAGATCCATTCCTTGTTGTCCTCCGAAAGGATCGAGACCACCTCGCCGCGCTTTAGTCCCAGCGACAGGAGCCCGAGGCCGATCAGGCGGGCATGTTCGTAAAAGTCGTCCCAGGTATAGGAAAGCCAGATTCCATAATCCTTCTCGCGATGCGCCACCTTTTGCCCGAGCTTGCGGCAGCGTTCGCGGAAGAGCTTCACCAGCGTGTCGCAGCCGTCGAAATAGAATGGGCCGGTGGCCAGATCGGCATTGAAGCTGTGCCCGCCCACCGTCTGCTGCGGGGGAAGCTGCCTGGCAATCGTCATGCCATCCTCCACCGTCATCGCCATGTCTTCTTCTGCTTCCAGCGCTTCTGGCCGCGCTGCGTCTCCTGCTGGACGCCAAGATAGAATTCCTGCACGTCCTTGGATTCCATCAGCCGCCGAGCATCGTTCGCCATCACCATGCGGCCGAGTTCCATCACATATCCGTAGTCGGCGACTTCCAGCGCCACCTTGGCATTCTGCTCGACCAGCATCATCGTCACCCCCTGCTCGCGGTTCAGCCGGCGTATGATGGTGAAGATCTCCTTCACCAGCCGGGGCGACAGGCCGAGGCTCGGCTCGTCAAGCAGCATCAGCTTCGGCCGCGCCATCAGCCCGCGTCCGATCGCCAGCATCTGCTGCTGCCCGCCTGAAAGCGTGCCCGCTGCCTGACGCCGCCTTTCGGCAAGGATCGGGAAATAGGAATAGACCATCTCCTGATCCTGACGGATACCGTCGGCGTCGGAGCGCACATAGGCGCCCATCTTCAGGTTCTCCTCCACCGTGAGCAGCGGAAACACCTCGCGCCCTTCCGGCACATGGACGATGCCCATGCGCACGATCTTGTCGGGATCGAAGCCCGCGATATCGCGGCCCTGATAGAGAATTTCGCCCTTTTCCGGGTCCATCACGCCGGAGATCGTCTTTAGAAGCGTCGTCTTGCCGGCGCCATTGGCGCCAAGCACGCTGACAATCTGCCCCTCGCGCACTTCCAGGCTTACGCCGCGGATCGCCATGATCGGCCCGTAATAGGATTCCAGGTTCCTGACCGTCAGAATCACGGACGTGTCGGCCTGCGCCGGCCTTTCCTCCTGCATCAGCATCAGGCCACCACCCTTTCATGCTCGTCCGAAGTGCCTATATAGGCCTCGATCACTGCCGGATCGTTCTGCACTTCCTGCGGCGTGCCGAGCGAAAGCATCTTGCCGTCCGCCAGCGCCAGCACCCGGTCGGATACTGACGAGACGAGATGCATGTCATGCTCGACCATGAGCACGGTGATGCCCATCTGTTTGCGGATATCCTCGATCCAGAACGCGACGTCCTGCGTCTCCTCCACCGAAAGGCCCGAAGCCGGTTCGTCGAGCAGGAGAAGCCGCGGCTCGATCGCCAGCGCGCGGCCCAGCTCGACCACCTTGCGCACGCCATAGGGCAGGCCGGCGATGTATTTTTCGCGATAGGGCTGGAGATCGAGGAAATCGATCACCTTCTCGACCGCCTCGCGGTGCCGTCGTTCCTCTTTGCGGACGAAGGGCGTGAACAGTATCTGCCCGGCAAAACTTCCTTGCCTGTGACGATGCCGCCCGACCAGCAGATTCTGCAGCACCGTCGCCTGCTCGAACAGCTCGATGTTCTGGAATGTACGGGCGATACCAAGGCGGGCAATCTCGTGCGGCCTGCGGTCCAGTATGCTCTCGCCTGCGAAGCGGATGTCGCCTTCCACGGGGTCGTAGAAGCGCGAGACAAGGTTGAAGAGGGTCGACTTGCCGGCCCCGTTCGGCCCGACCAGCGCAAAGACCTCGCCCTCCTCGACGGAGAAGGAGACCTTGTTGACGGCGACGACCCCGCCGAAGCGCAGCGTGACATTGTCGATCTCTAGCAAGGCCTTCATCGCATGCGCTCCGTCTTCAGGTAGCTTTTCTGCCGGCGGAACATGTCGCGGCGATAGAAGGGGAAGAGCTGGAAATAGGTGCGTATCTTGACCCAGCGGCCATAGATCCCCATCGGCTCGAACAGGATGAAGAGGATGAGGATCGCGCCGAAGATCGCCGATTCCAGCCCCGGTATCGCCACCGACCCGCCGCCGAAGACGCTGCCGGCCGTATCCCGCAGAATGGCGATGGTCTGGGGCATCAAGGCCACGATGATCGCCCCGAAGAATGCGCCGTGAATGGAGCCGAGACCACCGATCACGATCATCAGCAGGAGCTGGATCGAGATGATGATGTTGAAGGTCTCGTTGTTGAAGATGCCCGCGAAATGCCCCATCAGCGCGCCGGCAAGACCCGTGATGGTGCTGGAGATGCCGAAGGAGATTGCCTTCGTCCACGCCACATTGACGCCCATCGCGCGCGCCGAGACCTCCGAGTCGCGAATGGCGGCAAAGGACCGCCCGAGCGGCGTGCGCAGGATGTTGCGATAAGCAAGCACCATCAGGATCGCGATGGCAAGCACCAGCCAGTAGAAGCGGCCAGGCGTGCCGTAGCGGTCGAATTCGAGGCCGAAAATATTGATCGTCGGCGCCACGAGCCCCATGACGCCGCTGGTCAGCGGCTCCGCGATCACGATCAGGTCCTCCGTGAGGATGGCGATCGCCAGCGTGCCGATCGCCAGATAGACGCCGTGCAGCCGCGTCATCGGCAGCGCGATCAGCATTCCGGCAAGCCCTGCGATGAGCCCCGCCAGCGGGAAGGATAGGATGAAGGGAAGGCCCACCGGGTCCTGCAGGAGCACATTCGCGTAGCAGCCGACCGCCAGGAAGGCCGCGTGCCCGAGGCTCGCCTGTCCCGTCTGGCCGACAAGGATCATCAGCCCCATGCCGGCGATCGCCCAGATCAGCACATTGGTGATCTCGCCGAGCCAGAAGGTGTCGAGCAGGAAGGGCAGGATCAGCGACAGGACGAGCAGCGTCATGTACCAGAAGCCCTGCTCGCGGTCGCGGAAGAGATTGATGTCTGCGTCGTAGGAGGTCTTGAAGATCATCCGCATGGCTCAGACCTTCTTGCTGTGGATCTGGGCCAGGATGCCGTGCGGCCGGAAGACGAGGATCAGGAAGAGCAGCAGATACGGCGTGATCTGCGAATAGCCGGCGGCGATGTAATAGGAGGCGAAGGGTTCGATCAGCCCGACGATGATGCCGCCGAGCAGCGCGCCGGGCAGACTGCCGAACCCGCCGATCACGGCGGCCGCAAAAGCCTTGATTCCCAGCAGGCCGATAGACGGTTCGATGGAGCCCTTGGAGGCGAAGAGGATGCCGGCCACGGCGGCCACCATGCCCGCGAGCCCCCAGATCAGCGAATGCAGCCGCTTGACGGGGATGCCCATGTAGTATGCTGCGAGCTGGTTCTGCGAGGCCGCCTGCATGGCGACGCCGAGTTTCGTGCGGTTGAAATAGACATAGAGGACAAGCGTGAGCAGGAAGGTCACGATGATGACCATCACCTCGCTCAGGCCAAGCACCAGCCCTCCGAAGCGCACATATTCGCCGGCCATGGGCGTGCGCAGGGAGATCGGTTCATGCCCCCAGATCACTCCCGCCGCGAAACGCAGCACGAAGCCGAGCGCGATCGTCAGGATGATGACGGCCACCTGCGACTGGCCGAACATCCGCCTGAGCACGACCATGTCCACCAGGTAGCCGAAGACTCCCATGATCAGGATCGCGACCGGCACCGAGAACCAGAACGGCAGATCCATGAATTGCGGATTGGTCAGGCCGAGGCAGATGAAGGCGCCGAGCATCATGAAATCGCCCTGCGCGAAATTCACCGCCTCGGTTGCCTTGTAGATGAGCACGAAGCCAAGCGCGATCAGCCCGTACACGCAGCCATTCGCAAGGCCGCTGACAAAGAGCTGCAATACGTCCAAGACGCATTCCTCCCACGTTCCCGGCCGGTCTTGTGCCGGCTTTCGAGCCTACCTTATTGCACCCCGCCCAAAGGACAAGGCGCTCCTCCCTGCGCCCTTTTAAGGGCGTATAAACACCTTTCCGTTCGGCTTTGCCAATTCCTCCGGCACGCGCGCCATCGCCTCCTCAAGCGATACCATGGCCGTTACATCCGTTTTCCAGCGCCCGTCCGAAAAACGCTTCTGCGCCTCGGTGAAGGCCTGCACCTTCCTTTCGGTTGGCACCTGGCGGATCCATTCCACCAGCCAGAAGCCTTCGATCCGCTTGCGCATGAAGATCATCTGGCCGGGCTCGCGGATGACCGTCCCGGCCGGATCGAGCCGGCCATAGATGATCCAGCGCGCGCCATGGCGCATGGAATGGAATATCTCCGAGGCGACCGGGCCGGTGGTCGCGTCGAGCAGGATGCGCGGCTCCTCCTCCTTGCAGAGCGCGGCCATGCGCTGGGAAAAGTCCGGCGCCTCGCTGTTGAGCACATGCGCGGCGCCGAGCCTTTCGAGAAGCGGTATCTGCTCGTCACGGCGCACCACAGCTATGGGCCGGAAGCCTTCGTCCTTTGCCACGCCGATCATCAGCTTGCAGAGCTGGCTTGCACCGGCCGTCAGGATGAAGGACTTCTGACCCTCCTCGCGCACGATGTCGAACATGGCGAGAGCGGTGATCGGGTTGACGATCAGTGCCGCCCCGTCCTCGTCGCGCACGCCTTCGACAAGCGGAATGCAGGCTGCCGCCTCGGCCACGGCATATTCCGCCCACGAGCCCCAGCCGGTCAGCCCGACGGTGAATGCGACGCGCTTGCCGACCAGGGCCTGTCCGGCCTCGCTGCCCGCCGAGACCACGTCCCCCACACCTTCGAAGCCGGCAGGCTGGCCCTTGCGGCGCGGCTGGCCATAAAGGCCTTTGACGAACATGACATCGGATGGATTGACGGCGGCGATCCTGATCTTGATCAGCACCTGGCTCGGGCCGGGCTCCGGCATCGGGACCTGCGCCTCTTCCACATAGGGTTCCATGGCTTCCAGCACGGTGCCCGAATGCCGTGTGGCATAGCCGTCATGTTTCTGGATCAGGGCGCGCATGGTTCCGGTCATCATCGGCGGCTCACGGTTTCAGTATCAGCTTGCCGGTGGCGCCGCGCCCGAGAACGCGTTTCAGCACTTCCGGCGCCTGTGCCAGCGGATAGGTTCCTTCGATCACCGGCTTCACCTTGCCCGCAATATGCCAGCCGATCAGCTCCTTCATATTCTCGGCATAGACTTCCGGCTCCCGCTGGGTGAATGAGCCCCAGAACACGCCGACAAGGCTGAAGCCCTTGACGAGCGCCAGATTGACCGAGAATTTGGGGATCGTTCCGGAAGCGAAACCGATAATCAGCAGCCTTCCCTTCCACCCCATGGAACGCGAAAGCGCGTCGAAGGACTCGCCGCCGACCGGATCGAAGGCGACATCGACGCCCTTGCCGTCCGTCAGGCGCTTCAGCTCGTCCTTGAGGTTCTCGTAGCCGATGACTATATCCGCACCCGCTTCCCCGGCGACCCGGCGCTTCTCCTCCGTCGAGGCGACGCCGATCACCTTCGCGCCCATGGCCTTGCCGATCTGCACGGCAGCCACGCCGGTCGCGCCCGAAGCGCCCAGCACGCAGAGCGTCTCGCCGGGCTTCAGCTCGCCGCGCTGCTTCAGCGCGTGATGCGCCGTGCCGTAGCCGCATATCAGGGCGCAGGCATCCTCATTGCCTATGCCGTCGGGCAGCTTCATCACTGTCGCTTCCGGCACGGCCACCTTTTCGGCATAGGCTCCATGGGTCATCAGCGCGGCGACGCGATCGCCTGGCTTGACGCTCGCCACCTTGTCGCCGACCGCCAGCACCTTGCCAGCCACTTCCATGCCGGGCACGAAGGGGGTTTCGGGCCGCATCTGATAGAGCCCCTGCACGAGCAGGCCGTCGGGATAGTTGACACCGATGGCCTCCGCCCCGATCACGACCGCATCGCCCTTCGCCTCCGGCTCCGGCCAGTCGGCATATTCGAGCTTGTCGAGCGGAGCGAAATCGCGAGCGACGATTGCCTTCATCAGACCTTCTCTTGCGTATATTTCTTCAGTTCGGCGCGGGCGACCTGCCGGCGATGGACCGCATCGGGGCCGTCGGCCAGCCGCAGGGTGCGCAGATGCGTCCAGGCGCGCGCCAGCGGCGTGTCCTGGCTGATGCCCTGCCCGCCATGCATCTGGATCGCCTCGTCGGCAACCTTGAGCGCGACACGCGGCGCCACCACCTTGATCTGGCTGATCCAGGGGGCGGCCGCCCGCGGATCGCCCTGGTCCATCATCCAGGCCGCCTTGAGGCACAGAAGCCGCGCCATCTCGATCTCCATGCGGCATTCGGCGATGATGTCGTAATTGGCGCCGAGCTGGGCGAGCGGCTTGCCGAAGGCCTCGCGGCGCAGCGCCCGCTTGCACATCAGCTCCAGCGCCATTTCCGCCTGGCCGATGGCGCGCATGCAGTGGTGGATGCGGCCCGGCCCGAGCCGCCCCTGCGCGATCTCGAAGCCCTTCCCTTCGCCAAGGATCAGGTTTTCGGCGGGTACGCGCACATTCTCGAATTTCAGATGCAGATGCCCGTGCGGCGCGTCGTCGTCGCCATAGACTTTCATCGCCCGCAGCTTGGTGATGCCCGGCGTGTCGGCCGGCACCAGGATCATCGAGTGCCGCTGGTGCTTCGGCATGTCGTCGCCGCCGGTCTTCACCATGGTGATGTAGATGGCGCAGCGCGGGTCGCCGGCGCCCGATGACCACCATTTCTCGCCGTTCAGCACATAGCCGTCGCCGTCTCGTTCGCAGCGCATGGAGATGTTGGTGGCGTCCGACGAGGCAACGTCTGGCTCGGTCATCAGATAGGCCGAACGGATCTTCCCCTCGAGCAGCGGCTCCAGCCATTTCTTCTTGTGCTCGGGCGAGCCGAAACGCTCCAGAACCTCCATATTGCCCGTATCGGGCGCGGAGCAGTTGAAGGTCTCGGCCCCCAGATGCGCCTTGCCCATCTCCTCGGCGAGATAGGCATATTCCACGGTCGAAAGCCCGTAGCCGCGCTCGGAGCCGGTAAGCCAGAAATTCCACAATCCGCGTTCGCGCGCCTTGGCCTTCAGCCCTTCCAGAATCTCGGTCTGGCGCGGCGTGTAGCTCCAGCGGTCGCCGCTCTTGCCGACCTCGCCCAGGAATTCCTGGTCGAGCGGCATGATCTCCTCGCGCACCATGCGCGCGACCTTTTCGTGGATCGGCTTCAGCCGCTCGGTCATGCCGAGATTCATTTCCGTCATGCTGCCTGTTCCTTCCTGGTGACGAGCCCCCCCTCTGCGAAATCGACAACCTGCGTGGCCAGATGCTCTATGTCGGCCAGGGTCTCTCCCGAACGCGGGCTATACCAGAAGATGGGCGAATTCAGCGTCATGAACATGAGCTGGTTGGTGATGCTCAGGTCCTCGTAGAAAAACACGCCTTCAGCCCGGCCTTGCCTGAGGGTCTCGCGGAAGACGTCCCCATAGGCCGACCGGTAGGCGATCAGTTCGTTGAAGACGGTGCGCTGCTCCGGCGTGGTGGCACCGCGCAGATGCATTTCCACCCCGATCCATACCGCGCGCTGGAACGCTCTGGTGGTGATCATCTGCATGACATGGGCGAAGGCCATGCGCCGCCAGCGCGGCAGGGCCGGACCGGCCAGATCGCGATAAGGCGCGATCGCTTCGTAATTCATGTCCATGCCGGTGCGGAAGACATCCGCGAACAGATCGGCCTTGGACGGATAATGATGGTAGATGCGGCCCTTGGTTGCGCCAAGGCTGCGCGCCACTTCGTCGATGGAAGCCGCCGCATAGCCGCGCTCCATGAAGCATGTCGCCGCCGCCCGCAATATGTCCAGGCGCGAACTGTCCAGATTGTGCTCCCGGACGTCGAGCGTCATGCGGAAAACCCTCCTCCCGTCTTCGCCGGCTATTATTCTTGTCGATCCACCGGCGGGGCTTTACGGACCATGGAATGATGAACATACTACCGGGTATGTTGTCAATGTGCGCGCCGTGCCGATTGTCGCGGGAGGAGTGATTTCATGAGCTATCTGGACGAACTGTTTTCTGTCGCCGGCAAGACGGCGCTTGTCACCGGAGCCGCCACCGGCATTGGACGTATGGCCGCGACCGGGCTGATCCAGGCGGGCGCGAATGTCATGATCGCCTCACGCAAGGGTGCCGAATGCGAAAAGACGGCCGAGGAGCTGAACGCGCTGGGTGGTGCCGGAAAGGCGGAGGGCTTTGCCGGCGACGTGAGTTCCGAGGAAGGCGTGCTGGCGCTTGCCGGGGAGGTCAAGAAGCGCACGGACAAGCTCCATATCCTCATCAACAATGCCGGCGTGAGCTGGGGCGAGCCCTTCGAGACCTTTCCCTATCACGCCTGGGCGCGCGTGCTGAACGTCAATGTCACCGGTCTCTTCCATTTGACGCGCGAGCTCGTTCCGCTGCTTGAAAAAGCCGCCAGCCATGAAGACCCGGCCCGCATCATCAATCTGGGCTCCGTCATGGGAACGCAGCCGATCGCCGACGGTGCCTATTCCTATACGGCCTCGAAGGCTGCCGTTCACCATCTGACGCGCACCCTCGCCATCGAACTTGCCGAAAGGCGCATCACCGTCAACGCTTTCGCGCCCGGCCCCTTCCAGAGCCGCATGACGGCCTTCGCCACCAAGACCGACGAACAGGCTGCCAGGATCGGCAGCCGGGTACCGATGGGGCGGATCGGCGCTCCGGATGACATCGCGGGAGCAACACTGTATCTGTGCAGCCGGGCCGGCAGCTATGTGACCGGCGCAATACTTCCGCTCGATGGGGGTCAGTCGGTGCAGCACGGGATGAAGCTGTTCAAGGACTGACCTGTCGGGCACCGGGACGGAGCAGGGTCTTTGAACGACAGAACCGTTACGATAGACGAGGCAAAGGCGCTGGTCGGCAAGGAGATCGGCGTGTCAGGATGGCGCGTCGTCTCGCAGCGGATGATCGACCAGTTCGCCGAGGCGACCGACGATCATCAATTCATCCATACGGACCCTGAAAGGGCGGCGCGCGAGACGCAATTCGGCGGCACGATCGCCCATGGCTTCCTGTCGCTTTCTCTTCTGTCCGCCATGGTCTTCGAGGCAGTGCCGCGGGTCGAAGGCGCGGCAATGGGGGTCAATTTCGGCTTCGACAAGGTGCGCTTCCTGGCGCCGGTCAAGTCGGGCGCCCGCATCCGCGCCCGTTTCGTTCTGGCCAAATTCAACCTGCGCCCTTCCGGCATCGTCGAGATCGGCTATGACGTGACGGTCGAGATCGAGAATTTCCTGAAGCCGGCACTGACCGCCCGCTGGCTGACGCTCGCCATGCCCGACCGTGCCGGGGAAGAAACCGCATGAAGGATCCCAACAGGCTCGACGCGGCCACACTCGGCCCCTATCTCGAAACCCATGTGGAAGGCTTCTCCGGCCTCGAGGTAATCGAGAAATTCAGTTCCGGCCAGTCGAACCCGACCTATCTCCTGAAGGCGAAAAGCGGCCGTTACGTGCTGCGCGCCAAGCCGCCGGGCGAGCTGCTGAAATCGGCGCATCAGGTGGATCGCGAATTCCGCGTCATGCAGGCGCTTGCCGACACGCCGGTTCCCGTGCCGCCCGTCCTGCATCTGTCGCCGGAGGATTCCCCCATCGGCCGCATGTTCTATGTCATGGGCCTCGTGGAGGGCCGCATCTTCTGGGATCCGGCCCTGCCGGAGGTTGGAAGCAATGACGAGCGCACCGCCATCTACGACGCCATGAACGAAACGCTGGCCGCCCTTCACGACGTGGATATCGAAAAGGCGGGCCTTGCGGATTTCGGCAAGCCGGGCAGCTATTTCGAACGTCAGTTCTCGCGCTGGRCGAGCCAGTACCGCGCCTCCGAGACGGAGACCGTGCCCGACATGGACCGGCTGATCGCCTGGCTGGAGGAGCATATGCCGCCGGACGACGGGCGCGTGTCGCTCGTCCATGGCGATTACCGGCTCGACAACATGATCTTCGCGCCGGACAGGCCCAAAGTCGCGGCGGTGCTGGATTGGGAGCTTTCCACCCTCGGTCATCCCTTTGCCGACGTCGCCTATCAATGCATGCAGTGGCGCCTGCCGCACAGTTCCGGCTTCAAGGGGCTGGGCGGCATCGACCGGTCAGCCATCGGTCTTCCCTCCGAGGAGGCCTATGTCGAAAGCTATTGCGCGCGGCGCGGAATTGCCGCGATCGGCAACTGGACCTTCTATCTTGCTTTCTCCTTCTTCCGCCTCGCCGCGATCTGCCAGGGCGTCTACAAGCGCGCCCTGGACGGCAACGCGTCGAACCCGGAAAAGGCAAAGACCTATGGGGAAGCGGTAAAGCTGCTTGCCGGGCTCGCCGGTGAGCTGATCGACGGGAAAGGATCGAGGATGCGATGAAACGCTTCGACGGACTTACCGTATTGGTGACGGGGGCATGTGGCGGCTTCGGCAGCCGGGCGGCCGCGCGTTTCGCCGCCGAGGGAGCACGCCTTGTCCTGTCCGACATCAGTCCCGAGCCGCTTGAAACCCTGGCGGCCTCGCTGGAAGCCGAGACGGCGACACTGGCCGGCGACATCGCCAGGGAAAGCCTTTCGGAGAATCTGGTGAAGCTGGCGCTGGAGAAATTCGGCCGGCTCGATATCGCCGTCAACAATGCCGGCATCGCGCAGAATTTCGTGAAACTCCCTCTCATTCCTTCCGAGGAGGCGCGGCGCATCCTTGAGGTGGACCTGCTCGGCGTATTCTACGCCATGAAGCATCAATTGCCGGTGATGGAGCGCCAGCATCGCGAAGGATCGCGCGGCGGAGCGATCGTCAACATCGCCTCCGTCGCCGGCATTGCCGGCGCGCCGCGGCTTGCGGCCTATGCGGCGGCCAAGCACGGCGTCGTCGGCCTGACCCGTTCCGCGGCGGCGGAATATGCCACCAAGGGCATCCGCGTGAACGCCGTCTGCCCCTCCTTCGCCCGCACGGCCATGGTGACGGGCACGTTGAAGCTGGCTCCGGACAACGCCGCAGCCGAAGCCGACCTGACGCGCGGTGTGCCAATGAAACGGCTCGCCGAGGTGGAAGAGATTGTCGAAGTGATCCTTTTTGCCGCCGATCCGAAAAACAGCTTCATGACAGGCCAGACGCTCGCCGCCGACGGCGGCATCACCGCGATCTGAATTAGAGGTGCAGCCGCTCCTCTCTGTCTCCATTCAACAGGCGGTGAAGGAACACGCGCGGGGATAGATTCTTCGCCCTCTCCGCGCCAAGCCATTGTCGCCCTTCACCATTCACTACTCCCCATTCACCATTTCATCCCCGCCTTCCTAACCTGCGCTATCCTTGCCCCATCCCTTTCCGCGGGAAAGCGGGTCGCGACGGCGGTCCCGCGGGAAAGGGACCGGCGCCTCCGTCCTGCCCTCGTAAGGCGGGGCCGGGGAGGTTCCGTCCAAGGGTTCCCCTCCCGGTACTACG
>NZ_VLJP01000028.1 GCF_007829525.1 Mesorhizobium sp. J18
GAAGCTGAAGAAGCTGTTGGCCGACCAGATGCTGGAAGCGGCCGCGCTTAAGGAGCTTCTGTCAAAAAAATGGTAGGGCCCGCCGTGAAGCGCGAAGCCGTCGCGCATCTGCAGGCCGTCATGGGCCTGTCGGAACGGCGGGCCTGTTCCATCGTCGGAGCGGACCGGAAGATGGTGCGCTACCAGTCGTGCCGTCGGCCGGAGACAGAGTTGCGCGGTCGGCTACGGAATCTCGCCAACGAGCGCCGCCGCTTCGGCTATCGTCGGCTATTCATCCTGCTGCGGCGGGAGGGCGAACCATCGGGGGTCAATCGCATATACCGTCTCTACCGGGAGGAAGGGCTGACGGTTCGCAAGCGCCGATCACGACGACGAGCAGTCGGCACACGTGCTCCGATCCTGGTTGAGGCAAAGGCAAACGCTCGATGGTCGCTGGACTTCGTGCATGACCAGTTTGCCTGCGGGCGGCGGTTCCGGGTGCTGAACATCGTCGATGACGTGACGCGGGAATGTCTTGCCGCAATCCCCGACACCTCGATCTCCGGCAGGCGCGTTGCTCGTGAACTGACCGGCCTGGTCGCTCGCCGCGGTAAACCGGGGATGATCGTGTCCGATCACGGCACCGAGTTCACTTCGAACGCAATCCTGGCCTGGTCGAAGGATCATCGTGTCGAGTGGCACTACATCGCGCCCGGCAAACCGATGCAGAACGGCTATGTCGAGAGCTTCAACGGGCGGATGCGCGATGAGCTCCTGAACGAGAGCCTGTTCTTCGGCCTCGACCATGCCCGCAGCGCCATCGCCGAATGGGTGGAGGATTTCAATACGACGAGGCCGCACTCCTCGCTTGGCTATCAAACCCCGGCGGCTTTCGCCGGGCTTCTCGCCGCAACCGCCAATCCGGTTGCTCAACACGCGCCTCAGGGCGTAACACAAACGGACGAGGCTCTAATCGCCGCTGGATGAAAGTTCAGTGGCAGGTCAGTTGGAACATGCCGTTCGAACCGTTCAAGAGAACTTTGTGCGCTTGAATTAACCTTCCTAAATCCCTCGGTTCATTACATAAACTTAATGAAGGCGTTCATCCTGGGTTCACTGTCCGGGCATCACATTCCATGCATCGGAAACAGGAGAAACCATCGATGAAACGCCTCAGCAAAATCCTTCTCGCCGCCGTTGCCGCCTCTGTGATGATGGCTCCGCTGGCAAATGCCCAACCCCGCCACGACAACCGGCCTCCGGCATACCAGCATGTCGAGAAGAAGCGTCCGGCAGTGTACAAGAAGCATGTTTCAAAGCAGCATGCCCGTCACCATTGGAAAAGGGGCGATCGGATATCCGACTGGAAGAAGCGGGCTGCTGTCCGTGACTATCACCGCCATGGACTGAAGAAGCCGGCACGGGGGCAACAGTGGGTCAAGGTCGATAACGACTACCTGCTGATCAGCATCGCGACAGGTGTCATCGCCGGCATTGTGGCCAGCCGATGAACTCCACAGGGCCTCGCCGTCGGGCGAGGCCCTGCCCTACGGCTTGGCCTCTTTCCTTCGTCCGATGCTGTCTCGCGAGGCATCGGGCCGGATCGGGCGCGATATGGTGAGACAGTCCCTTATTCTGTTTCTGCTCACCGTCGCGATTCGAGCGACCGGCTATTCGACCGCCATGCAAAACCCCTGAACAACAGCATATGTTCCGGCCGGCGGGTGCGGCTCCCTTCAATGAGCCCGAACAGAATTGCCGCGCGAAGACGGGCACAATTTCACGAATGTCAACTCCCCATTATTGACCGGGCAGAATCCGCTAGTCGGCTGCCGCGATGCGAACTGCTAAAGGGTGCGCCCGTAAAGGTGCAGGAACCAAAGCCACCAAGCTGACACCGCACCAGACAGAACGCCGTCGGCTGCCCTAGCGGGGGCTTGGGTGCAGTGCAGCCGACGGCGTAAACTCTTCCCAAGCGACGCAACCCCATCGCCAGGATGGAGTGACAATCACGCCGGCCGTAACCCTCTTTTATTTTCTGCAGTGGCGAGCGCGGAAAAGCGCATGGGCCAGGGTTCCAGGCGCCTCTGGCGCGCAAGTTGCTGAAGAGTGGTCTTCCTGCTTGCGGGAAAGCCGGTCTCCGAGCGCGGAGCCAGAGGCATAAGTGCAAAGGCATGCCCAACTTCGCCTTGCCGCAAACCTCAGGCCTAGAACCTCATCTCATTGTAACGCGCTTGCCAAATCCTCGACTTCATTTCGATATGCGCGCCAAATATTGGCGAATGGCAGGTTATGTCCATTCCATGGTTTGTTGATGCCAACAAAATGAACAAGCTTGGGCTGATTCAATATCTCCTGTGTCGGCCAGGCGTTCCAGTCTTTCGGTAGCGGGCACCAGTTGCCGGCGGCAAAACAGTTCAACAATTCTTGATCGTTCAATCCGTACCTGGTCACATAAGGAAGAAACTCTTCACAAAACCGGATCTTACGCATCTGTTCCAGATCCAGAACGAGAACTCCAGCATTGAACGTGGGAAATGCGAGATCCGAGCGCAAAGCCATTCGTCGCCGGAATTCATTTGCGAAATTCGGTGCCAACCGTATCGATGCCGGGATAACATAGGAGAACCCACCAGAGGCTTCCGGTGCGATACTCCCGCGCGCTGCCAGTGGCATGCCCCCTAAATCGATGTCGTAAAGCGTACCGACATCACCTAGAACGACAACATCTATGTCGATATAAGCAATTTTTCTGACATCTGGCAGGATATATGGAAGCAGCAGGCGATCCATGGTTGAGAATGTCGTCCGAGCATACATTCCTACGATATTTCCGTAGTCGATACTATCGAACGGAAGAAACTGAACACAGCATTTACTCGAAGAGAGCCGTTCTCCAATGAGATTGTAATGCTTTTCCTCAAGGCCCCGCGACAGGATGTGAAATTGAACCGGTCTTTCACTGTTGCGGAGAATAGATTGCAGAACGACGCACAGATAGGATGCGTATCCTCTATCCGCAGCCAGGGCGACATGCACTATCGAGGCCGGATCGACATCAGGGCTGAATTCACCGTAGGAAACTCGCCCGCTTAATGGTTCGGCCACCAATGCTTTGACGTCATCTGCCGACAACCGGATATCCGGGATATTTGCACATCGGCCCTTTGCTTCATCCACATCTTCTCGGCACATGTCGGACCAGGCTGAATAGACTTGATCCGCGTCAACTCCGGTCGCAATGAGGTTAAGAATTGCCGCTGTCTTTTCCAGCAAGGGATTTCGGATGCTTTCAATCATCTCATGGTCAAGATCAAGCAATCCCTCAAAGCGAATGTCAGACTGTCTGTTCGGCCTGAACTCCACAGGCAATCCCATTGCCGCGCAAGGCAGATAGGCGTGAAGTCGTGACGTTACGATCCGATCATATTGGGTGCGGTACTCCTCAAGAAGGTCTACCGCCTGTCGAAGATTGGTGGAGAAATCTGTCCATCGATATTCGGCCTTCCCATGCGTAATTTTCCTGCTGCAATTTCCCTGTTCGTCAGCCAATGACGGTGCATCGATAAAGGCCGTTTGGCCAGACTGGCTTCCTGTCTCGCGCGGGGCGAACAGAGTATCGATGGTTGTCGTCACGCATCCTGAGAAAAAGGCTGGAACCCCCCGCGACTGCAGAAGGTATACGGTGGTCCAGTCGCGGCATCCTATGGGAGAGTAGCGTCTTAAGTATTCGATACCTTCATCGTTTAACATCTCCGGCTTGTTGCAGTGGAAAGAAAGAAAGATCGGCCGGACATTGGGATGATAAGGAAACGCCAACCTGCCGGAAAATGATTTGTGCATATGCCACCCGAACGCCAGCAGCCAGGTGCCGGGCGGCGGCGGCGCGTCATAGGTTGCGTCGCGGTCCAGCACCGTCAGAGCAATTTTTGCTTTCTGTCCTGTAGCGATCCGGTCCTGACGAACCCTGCTCTGCAATGAAGAGATGGCCGCCGTCAAAGTGCTGTGACCTTCAATGTCAATGTTTGACAGCCGTAGGATGCAGCCAAGCATCGCAAGCGTCTGGATATAGTCCCCAATATTGATTGAGGTAAAACTCACATCCGGTTGCTTGTAGTCTAGGAGGGCGACGATCGGAGCTCCGGATGCAGCCGCGGCGTCGTGCCATGCGATTTTTTCAAGTACAAATTTCTCGTAGGCTGAAAACCACTCTATCTGGTTCTTGAGGGGGCCAACCAGAATCTTCTTTCGTTCTGGCGCTTGCCTGATCCTATCAGCCAATACCAACGCGCTATCTTTAAGACCGTTTCCGTACAAAGCACGGATCAGCGAGTGCAGATAACCGGGGTTCTCTTCCCCAACCATCATATTGGCGAGAAAATCCCGTTCCATCGTGACTTCATCAGGGCATTTGCTCGCCAATGCGCTGATGAACTCCGGATAAGCGAGCTTTCTTAATTCATCTCGATCAGCACGCAGGAACGCATCAAGCGCAGAGGGCAAGAGATTGCGCCTCGCCAACAGAACACCGAACGCAAGATATCCTGCCGACATTGTTGAAGGATTGGCGAGAAGTGAAAGAACGATCGGCATGGGAAATGGCGCGTCGCCCCATGCCATCTGGGTTCTGGTTGTCTTTACCGCCGCTTCCGATAGCGAACACCCCTGCTTCAGGGCGTCAACGAACACGACATCGTAGAGCGAGCGTGCGATACGAACGGCATCCTTATTTCCGAACTCAGACCGCAGGGCCGCCAGCGTGACATTGCTGACTTTGCCTTCCAAAAGGTCGATCAGATGGTCTTTTCTACTTGCCTCAAAAGCCGCTTGGCTTATGTCGCGCTCGAGTGACGCGAGGCTTCCTGCCAGGCTATCGGCCCGCTGCCGCTCGCCAGCTAACTCGTCCTCAAGCTCCTTGATGCGGTCTCTGAGAGCCCTGGTTTTCCCGTTGGACAGGATGTCGCGAATTGGATTCCATCCGGCCAGGCTCCGTTTCAATGCGCCCCCCAACTATAGCTGCCCCTCTACCCCCCTACTCAAGATAACGGAAAGTTACAAATGGAAATTATTAGGCACAGGGAATTGTGGGTGGCGCAACCTGCCCAGGCATGTCTCGGTAAGGTATCAACTAGAGGTGGCTTCCCTTTCCAGAAATTACGGGATGATTCGGGTCGCTGACGCAGGCCAGAATCCGGGCCTTTTTAGCTCCCGTGCGGCTGTCCGCATTCCTGCAGCCATGACTGTCCCTGCGCAGGGAGGGCCTCCTCACCCTTCACATAGAGCCTTGATGGTGCTTGAGGGGCTGGCAGGCCGATAAGATGGTCATTTTCGGCTCGAGGGCAGGTCGCCAGGGCGCTAAAGCCTTGCAGTCACGCTGATTTTGCGATTTCTGTGCGGCCAAGGTCGAAGGCCAAGACCGTCATCAGAAGCGATGCTATGACCAACGAAAAGAGATTTCCGGAGATCCTGTTCTGGGCCTTCTGTCTGATCGTCTTTTCCAAGATCGTCTGGTACGACATTCGCGTCTATTGGCCCGCGGCCGACCGTCGCGATATCATGACCACCTTCTATACCGGGTGGATCGCGGCCCAGGGCCTCGTCTACCTTCCCATTCTCGTTCAATTGCTTAGACAGTTTCGCCCCGCCGTCCTTGTCTTCGTTGCGGCCGTGACTCCCTACCTCCTGCTCGGAGCGCTGGAGGGCCGGATCAATGTCTTCCTATTCGGCGATTTCGCCCGTTACGGCGCCTCTGCCGGGTTCCTGCTCTTTTCGCTCTGGGCGGTGAAGAACGTGCCCGCGAGGACGATGCTGACGGCGATCCTGACGACAATGGCCGTTTATTTCGTGCTGCGGATCGGCCTCCATCTCTTCCTGGCGGAAGGCGGCAGGATGCGCTACGGCCGCGACTGGGAGGTTCTGTTCTCGACCATCCTCATCGCGTCGGCTGCCATGACCCGGGGCATACGGTTCGGCCTGCTGCTCGTGGCGATAGCGCTCATTGTTTTCGTGACGGCATTCGGCCTCACACGATCGCTCATGCTCGGCATCGCGATCGGAGCCGTTTCCGTCATCGGCCTGTCCTTGCTGGACGGCCGCTTTTCGTGGGCCAGAAATGCTCGCATTCTGGCGGCGGCGGGCGTGGCGGTGGTGGCTGTCGGCATTCCCATGACTGCTTCGATCCCGGTCTTCGACCGGCTCAGGATCTCGCATGTGATCGCGGAATCGGACCGCATCCCCCAAAAGGCCGGAGAGCCCGCCATCGAGACGGATGACTTTGTCACCCGCTCGACCACAAGCCCGACGACAGCCAGCGGGGAACCTGCGAACAGCAAGCCGTCCCGGATGGACAAGGCACTCGCGGACTGGGAAAAGGCGGTCGCCGTAGGCGATCATTCGATGGATTCACGGATCGCCGAATCCGCCTTCTTCCTGGAGGCCATGCGGCAGAGCGCCAAGACGCTGCTTTTAGGATCCGGAGGAGGCGATTACGTTACCCTTGCCACCCCAAGCGCCGAACGCAAGGTTCGCGGCGCGCATAACACCTATGTCACGCTTCTCTACCGGCATGGCGTGATTCTCGGCGCGGTCCTCATCTGCTTCCTGGTCTTCTTCGGTCTGCCGACCAATTTCATGCAGTTGCGCGCTTCCGATGAGCCGGCCTGGCAGATTCTGCTCTCCGCCCTGATCGGCTACCGCATATCAGCCGCCGCTCTGGCATATCTACACCAGGGCCTGATGGATGATCCGCTCGTCTTCCTTTCGATAGCCATAGCTCTTGCCGGACCGTCGGCGCCATCCTTCACGCAGGCCTTCAGAGAACGGCAGCAGCAGGATCGCGCTATTGCGGCCGGCAATGTTTGGCATTAGCCCGTGTGGGCAGTTAGGGGCAAGGAAGGGGATGTCATGCCTGCCAGGCGGGACCAAGGCATACTGCTTCCGCTCAAGTTCCTGATCGGACATCGCGCCTATCGTGCAGCATCGCGCCCGGCCGCCTTTGTGCTCAGCCATACTCCGGACAGGGTGAAATACGGCATTGGCGAAAAAATGCGCCGCTCCAAGATGCCCTATTCGATCATCCGGCACGGCGATGTGGTTGTTCAGGTGGGCGCGCCCCGGGACCTGGTCCAAGCAGGCCGTTCGCGTTCGGTTTATTTCCTGCGGTTGGTCGGCCCTGCAGGCCGCGTCGTCGTGTTCGAGCCCGATCTGAAAAGCGCCGCCTGTCTCGAGGATTTCGCCGCCGGCAACGGCCTGGCTGACCGCCTCGTCATGGTGCGCAAGGGTGCCTGGTCGACGGACGGCACTTTGGCCTTTCTGTCAAATCCCAATCATCCGGCATCCAATCTCGTCAAAGGTGCGCTCGATATCGACACGAGCCGCTATGTGGAGACTTCCATATCCGTGACGTCGATAGACGCGGAGCTGAAGCGCCTGGGCATCCCGACGCCAAGGCTTGTAAGCATCACCGCGAACGGCTCGGAAACGGTCATCCTGTCGGGAATGAAAGGTGTCATTCAGGAAGGCCTGGCCTATATTGCGCTTGCGGTAACGGGCGCGGACTATCCGACGATGATGAAACAGATCGGCTACGAACTCGCCGCAAATGACGACCGGGGTTTCACCTTCCGCAAGGCTGGAGCAACCTAGTCGAAGCTTGCCAGGCCGAGGGCTTCGGCTTTCTGTGCATTGACCGCGTTTACCGGCAACATGTGATGCTCGAACGGCATCATGCCAAGCTTGGGCTTGTACCAGAGATTCCTGAGCAGGATATTTCCGTATTCACCGAAGCCCCGAAAATTCCGGGCTTCAACCGCCGATCTCGCCATCCATTCCGGCAGACGCTCCCGGTAGAGATCCTGCGCGAAGCTCAGCAGCTCCATGTCGAGGCCGTTGCGTTCCTCGGCCTTTGCGCGCTGCGCCTCGGTCAGTTCCAGACTTGTCCTGCTCTTGTTCTGAGGCGCGCTGCTGGCACTGGAAAACGCCGCCATGCCCAGATTTACGCCGACCAGCCGCAGGAATTCGTCATAACTGTCCGTGAAGCCGAAGAATTCCAGATTGTTTTCGAGAACTTTCTTGGCCTGCGAGAGATCACGGATACCGGCGATGAATTTGGTCTGATAGTTCCACCTCGAGCGCAATTCCATCCAGTCATCCAGCGATCCCTGGAAACCGCGCCTTTCGCTGTCGTGCTTGAACTCCGAGAGATAGCGGTCGACCGGATCGCGCAGCAGAGTGAATTTGGCGGATCTCGGTCCATAATCGATATGCGGCTTGAGCGAATGGCCTGCCACGGTGACGGCGAAAGGAGCAGCCGCCAAGGTGGCATCGAAATCGTCGATCGTGGCTTCGTTCGCCCTTATATCGACGGGGATCAGATCGACATGCCTTATGCCTAGGATCGACCTGAATAACCGGATGAGGGTCGTGCCGCCGTTTTTTTCACAATGGCAGAAAACAAGGCGTCGCGGATCGCTCACTTTGGCCTCTCGCTTCAAGGCGTCAATATCGCGCAGCCCATAGGAACTCAAGGCGCCGAAGATGTGGCATATCCGGCTACTCGGAAAAGGAAAATTCTGTTACAGCCCGGTTTACCTCCATAGCGCGGATTCCTCGCCACATGAAACCGAACCTTCTCTACATGATTATCGGCGCGCTGGTCGTCCTCGTCCTCGGCCTTGGCGCCTATATCCTCCGCGAAGAGACAAAGCCGTCCGGCGTCGAACTGAGGATCGACGAATCGGGCATCCAGCTTCAGGAAAACTGAGCCGCAGGGCGGCCCATGCCGCGGCTCAATTGTCCCAACGATGCTCGGGGTCGCAGGGAGTGACCTCGTAGATCAGGCAATTGGCGGGGTTTCCCCTGATGCCCGATACCCGTCGATGAGTGATGGTTTCGCCCGGCTTCAGAAACGTTTCGACGGCGATCTTTCCGTTCTCGGATTTCATCGTGAAGCTGCAGGAGGCGTAGTGGTTCGTTGTGTTTGCATAGGTCAGGCGCGGGCTGCTCCACAGAACCTGGATTTCCGATGGCCTGGCGGGACGGTGATTGGCCGCATCCGATGCCAACGCGCAATCCTCGGCCTGCACCGGGGACAAGAACGCGGCCGAAAAGATCGACAGCAAAATGGCAGCCAGCAGGGCTGTTCTTTTCATAAAGCCTCACCACAAAACACTTGACGCCAGGCGTTTATCACACATCACGGATTATTTCTCCTCCCACATTTTGGTGAGGCGCCGGTGATATATTCGGGCGCACAAGTTGCGGTCATTCCGTCGGGACAGCAGCAATGGTTCGACCCAACCTTTTGATTGACTTCAACCGGCACTCGTCCCATTCGGAAACCGCTTTGCTCGGAAGATGTGACCGGATGGGAGGTGGAATGTCCGACATCAGCACATGGACCCGCTGTCGCGCCCGCCGGAAGACGAGGCCGCGCCCATGATCCTTTGTTGCGGCGAAGCCCTGATTGACATGCTGCCGCAGACCACGGCAGAAGGCGTCCCGGCTTTCGTGCCTTATCCTGGCGGCGCGGTCTTCAACAGCGCCATCGCGCTGGGCAGGCTCGGCGTGGCGACGGGTTTCTTTTCCGGCCTGTCGGAGGATCTGTTCGGCAAGCAGCTTCAGGCCGCCCTGGCCGCAAGCCATGTGGATATCCGCTATGCCAAGATTTCGAACCGGCCGACGACGCTCGCCTTCGTCAGTCTTGCCGGCGGCCAGGCAAGCTATGTCTTCTATGACGAGAACACCGCCGGCCGGATGATCACCGCAGGCGATTTGCCGGATATCGGCAATGATGTGGACTGTCTTCTCTTCGGCGGCATCAGCCTGATCCCGGAACCCTGCGGCTCGGCCTATGAAAGCCTCATGGCGCGCGAGCACAAGCGTCGCGCCATCATGTTCGATCCGAACATACGACCGGCTTTCATTCCCGACCGGCAGGCCCATGAGGCGCGCATGCGCCGGATGGTCGCCATGGCCGACATTGTAAAGATTTCGGAGGACGATCTGGTCTGGTTCGGCGAGACCGGACCGCAGGAGGAGATCGCGCGGCGCTGGCTGGAACTCGGGCCGAGGCTGATGGTGATCACGCGCGGCGGCGACGGTGCTACGGCCTTTCTGCATGGCGGGCCGACGGTCCATGTACCTGCGCGTCCTGTTCAGGTCGCCGATACTGTCGGCGCTGGCGACACTTTCAACGCCGGATTGCTGGCCGCCCTCCACGAGCGCGGATTGCTGAGCAAGCAAGGGCTGGCGGAACTCGATGAAAGCGAGGTGCGGGATGCCCTCTCCTTCGCCATCGGCGTGGCCGCTGTGACCGTCACCCGCGCCGGGGCGAATCCGCCTTGGCTGCATGAACTGGGGTGATTTTGCTGACGCTCACATTTCGTCAGGGCAGATCGCCGAAGCTGCTTCCCGCCGCCGACAGGAACCGGTGATTCACCCGGCGACCGCCCAGGCCTCAGAGACGAAAAAGGGATTGGCGAAGTCCGTATCGTCCGGCTGGTTGCGCTTGCCATAGGTGAGCGGCTCGCCTTCGAGCGTCAGTGTGCGGCCGCCTGCGGCACGCAGCACGGCATCGCCGGCGGCCGTGTCCCATTCCATGGTGCGGCCGAAACGGGGATAGAGATCGGCGGCACCCTCGGCCAGAAGGCAGAATTTCAGCGAGGAGCCGACCGAAACGATCTCCGCGCCGGGAAATTTGGCGATGAAGGCGTCGGTTTCAGGCGTGCGATGCGAACGGCTGGCAACGACCGTCGGCACGTCCCTCGGTTCGCGGACCTTGATCGCCTTGCGGCTCTCGACCCTGTGGTCGGGTGTGGTGACGAGCAGTTCCGCCTGTCCCGGCCGGCCGGAATAGAGAGCGGTCTTGGCTGGCGCATAGACGGCGCCGAGCACCGGCACGCCCTGGCGAACGAGTGCGATATTGACAGTGAAGTCATTGCGCCGGTTGATGAATTCCTTCGTGCCGTCCAGCGGGTCGACGAGAAAGAACTCGCCGTCCAACCTGCCAGGCAAACGACCGGCACTCGCCTCCTCCTCGGCGACGATCGGCGTGTCGGGATAGCTCTCGCGCAGGCCCTTCAGGATCACCGCCTCGGCCAGTCGGTCGGCTTCCGTGACCGGCGAACAATCGGACTTCCTCTCGACATCGAAGCCGGTTTGGTAGATTTCCATAATGACGCCGCCCGCGGCCAGCGCCAGTTCCTCCAGCCGCGCCACAATAGCGGCTTCGCGCTCTGCCACGTCCGCCCCGGCATCCATCAGCAGTAACCCCGCTCGCGCAGCCAGTCTTCGAGATAGTCCACCATCTCCTCGGGCGACCGGCCGACGGTCTGCAGATGGATATCGGCCTGTTCCGGCGGTTCATAGGGCGAATCCACGCCGGTGAAGTTCTTGATCTCGCCTTTCAGCGCGCGCGCATAGAGACCTTTGGGATCGCGCTTCACGCATTCCTCGAAGGGCGTATCGACGAAGACCTCGATGAATTCGCCCTCCTCCATCAGCTCGCGCGCCATGCGCCGCTCGGCCCGGAAGGGCGAGATGAAGGAAACGAGCACGATAAGACCGGCATCGGCCATCAGGCGCGCCACCTCACCGACGCGGCGGATGTTCTCGACACGGTCTTCCTCGGTGAAGCCGAGATCGCGGTTCAGCCCGTGGCGGACATTGTCGCCGTCGAGGATGTAGGTGTGGCGGCCGGAGACGTGCAGCTTCTTCTCCAGCAGATTGGCGATGGTCGACTTGCCGGAGCCCGAAAGGCCGGTGAACCAGAGAACCGCGGGCTTCTGGTGTTTCTGCTCGGCGCGCGAATGCTTGGTCACGTCCAGCGCCTGCCAGTGGATATTCGCCGCGCGGCGCAGCGAATGGGTGATCATGCCCGCGCCGACCGTGGCATTGGTCAGCCTGTCGATGAGCACGAAGGCGCCCGTCGTCCTGTTCTCGCCGAAAGGATCGAAGGCGATCGGTGACTGGACGGAGATATTGCAGACGCCGACCTCGTTGAGTTCGAGCGACTTTGCCGCTTCATGGGCGAAACTGTTGACATTGATCCGATATTTCAGCTCGGTGATCGTCGAGTTCACCTGATCCGTCTCGGTGCGCAGCAGATAGGAACGGCCGGGCAGAAGTGCGTGCTCGTTGAACCAGATTATCTTGGCCTGGAACTGATCGGCCACTTGCGGGCGCGCATCGGGAGCGACCAGCATATTGCCGCGCGAGACCTCGATCTCGTCTTCCAGCATGATGGTGACGGCCTGCCCCTCGACAGCCTGCTTCAGATCACCGTCATAGGTGACGATGCGCTTCACGCGCGAGGGCTTGCCGGACTTCGCCACCACCACGGGATCGCCCTCGGCGATGGTGCCGGAAGCGATCGTGCCCGCAAAGCCTCGGAAATCGAGATTGGGCCGCAGCACATATTGCACCGGAAAGCGGAACGGCCTGTTCTCCGCCGAAGGCTGCGCGTCGACCGTTTCCAGATGCTGGAGCAGCACAGGACCATCATACCAGGGCATGTGCTCGGAAACACGGGTGACATTGTCGCCGTAGCGGGCGGACATCGGGATCGGCACGATGCTCTCGAAGCCAAGATTGCCGGCAAAAGCCTTGTAGTCGGCGGCGATACGCTCGAACACCGTCTGGTCGAAGCCGACGAGGTCGATCTTGTTCACCGCGAGCACGATATGGCGGATGCCGAGCAGCGAGGCGATGATGGAATGCCGCCGCGTCTGTACCAGCATGCCCTGGCGCGCATCGACCAGAACGATGGCGAGATCGGCCGTCGAGGCGCCGGTCGCCATGTTGCGCGTATATTGCTCATGGCCCGGCGTGTCGGCGACGATGAACTTCCGCTTCGATGTGGAGAAGAAGCGATAGGCCACGTCGATGGTGATGCCCTGCTCGCGCTCCGCCTCCAGCCCGTCGACCAGAAGGGCGAAGTCGATATCCTCGCCCGCCGTGCCATGCTTTCGCGAATCGCGTTCAAGGGCTGCAAGCTGGTCCTCGAAGATCAGCTTGGTGTCGTAAAGGAGACGGCCGATCAGTGTCGACTTGCCGTCGTCGACCGAGCCGCAGGTGAGGAAGCGCAGAAGCGTCTTGTTCTCCTGCTCTGCAAGATAGGCGCGGATATCCTGCACCTCGGCGGCTTGGGTTTCGGCCAGGGCCTGCTCGGCAATGTTCCGCATGATCAGAAATACCCTTCGCGCTTCTTCTTCTCCATGGAGCCGGCCTCGTCACGGTCGATCAGGCGGCCCTGGCGCTCGGATGTGCGCGCCGTCAGCATTTCGGCAACGATCCCCTCCAGGGTATCGGCCTCGGAATCGATAGCGCCCGTCAGCGGATAGCAGCCGAGCGTGCGGAAGCGCACCATGCGTTCCTGCACCTTCTCGCCGGGCCGCAGCTTCATGCGGTCGTCGTCGACGAGGATCATCATGCCGTCGCGCTCCACGATAGGCCGCCGCTTGGCGAAATAGAGCGGCACGATCGGGATGTTCTCCTGCAGAATGTATTGCCAGATGTCGAGCTCGGTCCAGTTCGACAGCGGAAACACACGGATCGATTCACCCGGCGCGACGCGGGTATTGTAGATCTTCCACATTTCCGGCCGCTGGTTCTTCGGGTCCCAGGCATGGCTGGACGTGCGGAAGGAGAAGATGCGCTCCTTGGCGCGCGACTTCTCCTCGTCGCGCCGCGCACCGCCGAAAGCAGCGTCGAAGCCGTATTTGTCGAGCGCCTGGCGCAGCGCCACGGTCTTCATGACATGGGTATGGGTGTTGGAGCCGTGATCGAACGGATTGATGCCCTGACGAACGCCTTCCTCATTGATATAGACGAGAAGATCGAAGCCGCGCTCGACAGCCATGCGGTCGCGGAAGGCGATCATCTCGCGGAATTTCCAGGTCGTATCGACATGCAGGAAGGGGAAAGGCGGTTTGGCTGGATAGAAGGCCTTCATCGCCAGATGCAGGAGGACGGAGGAGTCCTTTCCGACCGAATAAAGCATGACCGGCTTGGTGAAGGTAGCCGCCACTTCACGGAAGATGTGGATCGACTCGGCTTCGAGCCTCTGAAGGTGGGTCAGCGGTGCATGCATACTCACGGAACCTTTGCGAACAGTCGTCAGCCGAACTCGCCGGCCACTATCACGCGAAATTTGGCGGTATCAAGTTGATGCCGTCCAACAAACCACTCCTCCCGGAAGTCCTTTTGCTCTCTGCCGGCAAATGGCGGAAAGCCTTTCCTGCGTCTCCCTCCCAGCCTGCAATCGCGCCGTATCACCTCCCCGCGACGTGGCGCTCCGGCGCCTCGGACACAGCCGAGCGGACCGTTTCGATGATGCGATCCTGATCTCCCTTTTCGAGATAGGGATGCATCGGCAGGCAGAGTATGCGATCTGGCAACGTCTCCGAAACCGTCAGGCCCGAAGGCGTGCGCGGATAGTGATCATAAGCCTTCTGCACATGCAGCGGCTTCTCATAATAGACGACCGAGGGGATACCTTCCTCACGCAGGCGCTGGCGCACGGCGTCGCGCCTGTCCGTCTCGATGGCATATTGCGCCCAGGCCGAGCGCGAATGCTGGGCTATGACGGGCACCTTGACCACGTCAGAAAGGCCCTCCGAATAGCGTCGTGCGACTTCCTGCCGCTTGTCCATCTCGTCGGGCAGTATAGCAAGCTTTTCGATAAGGATCGCCGCCTGAATGGTGTCGAGGCGCGAATTCAGCCCGATCCGCACATTGTCGTACTGGCTCGCGCCCTTGCCGTGAAATGCAATGGAGCGAAGCTTCTCGGCAAGGTCGCCGTCATTGGTGAACATGGCGCCGCCGTCGCCGTAGCAGCCGAGCGGCTTGGCCGGGTAGAAACTGGTGCCGGCCACATGGCCGAAAGCGCCGCACTTGACGCCGGCCCGCTCGCCGCCGATCGCCTGTGCGGCGTCCTCGACCATGAAGAGCTTTTCGCGCTCCGCTATGGCCAGGATAGCGTCATAATCGGCGGAAAGTCCAAACAGATCGACGGGGATGATCGCCTTCGGCGTGAAGCGGCCTTCGCTTCGAACGGCGGCGATTGCCGCCTCCAGGCTTGCCGGATCGATATTGTAGTTGTCCGGGTCGATATCGACAAAGACGGGAGCCGCGCCCGCAAGAGCCACGACTTCGGCCGTCGCCGCAAAGGTGAAGCTCGGGCAGAAGACCGCGTCGCCGGGGCCCACGCCGAGCGCCATGAGCGGGATCAGAAGCGCATCCGTGCCGTTGGCGCAGGCCACCGCATGTTCGACCCCGACATAGTCGGCGATCCGCTTTTCGAATTCCGTCACTTCAGGCCCGAGAATGTAGCGTCCCTCCGCGACGACCTTTGCTATCGCGGTTTCGAGCCTGTCCTTGATACGCTCGCGCTGCGCGCCGAGATCGATGAACTGCATTTATGCCCCAATTCAGCCGATATAGACTTCGTCCACCCCATGTCGGTCATTAGGAGGCTCCAGGACTTTTCGCAACCGCCGGTATCGTTCAATCTCGGTCCTGCACTGTTATATGAGTTGAAGTGCAAGCACGGGGAACGGCGGATAGCAAAAGGCGTTCATACTGCCGCCAGAACATGACCATTAGCATCGCTATGTTTCAGTATAGCAAAGATTTGCCGCCGGCCCCGCCCGCGGCGTGTGAGAAAGGGAAAAATCACGCATGAGTTCCCCCTTCAAAGCCTACGACATTCGCGGCCGGATACCTTCCGAGATCAACGTCCCGTTCGCCTACCACTTCGCGCAGGCGACGCGAAAGCTGCTTTCGCCTTCGAGCGTCGTCGTCGGCCATGACATGCGCAAGGAAAGTCCCGCACTTGCCGCCGCCCTGATCCAGGGCCTGCTCGACAGCGGGGTCAGCGTGCTGCCGGTCGGCCGCTGCGGCACGGAGGAAGTCTATTTCCACACCGCGCGATCGGGAGCAGATGCCGGGCTGATGGTGACCGCGAGCCACAATCCGCCGGACTACAACGGCATCAAGATGGTGCTGCACGACGCGGCGGCGGCCACCACGGACAACGCCTTCGGCCCGATCGAGAAGCTGATGAATTCCGGCGAGGCGCTCGCCACGGTGGACGACTATGCGAAGCGGGGCCAGCTTCACGGCGAGCAGGACCGCAGCGCCTATATCGACCGTCTGCTGGAGGAGGTCTCCGATCTCGACCTCAAGCCGATGAAGATCGTCTGCCATGCGGGCAATGGCTGCGCCGGGCCGATCATCGATCTTCTGGAAAAGCACCTGCCATTCCAGTTCATCAAGATCGATCATGAACCCGATCCCGACCTGCCGAACGGCGTTCCCAATCCGCTGCTGCCCGAAAAGCGCGAGAAGGCGAGCAAGGCTGTTGTCGAGCACGGCGCCGATCTGGCGATCGCATGGGACGGCGATTTCGACCGCTGCTTCCTGTATGATCACAAGGGCCGCTTCGTCGAAGGCTATTATCTGGTCGGCCTGATCGCCAAGCGCATGCTGGCCAAGGAGCCGGGCGCGACGATCCTTTACGATCCGCGCATGACATGGAACACGATCGACATCGTGGAAAAGGCGGACGGCATCGCCAAGCCCTGCCGCACGGGTCATGCCTTCTTCAAGAAGATGATGCGCGAGGAAAACGCCATCTATGGCGGCGAGATGAGCGCGCATCATTATTTCCGCGATTTCAGCTATTGCGATTCCGGCATGATCACCTGGCTTGCCGTGATCGCCGAACTCCATGCGACGGGAGCAAGCCTTGCCGACCTCCTGGAAGAGATGATCTCCGCCTTTCCCTGCTCGGGCGAGATCAACTTCACCGTGGCTGACCCGAAGGCGGTGCAGGAGCGCGTCTCCGAGCATTTCATGCGCCAAAACCCGACCATCGAGACCATCGACGGCCTCGGCATGGCCTTCGGCGACTGGCGCTTCAACCTGCGCGCTTCCAACACCGAGCCCCTGATGCGGCTCAATGTGGAAAGCCGTGGAGACCGGAAGCTGCTCGACGCCAGGGTGGCGGAGCTGCGCGCGCTGATCGATGCAGACGGCAATGCCGGATAAGAGCCTGCCCTAAGAAAGATCGGAACAGTAGACCTAAGGCCTCTGCCGGACGGCAGGGGCCATTATCGATAGGCAACCGCTGACGCCGGCCATCGGCCACCGCCCTGCCTTTCGGTTACCTGCCCGCCAGGCGCGTCTTCGGCGTGGCTTTCCGGGGCCTGGACTTCCTGGCAGCAGGTGCCGTGTCGGTTGCCTCGGCTTCCTTCTTCAGCCTCAGTTCCTTCAGACGCCGGCTCTTCGCCTCGCGCGCGGCAGCCTCCTGCTCGATGATCGAGCGGGCGACCTGTGTGGTGATGTCGCTCTTCGTCTCCGCCCTTGAGGGCTTCTGTATGAAGAGAGTATCCTTGGTAAGTTGCATGGGCATATAGCGCCTCCATATGAAACGAAAAAGGCCGGGAACTCCCGACCTTCTCCTGTTCGCCTCAACGGCCAGTGCCAGTACATCCGTGGTCAAAGACCGGAGGCAAAAAACGTCAGGCGGCCTGAAGATTGGCGGCCGCGCTCTTGCCGGACCTCGCATCGCGAACGACTTCGAAGTTGAGCTTCTGGCCTTCCACGATGGAGTTCAAACCGGCCTGCTCAACGGCAGAGATATGGACAAAGACATCGGGATTGCCGTTGTCGGGCGCGATGAAACCATAGCCTTTGGTGGTGTTGAAGAACTTTACGGTTCCAGTGGTCATGACGATTTCCTTTCAAATCAGTCAATGGAATCTGCCGCCGGCCGAGTGCCTGGCGCGGCAGTAGGTCGATATTGAAAGAGAAGATCGTCAGAGCGCCCAAGGCGCAGAAACAAAGTTCGACAAGCAAGATCGATGGACAATACATAGACGTCCATTGTGTTCATTACAAGGCGGATCACCATCCTGCCGGTTCCATCCCGCTCGTTTCCCAACTAATCTTGTTCAATCGGGGGGTGCGAATCGGAAAAGGCGGGAACGCTTTGATGTTCGCCTCCATGCGCAGCAGGGTCAGGGCCTGGATCACCATCGGCGCCGGTACGGTGGCCGCGATTCTTGCGGCCAATCTGCTTGGTGCCTTCGGCGCCCTGCCGGAACCGGAGATACCCGTCTTCGCGGCAGGCCAGGAGATTGAGACGGGGCAATGGCGGGTCACGCCCTTGCGCGCCTTCGTCACCGATCAGCGGATCTATGACGCGCCGATAAGAGAGGGTCAGAAGGCGCTGGTGCTCGAAGTCGAGATGACCAATCGCACGGCCGCCTCGACCACGGATTATTTCACCCTGTTCAAGCACGGCCTGCCGGTCGGCGAGGAATCCGAAACTCCGTTCGTCATGCTTACACGTGATCCAAGCATGACGCCCGAACTGCATCCGGCGATGAAGGAACGCGTGGCTTTTGTCTGGGCGCTGCCGGAATCGGCCACGTCTCCTGGCGAAATCCCCTTCTCGGTCAACACGAAGACCTACAAGCCGATCGACAATCTCTACGGCGTTCCCGGCTGGTACAATGAGCAAGAGCTCGGCCGTCTGGTCATTCCGGTCAGCGAGGCAAGCGGATGATCGGGCACAGGCTTGCCAATCTCGCGATTCTCGGGCTGGCAGCGGCAATCTGTTACGGCATGCAGACGTCGAAACCGCATTATGCCGATCTCACCGGACCCATTCCCGTCCGCGGCGGCATGGGCGACGATGTGAAGGCGCGGCTTTTCCAATTGCGCGTCGACAAGGTGGAATTCGCCAAAATCCTGGCGGTCAGTGAATTCGGCAAGGACAGGACACTTACGACAGGCGGCTTATGGGCCATTGTCACCGTCGAGCTTGCCGCGACCAACAGCACCACGACCATCAGTGAGGCCACCTGGCAGGGACCAACCGGCCTCGGCTATCGCGAAACGGAAAGGCTGGCCATGGTTTCCGGCCTGCCGCCTTTTACGGTGGAGCCCGGTCTGCCGGCGCGCGGACGCTTCGTCTTCGAAGTCCCGCCATCGGAAATCTCCGGCGCTACATTGCTCGTCTCGAACGAGCGCGCCTTCGCCCTCGATTCGCAAGCCCGCATCACCCTGGACGGTCTGCGCCTGAAGCCTGACGGCACGCCGGAAATGGTGGCCGACATCTACGACATGGACGAGCCGATCCAATGAGTGCGGGTGCTGCAGTCTCCACCGGGGCGGCCGAAATCGGCCAGTCCGAACGGCGCTGGCGCCGGCGCTCGCTGTGGGCTCTCCTGATATTGCTGCCGGCGACGCTGGCTCTCGGCAGCTACACGCCGGTCAAATGGCTTTTTGCGGCCAAGGACCTGTTTCCCCGTGACGTGGAGCCCGGGTCCACCGTGCGGTTCGGCGGCAGCGACTGGAAGCTGGAAGCCATGCTGACGACGAAGGATACCGGCTCGGTGAAGCTGCCGGAAAATGCCGTCCCCGTCTTCGTGGATTTTTCGGTCACGATCGGTGATCCCGACCTGCAGAAACTTTGGACGGGTTGCCGGATCACGCTCGCTGATGCTGCGGGACGATCCTGGCTTCCGACCTCTCTGCCCATCCTTCGCTATTCGGACGACTGGTCTGACTGCAACTCCGCCACCTTTTCCGGTGCGGCGGCCGGCGCCACGCTCAAGATCAGGGAGGCCTTCGTCGTGCCGAAAGACGCCATCCCCACGATTGAACCGACGCTGGGGCTTGGAAGCGAACGCCCCTACTATCTCCGCTTTCTGCGCGCCAAGGACTGAGATCATTCGGCAAGCTGGGCCGCCGTCGCTGCCCGTTTCGGCAGGGAGAAGGCGGTTTCAAGCACCGCCGCCAGGAAGCAGATTCGGACAGGCTCGATAAGGATGCCCATGGAGGAGTCCTGATAAGGGCTGCCGAAGAGAAGCGTCACCCCTTGCGAGAGAACCTGCCAGACTTCGAGGTCGTGCGGACCGACAAGATGTGCGGCCCCCAGCCAAAGCCATGCCGCGGCCCAATCGATGAAGCGATAGCCGACGATCAGCGCCGCGATCAGCAGGACACCGGAGCTCAGTGTTATGCGGACGCCGTTCGCGATCGGCAGGTAGCGGGAGCGGTAGCCCCTGATGAAATGCTCGACGAAATCTCGCAGGAACTTCGGCACGGCCTTGTAGCGCTCGCCGAACTGCTCGACACGCCGATGGATGCGCATCAATTCCTTTTCGTCGCGCACGTCATAGCCGTAGATCAGCGCCGTCATGACCAGCCAGATGATCGGCAGCATCATGTACCAGAAAAGATTGTTCAGCACCGTCGCCAGTCCGATGGACGACACCTCGGCTGGCACCATCGTGGCCGCATGGGCGGAAGTGACGAGCCAGTCGTTCATGGCGGTGAAAAGCGACCATAAATTGCGGCTCGTGACCCATGCCAGGAATTCATCTTTCCAGCGGCTGATCACGTAGAGACCGACGAAGATCCAGTTCGTCTCGCAGATCACCACGACGATCTGCCAGAAGGATGCGGCCGAGCGCCCTTGCATGAATTTGGCAAACCGCCTGATCACCCAGGAAATGAGCACCGATACGACCAGCCATCGCGAATCGAGCACGTCGAGCGGGCGCATGCTCTCACCGAAGGGTACCATATCGAGAACCGCCCGCGAATATTGCCGGACCGTGTCGCCGAGGAAACCCCAGGCGGCGTAATAGGCAAAGAAGGGCAGGAGCGCGATCGTCACCATGGTGGCAAATGCCGAGCCGCCGCCCTTGCTTGCCCCGGGGCTGGCAGCTTCCGCCTGCGCCTCCTGTATCTCCGGCAGGCCAGGCAAAAGGACCCGGAACATGGCGACGGTCAGGATCAGTTGTGCGAGCGCAACCAGCGTCAACAGGGCCAAGCCCAGCATCTGATTGACGAAGGCCATGCTGGCCGCCAAATGCATAAGCAGATTGTGGGCGATGATGCCAACAAGGACCAGCGCCACGAGTTGCGGCCAGAAGCGCCGGAGGAGGCGGAAGGTGAGCGCGAAAGGCGCCGTCACATCGGCGAGCATGCGAATCCCTCGTCATGCCCCCCAAGGCCTCTTTAGGCGATTTCTACCTTGGATAGAAGCGCGGAGAAGGTGGCCCGTCTCTATGGCAATGCCAACCGCTGACCGTTGAACACATCCGCCTTTGCCAGCGCGGATGTGCGGCAGGTCGGGACCAAACTCTCGACACATCGATGCGCGAGAAACTCTTCCTATGGCTATCGGAATGGCAATAGGCATAGGCTTGGGGGCGGCACTCGGAGCCACGCTCTTCGACAGTGTGGCCATCGGCATTGCCGTCGGCATCGCACTGGGGGCGGCGGCAGGCGCCTGCTTTCAGCGGAAAAGATAGGCGCCCTTCAGTCCGGCCTGGAGGAATCACCGGCCGAGCCCCGGCCCGTTTCCCGGTCGATCCTGCCCTCTTCCGCCTTGTGAAAATATTGCGAGCAGACCAGCCAGCCCTTCAAAGGCCGCAGCAACAGCAAACAGGCAACAAGCGTCACCGGCAATGTGGTGAATACATGAACCCAAACCGGCGGGTCGAAGGTGAACTGCATCCACAGGGCGAAGGCCAGCGCGGGCACCGCCGCTATGGTCATGGCGAAGAAGGCCGGACCGTCCGCGGGATCGGCGAAAGAGTAATCCAGGCCACATACCTCGCATCGTGGCGCCAATGTCAGGACACCCTTGAATAGATGCCCCTGCTGGCAACGCGGACAGCGTCCGAGAATGCCCGTCAGGACAGGATTGTCGGTTTCCCGGAAGCCGGAATCATTCATGGCGCAGTTCCTTGTTCCGCCCACAGGTAGCGCAATCCGCCGGAAATTCCCATGCAGCCCCTGCATTATGCGGCAAAAGGACCGCCTCTACTTCCGCCCGTATTGGTCCTCAAAGCGGATGATGTCGTCCTCACCCAGATAGGAGCCCGACTGAACCTCGATCAGTTCCAGGGGGATCCGTCCGGGATTCTCGAGGGCGTGGATCTCGCCGACCGGAATATAGGTCGACTGGTCCTCGTTCAGCATCATCACCTTGTCGCCCTTCCGTACACGCGCCGCACCACGTACGACAACCCAGTGCTCGGCCCGATGGTGATGCATCTGCACCGAAAGCCTGGCTCCCGGCTTCACCGTGATGCGCTTTACCTGATGGTGCGGGCCCGTATCGATGGAATCATAGTCCCCCCAGGGCCGGTAAACGCGGCGGTGGTTCACATGCTCGCAGCGCGCCTGCCGGTCAAGCTCATCCACCACCAGCCGAACATCCTCGACATGATCGCGATGGGCGATGAGAACCGCATCGGCCGTCTCGACGATGACAAGGTCCTTTACCCCCAGGGTCGCCACCAGCCGCTTGCCGGCATCGACGAGCGTGTTCCTTGTCGAGACCGCCACCACGTCGCCTTTCAGCACATTGCCGTTGCCGTCCTTGTGCCTGACCTTCCACAGGGCCGACCACGAGCCGACATCGCTCCATCCCGCATCCAGCGCAACGACCGCGGCCTTCGTGGTCTTCTCCATCACGGCATAGTCGATGGAATCCTTCGGGCAGGCCCTGAAGGCATCCTTGCCGATGCGCAGAAAGTGCATGTCGGCCTCTCGGGCCTCGAACGCCTTGCGGCATGCGGCAAGGATTTTCGGCGCGTGGCGGCCCAGTTCGTCGAGATAGATGCTGGCGCGGAACAGGAACATGCCGCTGTTCCAGTAATAGCCGCCGGAGGCGAGATGGGCCTTGGCGGTTTCCATGTCCGGCTTCTCCTCGAACCGGTCGACGGCGAAACCTTCCTTCAAGGGCTCGCCCCGCCTGATATAGCCGTATCTCGTCGCCGGCCGATCCGGCACCGTGCCGAAGGTCACCAGCATACCCTCCTCCGCCAGGCGGGCTGCCTTGCCGACGCTTTGGTGAAAGCTTTCCACATTCTCGATCAGGTGATCGGCCGCCAGTACCAGCAACAGCGGATCCTGTCCTGCTTCCGTTGCCTGCAAGGCGGCCAGCGCCACGGCAGGCGCGGTGTTGCGACCAAAGGGCTCGAGAAGGATCGTCGACTCCTCCTGCCCGACCAGCCTCAACTGCTCGGCCGCCAGAAACCGGTGCTCCTCGTTGCAAACGACCAGCGGCGGCAGGCAATCAAGGCCCTCGAGCCTCAGTACCGTCTCCTGCAGCATGGTCCTTTCCCCGACAAGCGCGCAGAACTGCTTCGGGTAGAGCTGGCGCGACAAGGGCCACAGTCTCGTGCCCGAGCCGCCCGCCATGATCACCGGCCGGAACATCTCGCCCTCCGCTCACTTTCGCCCAGGCAACGGCATAGTGCGCAACCCTGAAACTGGGGTAAATCAGGAGCGGCTCAAGGACAACGCTGCCCGTTCATTCGCCGAACAGCTTGCCACAGGGCAGAACGGCCCCGCCTTCAAGGCCGATGCTCACCCAGCCTGCAACGACCCTCGGCAACGCGACCTGGCCTTCGCCGCCGGCCGTGAGATTGATCGCCATGTCGCTCTGCTCATAGGCGAGAGGGGAGCGCGTCAACTGCATTTCGAAATAGACCCAGCCGTCGGAAGGCTCGACAATCACGCCCGCCGTTCCCATTGCGACCGGCAGGCCGTCCCTTGTCAGGCGGTTGATCGCGCCATTCATCGGACGCAAGGCGAGCTTTCCCGAGGAGCAACGCGCAAGGAAACCTGTCGTGTATCGGGCCGGCCGGGGATTGGAGTTACCGATGGTGGCTCGAAAGAATGTATCGGACCCGATCGAGTAGGGCGACGCCGTTCCCTCCCCCGCCACGACATTCATGTACCAGAATTCCGGGCCGTATCGCAGGCCGGCCGGGCCGTAGACCTTCTGGATCAACTCGTCGATCACAGGGTCCAGCGCCCCGGCGGCCCCGCCATAGGTGGTGTTGTTGTGGATGAACTTCGCCGGGAAGCTCAAGGCAGAACCGTTGAAGGCATTGAGATAACCCGGCAATGCTGCCGAACTCGAGGTGAGGTTCGCCTGGCTGGAGGCGCTGAAGCGCCCGCTGTCGGGCAGCAGATTGAGAAAGAGGCTCTTGTCAAGCGCGAGGCCTGCGGAGGGCAGTTCCACCGCGCCGTCCTGCTTGCGCGCGACGAGCACATCGTGCCAGCTGCCGCCGTCCGGCGAAACCTTCACATGCCAGTCGTCATCGCCGGTCAGGCCGAATTCGGCACGGCCCGAGAACCCGGTCTGGAACAATATGCTCGCCGTATCCTCCGGCGCGTTCTTGTTGATCTTGAGCCGATGGCTGTCACCCGAATGGCTGAAAAGACTGGCCGGGCTGGAGACAGCCAGCCTGTTGGCGGCGTCGGCGCTCGCATTGACCCCCAGCAGTTCGATATTCTGCAAGGCGTCAATGGCGGCGGCGATCCCCTCGGCGACCGGAGCCCAGCCCCCTTCGCGGCAAATGATCAACTGTGCCTCGTCCTCCACCCATGCGAGCCAGCCCCCGCGCGGTTCATGGAAGATCCATGCGCCGTCCACGAAATGGGCGACCTGCCCTTCCCTGCCCGCCCATGCGCCGGCCGCGGGACCGGCAACGATGTGCCGTTCGCCTTTCGAGGGTTGCTGCGGAGCTTCGGCAAGCACGCGTGACCGCACCGAAAGCTGCACGAGGCCGTCCAGGCGCCGCAAGGCCTCGTTGTGGGTAACGTGTTTCTGCGCCTGCGACGGCAGGATATAGGGAAGTGCCAGATTTTCGGTTTCGTTCACGGTGCGGTGTCCTTCTGCGCAATTTTCCTCACGCGAAGGATAACCGAGCGTGTCGGGGCGGGGATAAAATCAGCCGTTTCGTCCGAAGCGGTCGCCATCTCGCGGACCTGTGCGGCCGTTATCGGCGCTGGTCGCCTTGGGCTGCCAATGCAGGCTTGCTGCTTCCCGTCATATTGTCGCCTGCAGGATTCTGCTATGAACTTAAGTAGATAGAATTATTTACTCTTTGCAGGTCCACTCAATCTGGCCATGATAGGCGCTCAGGATATATGCACTCAAGCTGAATTGCTGCCTTCGCACATGGTTGGAATGCGCGGATGAAAAATGACAAGCTCCGGGTTCGCCTGCTGCGAGGTGCAGCGGTTATCCACGACCTGGCGGCGTCCCTGGTGGCGTTCGTGGCTGCGAATGTCATTGTTTTCGGTCCTTCCAGAATTGCTGCCGTGCCCGGCTTCGAGGAGAAGGCCGCCGCCTTTGTCGGCATAAGCGCCGTCTGCCTTTTCCTCGCCAGGATCAATCGCGGCTCGTGGCGCTATGCCTCCATCCCCGACCTCACCGCCATCGTGAAAGCCGCCACCCTGGCCGTCGTCATCTTCACCATCGGCAATTTCATGCTGAGCCGTGCCGAAAACGTCTCCCGCCTGGGGATGGCCGTCACATGGATATTCATGATCTTCGGGCTGGGCTGGACGCGGCTGGTGTTCCGGTTCGTGCGCGACAACACCCACTACCTCAATTTCTCGCAGGCCGATACCCGCAAGCTCGTCCTGCTCTATCCCTATTCGGATACGACCGACGCCTATATCCGCGCCGTGCGGCGACTCAAGACGCCGGAAATTCTCGTCGTAGGGATCATAGATCCGCGCGAAAACTACAAGGGCCGTGAGGTGCAGGGGCGCCGCGTCCTCGGTTCCCTCGCCGAACTCGAGGAGATCGTCGAGTATCATCGCAGGAAGGGCCGCGAGATAGACGAACTGGTCGTGACCGATCCCAACATCGCCGGCGCGCGCATGACGGCGATCCTGGAAGCGTGCAGCAGTGCCGAGATCGACATTTCCAAACTGCCGAATCCTCTCGGCCTCCCGAACGAACGTGATGCCGACATATTGCTTCCCAAGCCCGTAAAGCTGGAAGACCTGCTCGGACGTTCGGAAATCCAGATTGATACGGCCCGGATCGCCGCCCTCATCAACGATCGCTCAGTGCTGATCTCCGGGGCGGGTGGCTCGATCGGCTCGGAACTCTGCCGGCAGATCGCCTCTTTCGGCCCGCGTCGGCTGATTCTGGCCGAGCTGTCGGAGTTCAACCTCTATCGGATCGAGGGCGAGCTGACGGAGAAATATCCGGGTCTGGAGATCCAGGCTCATGTCGTGGACGTGCGCGACCAGAACCGGGTCTCCTCGCTTTTCAAGACCTGCAAGCCGGACGTGGTTTTCCACGCGGCGGCGCTCAAGCATGTGCCGATCGTGGAGGCCAATCCTGTCGAAGCGGTCAAGACCAACCTGCTCGGCACCGTGAACATGGCCGAAAACAGTCTCGCTTCGGGCGCGGCTATCTTCATCCAGATATCGACGGACAAAGCCGTCAATCCAACCAATATCATGGGAGCGACGAAGCGCGCCGCCGAGGCCTATTGTCAGGCGCTCGATCTTGCCGGAGCCAAGACGCGCTTCGGCACGGTCCGCTTCGGCAATGTCCTGGGCTCCAGTGGCTCCGTGGTGCCACGCTTCCGCGAGCAGATCGCCCGGGGCGGCCCGGTGACGGTCACCCATCCCGACATCACGCGCTATTTCATGACTATTCCAGAAGCGGTCCGCCTCGTGCTCCAGGCGTCATCGCTCGGGCTGCGCCAGAATGCGGACCGCGGCAAGATCCTGGTCCTCGACATGGGCGAACCGGTGAAGATCATCGACCTGGCGCGGCGCATGATACAATTGGCAGGCTACAAGCCCGATATCGACATACCGATCGAAATCACCGGTCTGCGGCCGGGCGAGAAGCTCCACGAGGAGCTTGTTGCCGATGTCGAGCAGACCGACGTCAGGACGGAAAAGGGCTTCATCCATGCCTCCGCGCGGGTGAGCGACAAGCTGCTGCTTTCGCGTTCAGTGGCCGAAATCGCCAAGGCCTGCGCCGCGGAGGATCGCGATCAGGTCATCCAGCTGCTGAAACATATGGTCCCGACATACAAGCCGGCGGCAGGCCGGCCGCATGATGCCGATCTGCCCGGCGAATTCGATGCCGGCGAAAAGGCGGGGCAGGAAGGCTGACCCTAGCTCAAGCGGCGCGCAAAGTGTTCATATGTCACCTGCCAGGGGTCGCTCTCTGAAGAGCTTTCCTCTCCGATCCAATGGAAGCTGTCGGCGGTGATCTCGGTGAAACGCCATCGAGTTTTCAGGCCGCGCGAATCCTCACCGATCTGGACAATGTCCTTACCCTCGGCCCGCCCGATCTGGCGCGAGTAATCCTGATTGAGCGGATCAGCCCAGATAATGTGCCAGCCGTCGATTCCAGGATCGAAGATGCGCAAAGTCGTGCCATACATGCTGGACGGCGCGGGGCGCCTTGGCCTGATCCAGATGTCCTGAATCGCGCGACCTTCGAGTACCCAGCCGAAATGGATTTCGCCGGTCCATTTCTGGATTGTGCCGTCGCCAGCATGGCGAGCCGTATCCGTTTCCCAGCTACCGATCAGCCACCCATACAGGTCCATGTCTTTCCTTCGGTCAGCCGAAGGACCTTCGGCCCCGAGAGCGGCTAGAAATGGAGAGATAGTCACGGTCGCAAAAGCCTTTGGTTTCCTGCCCGTCATGGCAGTGAAATGTCGCACAGCCCTGCTGACAGCCTGCTGTCAGCAGGTGCGCGCGCGTGTAGATCAACCTACTGAAAATAGTGAAAAGAAAGTGTGGCTGGGGCGCCAGGATTCGAACCTGGGAATGGCGGTACCAAAAACCGCTGCCTTACCGCTTGGCTACGCCCCAATCCGCCGCGCCGGGCGCGGCTTCGGACGCCGCGTCCTATAAAGTCTCCTGCCCGCGCGCGCAATGGGCAAGAGCATTCCGGCGTGGGACGACCGCACGATTTTGCGCGAATCGCCGTCCTTCCTGCATATATCCGATCACTCATATGACCGTCGCAAACGCTCTTTCCTGCGTTGACCTTCGCCCATCTTCGGTCAACAAGCGATCTTAGAAGCCGCTCGGACATCAACAGGCAAGCCGTTCCCGTCATGGTCATGAGTTGCGATCGGACGGACCGGCTTGGAAGCCATGGCGAATTGAATTCCGTGGACAATCATATTTTGCAGCCAACTTCGAGGCAGGGAAAGGTCCCCGCAATCTTCGATACCGGCAGCCGTTTTCGCCGCCTGCGCTCCGATTGGCCGATGGAGCGCACTGACCGATATTTCGCGAAAGCTTTCTTTGCGCTTCCTTGCATCGCCGGCTCGACCGTCAGTTTTCTTCTCGTCGCGGCTTATTTCTGGTCGATCGTCCGGACCGTTCGCGGCGAGTTGCGCGTCAGGCTGCCGGTTCCGCTGATCATCTGTTGCGGCGCCTTCTGCTTCTATTTTCTCGTCACGTCCGTTTCGGCCCTTGCCCGTGGTCTGGATTGGCCAGCCTGGAAGATCGTCTTCGAAACCCTGCCTTTCGTGCTTATCGCCTTTGTCGCGCTGCGCATACGGACCACTCCCGGCGCCAATCTGATTGATCCGATCGTCCTGGGCTCGGCGGTAGGAGCCATGCTCGGTGCCGTTGTCGGGCTGGCGGAAGGCTATCTGCTGCAGACCTCACGCGCCGAGGGCGGTGCGGGCAATTCGGGCATATTTGCCGTCATCGCTCTCCTGCTGTCGTTCCTGTCACTGACGGGGCTTCTCCGGGAAGGACAGCGTTCCCCCCTGCTCCCGATCCTCGGCTTTGTCGGAGGAATGATCGCGCTTAAGGCGTCGGGATCACGCCTCCTCGTCGCCTATGTTCCGGTCCTCGGGCTGATCTTTCTCTACGCCTACGGCAGGATATGCCGGCCGAGCAGGCGCACCTGGGCCATCATCGCCGCCGCCGCGCTGCTCGGGCTGATCATGGCCGCGTTCCTGTTCGACCGGCAGTTGACATCGATCCTGCGCGAGTTAAGCACACTCAACAATCAGGTCGACAGTTCTTCCGGCAAGCGGCTCCTGATGTACAAGGCGGCCCTGGCGGCATTCCTGCAACAGCCGTTCCTGGGCTACGGTCCGCAGAACCTGATGGCGGCCATCCACCCTTATCTTCCGCCGGAATCGGCCGATCTCATCCATTTCAGCCACCTCCACAATATCTTCCTCGACCATGCCATCGGCTCGGGCCTCTTTGGCGTGGCAGCATTTCTTCTGGTGTTCATTTGCCCCCTCTGGTGCGCTTTCCGGATGGAGCCCTCGAGAGAAACCGAAATTCTCCGTTACATGCTCACGATCGTGCTGGCCGTCTTCTTCCTCAACGGGCTGACGAACATCACCTTCAGCCATGACATCATTCTCGCCGTCTACCTGTATTCCGTCACGGCGATCCTGTGTTCGGGGCGGTACGAAGGTTCAGAGACAGGGCTGCCGGAAAGAAACAGGGCGGTCACAGCTCTCCCAGAAACTCCTCCCACCGCCTGACATAGGCTTCTGCAGAGAAGCTCGAGGCAAAATAATCCCCTGCCCTGCGCTTCAGCGCGGCGACGTCTGCCGGCGACTGCGAAAGCGCTTCGAGACGACGGACGGCATCGTGGATCCCATTCGCATCGAAGGCGATGCCGAGGCCGTTCTCCTCGATCTCGCGGGCAATGGAACTGCCACGGGCGATGAGACACAGCAAAGGCAGGCCCATGCCGAGATAGGTGACGATCTTGCTCGGATAGGCGAACCGCGCGCTTGCGTCATCCAGTGAGACAAGACCGAAATCCGCCCGTTCGAGCAATGGCTGGAGTTCCGCGAAAGGCATGGTGTCCAGAAAGCGCACACGCCCGGAATCGAGGCCCGAAAGCGCACCCATGAGCCATTGACGGCGCACGCCGTCGCCCACGAACAGGAATTCGATATTCGGGATCGCCGATACCGCCGCGATCACAAACGGGGCCACAACGTCCAGAGCCTGGAACGCTCCCATATTGCCCGCATAAATGACCTGCAATCTGCCGTCGGAACGCGCAGCGGCCTTGTCCGGCGCGACGGAAGTCGGCTCCAACGATGAAAGCGACAGGTTGTTTATGGCCACGGTACGGCTTTCTGGCGCGCCGCGGCCAACTAGTATCTGCCGCATGTCTTCGGACAGCGTGACCACGCCATGCACCAATTGCAGCGTGAGCTTTGCCAGCATGCCGCCGCCGATCCGATAAAACGGCCGCACTGCCGGGGACAGTTTTGGGGCGGTTATGTCCGGGTGAATGTCCTGCACGTGGTAGAGAATGCGTGTTCCCGCCACTCGGCCTGCAAGAGCGGCGCAGAACGCGGTCATGAGCGGCGGAAAGCTGCCGACCGTTGCGACATCGGGGCGCGCCCTCACAATATGGTGGGCCAGGGCGACCGTATACCGGATCGCGGAGCGCAACTTGCCGGCAAGTCCCTGGCCCGGCTCGATCGCCACCCGGGCAACGGAAATTCCAAGCGTGCCGAGCCGGCGATCCGCCTCCTCGGCCGCCTGCCGCTGTGCGGGATCGAGCGAGGTGAAGACAGAAACTTCATAACCTTTTTCCGCAAAGGCCATGGCCATGAATTCCAGCATCTTCCCGTAGGGCTTCGGGGAAGGCGGAAAATAGATGTGCGAGAAGAGAAGCCGCCGCTTGCCGGGCATCGGCTATTCCCGCCCTCGGGAACGGACGACGGAAACGGCGATGGCACAAACCGTACGGAGGATCAGGCCGATATCCCTCAGCACCGACTGCTCGTCGATATAGCGGATGTCGGCCTGCAGCTTTTCCCGCAATATGCCGGAGACATAGGAGCCGGTGACGTCTTCGTTCCGCACGGCCTCGCGGAAGCGGCGCATATAGAGAAGCGTGCCGGGGCTGGTGATCCCCGGGCGGACGGCAAGCGATTTCATCATCTCGGCGTCGTAGTGCTTCTCGACGATCCCTGGATCCTCGGGGCGCGGCCCCACCAGAGACATGTCGCCCTTGAGGATGTTCACCAGTTGCGGAAGCTCATCGATCTTGGTGCCGCGCAAAAAGCGGCCAAACGGGAAAATCCTGTCATCATTGGGCGCGGTAATGGGCGATCCCTTGTGGCTGTCGGGGCGCATCGTGCGGAACTTGAACATCTTGAACGGCCTGCCGCCGCGTCCGACCCGCATCGCCAGATAGAATACCGGACCGGGAGAGGTGAGCCGTATGCCTGTCGCCGCAGCGAGCAGAAGGGGTGAAACCAGCACAAGCAGGACTGCTGCCACAGCGATGTCGAGCAGCCGCTTCAACAGGGCATTCACTCCCTGATCCGCGCCATCATGCGGAATATGGCGCACTGTCGCGTTCAAGAGAGCACCTGCCTCAGCGACGAGCACACGAAATCGATCTCTCCATCCGTCATGCCGGCATGGATCGGCAGGGAGATAGCGCGCGCGAAAACCCGTTCGGCATTCGGAAAATGCTGGGCGTGAAGATTGTAGCGCTCGCGCCAGTAGGTCATGCGGTGCAGCGGGCGGTAATGAACCGAGCAGACGATGCCGCGGCGGCCCAGTTCGGCGAAGACCGCATCCCGATCCAGCGGGGCCTCGGGCCGGACCTTGACGATGAACAGATGCCAGGAATGGGTCTCCCCATCTGGTGCTTCCGCAGGCAGATCGATCGGCAAACCGTCCAGTTGCTCACGGTACCGCGCCGCCACGCGCATGCGGCCAGAATGGAACTCGCCTACCTTCCGCAACTGATGGATTCCGATCGCCGAGGCGATGTCCGTCAGATTGTATTTGTATCCGGGGGCCACCACGTCATAGACCCATCGCCCGGTCGCGAAACGGTCGAAGGCGTCGCGGTCGATGCCGTGCTGGCGCATGATCTTTGCACGCGCGGCGATCTCCGGGTCCGCCGTCACCAGCATGCCGCCTTCGCCGGTGGTGATGGTCTTGTTCGCATAGAAGCTGAATATGGTCGCCGTCGTCGGCTGTTTTCCGACCAGCACCCCGCCGGAAGTGGCGGGAAGGCTGTGGGCCGCATCCTCGATGATCATCAGCCCGTTCTCGGCCGCAAGGTCGATCAGCGGCTGCATATCGCAGGCCATGCCGCCGAAATGGACGGGCATGATGGCCCTGGTTCTTTCTGTCAGAGCAGGCGCCACGTGATACGCCGTCACACAGAGCGTGTCGTAATCGCAATCGACGAATACGGGATCGGCCCCCAGATAGCGCACGACCTCGGCCGTGGCGGTGAAGGTGTAGGATGGAACGATCACCTCGTCGCCCGGCCCTATGCCGGCCGCTTCGAGTGCAAGATGCAGGCCGGAAGTGGCGGAATTCACTGCGATCGCTTCGACGCCGCCCCCGAGATAGGCGGCGAAATCCTGCTCGAAGCGCTTCGTTTTGGCTCCCGTGGTCAGCCAACCGTTGCGCAGGGAGTCCACGACTTCGGCAATTTCCTCCTCCCCGATCTGCGGGCGAAAAAAGCTGACCTCCATCTTGCCCTCGTCAGATATATCGGTAGCGGCGAAGCATGTCGCCCGCGATCCGCCATATGGTTGCGATCTCGTCCTCCGAAAGCCGGTCGCGCCATTTTTGCATATTGCTGCGATCGGCCTGTTCGGCGAATCGCCGGTGAATGGCCTCTCGCCGATCAATCTGCAGGAAATCGCATAGCCGATCGATTTCCACCACATCCCCCATCAGGTCCTCATAGCGGACCGTATATACACGTTCCTGGGCGACTCGCTTCAGATCAAGCGTCGCCCGCGAGACGGATTGCTCCCACTGCCTGGACACAATATCCAGCAGAGGGAGTTTTTCTATGTCACAAAAGATTCCCGGATAGCGTGGCCCCCAGACTTCCCCGCCGGACCGGCCGCGCAGGCGGCCCCGTACCTGATTGAGGCCGAACCATACAGCATAACCCAGGCTTGACCACGGCAAATCGACAAGCTTGCGCCGCAATCCTTGCGAATCCGGCGGCGCCTGCCACATCCGCATCGCCGATTCCACGACGGCACGACCGTCGCGCACCAGATGAATGAAAACCGCGTCGGGCAGAACCGCGTCGACATAGGGAACGCGCAGGGTGTTGCTTACCGTTTTCTCGAGCAGACGCCTGCCATCTCCGGGCTTTTTCCGTGCAAGACGGTTGAGCGTGTTCCTGATGCGCCACCGCGCGCGATCATCGAGCATGTCCGGTACGAGCACGTCGTGATCGACCCTGGCGCCCATGCGCCAGACATAGTTCACGTCATAGGGAATCCTGGCGAAAACGGGCGAGGCCCCCAGAAGATCACGCACGAATTTGGTGCCGGAGCGCGCCGCTCCGATCAGTATGACCGGCCGGGCCTCATTCATCGTCGAGATCGAGCCCGTGCCAGCGCGCGGACAATTTTGCCGTGCCCAGGATGAGCCGTATGACCCGTTGCGACGTGTTTGCTATCTGATAGTCGGCAGGGACCGGCGGAAACCGGTTTTCATCGAAATCCTCAACGGCCCGGTTCACGCCCGCAACAATCGTCTGCGTATCCAGGCCGGTGATGATGATGGAGCCGGTATCCAGGGCTTCCGGCCGCTCCAGCGCATTACGGATGGTGACCGCGGGGAACCCCAGAATGGCCGATTCCTCGCTGATGGTGCCGCTGTCCGAGAGCACGCACAGCGCCTTCATCTGCAGCTTGTTGTAGGCATGGAACCCAAAGGGCTTAAGGAAGCGCAACCGCGAGATATCGATGCCGGTATCGCCGGCGGCATCCATGCGCTTGCGCGTGCGCGGATGGGTCGAGACCACCACCGGCTTGTCGTGCAGTTCGGAAAGCGTGGCGAGCGCCGCCAGGATCGAACGCAGATGCTTCGGATTGTCGACATTCTCCTCGCGATGAAATGAGGCGAGGAAATAGCCGCGCGGGCTGAGTTCCAGTTCCTCCAGTATCGTGCTGGCCTCGATCTGGTCGCGATAGAGCGCCAGCACCTCGTTCATGGGCGAGCCGGTCAGATAGATCCGCCGATGCGGCAGGCCCTCCGACAGAAGATGCCGGCGCGCATGTTCGGTATAGACCAGGTTGAAATCCGACATATGGTCGACCACGCGCCGGTTCAGTTCCTCCGGCACGTTGAAATCGAAGCAGCGGTTGCCTGCTTCCATATGATAGACGGGAACCTTGTTCTTGCGCGCCGGCAGCGCCGCCATGCAGGAATTCGTATCCCCCAGAAGCAGCAGCGCATCCGGCTTTTCCTCGCGGATCACGCGGTCGGCCTCGATGATGACCTTGCCGATCGTCTCCGAAGCCGTCTGCCCGGCGGCATTCAGGAAGTGGTCGGGCCTGCGCAGGCCTAGGTCGCGGAAAAAGACGTCGCTGAGCTCGTAATCGTAGTTCTGGCCGGTATGGACCAGCACGGTCCTCACCGTCTTCTCCAGCGCCCGGATGGTAGCCGACAGGCGGATGATTTCGGGCCGCGTGCCGAAAACCACCATCACCTTCATGGGATCGAATCCTTCAGCCATCAGACTGCCTCGGCATAGGTATCCGGATGCTCCGGATCGAAAAAGTCATGGGTCCAGAACAGGGTCAGCAACTCGCCCTTGCCCGTATTGGTTATGTTGTGGGCGTGGAAAGTCGGCATGTCGATGAAGCAGGGGTTCTCTCCATCGACGTCAAAATGATGGACTTCGTCGGAAAAGATGCGGCGGACCGATATCCGCGCCCTGCCCGAAAGCACCACGAAGCGTTCGACCTTGTCGAAATGGAAATGGTTGCCGCGGGTGATGCCCGCATGCGTCGAGGAATAGAATACCTGGCCGCCATGCCTGTTCTTGACGCATTCGAAAAGCGAGCCGCGATTGTCGCTGCGCGGTTCCAGCCTGCAAGGGTATCGCGAGGGGAAAAGCACCGAGCGATAGGCGTTGAACAGCCGCAGGTCGAACGGATCGCGCAGATCGGGCACGATCCCGACCGTTCCGTAATCCGCGTGAAAGGCCCTCAGCCTGTCCGCCACGGCAAGGACACTGGTCCGGCGCCCTTCCGGCCGGACGTCGCCTTCGACATCCGACTCCAGAAGACCGGCGATATAGTCGGCCGCCTCCAGGTAATGCATGAGCTCGACGGGATTGTCGCCGTGGATGCTCAGCGCCTCGCCATTGGCGAGCTGGACACAGAACGTGCCGACGAAGGAATTGTAATGGGGCCGCGTAAACTCCCCGAACAGGTTGGGCAGCACCACTTCGACAAAGCGCCGGCCCGACCGGGAGCAATAATCCGCCAGCAGGCGTCCTGCCTGGCGCTTGGCGGCGCCATAGACCGTTCCGGTCCCGCGCTGGATGGACGAGGCATAGATGACGGGCGCATTGCCGCCGGCAGCCTCCAGTGCTCCGATCAGCGCCGTAACGAGGAAGCGGTTGCCTTCCGTGATTTCCTCATCCGTGCCCTTGTTTACTCCGGCCACATGAATGACGGCATCGCATTGCGAGACGAACTTCCGAAGCGCCTCGGGGCTTGAGTAGACGTCCCGTCCGCCGGGAACAACCTCATGCCCGTGATGGTATTGCAGGCGGCAGCGTGCGTGATAGCCGAACTGGCCGTATGCACCCGTAAGGGCCAATCTCATGGTCAAGCCTCGGCCAGTCCGGCCCGTTTCATCGCCTCGGTCACGATAGGCAATCCAAGCAGAAGCTCCTTGGTCTCCTCGAGGTTCAACTGCCTGGTGTTGTGGGAATGATAATCCTCCAGGTGATCTTCCTCGATCTCGCCATCGGTGAAATATTTCCCGTAATTGAGGTCGCGGGTATCGACCGGGATGCGGATATAGTCGCCCATATCCTCCGAGCGGCGGATTTCGGCGGCTGTGGCCAGCGTCTCGTAAAGCTTCTCGCCATGCCTTTCGCCGATCACCCTTATCCCGGCATCCGACCGGAACAGTTCGAGCATCGCCTGGGCCAGCGTGCCCATATTGGTCGCCGGGGCCTTGCGGACGAAAAGATCCCCCTGGCGCGCATGGGCAAAGGCATGCTCGACCAGCGCGACGGTCTGAGGCAGGGGCAGGAGGAAACGCGTCATCCTGGGATCGGTGACCGTCAGCGGCTGGCCGGAAAGGATGCGCTCTATGAAAAGCGGGATGACGCTGCCGCGCGAGCCGGTGACATTGCCGTAGCGGACCATCGACATGATCGTCTGCGAGTCGTGGTAGAGACGCGCCTTTGCAGCCACGACCTTCTCCATCATGGCCTTGGACATGCCCATGGCGTTGATCGGCAGCACCGCCTTGTCGGTGGACAGGAAGACCACCTTCTCGACGCCCTGCTCTATGCAGGCTTCCAGTACGTTCTCGGAACCGAGGATATTGGTGCGCACGGCTTCCATCGGGAAGAACTCGCAGGATGGAACCTGCTTGAGGGCGGCGGCATGGAAGACGTGCTGCACGCCTTTCAGCGCGATGGAGATGCGCTCCTTGTCGCGGACATCGCCGATATAGAAGGACACGCGGTCGTCATTCAGCCGGGTGCGCAGATTGTGCTGCTTCTCCTCGTCGCGCGAAAAGACGCGGACGTTGGTGTAGCCCCGTTTCAACAGATGGTTGAGCATGGTCGTGCCGAACGAGCCCGTACCACCGGTGATCAAGGCAGTCCTTGCCATATCGTCTCCGTGCTGCTCCGTCCGCGGCTGTGCTTAACAGATTGCCGACCTGGGTCAAGAATCGCACTTCGCGCGGAAAAGCGGCCTGTCTCTCCTTGGCGTCGAGACCTACCTGTTGCGTTGGCTCAGACGTTCCTCCCAGCCGAGGGCGTGGGCGACGATCTCTTCCAGATCGTCATGCCGGGGCTGCCAGCCGAAGGTCTCCCGGCAGCGGTCGGCATTGGCCACGATGGCCACGGCATCGCCCGGCCGGCGGGTGCTGACGCGGACCTCGAAATCCTTCCCCGAAACCTTCTTCACCGCGGCGATCACCTCATGCACCGACGCGCCGTTGCCGTAGCCGCAATTGGCCACGATGCTGCCTTTGCCGGCACGCAAATGGCCGAGCGCCAGATAGTGCGCCGCCACCAGATCGGACACGTGGATATAGTCGCGGATGCAGGTGCCGTCCGGCGTCGGGTAATCCGTGCCGTAGACCTCCATGAATGGGCGCTTTCCCGTCGCAGCCTCGCAAGCCACCTTGATCAGATGCGTCGCACCCTTCGAGGATTGGCCCGTGCGCATCTGGGGGTCGGCGCCGGCGACGTTGAAATATCGCAGGGCCGCATAGGCGAAATTGTGTGCGGCGGCGGTGTCGCGCAGCATGAGTTCCGTCATCATCTTGGAAGTGCCGTAGGGCGATTCCGGCTGCAAGCCGGCATCCTCCTTGACGGGAATCTGCACTGGCGTGCCATAGACGGCAGCGGTCGAGGAAAAGATGAAATGCGGAACGCCGCATTCGATCGCGCATTCGATGAGGGCGCGCGATTTGACCGTGTTGTTGAGATAGTAGCCGAGCGGGTCGGATACCGATTCGGGCACGACGATAGAGCCGGCGAAATGGATGATCGCGTCGATCTTCCGGCTTCGCAAAACCTCGCGCACGAGATCCTGATCGCCGATATCGCCGACCACCAGTTCGGCCGCATCCGGCACCGCCCAGTCGAAGCCGGTCGAAAGCCGGTCGAGGACGACGACCTCCTCGCCCTTGTCCAGAAGTTCCCAGACCATATGGCTGCCGATATAGCCGGCGCCGCCGGTGACCAATACTGCCAAAGCTCGTCCCCCTTCTTATTGAGAAGACCGCGGATGTCCCCACCCGCGGTCCTCTAGTTTCCGATTCAGGCCGGTCCGTGACGGCCGTATGAAATTCTTCGACCTCAGCCGCGCTTGCCCGTCAGTCCGGCAAGCACCGCCCAGGCGGCCGGCGCGAGGCAGGCCGCCAGCGCCACCTTGATCAGGTCAGGCAGGAGGAAGGGCACGACGCCGAACTGCCAGGCCTTGTCGGCGCCGATCAGCACTGCGAGCCAGGCGAAGCCGAGCGCCATCATCACCGCTTCGGCCGTCAGCATGGCGCCGAACAGCTTCACCGGATTGCGGTCCCAGCCGCGATCTGCCGCCCAGCCTGCGATTGCCGCCATGGCGACGAAACCGAGGAGATAGCCGCCGGTCGGCCCCATCATATAGGCAAGCCCGATGCCCTTTTCGGGCGTGCTCTGGAACACGGGCAAGCCCATGGCGCCCTCGGCGAGATAGGCCAGCAGCGTCACCGTGGCGAGCCGCATGCCGAAGGCGCAGGCGAGAAGCAGGATTGCGAGCGTCTGCAGCGACATGTCGACCGGCCCGAGCACGACCTTGGCCTTGGCAGAGGCCGTCAGAAACAGCGTGCCGCCTATGACCAGAAGGCCCTGCGCCAGAAGACGGGACGCTCCCGATTCGGGAAGAGCGAGTGAGACGAGTGATCTTGAAGCTATCGCCTGGGCCATGATGCCTCCATTGAAAAACATGCGTTCATTTCCCCTATAAGGGCTTCCATGTTATGCGGCAACTGACGACTTGCTGCACTGCGTTTTCCTGTTCGCTCCTCAACAAGAGCCTTCGTCCATGGCTATTGAATTCGACACGCATTTCGAACCCGCCTATGGCATGGCCGTCGAAGTGGCCCCCGGAGTCCGGCGGATGACGGCCAACAATCCGAGCCCCTTCACCTTCCATGGAACGAATACCTATCTGGTCGGAAGGGAGACGCTTGCCGTCATCGATCCCGGTCCCGAGGACGAGGCCCATTATATCGCCCTGATGAAGGCGATCGGCGGCAGGCCGGTCAGCCATATTTTCGTCAGCCACACACACAGGGACCATTCGCCGCTCGCCGCGCGCCTCAAGGCGGAAACCGGCGCGCCGGTGCTGGCGGAAGGACCGCATAAGGCAGCACGTCCCCTGCGCATCGGCGAGATCAACCCGCTGGATGCCAGCGCGGACCTCGATTTCCATCCTGATGTCGCCCTGGCCGACAATGAACTCACGGAGGGCGACGGCTGGGCGCTGCGCGCCATCCATACGCCCGGTCATACGGCAAACCATCTCGTCTTTGCTCTGGAAGGCACCGGCATCCTCTTTTCGGCCGATCACGTCATGGCCTGGGCAACCTCGATCGTCGCCCCGCCGGACGGCGCGATGTCCGACTACATGGCCTCGCTCGACCGGCTTCTGGAACGGCAGGACAGGCTGCTTCTGCCGGGGCATGGCGGTCCGGTCGCCAATCCCCAGCCCTTCATGCGCGGATTGAGGACGCACAGGAAAATGCGCGAGCGCGCCATACTGGAGCGGCTGAAGGCCGGCGACCGGACGATCCCCGAAATGGTGCGCGCCATATACCGCGACACCGATCCTCGCCTGCATGGGGCCGCTGGGCTGTCGGTGCTTGCCCATCTAGAAGATCTGGTCGCCCGCGGCCGCGTGCAGGCGGAAGGCCAACCCTCCATCGACGGCATATTCATGCCGACTTGATTCTCGTTCTACCGGCTGACGAGCGCTGCCACCTGCGCATCCAGATCGGCCAGAAAGCGTCTGATGCGCTTTGCATTGTCGCCGAAGTCATGCGTGCCGTAGCGAGAGGCCGAGCGCATGTCCACATGGGCGGCGTTTTCGTCCTCGCTGATGCGGATCGCCACATCGGCGGGAAAGCCCAGCAGGAAGGACTTCGCTTCCACCTCGATGGTGACAGGCGTATCGGGAGTGATGCCGCCGGAACGGCGCAGGACCCGCCAGCCACGCGCCGCAACGAGATTGTCGACCACTTCGATGATGCGGTCGCGGGTATATTCGTAGCGGCGCCCCGCCACATCCGGATAGCTCTCGCTTTGAAGCCTGGCCGCTTCCTCGCTGATCGGCTCGACTGGATTGATGCCCGGTCCGGCGCGGCTGGAGGCGACGGTCAGTTCCGGCGGGTCGGCGAGATCGGTAGAGATGTCGTTGATGTTGGGATAAAGGACGATGCGGACTGCCGAGATGGCGAAGGGCGCCAGCACGCAAGCGGCGATGATCAGGCCCCAGACAGCCGCCGACGCGCCGCGCTCTCCTGTATCCCAGATGCGCTTGAGCCCGGCCAGGGCAAGGCCCAGCGCCAGCAGCGCCAGTCCAAAGACGATCGCAAGCAGCCAGAGAAACGGCAGCGTCTCCAGCATTTCCGTCCGATGACCGGCAGCGGACAGAGTGAACAGGACTGCCGCGAATATGCCGAACCGTCGCGACCAGATGGCCGCGGAAGACGATCGCCGCTCCAAAACTGCCGTCATTTTCCACGCCATGGTCCGAAACAAAGCCCGGGACTATTAACGGCTTGACGAGGCGCGGTCAAAGGAGCCGAGCTTAGCCGTCTCATGGTGCCGCATCCTCCTTTCCTCCCCGCAAGCGGGGGAGAGGTGCCCCGTGCAGCCCTGGGCCTGTCGAAGGGGGCGAGAGGGGAGAAGGATGAAGGGCAACGCGGTGAAGGAACACGCGCGGGGATAAATCCGCCGCCCTCTCCGCTCCAAGCCGTTGCTTCCATTCCCCATTCACCAGTCCCCATTCACCATTTCATCCCCGCCTTCCTAACCTGCGCTATCCTTGCCCCATCCCTTTCCGCGGGAAAGCGGGTCGCGACGGCGGTCCCGCGGGAAAGGGACCGGCGCCTCCGTCCTGCCCTCGTAAGGCAGGGCCGGGGAGGTTCCGTCCAAGGGTTCCCCTCCCGGTACTACGG
>NZ_VLJP01000029.1 GCF_007829525.1 Mesorhizobium sp. J18
CCGCCATTGGTGTCGCAGAGGATGACCCACCGGCTGCCGGCCTCGTATGCGGTCTTCGCGCAGGCCAACGCATAGGCCGGATTGGCCTTGTAACCGTCGAAGAAATGCTCGCAATCGATCATGGTCTCCTTGCCGGCGGCGACCGAGGCGGCGACGGTGGCCGAGATCGATTCGAGATTTTCCTCATTCGTGCAGCCGAGCGCGACACGCACGTGATAGTCCCAGCTCTTGGCAACGAAGCAAACGGCCTCTGCACTCGATTGGAGCACTGCGGCAAGTCCCGGATCGTTCGAAGCCGAAATGCCAGCGCGTTTCGTCATGCCGAAGGCGGTGAAACGGGAATTCTTCGTTCTTTTGCGGGAGAAGAATTCGGTATCGATAGGATTGGCGCCGGGATAGCCACCTTCGACATAGTCCATGCCGAACTCGTCGAGGAGCGCAGCGATGGCGATCTTGTCCTCGACCGAAAAGTCTACGCCCGGCGTCTGCTGGCCGTCGCGAAGTGTAGTATCGAAGAGATAGATGCGTTCCTTAGCGGTCACGGCTTCGGTCCTTCATTGGCGCGACGGATTCCAAAGCTTGTCCGTCCTCGTACGCTTCGCTTCTGCGGGCGAACGGGCAACGCAATGTCGCGTCGAAGAGGTGGATGCGGTGCTTACCGGTCACGATCTGCACCCCCATGCCATGTGAGCGACGATCATTCCTTGCCCCCGAACCTATCCGTCGCCCGAATCAGACGGTCGAGAATTCCGGGCTCGGAATAGGCATGTCCCGCTCCCTCGATCAGGTGGAATTCGGCATCCGGCCAGGCCTTGTGCAGCGCCCAGGCAGTGGCCGGAGGCGTTGCCATATCATAACGCCCCTGGACGATGACGCCCGGAATGCCCTTGAGCTTGCCGGCATCGCGAATGAGCTGGCCTTCCTCCATCCAGCCGCCATGAACAAAATAGTGGTTTTCGATCCGCGCGAAGGCATCGGCAAAGGCATCCCTGCCGAAGGCGCTGGCCAGCGCCGGAGCAGGCAGGAGGGTGATCGTTCCCCCCTCCCATTGGCTCCATGCCTTGGCTGCCTCAAGTCTCACCTCCCGGTCGTCGGACGTCAGCCGCTTGCGGAAGGCGGAAACAAGGTCGCCGCGCTCGGCCTCGGGGATGGGAGCAAGGAAACACTCCCATTTATCCGGGAAAAAGAGCGAGGCGCCGCGCTGGTAATACCAGTCGATTTCCGATCGCTGCATGGTGAAGATGCCACGCAGCACGAGTTCGCTGACGCGGTCGGGATGCTTCTCGGCATAGGCAAGCGCGAGCGTCGAACCCCAGGAGCCGCCGAAGACCATCCATTTTTCCACGCCCATCATCTCGCGCAGCCGCTCCATATCGGCCACCAGATGCCAGGTCGTGTTTGCCTCCAGCGACGCATGTGGCTTGGATTTTCCGCAGCCTCGCTGGTCGAACAGGAGCACGTCGTAGAGCTTCGGATCGAAAAGCCTTCTGTGAGCCGGCGAGAAGCCGCCGCCAGGGCCGCCATGCAGAAAAACGGCCGGCTTGGCGCCAGGTGTCCCTGACCTCTCCCAATAGATGCTGTGGCCGTCGCCGACCTCCAGATGGCCGGATGCATGGGGTTCGATTTCGGGATAAAGGGAGCGCAGGCTCATCGGGAAGCGTCCTTCGGCGGCCATTGGTCGGTATCGTGATCGGGATGCTGGTAGGAGACCAGTGTGGCCAGATATCCGGCGGCCGGTACATCCTCCATTGTGTCGTGGCCGGGCAATTCGTGCAGCCCGTCCACATAAGGCAGCCTGGCCTCGATGCCCCATTGAATCTGTGGTGCGATTTCCTCCGGGTGATCGAAGGCGCCGATGGCCAAGGCTATGCCAGCGATGCTGTTTTCGGGGGCTTCGAAGGTGAGCGGCGTGCCGCATTCGCCGCAGAAGCCACGAAGAACGTGGTTGGACGACCGGAAACGCTTCGGCTCGCCGCGCGTCCAGCGGAATTGTGCGTCGCGCACGGAGACCAGCGGTGCATAGAAATTGCCGAAAGCCTTCTGGCACATGCGGCAATGGCAGATCGACGCATCGCCCAACGCACCCTCGACGCGAAAGCGCACGGCCCCGCACTGGCAGCCGCCCGTATAGATCGGTTCGTTATCCAGACTCATGATCGGCTCCTATTGCGGACGATGGCAGACGGCTTCGATATTGTTGCCGTCCGGGTCGATGACGAAGGCGCCGTAATAATCCGGGTGGTAATGCGGCCGCAGGCCGGGCGCGCCATTGTCCCTGCCGCCCGCCGCAATGGCCGCGGCATGAAACGCATCGACATCGGCGCGGCTATCGGCCGTAAAGGCATAGTGGCGCCCTGGGCCCGTCGTCGTCGCCTCATGCAGCCAGAAGACCGGCCGCTCCCGGCCATAGCCGCCGACCTTGACGTCGCCGGTATATTCCTTGGGCACCATCATCAGCAGCCTTGCGCCAAGCGGCGCCATGGCCTTGTCGTAGAAGGCCCTCGCCTTCTCGAAATCGGAAACGACTATGCCGGTATGGTCGATCATGCCCTCACCTCCTCCTGCATGTGGCCACGCTGCGCCCGGACGTCTTCAGCGAGCAGCCCGGCGGCAGCCGGCCATCTCCCCCTCGAGAGGGGGAAATCACCGCCGCACCTCCCATGTCGTCACGCGTTCACCGGTGACGGGATCCTTGCCGTCCTTCAACTGAATGCCCTGCTTCAGCAGTTCGTCGCGGATGCGATCGGCCTCGGCCCAGTTCCTGTCACGGATGAAGGCGAGGCGTTCGTCCACAAACTTCTGCACGTCGACGCTTGTTCCGATCTCGGAAAGATCGATTCCGACAAGTTCCGCAGCCGCCCGAAGTTCGGAAGCCGGAAGATCGGATGCGTTCATCAACATCAGATACCGAGCGAAATCGAGGTCGTCCGAAAGCGTTTCCAGAAATGCCGCAGAAACGGTGCCGGCTTCATGTCCCACAACACGACGTCGCCATTTCGTAACAAGCGCCTCGGCCTCCTCCAGCTTGCGAACGCTGAAGTCGATCGGCTCGCGGTAATGCGTCATCAGCATGGCCAGACGCAGGACTTCGCCCGGCCACTTGCGACCACCGAAACGATCCGTGTGCAGCAATTCGTGGATGGTGACAAAATTGCCCTCGCTCTTGGACATCTTGCGGCCTTCCACCTGGAGGAAGCCGTTATGCATCCAATAGCGCGCCATCACCTCCGTTCCATGAGCGCAGCGGGACTGAGCGATCTCGTTCTCGTGATGCGGGAAGATCAGGTCGAGGCCGCCGCCGTGGATGTCGAAGACCTCGCCGAGATAGGCGGCGGACATGGCCGAGCATTCGATGTGCCAGCCAGGCCGGCCGCGGATCGTCACCTCACGGTCCGGCAGCCGGAACAAAGCTTCCCAGCCGGGTTCGTCGGCGGAAGACTGCTTCCAGAGTACAAAGTCAGCCGGGTTCTTCTTATGGGCATCGACGGCCACACGGGCACCGGCCTGCTGTTCGTCGAGATTGCGCTTGGACAGCGCCCCGTAATCGGCCATGGAGGCGGTATCGAAAAGGATTTCCCCTTCTGCTTCATAGGCATGGCCGCGTTCGATAAGCCGTTGAATCAGGCTCACCATGTCCGTGCGGCCATCCTGGCGCGGCAGCACGAATTCGGTGGCGCGCGGCTCCACGGTCGGCGGCAGGCAGCCAAGCGCCTTCACGTCCTCATGGAACTGGGTGGCAGTCCTTTCGGTGACGCGGCGGATCGCCTCGTTGAGTGGCATGTTGGGGAAATCCCGCAATGCACGGGCGTTTATCTTGTCATCCACGTCGGTGATGTTGCGCACATAGGTAACAGCGTCCTCGCCGTAGAGATGGCGCAGAAGGCGGAACAGCACGTCGAAGACAATGACCGGCCGCGCATTGCCGATATGGGCGAAGTCGTAGACGGTCGGCCCGCAGACATACATGCGCACATTCGACGGATCGAGGGGAATGAAATCCTCCTTCGCCCGTGTGAGCGTGTTGTAAAGCCGAAGTCCCCGAAACCCGTCAGACATGCAATTCTCGTCTCCTGAGTGATCTGCCGTGCACGAGCTCTATCGCCAGCCTGCTGGCCGGGGCGTTTTTCTTGGCTTCAAGGAGGAGGCGAAAACGTCCGGACCAGCGGGATTGCGCTAGCCGATAATGCAGATGCCGGTAATGGCGAGAGGCGTTTTCATCGCGCGCTTTATCGCGCCCTGTCGAAGCCTCGTCAAGCTTGGAGCGCCGGAAAAGCACGAAGAGGAGCGGAAAGGTTCCATCACATCGGCTCCGGGACGTGAAGAAACTATTAAGCCTAATAATTCAATTTGAACCGATCAGGCGGCACCATCCCCGTTGCAGCCAAGTTTTCGACGAATTCGAGCACCATTTGCCAAGGTGAGCGAAACGCAGGAAATCCGAGGAAAAAAAGATGGCTCGCAAGACCGGAAAAACCGAACGCAAACCGCAAAAGAAGAGTGAGGGGCTGGTCGCCCAATATCACGCGATTGGACCTGCTTCGCTGATCGCGGCGCTTCTTTGCACGTCTCGCAACCGCATCACCATCGCTTCAGGTCGCGCCAAGACGGCTTAAAAGGCCGAGCGCGATAGCGGCCATCACAAGGCCGATGATGATGTCGAGAACTCGCCAAGCGGCGGGTCTGGCAAAAAGAGGCTGGAGAAGTCTCGCTCCATAGCCGAGCGCGAAGAACCAGACGAACGAAGCAGCGACGGCGCCGATTCCATAGGCGACCCTGCCGGCTCCCTGATAAGTCGCGGAAAGCGACCCGATGAGCAGCACCGTATCCAGATAGACATGCGGGTTGAGGAAGGTGAAGGCAAGGCAGGCGGCGACGGCCGCCTTCAGGCTTGCTCCGTCTTTCCCCGAAACTTTCATCGCATCGGGGTGAAGCGCGCGCCGGAACGCAAGGAAAGCATAACAGAACAGGAATATGGCACCGCCCACCGTCACGGCCGTGATGAGCAAGGGCGACTGCGCCACCAGGGTGCCAAGGCCCGCCACGCCGGCAACGATCAGAAGCGCATCCGAAAGCGCGCAGATCAGGCACAGCACGAAGACATGCCGGCGTAACAGCCCCTGGCGCAGGATGAAGGCATTTTGCGCCCCGATGGCCACGATCAGCGAGCCGCCGAGGAGAAATCCGGAAAGGAAGGGAGCAAGCAAGGCAGGAACCATGCCTTGCCTTTGGCCGAATTGGGCCGCTGCTGCAAGGGGCATACGCGGCCGTATCGCGCTGCATCACAGGAACGGAGCCAAAGGGAATCTCAAAACAGCGCGAGCTGGCCGTCGGTCGGGTTCTTCGGCTTGTCGTCCGCCAGAGCCACGGATGCATCCGGCCCCACGCGCTCCTGCAGATCAGGACCGGCATTGGCCACCTTGTTGACCTTGTCGGAAACGGGGATCGCCTCGAAGAAGCCAGGTTCGACCGGCCGCAGGAGATCGGCAACGTCACGCGGTTCGCTGCGGACGCAATCGAGCCAGCGGTCAAAATCCCGGCGATGGATGACGACTGGCATGCGCTCATGGATATGGCGGATATCGGAATTGGCCGATGTCGTCAGAATGGCTCCGGTGTCCATCTCCGAGCCGCCGGGCTCCAGCCAGTTCTCCATGAGGCCAGCGAAGGCGATCAAGCCGCCACCTGTCGGCCGGACCCAATAGGCCTGCGGCTTCCGCTTGCCCTCACGCCGCCATTCGTAAAAGCCAGTGGCCGGCACCAGGGTTCGACGGTGGCGCATGGCTGCCCGGAAAGTGGCCTTTTCCGCCGCCGTTTCCGAGCGGGCATTGATGAGAAGCGGAAAGGAACGCGGCTCCTTCGCCCAGGAAGGAATGAAGCCCCATCGGACAAGCTGGGATCGCCGCGAAGGCAGATTCGATCCGGCCTCCCGCCGCGGGSCGGCGGCAACCATCAGGATCGGTTGCGTCGGCGCGATATTGAAACGCGGCGGAAACTCCTCGACATCCAGCGTGTCGAACATTTCCTCCACGTCTCGCGGTGTCGTGGTCAGGGCAAAGCGTCCGCACATGATCCGTTTACTTCTTCACCGATTCCTGCGGGCGATGTTAAACATCGCCTTTCCTGCTGCCCACCCTTGGAGGCCCATCAAAGCGTGAATCCCCAAGCTATCCCGGCCGTTTCGGTGGCTCTGCGAAAAGGCGAGCGTCTTCTCCTCGTCCGTCGGGGCCGCGAGCCCGCACGCGGGCTCCATGCCTTCCCTGGCGGGCGAATCGAAGCCGGCGAAACGGCCGAAGAGGCAGTCCGCCGCGAATTGATAGAGGAAACCGGGCTGGAAGCCGGCGCGCTCAGTCTTCTGCGCGAGATCGATCTCAAGGCGCATGATGGGCGCGTCTTTCGCCTGAGGGTCTTTAGCGGCGCCTATATCGGCGGAGAGGCGTCGCCAGGCGACGATGCCGAGCATGCAGCATGGTATACGGTCGAGGAGATGCGAAACCTGCCGATGACAGCCTCCACGCTCGCCATTGCCGAAGATATCCTGGGCACGCAGGAATAGGGGCAGCAGGCCCTTGCAGGCCGGCTGTTCCTGCGCCACAACAACATGATGTCCCGTCGGTTCTCCGCCTTCGTCTTCACCGTCCTTTTCATGCTGCCTGCCGTCTCCTCCACGGCCCAGAGCGCCAATGCGCCCTATGAAAGGCAGTTGCTACGCCTGGCGGAAGTGCTCGGCTCCATCCACTATCTGCGCAATGTCTGCGGCGAAAAGGGCAATCAATGGCGCGAGCAGATGGAGGAACTTCTGGCAACGGAAAATCCCAGCCCGGAACGTCGGGCGAAACTGGTGGCGAGCTTCAATCACGGCTACCGGTCCTTCCAATCGACCTACACCCATTGCACAGCTTCCGCGGTGGAGGCCATCCAGCGTTATATGAAGGAAGGCGAAACCCTCACCAGCGAGATCGCCTCGCGATATGGTAATTAGAAGATTGTTAACTTTGCGAAAAATGGTCGCGCTTGTGCCGCAATTCATGTGATACATCGCTTAACGGGACATTAAGGGACTCTGGCGCCTTGGGCGGCGCCGCAAACCGGGTGGACATGGCCATGCATCAAGGCCTCGGGGACATAGACGCGCTGATCCGGGAAGAAATGCGGATGACCTCCGCCGAAAGCCACGGCGAAGCTTGGGCTGAAGGCCTTTCGGCCGGGATCGAGCCCGAGATCATCGCTGAAGCAGCGCTCTCGACCGCCTTTGCCGAACTGGTGCGAAGCAGCGGCGAACATGTCGCCCTGGCGCTGCTCGACCGCATGAGGGAAAAAGTAGCCGCCGGCGAATTCCAGGCCGAGCGCACCCGTCATTGAAGCCGGCCGCTTCTTCGTTATTGCCAGTCATCCAGCGGACCCATCCGGCCTATGCGGAGAGAGAGGGTATGATGGCTTTTCGGTACCCGTTCCGCCGCCAAATATCAGGCATGGCGCGGCAGGCGGGAAGCCTTGTGCCGCTAGTTCTGGGCGGACTGCTGCTTTCCTGTCTTTCGGTCCCCCTGCCCGCCCACGCGCTCAGCGAAATCCAGCGCCAGAATCCGCCTGCCGCCGGTGAGTCCGACGAAACGGCTCCATATCTGATTCCGCTTCCCGGGGAGGAGGAACAGGCTTCCCCGGAGGACGATACCCCTGTTTCGCCGGCGCCGAGCGGCACAGAGGCCCCTGCACCGAATATCGAGCGGCCCGATATCGATCCGGACGAGCCCTTGCCGGAAGTGCTTTACGATCTCGACAGACTGCCCGAGCCGGTCCGCCGCATGCATGAACTGATCGTCGAGGCATGCCGCAGCGGTGACGTCGAAAAACTGCGGCCACTGCTGGGCACCGGCGACGACGGGACACAAATCTCGCTTGGCGGTCTGGAAGGCGATCCGATCGATTTCCTGCGGGAGCTTTCGGGCGACGACGAAGGGCAGGAAATTCTGGCGATCCTGCTGGAGGTGCTGGAGGCCGGCTTTGTCCATCTGAACCAGGGCGATCCGTCCGAGATCTATGTATGGCCCTATTTCTTCGCCCTGCCGCTCGATAAACTCGACGCCAGGCAGCGGGTCGAGCTCTTCACTCTGGTGACGGCCGGCGACTATCAGGACATGAAAACCTTCGGCGCCTATATTTTCTACCGTGTCGGTATCACGCCCGAGGGGCGTTGGCTGTTTTTCGTTGCCGGCGACTGAAGGGATCGCGCACCGCATGCGCCTGCAGCGACCCCCGGTGTGACATCGGATCATTCCCGAAAATGGATCCCGTTTGTCGGCCAAGGCTTCAGCGGGCTTGCTCGCGGCATCAAGGCGACTTACGTAAACCTTCTTCGGAAATCAATTTGCCGCAAGACAATGCCAACCATCCATCTCCAAGATCGCGCTCTTCTGACGGTGGCCGGCCCCGAAGCCGAGCACTTCCTCCAGAATGTCCTGACCAGCGATTTCGGGACGCTCGCAACGGGAGAAGCGCGACCCGGCGCACTGCTCACTCCGCAAGGCAAGATCCTTTTCGACTATCTCGTTTCACGCAATGCCCCGGATAGCTTCCTGCTCGAATGCCGCAACGACATCGCGGATGATTTCCTGAAGCGGCTGATGCTCTACCGTTTACGCGCCAAGGCGGAAATCTCCAAGCGGGATCAGGTTGTTGCCGCGGCAAGCTGGCATGTTGATTCAACTGGTTCACAAGCTGAAACCGGACTTTTGGACCGCCGTTTCCCGGACGAAGCGCATGTCTGCCGTTTCTACGCGGATCTTCCCAGCCAGGATGCTTCGGTCGAAGACTGGAAACTCATGCGCATCAGGCACGGCGTGGCGGAAAGCGGCGCCGACTATCAACTCGGCGATGCTTTCCCCCATGACGTCCTTCTCGACCAGAATGGCGGCGTCGGCCTCCGTAAAGGGTGCTATGTCGGCCAGGAAGTCGTCTCGCGCATGCAGCATCGCGGCACGGCCCGGCGACGTGTGCTGATCGCCCACGGCAAGGGCCTATTGCCGGCAACGAGCACCCCTGTAACGGCAGGTGGCAGGTCCATCGGCGCTCTCGGCACCGTGAGCGGGCAAGAGGCACTGGCGATCGTCCGCATCGATCGGGTCAAGGAAGCCATGGATGCCGGCACTCCGATTCTGGCCGGAGAGGCGGAGATCACGCTGACCATACCGGCCTGGGCGCAATTCGCCTTCCCGGAAAGCGCCGAAGAGATGGCCGGCGGCTGATGAGCGGTACGCAGGGCGAACAGGCGCGGGCTTGGCAGCGCATGCTTTCGGGACGGCGGCTGGACCTCTTGAACCCCTCTCCTCTCGATATCGAGATTACAGACATCGCGCATGGACTTGCGCGCGTGGCCCGATGGAACGGGCAGACAAAGGGCGATCATGCCTTTTCGGTAGCCCAGCACTCCTTGCTGGTGGAGCAGATATTCCGGCAGATAACTGCCGATCCCGGACCGGACTGGATACTCGCCGCCCTTCTGCATGACGGGCCCGAATATGTGATCGGCGACATGATCTCGCCCTTCAAGGTAACGCTCGGCGGCGAGTACAAGATGGTCGAGAAACGGCTGCAACAGGCGATCCACCTGCGCTTCTCACTGCCGGCGGAACTGCCGGAGAAGCTCACCAAGGCGATCAAGCGCGCAGACCGGATCGCCGCCTATTTCGAGGCGACACGGCTTGCAGGCTTCGACGAGGCCGAGGCGGCACGTTTTTTCGGCAGGCCGCGAGGCATCCCGGCAAGCGGCTTCATGATCGAGCCGCAGCCGGCAAAGCGCATTCAGAAAGCGTTTCTGGAGAGGTTCGCCGCGATCGAGAAGACGGTGATGAGGATATAGAACCGTTGCATCGCTAACGATCCTCCCGCGTGTGCCATAGGCGCAGCACATAGATCGTTGCATCCTGGATTTCATAGCGCATCTCATATCGCCCGACCAGAATGCGGCGCACTTCGCGCGGCTCGAATTCCTCCAGCTTTTCACCGAGGCGTGGATAATCGAACAGCTTCTCCGGTGCTGCGGTCAAGGATTGCACGATTTTCGCAGCAGCCTTCGGATTGACCACTACAAGGAATTCATGCAGCTGTACCAAGTCCCCGACTGCTTTCTCCGTCCACTTCAGCTGCATCAACGTGGTGCTGGAAGCGGATTGTCGGTATCAAGGCTCTCGGCCCAGGCGCGCATGTCCTGGTGATCGATTACGCGTGCGCTATCGATATCGGCAAGTGCCTCCAAGGTCAGGCGCCGACGTTCTTCTTCCTGTTCAATCCAGGCAGAAAGAGCCTGCTTTACAATCCAGCCGCGGGAACGATCCAGCCGACTTGCCAGCTCATCCACTTTTTCGGCAAGTTGTAGAGGCACATGCGCAGTCAAGACTTTGGTTTCCATAGCAACCTCGGCAATCATAATTAATCATAGCGATTTAAAGCGATTAAGTCGAGTGCCTACCGCCCCGACCGCTCCAGCCGGTCGATGAACCACTGGGTAAGACGCATCCATACGTCGTCCTTCTCGCCCGAATCCTCGCAGCCATGGTCGAGATTTGGATTGTCGTTGACCTCGATGACATAGACGCCCTCGGCGGTTTCCTTGAGATCGACGCCGTAGAGCCCGTCACCGATGCAGCGGGCGGCGCGCACGGCAATATCGATGACATCCCGCGGCGTCTCTTTCAGCGTGAAGGTGCGGAAGCCGCCCTCGTCCGGCTTGCCGTTGCGGTCGTGATTGACGATCTGCCAGTGCTTCTTGGCCATCAGATAGTGGACTGCGAAAAGCGGCTGACCGCCAAGGACGCCGACGCGCCAATCGAATTCCGTCGGCAGATATTTCTGCGCAATCAGGAGATCGGAGTCCTCAAGCCATTTGGTCGCCAAGTCTTTCAGTTCGGCGAAATTCGCCGCCTTCTTGACGCCGCGCGAAAAAGCGCTGTCCGGTATCTTCAGCACCAGCGGGAAGCCCAGCGTGTCGGCCGCCGTTTCCAGATCGCCGTTACCGGCGATCATGACCGTCGGCGGCACCGGCACCTTGTTGTAGGTCATTAACTCGTTGAGATAGACCTTATTGGTACAGCGGATCATCGATAACGGATCATCGATCACCGGCATGCCTTCCTGCTGAGCGCGCCGCGCAAAGCGGTAGGTGTGGTTCGAGATTGACGTGGTCTCGCGAATGAAGAGCGCGTCATAATTGGCGAGCCTAGGCAGATCCTTGCGCGTGATCGGTTCCACCTCGACGCCCATCTTCTCCGCAATGCGGGACCAGTGCTTCAGCGAGACCACGCTGGAAGGCGGAAGCACTTCCTGCGGGTCAATCAGCGTTGCGAAAGTATAGCGCGCCGGCACGCGCGCCTTGCTGTCGCGCCATTCACGGCTCGTATATTTGTCGAGGCTGGCGATGAAGCGCTTCTTCTCCTCAGGTTTCATGCGGGCAAGCGGCAGGAATCCGATCTTGCGGATTGCCGCCCAGCTGCCATCGGCGATCGTCACTTCCAGCGCCGGCGCGCGGAACCAGTCGAAAAGCAGACGGGCGAAGCGGTCCCATGCCTTTGACGGCCCGATGCCGAAGAAGATCGGGACCGAGGTGGGGAAGCTGCCGCCGAGCTCCTTGCGGCATTTGTTCAGAACCTGCTCCAGTTCAGGCAGCGCATTCTCGTAGAGCTTGCGCTCCGACAGGTCGATCATGGTCTCGACGCTCGGAATTACCCTGTGTCCACGCGAGCTGGCGAGCAGCGAGGCGTAGTAGCCCCGGCTCTGATATGCATAGCTGTTTGAGAGATTGATCACCTTTGGCCGCTGGCCGCGGAACAGGGCCGGATGGGCGAGATAATCGCGATTGGTGATGATCTTGTGCGGGGTAGCGAACTGATCCAGATCGTTCTGCCTGCCGGTCAGTATGACCCAACTCATGATGCAGCCCGCTCTCCGGGTATGACGGCATCCTGCGGTCCGCCAGATAGAAGCTTCTCGAAGCGCAGTGCCGCCGCTCCGTCCTGATAGTATTTCTCCTTGCGCCCGATCCGGCGGTAGCCAGCCTTCTCATAGAAGCGGCGCGCACGCTCGTTCTCCTCGCGCACTTCGAGCCGCAGCACCATGCGGCCACGTTCGCAAGCAGCCTGCTCGGCAGCTTCGAGGAGCTTTTTGCCGATACCTGACCCGGAATGCCGCAGGGCGACCGCTATGGAATAGAGCCGCGCTACTGTGCTGCCCTTGCGATAGAGAACCATTGTGTAGCCGGAGATTGCGGCACCGGCACCGGACACAAGGATGGTCGCGGCTCCGCTCCTGAACAGGTGCTGAAAAGAACGGCGGGAGATGCGGTCGCTTTGGAAAACGGCATTCTCAATGGTGACAAGCGCGTCGATGTCGGAGGCGCGGGCCGGACGGATCTCGGCAATCATGCTGTTTGCTCGTCACCTCGAAGTGCAGGCGATGGTAGAGAGGCATTGGAACAGCACAGCCGTGCCTGCGTGCAGCCTCCACCGCGCAGACAGCAAAAGCGCTACGCTCCTGAATTGAGGCTGAATTGTGACATTTCCCCGTCCTAGCCTGCCGGTCTTTTGTCTGTGTTGCTGTTCCGGTTTAATGACTGCCGAATCCGTTCGATAACCCAGGAGAAACGGCCAATGGAATTCAACACGACCGGTATGATGACGGCAGCGGAAGCAGCATGGCAACAGGCCAGCGCGCTGATCGTTGCCTACTCCTTCTCGATAGCCGGTGCCATCATCCTCCTGATTGTCGGATATTTCCTGGCAGGTGTGCTTGAGCGCTGGGCTTATGGAGGGCTCGGCAAATTCAGCGCCTTTGACGAGACCCTTCGCAAATTCCTGTCAAAGACCATTCGCTATGCGGTGCTTATTCTTGTCGGCGTCACGGTACTGGCGCAGTTCGGTGTGCAGACGGCCAGTATCATCGCCGCACTGGGCGCCGCAGGTCTTGCGATCGGCTTGGCGCTCCAGGGAACGCTGCAGAACATCGCCGCCGGGATCATGCTGTTGGCGCTGAAGCCCTTCCGGGTCGGCGAATATATCGATACGGGAAACGTCGCCGGAACCGTCCAGGAGATCGGCCTGTTCGCCACGGAACTGAAGGCGGCCGATGGCGTCTTCGTCATGGCGCCGAACAGCGAACTCTGGAACACGCCGGTGATCAACTATTCGCGCAACAACCTGCGGCGCTACGATCTCGAGATCCGCATCGGTTATAACGACGATATCAATCTTGCCCAGGAGCTTCTGGCCGCGCTTGCAGCCAGCGACAAGCGTGTTCTGGACAATCCCGCACCGGAAACATTCGTGATGACACTTGGCGAGAGTGCAGTGAACGTAACCCTGCGCTACTGGACCAGAACCTCCGATTTCTGGCAGACAAGGTTCGATCTGACCAAGGCGGTCAAACGCGCCTTTGACGAAAACGGCATTACCATTCCATTTCCGCAGCGCGAACTCCGGCTTATTGCCGAAACGCCTGCGGACCAGCAGGAGGTCACGGCCAAGGGGAAGCGCGCGAAGAATTGATCGGCGTCGCCGCAATTTTGGCGCAGGCGTAGCGGCGGGATAGGTTGATGAAAGCCCTTTCCATTCTCATTGTATTTTGCTGCCTCGTCGTGCCGACGGCTAGCTGGGCCAATTGCAGGGGCGGAACCGGCATCAGATACGGCGAGACCCTGGAAGGGATCGCACAGCGCTGCGGCGTGAACGTCGAGGCGCTGAAGCAGGCCAATCCGGGCATTCAGATCGGTCCGCTGCAAAACGGCACCACCGTCCAGGTTCCTTCGCCGCCGCTCCCCTCGCCCATGGCAAAGGGCAGCGGCAAGGGTATCATCGGCCCTGTCACCCGCCCGGGAACCTTTGGCGGCCAGATCGAAGTCAGGAAGCCGTAGCACTTCCCCCTGACTGCTCGCAGCCTTTACGCCCCTTCGTCATGCGGGCAGCGGGCGTGACGAGGATTGCCTCCGTCATCCAGATGGATCCTGCCCTGAAAGCAATTGCCGGTAAGAGGCATTGGCGATCCTGAGCAGCATGTCTTCCGGCATGCTTCCGGCCACCGCATAGCCGAAACCCTCGTCCAGCCAGTAGAAGGTACGCGCGCCCTCATGCTCGTAAAGACGGAAGCCAGTTTCCGCAGCAGGAGCGCAATGGGTGACATAGAGGGAAATCCGTGCGCCCTCCGGATTTTCATACATGAACTGGGCGGCCGGAGCGTCACCGGAGGCCAGGAGTCGTCCCCCGATAAGCCTGAACCCCTCTCTCTCCAGGTCAGGCGCCTGGAGCCGGGTGCCGAGGCGTTTGGAGAGCCATCCGACAAGATGATCCTTCTGGTCGGCGGCGACTTCAACGACATGCAGCTTTTCGGCGGCGAAGATCACATGCGCGGCCACCGCATCATCAGCGATGCGCAGGACGGAACTGACACTCTGCTCAGCCCTCAGCATCCCGTAGAAATACCCGGCCGCTCCGCCTGCGACGAAGATCGCAGCCGCCGCTGCTGCGCGCCACCACGGCGCCCGGCGCGGCACTTTCCGCATGTCGGCGCCGGCCTCCGAGAAACCCGCGAACCTTGCGGGCAACGGTTCGTCCGCAACAGGCGCCAAGGCATCCCGCAGCAACTCCCGATCGGCCGCATAGCGTTCGCTGACAGCTTTCATCGGCGGGTTGTCTTCCAGCCAGCGGGCGAAGGCCGCACGCTCGTCTTCCAGCAGTTCACCATCGAGCGCCAGATGGATATCGCGGTCGGTATAGACACGGTGGTCGTTCATTTCTCCACGACCCTTATGCTTTTGCGCCGCCTTGCCCGGTCGAGCAGGACCCGCAATTCCTCGCGCCCGCGCGCGATGCGGGACATCAGCGTGCCGGTGGGGATCTCCAATACGGTAGCTGCCTGGGCGTAACTCAACCCCTCCACCGCAACCAGGAGCAGTGCCGCTCGCCGGTCGGCGCTGATGCCTTGCAGCGCGTCGAGCACGTCGCGCGAGGCCAGCACGTCCAACTGCACAGGCGCCACCGCAGCATCTTCATTCCCTGCCGGAGACTCCACCAGGGTGCGGCCGCGGCGCCGGGCCCTGCGCTTCTCGTCGATGAACAGGTGGTGCATGACAGTGAAAAGCCAACGGCGGGGCGATTCTCCGGTTTGCCAATTGTCGAGCCTGGACAGGGCTCGCTCCAGACAGTCCTGGACGAGGTCATCCGCGGCATCGGGATCACGCAGCAATGCACGCGCATAACGCCTCAAATTCGGGATTTCCGCCAGGATCGCCTGCTTCTTCTCTTCCATCCCGCTCCGTCCGGCGGCCGTCGACAGGTCAACCGCGCTGCAAGTGACAATGCAACAACGAAGGACAAGCGCCAATATTCCGGATTGGGACTCCCGACGCAGGCCGGGAATAGATATCAATATTATTGATCATTCTCCCAGATCAATTCAATTGAATGCGATCGTTCTTCCGATAGTATTGGCGCGTTTTCTCCGAGGATTTCCCATGACGAATGCCACTGCGACCCAGTCAAGCCGGTCGTCCTTCCCCTGGCTGATCGTTGCCTGCGGCTGCATTATCGCCGCCATGACATTCGGGCCGCGTTCGGCCATGGGCTTCTTCCAGCTTCCCATGCTGGAAGACCGGGGCTGGGACAGGACGACCTTCGGCCTCGCCATGGCGATCCAGAACCTGCTTTGGGGCGCCGGCCAGCCGATCTTCGGAGCCATCGCGGACCGCTTCGGTACATGGCGCGTTCTTGCGCTGTCAGGCATTCTCTACGCGGCCGGCCTGTGTATGATGGCGGTCGCGACCGATGAAATCATGCTGCATATCGGCGGCGGCGTGCTGGTTGGGCTCGGCGTAGCGGCCGGCTCCTTTGGCATAGTGCTGGCGGCATTCGCACGCCGAATCGCCCCGGAGCAGCGTTCGATGGTATTCGGCATCGGGACCGCCGCCGGATCGGCCGGCATGTTCCTTTTCGCGCCGATCACGCAGGCGCTGATCGACACTTTTGGCTGGTCGGACACGCTCGTCTATCTCGGGATAGCGATGCTGGCCATTCCGCTGCTCGCGATCCCGCTGACGGGGAATGCATCGACGGCAAGAGCCACTCAGGCGGAACTGGACCAGACGATCGGCGCCGCCCTGCGCGAAGCCTTCGGCCACCAGAGTTTCGTGCTGCTGGTCGCCGGCTTTTTCGTCTGCGGCTTTCAGGTGGCCTTCATCACCGCCCATTTCCCCGCCTATATCGGCGATCTGGGGATCGATGCCCGCTATGCGGTGATCGCCCTGGCGCTGATCGGCTTCTTCAACATCATCGGATCGCTCGGCTCAGGCTTCATCGGGCAGCGCTATTCCAAGCCTATATTCCTGGCGCTGATCTATCTGGCGCGGTCCGTTGCCATCACCGCCTTCCTGATCCTGCCGCAGACGCCGACAAGCGTGATCGTCTTCGCGATCGTCATGGGGCTGTTGTGGCTGTCGACGGTGCCGCCCACCAATGCGCTGGTCGCCATCATGTTCGGCACGAGATATCTCGGTCTTCTGGGCGGCATGGTCTTCCTTTCGCACCAGGTCGGCTCATTCCTGGGCGTCTGGCTCGGCGGCTATCTCTATGACCATTTCGGCACCTATGATCCGGTCTGGTGGCTCGGCGTCGCGCTCGGCATCTTCGCCGCTATCGTTCACTGGCCGATCAAGGAAAGCCCTGTCGAGCGGCCGATTCTGGCGCCGGCGGAGTAGGATTGCTCTTCATTCGCGGCGTTTCCTCGCCCTGCTGGCGGCGACGGGCTGATCCTTGTCGTCGTCGCCGGAATTCGTCTCTATGCGGCTGGAAAGCCACTGATACGCTCCGAGCGCCACAAGTGCGAACATCGCGGCCATGAAGAGGAACGCCGGATAGACCGCGAACTGGATGCCTTCGCTGCTCGTCTTGAAGACCATGACCAGCGCCTCCAGGCTGGCAGCAATCACAATGATGGTGATGAATTTAGTGATGGAGCGGCGCGATTCCGTGGAGGAACGGAGCTCGCGTTTGCGAACAATCTCTTCTTCGGCAATGAACTTCGCGGTTTCTATGACCGCGAAGCCGATGATCAGGATGCCTATGCTGTCGAGCGCAGCGGCCACGCGATCGCCTGCCGCAAGATTTACCACCGCCTCCCATACGGCCGCGCCGAGCAGAAGAAATGCAAGCAGCATGAGGATAATCGTGGCCGCGACAAAATAGACCAGCGCGACCTGCGAATAGAATTTCTGCATAAGCATCCTCGACCGGCAGACAAAACTGCCGGTTAAATGGATCGAAGGTCGGCTGCGGCAAGTGCGGAGCGTTACCGGGGCGCGAGATTGCCGATCGGAAAAATCGAGCAGGTTTCGGTGCCAAAGGCCAACAGCTTGCCGCTTCCGTCCCGCAAGCTCGCCTCCGAAACGGCCAAAGTTCGTCCCTTGTGGATCACTTTACCCTCGCAGATCACCTCGCCGGTCGTGAGCGTGATCGGGCGAGTCAGATTCACCTTGAACTCGACGGTCGTGTAAGCCTCGCCCGGTTCCAGCGTGGTGTGGACCGCACAGCCGAGGGCGGAATCGAGGACGGTCGCCGCCCAGCCGCCATGGACCATGCCGAGCGGGTTCAGATGCCGTTCGCCCGGCAATCCGTGAAAGACGGCACGCCCGTGCGATACCTCAGTCAGCCCGAAATTCATCTGTGCGCTTATATTCGGGGCGGGATAGGTCCCGTCGATCGCCTTTTGCAGCAATTCGAGTCCGGAGAATTTCGCGACGTCTTCGTGCGGTATGGTTCCGACGCCAAGCGGAGCGACATATCCGGGAAACAATTCGACAGCGCTCATGCAGCATTCTCTCCGTTGTCGTCTCCGCGCGGATGCTCCTCGGACAGGGCGCGACGCACCGCACCAAGGAAACCGCTGCGAGCTTCGGGCTCACCGAGCCCCCGCGGTTCGTAAACATGCCTGTGGAAGAAGAAACCTGTAAGACGGAAAGCCTCGTCCAGCGAGGCCACCTCCGCCCTCAGGGCAGAACCGCGACGCAGGAATGCCGGCAAGGCCAGCAGCTTGTCGTGCCAGGGTGTCCCGGCCTCCCGCGAGACCGCCCGGCCGCTCTTCGGCGAGACATAAACGAGATCGTCGCGCCGGCCAGTGGCCGCGCATTCGTCGAGATCGAGCCCGAAGCCCAATTCGTCAAGCAGAAGCAGCTCGAAGCGGACGACGAGCTCGGCGGCCGCCCGAGGGTCCTCAAGATGGCCGATCAGGATGCACAACGTCTCATAGAGGCCGGCATGGGGATCGCGCTCGGGCAGTAGCCTCAGGTGCGCCGCGAGCAATTGCACTCCATAGACCCCGGCCGCGCTTGCGAGAAGGCGGGCAGCGTTGAGTTCCACCGCCTCTGCCTGGAAGGTGCCTAGATGCTCGTCGAGCCGCGCCCGCCAGACGAGATCGACCCGGTTGCCCGGCTGAAGCAGCGGCTGCATCCTGCGCGAGCGGCCCCCGCGCACGAGGCCGAGGTGGCGGCCATGCGCCGGCGTCATCACCTCCAGTATGACGCTCGTCTCGCCATGCCGGCGGGTGCCAAGGATGATTCCCTCGTCGCGCCATTCCATGCGTGAACCTTGTCCGCTTACTGCGGAAACTCAAGCCCCATTTCCCGGTATCGCTCGGGATCATCGCCCCAATTGCCGCGCACCTTGACGAAGAGGAAGAGGTGCACGGGCTGCTCTAGGATTTCCGCGATCTCGGCGCGGGCCGCCTGCCCTATGGCGCGGATCGTCTCGCCCTTATGGCCAAGCACGATCTTCTTCTGGCTCTCGCGCTCGACGTAGATCACCTGCTCGATGCGCACGGAGCCGTTCTTGAGCTCCTCCCATTTCTCCGTCTCGACATGAATGGCATAGGGAAGCTCCTGATGCAGGCGCAGGAAGATCTTCTCGCGTGTGATTTCCGCCGCAAGCTGCCGCATGGGCAGATCTGAAATCTGATCTTCGGGATAGTACCACGGCCCTTCCGGCAAGGCCTTGGCCAGATAGTCGAGCAGGTCGTCGCAGCCCGAGCCGGTCAGTGCCGAGATCATGAAGGTGCGCTCGAAGCCGGCACGTTCATTGGCCTCGGCTGCGAGCGCCAGCAGCTTTTCCGGCTTCACGCGGTCGATCTTGTTCAGGATGAGCAGCTTCGGCTGACGGATATCCGCAAGATTGTCGAGGATGGCCTGTGTGTCGCCTTTCAGCCCCCGTTCGGCATCGACCAGCAGGGCGACAATATCGGCGTCCTTCGCGCCCCCCCAGGCGGTAGCCACCATGGCCTTGTCTAGCCTGCGGCGCGGACGGAAGATGCCGGGCGTGTCGAGGAAGACGATCTGCGCATTATCATGGGTGGCGATGCCGCGAACCATGGCTCGTGTCGTCTGGACCTTGTGGGTGACAATCGACACCTTGGCGCCGACAAGACGATTCAGGAGGGTGGACTTGCCCGCATTGGTGGCGCCGATCAGGGCGACAAAGCCCGAACCGGTGGGACGTTCGCCTTCCTGCGCTGCGCTCACGACACTTTCTCCGGCCCCTGCCAAACCCCTTCACGGATGAGCATGGCAGTGGCGGCAGCCTGCTCCGCTTCCCGCTTTGAACGCCCTTGCCCGATGGCAGATGCGTGACCCTTCACATGGACGCTGATTGTGAACAGCGGATCGTGGTCCGGCCCCTCGCGCGCATCCATCGAATAAGTGGGAGCTGCCCCGGCAACCTGATGCGCCCATTCCTGCAATTCCGTCTTGGGATCGCGTCTTGCAGCACCTTCGGCCTGCGAGCGCGGCATCCAATAGCGGTGGACGAAGTTGCGTGCCGCCTCCAGTCCGCCTTCCAGATAGATGGCGGCTATCAGCGCCTCCATGATGTCTGCCCGCAGATTGACGCGCTTGCGGCCGGTCACGGATCTGAGTTCTCTGCCGGCCTGGATCAGGTCGGCAAGATTGATCTCATCGGCTATGGCGGCGAGCGTCTCCGCATTCACGAGGGCGTTCAGCCGTACTGAAAGCTCACCTTCCGGCGCTTCCGGGTAGGCCTTGAAAAGCATTTCGGAGATGACGAGACCCAACACCCGGTCGCCCAGAAATTCGAGCCTTTGATAGTCGAATCCGGCAACTTCGCGGGCGCTTGCATGGGTCAGTGCCCGGTCGAGGAGCGAAATGTCGCGAAAGCTCTGGCCGGTGCGCTGTTCGAACGCTTCGGCGAGTTCCTTTCCCTTCAGACGCTTCCTCGACATCCAAGTTAGTTCAGAGCATTGAAGAGCCGTCCCGGGCGGAGCTCGGACGGCCATTTCCAGATTTCCAGCGGGCTTGCACCCCCGCCGATGGAGAAGAAGATGATGTTGGCGCGGCCGACAAGATTCTCCGCCGGTACGAAGCCGACGGAGAAGCGGCTGTCGGCCGAATTGTCGCGATTGTCGCCCATCATGAAATAATGCCCCTCGGGGACGACGAACTCGCGGGTATTGTCACCGATCGAATTCGGCGTCAGGTCGAGCGTATCGTAGGAGACACCATTCGGCAGCGTCTCGCGATAGACATCGACGGGACGGTCTACCTCCGTAATGTCGGGATTGTCGATCTGTCCGACCTTCTCGCGCGAAACCGCCTCATCGTTGATGAAAAGCTGGCCGTCGCGGATCTGGACGCGGTCGCCCGGCAGACCGATCACGCGCTTGATGTAGTCCAGCGACGGATTGGGCGGGAACTTGAAGACCACGACATCGCCACGCTCCGGCTCGCTGGCCCAAATGCGGCCGGAAAAAATCGGCGGCCCGAAAGGCAGCGAGTAGCGCGAATAGCCATAGGCCCATTTCGTCACGAAGAGATAGTCGCCCTCCAGCAGCGTCGGACGCATGGAACCCGACGGGATGGAAAAAGGCTGAAACAGGAAAGTGCGGATAACGAGCGCCAAAAGCAGCGCCTGGACGATCACACTTACCGTTTCGCCAAGTCCGCCGGATTTCTTCTGCGATTTTTCCGACACGCTCATCTCTTCCTCGAATGTCTGTCGGGTTCGTCTTACCGGCTCATGGCCGTCGGGGCAATGTGCTCACGCGGTCGCACATGGTTAGTCAACCGGAACCGCTTCGATGATCACGAACGCCTGGGCCAGCGGATAGTCGTCCGTGATGGTCAGATGGACGAGCGGCTTGTGTCCGGCTGGCACCATGCTTTCGAGCCGGGTTGCGGCACCGCGCGTGAGTTGCATGGTCGGCTTGCCGCCGGGCAGGTTCACCACGCCCATGTCGCGCCAGAAAACGCCCCGGGAAAGACCGGTGCCAAGGGCCTTGGCACAGGCTTCCTTGGCCGCGAAGCGTTTCGCATAGGAGGCGGCGCGCTCCTTGCGGCGGTCCGATTTGGCACGTTCCACCTCAGTGAACACGCGCATTGTGAAGCGCTCGCCATATCGCTCCAACGTCCTGGCGACACGGCGAATATCTATGAGATCGCTGCCTATACCTATAATCATCAACCAGCCACCGTCTTGGCAGAGAAGGTCTGTGCGGATGCCTTTCGCCTGGCCCTTTCGGCAAGCCGCCTGCGCCGTTCCTTCCGGAAGGCGATCGCCGCGCGGCGCGTGAGGGCATAGGCGACAAGGCCGAAGAGAATGCCCAGGGGAATGCACCCGATCGTCATGGGCTTCAAAAGAGGCTGCCAAAGCTCGGTGAATTCCAGATGCGTCAGCGCCCCGCCGAGTTGCAATTCGACCGTTTCCGACGGCCGGCTGCCATAGAGCAGAAATCTTCCTGTCTCCAGCGTCATGGCCCAGATGAAAGGATATGTCAGCGGATTGCCGACAAAGGTCGCCAGAGTGGAGGCCACGATATTTCCGGAAAGAAGCCAGGACAGGGCGATCGCGATGAGGAGGTGAAAGCCGAGAAAGGGCGTGAAGGAGGCAAAGACCCCGGCGGCAGCTCCAACAGCAATCGCATGGGGCGTCGCCGACAGGCGCAGAATGCGCTTCGTGTAATACTGGACAGAGCGCTTGATCGACCGGCGGGGCCAGACAAACGTTCTGACCCTTTCCCGCATACCAGCCGGCTTTCGACGTCGAAACAGCATCAGACGCACCACGGTCGGACGATATCCGACCTCATATTGCAACCCTGATCGATATAGCGATCGAAAACCGCAAGACAATCAGCCATTGACACGATGGGCTCCGCTGACGCTCGAGACTTCCTTGAGCTGCGAGATCAGCCGGTTCAGATGCTTCAGGTCCCACACTTCGAGGTCGAATACCATTTCGGTGAAGTCGGGCGCCGTGCGTGTCATGGAAAGCGTGTGGATATTGGCATCATTTGAAGCGATCACGCCGGTGATCTCGGCCAGCGAGCCCGGCTCGTTGATCGCCGTCACGGAGACGCGGGCGGGGAACCGCTCCTTCATATGCTCGTCGATGTCCCAGCGCACATCGATCCATCGTTCCGGCTGATCATCGAAGGCCGTCAGGGCGGGCGACTGTATGGGATAGATCGTGATGCCCGAGCCGGGCTGAATGATGCCGACAATGCGGTCCCCCGGAACCGCGCCTTCGGGTGCAAACTTCACCGGCAGGTCGCCGCTCACCCCACGGATGGGCAGCGCAGCGCGCGCTTCCTGCGAAGCCCCCTTCCCCTGGCGCTTCTCCTTGCGTGAGGAGGAACGTCCCGGAATCTGGAACAGCATGCCGGCCGCGTTACGCAGGTTGAACCAGCCCTCCTCACGCGCCTTCGGCATCTGCGTGACACGCTCATCCTTGTAGTCCGGATAGACGGCGCGGATGATGTCCTGCGAGGAAAGTTCTCCCCGGCCGACAGCAGCCAGCACATCCTCTATATCCTTGCGCSCCAGCCGATGCAGGATCGGCTTGAGCAGATCCCTGGTGAAAGTCTTGCCGGCACGCTCGAAGGCACGCTCCAGAATGCGGGCGCCAAGACCTGAATACTGCTTGCGGATGGCATTGCGCGTCGCACGGCGAATGGCAGAGCGCGCCTTGCCGGTGACCACCATCGTTTCCCATGCGGCCGGCGGCACTTGCGCCTTGGAGCGGATGATCTCCACCTCGTCGCCATTCTTCAGTTCAGTCATCAGCGGCATTATGCGGCCATTGACCTTGGCGCCGACGCAGGTGTCGCCGACTTCCGTATGGACGGCATAGGCGAAGTCGATCGGCGTGGCGCCGCGTGGCAAGGCGATCAGCCTGCCCTTGGGTGTGAAACAGAAGACCTGGTCCTGGAAGAGCTCGAGTTTGGTGTTTTCGAGGAAATCCTCCGGATTATCGCCTTCCGACAGCGCCTCTATGGTGCGTCTCAGCCAGGAATAGGCGTTGGTGTCCCTTGAAATCTGGTGATGGGAGCCGTTCGGTGCCTTGCCGCCATTGTCCTTGTAGATGGAATGAGCGGCAACACCGTATTCGGCTATGCTGTCCATCTCGTGGGTGCGTATCTGCAGTTCCACGCGCTGGCGCGACGGGCCGACGATGGTGGTGTGGATAGACCGGTAGTCGTTCTGCTTCGGGGTCGAGATGTAGTCCTTGAAGCGGCCCGGCACCATCGACCATGTTGTGTGGATGGCGCAGAGCGCCCGGTAGCAATCCTCGACTGTATCGACAATGACCCTAAAGCCAAAGATATCGGAAAGCTGCTCGAAGGAGAGCGCCTTTGTCTCCATCTTGCGGAAGACCGACCAGGGCTTTTTCTGCCGGCTCTTCACCTTGGCCTTGATGGCGTATTTCTCGAACAGGCTGGAAAGCGCGCTTTCGATCTCGCTGATGACACCGCGATTGCGCTCGAATACGTCGGCAAGCCTCTCGGTGACCGTGCGATAGGCTTCCGGATTGATATAGCGGAAGGCGAGTTCCTCAAGTTCCTCGCGCATGTCCTGCATGCCCATGCGACCTGCCAGCGGCGCATAGATGTCCATCGTCTCTTCGGCAATGCGCAAGCGCTTGTGCTCGGGCACATGGTGCAAGGTGCGCATATTGTGCAGCCGGTCAGCCAGCTTGACGAGAAGCACGCGGACATCCTGGGAGATGGCGAGCAACAGCTTGCGCAGGTTCTCCGCCTGCTCCGCCTTTTTGGAAACGAGGTCGAGCTTCTTCAGCTTGGTCAGGCCTTCGACGAGCTGGCCGATGTCAGCACCGAAAAGCTCGTCAATCTCCTGACGTGTCGCCGTCGTGTCCTCAATGGTGTCATGCAGCAGAGCGACCGCGATCGTCGCCTCGTCGAGATGCATCTCGGTGAGGATCGCGGCAACCTCGAGCGGATGGGAAAAGTAAGGGTCACCCGAGGCGCGACGCTGATGACCATGCTTCTGCATGGCATAGACATAGGCCTTGTTGAGAAGCGCCTCGTTGACGTCCGGCTTGTAGCGCTGCACACGCTCGACAAGCTCATATTGACGCATCATGGCGCGACATTCCCAAAGATACTGGCCGGCATCAAAATCAGTATAGCGCTTCCAAACAGAACATGCGCCGCATCCAGGATGCGGCGCATGTTATAAATAGTTGTGAACCGGCAGAGACGAAAGTGCGCCGGCCAACAGATTTTGATCAGAAATCGTCGCTCTTTTCCGGCGGAACGAGACCCTCGATGCCGGCAAGCAGTTCTTCCTCGCTCATACGGTCGAAAGCAATCGGCTCGTCCGGGCTGTCGTCTTCGGCCTCGATGGCGCTGGCCTGATCGGCAAGCGCCGGAGCCTCGGGTTCGGGCTCATCGACCTCGACATGTTTCTGCAGGGAGTGGATCAGATCCTCCTTGAGATCGCCCGGCGAGAGGGTCTCGTCGGCAATCTCGCGAAGGGCAACGACAGGGTTCTTGTCGTTGTCGCGATCGACCGTGATCTGGCTGCCTTGCGAGATCAGGCGCGCACGGTGGCTGGCCAGCAGGACCAGTTCGAACCGGTTCTCGACCTTGTCAATGCAATCTTCAACAGTGACGCGGGCCATTCATTGCCCCTTTCATGCATGGATTTCTTGGAGAAGTTTGCGCGGTGCATAGCGCGCATATCCGCAATTTACAAGCTTTCTCGTTACATCCTTATATGGCAGAAGAATGGAAATTTTTACTCAATGATCACTATTTCCGTCATCTGACCATGCCCCCTTGGAACGGATTGGCCCAGCTCTATGTCATATTACGGCAGGTAACATTCGCGCGATTATTCGCGATGCCATGAGGGTCCTGTTGCGCTAGAATATTGCCTAGAAGGAATTTTTGAAATGTTCGATCCACGCGAGAAAATAGCCCTGTTTATAGACGGCGCCAATCTTTACGCGACGTCCAGAGCCCTTGGTTTCGACATCGACTACCGGAAGTTGCTGGCAAGCTTTCAGAAGCGCGGCTATCTCCTGCGCGCCTATTACTATACCGCGCTGGCGGAGGATCAGGAATATTCCTCGATCCGGCCATTGATCGACTGGCTCGACTATAACGGCTACAAGGTCGTTACCAAGCCCGCGAAGGAATTCACCGATTCCACCGGCCGCCGGAAGATCAAGGGCAATATGGATATCGAACTGGCCATCGACGCACTGGAACTGGTCGATGTGGTCGATCACTATGTGGTCTTTTCCGGCGACGGAGACTTCCGCACCCTGGTGGAAGCGCTCCAGCGCAAGGGCCGCAAGGTCAGTGTCGTGTCCACGATCCAGTCGCAGCCTCCGATGATATCGGACGACCTTCGAAGGCAGGCGGACAATTTCATCGACCTCGCCTCGCTAAAAGCGGAAGTTGGCCGTGATCCGTCCGAACGTCCCCCCACCCGCCGTTCCGACAAACCGGAATTCGACGAGGAGGACGATACTTACTGATGCACGCGCCAGCCTTGCGGCCGGCAGAGCCGCCGCGCGACTGCCCTCTTTGCCCTCGCCTTCACAACTTCATCGCCGAATGGCGCGCCAGGGAACCCGGCTGGTACAACGCTCCGGTGCCCACTTTCCTGCCGCCTGAAGGCGAAGAAGCCGTCGAGCTCCTCATCGTGGGGCTCGCGCCCGGCCTTCGCGGCGCGAACAGGACCGGCAGACCCTTCACGGGCGATTACGCCGGCAATCTGCTTTATGACACGCTTGTCCGCTTCGGCTTCGCGCGCGGAGACTATGAAGCCCTCCCGGATGACGGGCTGGAACTGATCGGGACTGCGATCACCAATGCGGTCCGCTGCGTGCCGCCGGAAAACAAGCCGGTCGGCGCCGAGATTGCCACCTGCCGCCAGCACTTCTTTGTTCCGACCATCGAGCGGTTCCCCAATCTCAAGGCGATCGTGACGCTCGGGATGATCGCCCATCAGTCGACGGTGCGGGCGCTCAGAATGCGCGTCGCCGCCCTGCCCTTCATCCATGGCGCCCGGCTGGAAGCAGAAGCGGTTACGCTTTTCCCGAGCTATCACTGCTCGCGCTATAACACGAATACCGGGAAGCTGACGGAGGAGATGTTCCGACAAGTGTTTCGTGGGGTGAAGGAATTTTTGAGCGAATAGCGAGAGAATTGATCGCGATTCGCCTGTCCCTGGAAAATCTTCCCGAACCTATTCAGCCGCGCTCCTTCAAAAGCCGCCCCTTCTCCCGCTCCCAATCGCGCTGCTTCTCGGTCTGGCGCTTGTCGTGCAGCTTCTTGCCGCGAGCAATGGCGAGCAGCAGCTTGGCCCGGCCCCGCTCGTTGAAATAGATCTTCAGCGGCACCATGGTCATGCCTTCGCGCTCCACCGCCTGCGCCAGCCTTGCCATCTCGCGCTTGTTGAGCAGTAGCTTGCGGCGACGGCGCGGCTCATGGTTGAACCGGTTGCCCTGCAGATATTCAGGCAGATAGGAGTTGATCAGCCAGATCTCGCCGCCCTCCACGGCGGCGTATGATTCCTGGATGTTCGCATGTCCCTCGCGCAGCGACTTGACCTCGGTACCGGTCAGCACCAGTCCCGCCTCGTATGTATCGACGATCTCGTAGGCAAACCGCGCCTTCCGGTTCTCCGCCACGGTCTTGATATTCGGATTCTTGTCTTTCGCCATGCTGAGGATCGGAAACTGTCAATCTGATCGAAAAGGATGCAGCGCATCCCGTCGGAAAGAGGAAGCAGGAAATATGGATATTTACGGGTCTTCGCAACACAAAGCCCGTGCGGCGCCGCCTGTACCGGCCAGCAACCCGCGAAGGAATGGCCGCCGTCAGTTCATCAGTCCGGCATGGATCATGGCCGCATCGATCTTCTCGGCAGTGGATGCTTCCACCTCGACCAGCGGCGAGCGGACGATGTTTTCGATCCTGCCGAGACGGGAAAGCGCATATTTGGTTCCCGAAACGCCAGGCTCGATGAACAGGGCCTTGTGCAATGGCATCAGGCGGTCCTGCAACTCGATCGCCCTCTCCCTGTCTCCTGCAAGCGAGGCCTGCTGAAATTCGGAACAGAGACGAGGGGCGACGTTGGACGTCACCGATATTGCCCCGACCCCGCCATGCGCGTTGAAGCCGAGAGCCGATGCATCCTCGCCCGAAAGCTGGATGAAATCCTTGCCGCAGGTGATGCGTTGCTCGGAAACGCGCTCGATCTTGCCCGTCGCATCCTTCACGCCGGCGATATTCTTGAAGTCGTTCACCAGCCGGCCCATCGTTTCCGGGGTCATGTCGATCACCGAGCGCGGCGGGATATTGTAGATGATGATGGGCAGGCTCGTCGCCTTGGCGATCGCAGCGAAATGGGCATAGAGGCCCCGTTGCGACGGCTTGTTATAGTATGGCGTGACCACAAGGGCGGCATCGGCGCCCGCCTTTTCGGCATATTGCACGAGGCTGATGGCCTCGGCGGTGTTGTTGGAGCCGGCCCCGGCTATGACGGGGACCCTTCCCGTAGCCACCTCAACGCAAATCCGGATGACCTCCCGGTGCTCCTCATGGGTGAGCGTGGGTGATTCCCCGGTGGTGCCCACCGGCACCAGACCGTTGGTTCCTTCCGCGATCTGCCATTCGACGAGCGACCGGAAGGCTTTCTCGTCGAGACTTCCGTCCTTCTGGAACGGCGTCACGAGCGCAGTGAAAGACCCTCTGAACATTTTCGTCGAACTCCGGATGAATAAATAAAAAGAACGGCAAAAGCCGGCCCGCGACGGTTTCTAGCCCATAGCGAGGCGGTGCACCATAGTCTTGCCGCCAAAAGCCTGCAAGAATGGGATGTGGGACGTTTTTCGAGGCGTGAAGGGGTCCGTAAAATTCGATCCAGAAGGATAACCTTTCGTTTACCGGCTCTTCACCGCCCGTGGATTACCCTGGCGCGACCCTTCAACTTGTTTCGCGTTTCGACAGGAACTTACCCGACAATGCCAACAAGGGCTTTACTTGCCGGTCTTATCCTCACAGTCCCGATGATTTCCGGGGCGGCGGCTTTCGAACTGCCTTCGAACGGCCCGATTCCTCTCGCCCGCCCCTACGCTCCCGTCGACAACGAAGCGACGACGGCGTCGATCGCGCGGCACGCTCCCGATATCATCGAAACAGCGGCCGATCCGGGAGACATGCGCCTGCTGAAGAAGGGCCTCGACGCCCTGTCGGCAGGCAATACGGCAAGTGCCCGAAAGATCCGCGACAGTCTGCCTGCGCGCTCGCTCGACCGCCATATCATGGCCTGGGCGATTGCGCTTTCGGGTGGGGAGGCCGTGCCCAGCAGCGAGATCGCCCAGGCCGCGCGCGACCTGCAGGGTTGGCCCGGCATGGCAACGCTGCGCTCCAACAGTGAAAAGGCGCTGTACCGGGAAAACCCGCCCGCCCGTACCGTGGTTGCCGCCTTCGGCAGCACCGCGCCGCAGACCTATGAAGGCGCAGTCATCCTTGCCCGCGCATATGTGGCCCTCAGCAACAGGGACGCCGCCCGCGCTGTTCTGTCGCCTTTCTGGCGCAATGAAAAGCTCGAAGCGAAACAGGAAGTGGCGATCCTGCGCGAATTCGGCGGCATCATTTCAGCCGCCGATCACAGATACCGCATGCAGCGCATGCTTTATGAAGATCGCATCCGCTCGGCCGAGCGTGTCGCCGGCCTGGCCGGCGGCGAGGCACTGACCAAAGCCTGGGCGGCCGTGATCCGCAAGGAATCCAATGCCGGCAAGCTGCTCGACGCCGTGCCGCAGTCGCAGCGTCTGGCTGGCTACTATTTCGCCAAGGCACGTTATCTGCGCCGGGCCGAGAAATTCGCGGCCGCCGCCAAGGCCATGCTCGAAGCGCCGAGCGAACCGGACAAGACCATCGACCCGGACGCATGGTGGGCGGAGCGCCGCGTGCTTTCGCGCGAATTGCTCGACACCGGCGATGTCAAGTCCGCTTACCGGGTCGCAGCGGCCCATAAAGGCGGGCGCCCGGCCACCATCGCCGATGCCGAGTTTCACGCCGGCTGGTATGCGCTTCGCGGGCTGAGTGATCCGAATACGGCTGCGCGCCACTTCGCGCGCATCGCGGAGATCGCCGACGGCCCGATCTCGCTTTCGCGCGCCTATTATTGGCTGGGACGGGCTGCGGAAGCCGGCGGGCCGGGTAATTCGCGCAGCTATTATGAGCGGGCGGCCAATTACGGCACCGCCTTTTACGGGCAGGTCGCGGCGGCCAAGCTCGGCCGTAACATCATTGCGGCGGCCTATCCGGATCCGACGCCCATAGACCGCCAGGCCTTCAATTCACGCGAGGCCGTCAGGGCGATCCGTCGGCTGGAGGAGGCCGGTTATGCCTCCCGGGCCGATGTACTCTATCGCGACCTGGCGCAGGAACTGACCAGCGCAGGCGAACTGGCAATGCTGGCCGTCATGGCCGAAAAGCGAGGCAATCACTATCTCGCCCTTCGGGTCGGGAAAATAGCGGCCAGCCGCGGCCTCAATATCGGCGCGCTGGCGCATCCCGTCGGGGTCATTCCGAGTTCGGCCGACATTTCCGGTTCCGGCAAGGCGCTCGCCTATGCGATCGCGCGGCAGGAAAGCGAGTTCAATGTCGCCGCCGTCTCCGGCGCCGGGGCGCGCGGCCTTCTGCAACTGCTGCCGGGCACGGCAAAGGACATGGCCCGCGTGGTCGGCCTGCCCTATTCGCAAAGCCGCCTGACGAACGACGCGGCCTACAATGCTGCTTTGGGCGCGGCCTATCTGGGCGAGCAACTCGGCCGCTTCGACGGCTCCTATATTCTCACCTTCGCCGGCTACAATGCAGGCCCCCGGCGCGCCCGGGAATGGATTGAGCGCTATGGCGACCCGCGCGGCAAGGATATCAACACGGTGATCGACTGGATCGAGCGCATCCCCTTCACCGAAACGCGCAATTATGTCCAGCGCGTCATGGAGAACTACCAGGTCTACAAGATGCGCCTGCAGGGCCGCTTCGACATAATCAGCGACCTCGTGAACGGCCGACGGGGATAGACCGAGGGCCAGCCGGAGGGGCCGGCAAACCAGTTCTTCATCCTCTTCTCGTTGGCCTCGGAGGCGACGACAAGGCAGACGGAGGCGCGTTCCTGGTTCATCTGTCGGAGCGTCCTTGATAACGATGTGCGTTTGTCTTACGTTTTTCGCATCGATAAATCGAAGGTAGGAACATGCCCGAGACCGCCACCCTGTCTGCGAAGTTCCAGATCTCGATCCCCAAGGCGATCCGCAGGGCCCAGCGCTGGGAAGCCGGGCTGACCTTTGCTTTCATCCCCAAGGGAACGGGAGTGCTGCTCGTACCGGTGCCGAAGCGCGAGGCGCTGGCCGGGATCGCGAAAGGTGCGTCCGCGACTGATTACCGGGATCGATCGGACCGCATCTGATGCGTCTCGTCGACACGTCCGCCTGGATCGAATGGCTGATCGGTTCGCCGACCGGCGAGGCGGTGACTGCGCATCTGCCCGAGCAATCCGACTGGCTGGTGCCGACCATGGTGCAACTCGAGCTGACGAAATGGCTCACCCGCGAGGTGAGCGAGGACAAGGCCGATCAGGTGATCGCCTTCACCCAGCTCTGCCAGGTCGTGCCGCTCGACACCGAGATCGCGCTGGCAGCGGTCGAGGCCTGCCGTGTGCACAAGCTTGCCACGGCTGACGCCATCGTCTTCGCCACCGCTCGCTCGCAGGACGCCACCCTGATCACCTGCGATGCGCATTTCGAGGGGTTGCCGGGCGTGACGCTGATCGAAAAGCTCGAGCCCCGAATCCCGATCTCTCGTCGACGGCCATCCGCTCGTTGAGCTTGCGGACCATCGCTGCCTTGATCACGGGCAGGCGCAGGCCGTTCAGAGACCAGTATCAGCCGTAACGCCGGTCTCCGCAGGGCGGACCCACCCACCAAATCCCTTTGAGAGAAAAAGAAAAAAAGCCCCACATCGGGGCCTCGGGGCAGGTTCGCGACTTGAAAGTGGCGGGCCGCGACCGATAGTGATGATCACTACGTCTTCGCTATCGCCCTCCGTAGTCCTCCTTAAGACGTTATCCGAGAACGGGCTGGTCAGCTCAGTCAACAGACGGTTCTGGAAGCATAATCGGTTGTGACGATTTGAGCAGGGAGACGAGCTGGCTCTGCTGGTTGGTTCCGGTCTTGGCAAAGATATGCGCCAGATAGGTGCGCGCGGACCCAAAACTCAGGCCCATCTCGGATGCAGCTTGCCGTAGGGATTTACCCGACGCCAAGGCCATCGCGAGGCGAGCCTCAGAAGGCGTGAGGTCGAACAGACCCATCAATATGGGTGAGGACGGCACGAGATTGCCCGGTCGCATGTTCGTGATCGCAACGAGGATCTCGGCGCCGAACAAGGTGTCCCGTGCATCCCGAAACAAGGGCAGGACGTGAACGATCCGGGGCGGTTGATCGTCGCGCGCCGGAACCGGGATTGACCGGACAGCTCCATCCGTGCTCGTCAGAGCGTGTGCGATGGCCTCCTGAAACAGTTTGTTGGCAGGAGCGGAGGCGATGGCCAACCCGCCGAAGGCGATCGGGAGGATCGTTTCTCCAACGGTCGCGAACAACTCGTTGACCGCCATGACCTTACCAGTGCGGGTCATCGCCGCCGCCGGCACGCCCAGGGCCTCAAGCGTCGATACTGCGCTTTGAGCCCGTTCCAGTCCAAGCCGGCTTGCCACCAGCGCCGCCCGGGCAAGATGCGGATAAACCGTGTTCATATAGCTGATGGCCGAAGCCTCATGCACGCCAAGATCACGCCAGCGTTCGAAGGCAAAGACAGCAAGGTCACCACTCGGCATTGGTATGAGCGTTCCAAGCTGGGAATCGAAGCCTTTCTCCAGCATCAGGCGGCGGCTTGCATCCTCTCGCACCTCGTGGGGGTAATATTCATGGGCAAGGACAAAACCATAGCAGGGCTGCCTGAAGAAGTAGGTGATACGCTCGCCAGAATCCCGCCAGGCGCCGCGCCGAAACTCCTCCATGACCGGCGTGGTCAGATCGGTGGCTCTGAACTGCATGGGAACAATATCATTGAAGACCATGAGTTGCCCTGCCGCCGACCCCGATCTTGCAGACAGGTCATCAAGCACGGCCTGCCACTGTTCGGGCACGAATGCGGCCTCGTAGATGCGATCGATCAGGGTTTCATCGTCGGACATTGCCCCTCCTGCCCACCAGTATTTGGGGCATTTTGATGAACAGCGTTCGATAGCGCAACGTCATCCCGATTCTACTGCAATAGTTCCCGCGTTCTGATCAGAGCCGCCGCAAAGCCTTCGAGGGACAGAGTGAACGATAGGGGTGCGCCGGTACTGCTTGCGGTCGCGCCGATGGTGAGCCTGCTTCCCGCGTTCGCCCGTTCGATCGTCTGGCTATCCAGCGCCAGCGGCACAAGGCAGCCGGCCGGCAGGCAGGTCGAGAACGGCAAGGCGCTGCCGATCGGTTGATCATCGACAGTCAGCGTCACGCCCGCCGAAAGAAGAAGCCCGAACGGCAGAACGAGAGTGCCGTTGGCCGCATTCTCTGCCGATGGAACGATCTCGATGGAGAGGACGCGCTGGCCGTTCTGCTGACTGTGTTGCTGGGACAGGCTGCACAGCCTTTCGGTCTCGCGCACCACACAGGCGACACGCCAGTCCCCATAGGTTTCCTGCAAGGATGACGCACCGCCTGGAAGGAGCGGTGCTCCGTCCTGCCCTTGCGAGATACCGGCGCCCGCCACCCCGGCGAGAAGCAGGGCGAGGGCAATGGTCAACCGCCGCATCGCCACGCCTCCGACGATAGAAGCTAGCCGAACTGCCATGATACGTGGCTCACCATATCGAGACGAAAACCCCGCGCCTGCATCCAGTCATCGTTCTCCCTGAAACCGGATGCCGATGTCGCGAACCAATCCGGCGCTTCCTGGCTATCCGTGGGCCGGAAGACGACGGCCGGATAGCCGTTATGGCCCATGGCCCGGACATGCAGGCCCTGCTCGCGATAACGGTAGACATTCAGATGTGCCGGCTGGCCGAAATAGACGTTCTGTCCACCGGCCGCCTCGATGATCTGCTCTCCATCGCCTGGCTGCCATACGGCGGCATAGAGTGCTCCGCCTTCGCCGTAGCGATCGATGGCCGCAATGCGCAGGTTCTGCGAGCGAAAATGCGCGTCCCAGCCCAGCAAGTCGAGATAGCTCATATCCCAGCGGACCCATTGGGTTCCGCCGCGATCGCCGTGCCAGGTGGCATTGAACTGTCCATGCCGCCGATTGAAGGAGACGATCCGGAACCCCGCCGCGAACAGCTCCATGTCCTTGCTGCGGAAATCGTCGGCGCTACTCGTCGACATCCAGTAATAGGCGGAGGGCCTGGGGGCTACCAGCACCGTCCACGGTTCGAACAATCGGCCCGAGCCCATCAGGTCTATCGGCGCAAAGCCTTGCTGGTGATAGTCGCCAATGACCGCTTCGAGCTGCCCGAAGGTCTGTATGTTGGTGGTGTACCGGCTTTCCCGGCCATCCTTGACCCACACGCCGTAAAGCGCCGTGGCGATCCCAAGGTTGAGGGGAGCGTCATCCTTGCCCTGTTCCGCATCGAGTACTGAGCGGATGGAGGCGGCGGCCGCTGCGACCTGATCCTGCAACGCCCTCGCGTCAACCGGCTCGACTCGCTCAACACCAAAGAGGGGCATCGGCTTTGCGGATTTATCGGTAGACTGGCCCTTAAGCATGTACCTGCTCCCGCTGCTCGCAGATACGCATCAGAACCTCACGGAGAGGTTTGCCCTGAAGCCGTGATCATAGGCGTCGGAGGCGATCTGGCCGGTATAGGAGAGGCCGAAGGTCGCTTCGGGCGTCAGGTTGAAATCAAGACCGGCCTCGATGACGGCGCTGTCCTGGGCAATCGGCGCGCCGGCAATGGTGAAGGCATCGCCACCCGCGAAGGCATTCACGCTTTCGGGTGTCAGGTCACCAAAGGCATGGCGCCAGCCGATCATGCCGCGCAGGGTGGCATTGACCGTGCCGAGCGCCATGGTGTGCTCTGCCCGCAGGCCGAGCGTGGTGAAGGTCACGGCAGTCGTGCCGCCGTCTGCCGATAGCGCTGCCGGGCCGCCCTGTTCGGTAAAGCTGTCGGTGCGCAGGCTGACATGGGCAAGATTGGCGAAGGGCTCGAAGCGGGTCGCGCCCAGCTCGATGCCGTAGCCGAGTTCCCCGAAGGCCTGGAAGGTGCCGGCACTGTAGTCGGCAGAAAGGCTATCGGCAAAGCCGGGGAAAGCCGCCGTGCGGTTGGTGTCGATATCGTGCCATGTATAGGCCGCGCCGGTGCGGAAGGCGAGATTGCCCCACTGCGTGCCGCCGTACAGGCCGAGATGGTAGTTATTGCTCGACCCCGATGAGGCACGGTCATCAACATCGAAGCTCGAGCGGCTATAGCCGGCCAGAAGACCAAGACGCCAGTCGCCCACCAGTGTATCGGCGCCGATCAACAGGCCGCCGGTAGAGCGGTCGAGACCCGCCGCGTTGCCGTCGCTGTCCGTCGAGCCCCATGAGCCGAAACCATGGCTCCAGAATACGGGGCCTGCATGATCGGCGGAGACCGCAATGGGCGTGTCGCCCGGGCCATAGGCCAGAACCGGAGTCACCGAAGCCCCGACATCGCCAAAGGCCGCGCGGATGCGGTCATTTGCGGCATTGCGCACGAACCGGCTGTCCTCGATCAAGGCCGTCTGCGCGGACGCATGAATCTCCCCCGAAAGCTGGTCGAAGGCAAATTGCGCCTCCGCATCCGTCGGCAGGTTCGCCACGGCCGTGAACAGGGCGCTGCCGGGTGCAATGGTGTCCAGTCCCTGGCCGGTGGCAATCTGGTTCGGGGTCGCGCCGGCATCGGCGAAATTGCGATACTTGATCGTTTCGAGCCAGGCAGTGTTGGCGTCGTAGCCTTCTTCCACGGCAAGGAAGGCCGTCGGTCCGGGCAGGCCGGTTATGGTGTCGAACGTGCCTGTCAGCCCGCCGTCCGCCGTCAGGACGGTGTAACGAGTCCCATAGCTGAGCGCGCCAGCGCTGTTGACGTTCAGACTTGTCCCGTCAAGGACGACGGTACCGGCCGACACGAAACGATCGGTTCCACCCGCACCGCCCACATCCACCGAAAGCGCTGAGCCGGCCGCAAACTCGGCATTGCCCGTGGTCGTCAACACGTCACCGGCGTCACCATCGGCCAGCATCACCGTGCCATGCGTCGTGAATTGCCCGAGCCCGGACCAGGTGGTCGCTTCGGCGAGGCTTGCATTGGTCCCGCCAAGTACCATGCCATTGCTGACAAGCGTGCTCGCTCCACCAGTGAACAGACTCTCCCCGCCGGCACCGTTCCACACACCATTGTTGGTGAATGTCGTGGTCGCGCTATCCAGCGAGATCAGGCCGACGATCACGCCGTTATTGGTCAGGTCGATCGTGTTGCCGCTGGCGACAATTGCGCTCGGACCGGTCACGGTCCCCGTGGTCTTGATCGTCGTGGCGCCAGCGCTCATGTTGGCGGCATAGATGCCATATGTGTCGCCGCTGACATCGTATGCGTTGATTGTGAGGTCGGTTGCCGTCGCCGCATTATAGGCCGCAATGCCGGCAAAACTGCCCTCGACCACCGCGATGGCCGTAATCGAGGTGGCACCAGTCCCCTCGTTGGCGCCAAAGATACCCACGGTTCCGCCGCTGACATCGGTCGCGTTGATCGTGATATCGGTTGCCTGCTCTCCGTTCCGTGCAAGAATACCGCCATGGACGGGGCCGGTGGCTGTGATCGAGGTGGCACCGGTGCCAAAGTTTCCGGTACCGATGCCAATGCTGACTTCAGCCACGCTGATTGTGATATCAGTCGCCTGCTTGTAGTTCTCAGCGAAAATACCCCCCTGGACAGGGCCGGTGGCCGTAATCGAAGTGGCGCCGGTGCCGAAGTTTCCAGCGGTAATGCTCTGGGACACATCCGCGGCTTCGATGACCAGATTCGTCGCATTCTCCTCATTGAACGCGCCGATGGGGCCATCCACCGAGCCGACGGCATGGATGGCTGTCTCACCCGTGCCGCTGTTCAAGGCAGCAATGCCGATTTCGCCGCCGCTGACATCAACCGCGTAGATTGTGAGGTCGGTGGTGAGGTCGCCGTTAAACGCATAAATGCCGGCCGCACCACCAAGGACTGTGCCAGTGGCCGTGATCGAGGTGGCGCCGGTGCCGTCGTTCCAGCCCCCGATGCCGATGTTTCCACTGACATCACCCGCGATAATGGTAAGGTCGGTGGCGGAGCCGCCGTTTTCCGCAAGAATACCGCCAAGGTTCCCCTCGACCGCATCAGCAACATAAATGCTGGTGGCGCCGGTGCCGCCGTTCACGGTGGCGATGCCGAGTTCGCCGCCGCTGACATTGTTGGCCTCGATCCTCAGATCGTTCCCACCCAAGAGATCGTCCCCGCCGGAAACTTCCGGGACCAACATTCCGATTGCGGCGTTGCTGACATCGCCATTGATCGCGAGAATGCCGTAGGCTTCGCCGCTGACGGTGCCGGTCGCGACGACGGTCGTGTCACCTGGCGCAGCACCTGCGCTGCCATTGSCCACCCCGATCCCGTAGCGGCCGCCGATAACATCGGTCACCGCTACCGAGAGGTCGCCGGCGGTTGCGCCATTATTGACCAGCACTCCCGCTTGCGATCCGCCTGTCAGAACACCCGTAGCGGTGATCGAGGTGTTTCCAGTCCCATCGTTCCAAGCCTCGATGCCGGTCTCCGTGCTATTGACTTCGTTCGCGTCGATGACAAGAGCAATCGCACTGGCTTCGTTACGGCCATAAATGCCGCCCTCGACGATCCCGGTTGCCGAGATCACCGTCGCGCCGGTACCCCAGTTGCGGGCATTGATCCCGGTGAGTCCACCGCTGACGTCGGCTGCGTTGACAATTAGATGCGTCGCCGTAGCGGCGTTAAAAACATAGATGCCTGTATCGCCAGCTTCGACATTACCGGTGGCCGTAACGGAGGTCGCGCCTGTACCTATGTTGTTCGCGCCGATCCCAACGGTACCGCCGCTGACATCGATCGCCTCGATTGTCAGATCCGTGCCCGCTGCGCCAGAAGGCAGAACATAGCCATCATTGACAGCTGAGAATACAGAGAAACCGCCGTTGGCAGCCGCAATACCGTAACCCGTGCCACCCACGACGGCGCCATATGCCGCGACATTGTTGCTGCCGCTGCCGGCGTTCATTGCGACAATGCCGTGACGCGCGCCGCTTACAGCATCTGTCGTTACCCACATATCGGTTGGGGTAAAAACGAATTTCGTATTCAACGCGACAATACCGTCATGAGCCTCGCCAGTAACCGCGCCTCCGAGCGTGTCCACCTGCAACACACCCGTGCCTCCGTTCAGCGCCAGCAGGCCCGTCAGTCCGCCCGTAACGCCCCCGGAGGCCCGCACGATCACATCGGTTGGCGGATTGACGGGCTGGCTTCCCGTGGTGGCGATCAATCCGCCGTCGGCGTTGAAGCCCATTGGATTATTCAAGGCGGCGATACCGTACCAGTTTGTACCTGTGACCTGCCCCTGGGTGGAAACGGAGACCGAGCCCCCACCGAGATTTTGAGCATTGATACCGATGTTGCCGCCCGTAACTCCGTGCGTGTAGAGCGACAGACCTGAGGTGTCGATGCCATTAATGATTTGAACGCCGCGATCGCCACCTTCCACAAAGCCATCGGTGGAGATGGCGGTCGGACCAGAAGAATTGTTTACCGCATCAAGGCCGGTCAATCCTCCGGAGAGATCGCCGGACGTGAGCAGGACCAGGCTACCGGGTACTCCGCCGTCATCTCCTCCCAGATAGGCGGAAATACCGTGATTTCTTCCCCTAAGATTGGCGTCGCCCCCTTGAAAATAGATCGTGCCAATTCCGGCGACCCCGAATGCGATCGGATCAGGCGTGTCCACACTGAAATCCGGCGTAACTGTGATAGTGGGATTGGTATCGGAGACACCTTGCGTCACCGTCTCCGCGCCCGAGCATTCGTAGTTCGACCCGCCAGTGTTGACGCAGTCGGCCAGCGCTGTGTCCGGGCATGCGACCAGCGCGGTTGATCCCAGCAGAGTCGCAACCCAGGCCAGCCTCACTTGTGGCTGCCTTCCGCCCGCGATGCTTTGACCCTTTGCCCAGGTAACTTTCTCGTCCACCATATCGTCCCCTCGTTCCGCCGCCGCCCCGCACGAGTGCGCAAGTCGATCTGAATCGATGGGAAATTACGGCCAGCTGCATTGGCTGACACTTCTCATATGATAGGGGCGGAACGATTTTTAGCTGTGAATGGCAAGTCCGCGCGCATGACTACACGCCTGCGGGATCGGCTTTGCTGGCGGGTATTGTCTCTCTGGCAACATCCTTCTGTCTTGCGATGAACCCCCTCGACGTTGCCGATCAATGGCGGGCAGCGCTGCGATATGTGAAGTCTTCGCGCCGCCCGCCATCGGTCACGCTTAATCTTGCCCTTGTAATCGGCTCTACTTTCACGACTGTTTTGCTCATCTTGATACATCCTTTTTCCTCATCATGATCTGCACACTGTTTGTTCGCAAAAGAACATCTACAAGCATGAGTTCTGGCGCGCCGTGCACTTGTCCGCACTCTGCGACGGGGTGATCGGGCTGCGTTTGAGAGGCAGCGCTTTTTCCGTCGCGGTGCATTTTGCCATCGGATTCACAGGGCACATCACAGGCACTCCGGCGCGGCCCGGCCGTCTTACGATCGGCGCGGCCGCAGGCAAGATATCGTGCTTCCCGTCATTCCTC
>NZ_VLJP01000030.1 GCF_007829525.1 Mesorhizobium sp. J18
TGGCCGCCGTGCTGGTCGCACTGGTCGGCATCGGCCAGCGGCTGGCTCTGGCGCGCATGGGGGCACGGCCATGAGCGGCATTCTTCTCGGCGCCCTGCTCTTCTGGGCCTGCGCCTGGGCGCTCAACGAATGGCTGGTCCGGCAAAAGCCCGCCAGCCCCGCAATAAAGCGCCTGATCGGCATCCTCGTGCCGGCGATCTTCGGCATCACCATCCTGGTTATATGGGAAGGCATCGTGCGCGGCTTCAATGTGCCGACAGTGCTCCTGCCGCCGCCCTCCATGATCTGGACCCGGCTCGTCAGTTCGCTCCCGACGCTGTGGGCCGATTTCCGCCAGACCTTCCTCAAGGCGGTGCTGATCGGCTACGCGATCGGCTGCCTCGCAGGCTTCGTGGTTGCCATTGTCATCGACCGCTCCCCTTTCCTGCAGCGCGGGCTTTTGCCGCTCGGCAATTTCGTTTCCGCCCTGCCGATCGTCGGCGTCGCGCCAATCATGGTCATGTGGTTCGGCTTCGACTGGCCGTCAAAGGCCGCCGTCGTCATCGTCATGACCTTCTTCCCCATGCTAGTGAACACGGTTCAGGGCCTTGCCTCGGCAAGCCCCATCGACCGCGACCTGATGCGCACTTATGCCGCCTCTTACTGGCAGACGCTTTTCAAGCTGCGGCTGCCGGCGGCCGCCCCTTTCATCTTCAACGCGCTCAAGATCAATTCGACCCTTGCGCTGATCGGCGCCATCGTGGCGGAATTCTTCGGCACGCCCATAGTCGGCATGGGCTTCCGCATATCGACCGAGGTCGGCCGCATGAACATCGACATGGTCTGGGCGGAAATCGCAGTTGCGGCGCTTGCCGGTTCGGTCTTCTATGGTGTGGTCACCCTTGTCGAAAGGGTTGCCACGTTCTGGCATCCGTCCGTCCGTGGTGGGCGGGCGTGACCGTGGGAATCACGGTCCAACTTCAGAGGGAATGAAGATGAAAAGAATGCTCAAGACCATGCTTGCGGGGGCCGTGTCGCTGACTGCCTTCCAGGCGCTTGCCGCAGACGACGTGACGCTGCAGCTCAAATGGGTCACGCAGGCGCAGTTCGCCGGCTATTACGTTGCGCTAGATCAGGGCTTCTACGAGGAGGAGGATCTCAATGTCGAGATCAAACCGGGCGGACCCGATATCGCGCCGGTTCAGGTGCTGACCGGCGGCGGGGCCGATGTCATGGTCGACTGGATGCCGTCGGCCCTTGCCGCACGCGAGAAGGGCGTGCCGGTCGTCAATATCGCCCAGCCCTTCAAGTCTTCCGGCATGATGCTCACATGTCTGAAGGAAAGTGGAGTGAAGTCGCCGGACGATTTCAAGGGCCGCACGCTTGGCGTCTGGTTCTACGGCAATGAATATCCTTTCCTCGCATGGATGGCCAAGCTCGGCATTCCGACCGACGGCAGCGAAGGGGGCGTGGAGGTTTTGAAGCAGGGCTTCAATGTCGATCCGCTGCTGCAGAAGCAGGCCGACTGCATCTCGACCATGACCTATAACGAATACTGGCAGGTCATTGATGCCGGCATCAAGCCGGAGGATCTGGTCACCTTCAAATATGAGGATCAGGGCGTAGCCACGCTCGAGGACGGCCTCTATGTGCTGGAAGACAAGCTCCAGGATCCGGCTTTCGTCGACAAGATGGCCCGCTTCGTGCGCGCCTCGATGAAGGGGTGGAAATGGGCCGAGGACAACCCGGACGAAGCGGCCATGATCGTCCTCGACAACGATGCCTCCGGCGCGCAGACCGAAAAACATCAGAAGCGCATGATGGGCGAGGTCGCCAAGCTCACGGCCGGTTCGGACGGCACCCTGGACGAAGCAGACTATGAGCGCACGGTCCAGACGCTGCTTTCGGCCGGTGGTGAGGCTCCGGTCATTTCCAAGGAACCGGAAGGGGCCTGGACCCACGCCGTCACGGACGAGGCGCTGAAATAGGTCCGGAACTTCAAAAGGTCCTTATTCTCGGAACTGGGCGGGCGACCGCCCTTTCCTCTTTCACGCCCGGTGCATCGCCGGATTCTGCCTGCAGCCGCTTGCGTTCGGCTTGCCGGAACGCGCCGGGGGCCACGCCGGCGATCTTCCTGAAGAAACGGTGGAAATAGGCCGGGTCCTGAAAGCCGAGCGAGAAGGCGATCGCCTGGATCGGCGTCGGCGTAAAGACGAGATCACGGCGGGCAGCTTCCATGACCCGTCTTGCGATCAGTTCCTGGACGCTTGCTCCCGTCAGCGCGCGCGCAAGCCGATTGAGATGCGCCGAGGAGACGCCAATCTTTTCGGCATAGAAGCCTACAGGCTGGTGCTCGCGGAAATGCGCGCCTATCAGCGTTTCCAGATGCTCGATCCGCTCCCGGTCGCGCGTCGCGATCTCGCTGGCGAGATGGTCGGCTTCGGCGCCCAGGCGCGCGAGAGAGACGATCGCCTGCGTCATCATGGCGTCGAGCAGGAGCGAACGCCCCGGCGCATGGCCGGCGATTTCGGCATGGATGCGGCGAATGCTCTCGACCGCCAGCGCGGCATCCGGATGATCCGGCGCGAGCGGCGTGATCCGCGTCTCCTCGGCATAGGCCGCGATTGCCAGATCGGACGCGGCTACCGAGTTCAGCCGGTCGGAGAGGGCAGTAACGACAAGGCCGTCGACCTCCCGCGAAAAACGGAAGCCGTGGGCGGCCCTCGGCGGAATGAAAAGCGCGCAGGGCGCGGCAAAGCTCCGCGCCTTCTCCGTGCCCAGCAATTCCCCCTTGCCCGCGGTCAGCGAAAATATCTGGAAGAAGGCGTCGTGGCGATGCACGGCGATCTCCCAATTGTGCAGGTGCGTCCGCTCTGGGATCGTCTCGCAATGCAACCAGAAATCGCCCGACTCGCCTGTTCTTTCACGATAAAGACGGTAGGTTGGAACGGTTCTATGATGGGCCTGGCGCGTCATTGATGTTCCGATAGTGCAATTGTTTGCAACGAAAGTCCATTGTAGCGGAGGTTTCCGTCGAACATGCTCACGGCCATATTCGCGCCTTCGGGAGGAGGCATTGCGCACACAGGTCGTCATCATCGGTTCGGGTCCCGCCGGCCTGCTTCTCGGGCAGTTGCTGACCAATTGCGGGATCGACAACATCATCCTCGAGCGGGCTTCCAGGGAGCATGTCCTGTCGCGCATCCGCGCCGGCGTCCTAGAGGAAGGCACCGTAGGCATGCTGGATGAGGCTGGCGTCGGTGCACGCATGCATCGCGAAGGCCTTCCGCATGATGGCTTCGACATCGCCTTCGACGGGCGTCGTCACCGGATCGATCTTCACCGCCTCACCGGCGGCAAGCGTGTCATGGTCTATGGCCAGACGGAAGTGACCCAGGACCTGATGGAAAAACGCGCCCAGACCGGCGCCCGATCGGTCTATCAGGCCGAGAACGTCAAGCCGCATGATTTCGACGGCGAAAGCCCCTTCGTGACCTATGAAAAGGACGGGACCACGCACCGGATCGACTGCGATTTCATCGCCGGCTGCGACGGCTTTCATGGCGTCTCCCGCAAATCCGTTCCGGAAAGCTCGATAGATCTCTATGAGCGCATCTATCCTTTCGGCTGGCTCGGCATCATCGCAGAGGTGCCGCCAGCCGGTCACGAACTGATCTATGCCAATCATCCGCGCGGCTTCGCGCTCTGCTCCATGCGCTCCACCCATCGCAGCCGCTACTATGTACAGGTGCCGACGGGGGAGAAGGTCGATGACTGGACCGACGAGCGCTTCTGGGACGAGCTGCGCGCCCGCCTGCCTTCCGCGTCCGCCGAACAGGTTACCACCGGCCCCTCGATCGAGAAGTCGATCGCGCCGCTGCGCTCCTTCGTTGCCGAGCCGATGCGCTTCGGCCGGCTGTTCCTCGCTGGAGATGCTGCCCATATCGTGCCGCCGACCGGAGCCAAGGGCCTCAATCTCGCCGCCAGCGACATACGCTATCTTTTCGACGGATTGCGCGAATACTACGAAGAAAAATCCGCAGCCGGCATCGACGCCTATTCCGGCAGGGCGCTTGCGCGCGTATGGAAGGCGGAGCGCTTTTCCTGGTGGATGACCAATACCTTGCACAAGTTTCCCGACCAGGGCGCGTTCGGCCAGAAGATACAGCATGCCGAGCTGGACTATCTGTTCCAGTCCGAGGCTGCCCTGACGATGCTGGCCGAGAATTATGTGGGCCTGCCTTACTGAGGACTTTTCCGGCCTGCGGATGAAAAGAATGGAGAATAAGATGGGCGGCACGACCAAAAGTCCGCGATATGAACAGGGAATGGCAACGCGCCGCAAGGTTCTGGGCAATGCCTGGGTGGACGCCGCCGAGGCGAAGAAGACCGCCTTCGACGAGCCTTTCCAGGAACTGATCACCGAGGCCGCCTGGGGCCACGTCTGGTCACGCGATACCTGGACAAGGCGCGAGCGCTCCATGGTCACCCTCGCGCTTCTTGCCGGGCTCGGACATTACGAGGAATTCAAGCTGCATCTGAGGGCCACTGCCAATACGGGCGCGACCCCGGACGACATCCGCGAAGTGCTGCTGCATGTGGCGATTTATGCCGGAGTTCCTGCGGCGAACCATGCGATCAAGATCGCCAAGGAGGTTCTTGCCGAAATGGAAAAGGAGGAGTCCGCATGACGGAAGGCGTTACCTTACCAAACCGAAGGCCGGAAACAGGCGCCTTCTTCCAGCGCGACCGTAGCTGGCATCCGCCGGCCTTCACGCCGCAATACAAGACCTCGGTGCTGCGTTCGCCGCAGAAGGCTCTGCTGTCGCTCGACAACACGATTTCCGAGATCACCGGCCCCGTCTTCGGCCACAATATCCTTGGCGAGCTCGATGACGACCTGATCCACAATTTCGCCAGGCCCGGCGAGAGCGCCATCGGCCAGCGCATCATCGTCTATGGCCGGGTCATGGACGAGCGGGGCAAGGGCGTTCCGGGTGCGCTGGTGGAAATCTGGCAGGCCAATGCCGGCGGCCGCTACCGCCACAAGAAGGAGGGCTACCTTGCCCCGCTCGATCCCAATTTCGGCGGCTGCGGGCGTGTCATCACCGACGAGGAAGGCAATTACACCTTCCGCACCATCAAGCCCGGTCCGTATCCCTGGCCGAACGGCGTCAACGACTGGCGTCCCGCGCATATCCATCTCTCGATCTTCGGCCACGGCTTCGCCCAGAGGCTGATCACGCAGATGTATTTCGAGGGCGACCCCTTGATCTGGAAATGTCCTATCGTCAGCACCATTCCGGACAGAAGGGCGATCGAGCAGCTCATCGCGCCGCTCGACATGGAGGCCACGATCCCGATGGATGCCCGGGCCTACAAATTCGACATCGTGCTGCGCGGCCGGCGTTCCACCCTGTTCGAGAACCGCCTGGAGGGGAACTGAGATGGTCCAGTCGCTCAACCGCTTCAAGGAAACGCCGTCGCAGACGGCAGGTCCTTACGTCCATATCGGCCTGACGCCCAATTTCGCCGAAATCGGCGGCGTCTATGATGCCGACCTCGGCACGCGCATGGTCAACGACAAGACCAAGGGCGAGCGCATCACGATCCGCGGTCATGTGTTTGACGGCACGGGGACGCCACTGAAGGATGCCCTGATCGAGATCTGGCAGGCCGATGCCGACGGGCTCTACAACTCGCCGTCGGAGTTGCGCGGAACAGCGGACCCGAACTTCACCGGCTGGGGACGGTGCCCAACCGACATGCAGACCGGCGAATTCCGCTTCGAGACGGTGAAGCCCGGCCGCGTACCCTTCAAGGACGGCCGCCTGATGGCTCCCCATGTCACTTTCTGGATCGTGGCGCGCGGCATCAATATCGGCCTGCATACCCGCATGTATTTCGGGGACGAGGAGAAGGCGAATGCGGAAGATCCCATACTTGCCCGCATTGAGCATCGGGGGCGGGTACCGACACTGATTGCCGAACGCGACAGCGACACCTACAATTTCGATATCCATCTCCAGGGCGAGAAGGAAACCGTCTTCTTCGATATTTAGATATCCAAACGTGACCGTATCCGTCTTCGATCATCCCTTTCTCTCCGGCCTCCTCGGCGACGAGGAGGTTGCGGATTTCTTTTCGGCCAAGGCGGATATCGATGCCATGCTGGCCTTCGAGATGGCGTTGGCCGAGGCGGAGGCCGCGGAAGGTGTGATCCCGAAGGAAGCCGGGGAAGCCATTGCTGCCGCGCTCAAGGGCTTCACGCCCGATATCGCGGATCTGCGCGACGGCACGCGCCGCGATGGCCTTCCCGTTCCCGCTCTCGTGAAGCAGCTATGCAAGCGGGTCGGCGAACCGCATTCCGAAAGCGTGCATTTCGGAGCCACCAGCCAGGACCTGATCGATACCAGCATGGCGCTGCGCCTGGTCGGCCTGCTCGGCATCCTCGGCAGGCGGATCGATGCACTGGTTGCCGAACTGGATGCGTTGACGGCGCGGGACGGCGATATCGAGGTGATGGGACATACGCGCATGCAGGCCGCCATTCCCGTCCCCGCCGCCCGCAAGATCGCAAGCTGGCGCGATCCGCTGGCGCGTCACAGCCAGCGGCTGGAGGCGGTCGAAAAGGAAATTGGCATCCTGCACTTCGGCGGTGCGGCCGGCACGCTGGACAAACTGGGCGATAAGGCCGGTCGTGTGACGGAACGCCTCGCCGAACGCCTTGGGCTCACCGCCATGCCGCGCGCCCGGCATTGCGAGCGCGACGCGCAGGCCGGTCTTGCCTCATGGCTTTCGCTGGTGACCGGCAGCCTCGGCAAGATGGGCCAGGACATCGCGCTGATGGCGCAGAGCGAGATGGGCGAAATCCGACTTGCTTCCGGCGGCGGGTCGTCTGCCATGCCGCACAAGCAGAACCCGATCGGCGCCGAGATGCTGGTGACGCTCGCCCGCTTCAATGCCACCCTGCTCTCCGGGATGCATCAATCGCTGGTGCATGAGAACGAGCGCTCGGGCGCGGCATGGACTCTGGAATGGATGCTCCTGCCGCAAATGGCCGTCGCGACGGGAGCGGCGTTGCGAACGGCTGCGGCGCTTCTTGACGGTCTGGCTTTCGTCAAGCGAGGCTAAGCCCCAGCCTCTCACATGGCGTTCATCGTCAGAAGCTCGTAACTCGCGACCTGATCGCCGTCCTGGTTGTAGACGCCGACATCCCAGCGCACCTCGCCGTACTCGTCGTTACGGCGCGTCTTCTGCTTCGCGGTCAGCCGGACTTTCAGCATGTCGCCCGGCGAAACCGGCTTCATGAAGCGCAGATTGTCGAGGCCATAATTGGCGAGCACCGGCCCCGGCGCGGGATCGACGAACAGCCCTGCCGCGAATGACAGGATGAGATAGCCATGCGCCACCCGGCCGGGGAAGAAGGGATTGGCCTTCGCCGCCTCCTCGTCCATGTGGGCATAGAAGGTGTCGCCGGTGAATTCGGCGAAATGCTCGATATCCTCGAGCGTCACCTGGCGGGATTCGGTCCAGAGCGTATGACCGATCTCAAGCTCGCCGAATTTCAGCCGGAAGGGATGAACCTCCTTCTCCTTCAGCTTCGCGCCGGGCATGTAGCGGCCGGTAATGCCGGCAAGAAGCTCCGGGCTCGCCTGCACTGCCGTGCGCTGCATGTAGTGCATCACGCCGCGTATGCCGCCCATTTCCTCACCGCCGCCCGCGCGCCCCGGGCCGCCATGGACCATATGCGGCAGCGGCGAACCGTGGCCGGTTGCGTCCTTTCCGGTATCGCGGTCTGCAAAATAGAGCCTGCCATGGAAGGAACCCGCCCCGAGCACTGCCGCCCGCGCCACCGCCGGATCATGAGTGAAGACGGAGGCGACGAGCGAACCCTTGCCGCGATTGGCGAGCGCCAGCGCATGGTCGAGGTCGCGATAGCCCATCACCGTCGAGACGGGTCCGAAAGCCTCCACCGAATGCAGCCGCTCCGAACCGTCCGGGTCGTCGCTGGAAAAGAGGATAGGCGGCACAAAGGCGCCTGCCTTCGCATCCGCGCCCTCAACCTCGAATTTGTCGGGGTCGCCGTAAACACGCTTCGCCTCCGAAGCAAGCTGGCAGACTTTTTCCAGCACGTCCTCGCGCTGCGCCAGGCTCGCCAGCGCGCCCATGCGCGTGGTCTCGGCGCGGGGATTTCCGACGACAGTCTTTGCCAGACGTTCCGAAACCGCCTCCACGACCGCACCGCGATGCGCCTCGGGCACGATGATGCGGCGGATGGCGGTGCATTTCTGGCCCGCCTTGGCCGTCATCTCGCGATGGACCTCCTTGACGAAGACATCGAATTCCGGCGTGCCCGGCGCGGCATCCGGTCCAAGGATCGTGGCGTTGAGCGAATCCTGCTCGGCGATAAACCGCACGGAATTCTCAAGAAGGTTTCGGTTGGCCCGCAGCATAACCGCCGTGGACGCCGAGCCGGTGAAGGAAACCACGTCCTGACCGGTGAGCCGGTCCAGGAGGTCGCCGGTGCCGCCCGCTATGAATTGCACCGCGCCTTCCGGCAACAGGCCGGATTCCACGATCATGCGGAAGCAGGCTTCCGCCACCCATGCCGTCGCCGACGCGGGCTTGACGATAGCCGGGACACCGGCGAGCAACGTCGGAGCCAGCTTTTCCAGCATGCCCCAGACAGGGAAGTTGAAGGCGTTGATATGGACGGCCACCCCCTGCAGCGGCGTCGCCACATGCTGGCCGAGGAAATTGCCGGATCGGGAAAGCCGCTCCAGCGCGCCTTCCACCAGGATCGTATCGTCCGGCAGTTCGCGACGACCCTTCGAGGCATAGACGAAAAGCGTGCCGATGCCGCCGTCTATGTCGATCATGGAATCCGGTTTAGTGGCCCCGGTCTCGTAGGAAAGCTCGTAGAGCGCGTCGCGCCGCTCGTTCAGATACTGCGCCAGCGCCTTGAGCATCGCCGCACGCTCATGGAAGGTCATTTTGCGCAGGGCCGGACCACCGACCGTACGAGCATGGTCAGCCATGGTGGAAAAGTTGAGGCCCGCTGCGCCGATCTCGGCGACCACTTCGCCAGTCACGGCGCTTTTCAAGGGTGTGACCCTGCCGGAGGGGGCAATCCAGCGTCCGGCGGCAAAGCTGTTCAGGGAGATAACGGTCATGCGGTATGCTCCTTCGCAAAGCGGAATGGCTTAGTCTGATACCAAGGGCGCAACGTAGAGCGGCGACATTTCAGACGACTCTCTATTGAACGACCGCCGGCAGATGCGAGAAGCCGCGGAAGCGCACGCGGCCGGTACGTTGCGGCATTCCGGTAAGCCGGTAGCCCGGAAAACGCTTCAGAAAGCGCGAAATGGCTATGCGCCCTTCCATCTTCGCCAGGGAGAAGCCGACGCACAGATGCGGACCGCCGGCAAAGGCGAGATGCTTGTTGGGCTTGCGCGAAAGGTTGAGCCGGTCTGGATCGGGAAACTGGCGCGGGTCGCGGTTGGCCGCGCCGATGGCGAGATGGATGCGCGTTCCCGGCTCGATCACCTCACCATGGAATTCGGCCGGAGCCACCGCCATGCGGTTGCCGAGCTGGTTCGGGCTCTGGAAGCGAAGAAACTCGTCCACGGCGGTGATGATCAGTTCCGGATCGTCCTGCAGGCGCTTCTTCTCGTCCGGCCATCGGGTAAGCTCGAAGAGCGCATTGCCGATGAGATTGGTCGTCGTCTCATGGCCGGCATTGAGGATGAAGATACAGTTCTGCAGAAGCTCAACTTCCGAAAGCTGCTCGCCCTCATTGCCGTTGATGAGCCGCGTGAGCACATCCGTCGCCGGATCGCCCGGATTACGCCGGCGCTCGTCGGCAATCTCTTTCAGGAATGCCTTGAAGTCGGTGACCGAGCGGTTGCCGCGCTCCTGCTGTTCCCCGGTTAGAACCGGCTCCAGGGCGCCGAGGATCGCCAGCGACCAGTCGCGCAGAGGCCCCCTCTCCTCATGCGGGATATTGAACAGGTTGCCGATCACCTCGACGGGAATGGCAGCGGCGAAATCCTCGATGAGATCCACCTCGCCCTTCTCCGCCAGCCGCTCGAGCAGTCCGTCTACGAGCTTTATCAAGCCGGGTTCCATGGCCGCCAGCGCGCGCGGCGTCATGGCGCCCACCATGATCTTGCGCACACGCGTGTGCAGCGGCGGATCGTTGAAGACGAGGCTGGTCGTGTGGTGCTCGTAAAGCGGCGAGCGGCCGAACTTGGGCAGGAACTCCACCTTCTTGTCGGAGGAGAAACTGGTGGTGTCGCGATAGACGCGATCGAGATCGGCCCAGCGCGACAGCATGATGGAACCGTCTGAAAAACGCTTCACAGGCGCGTGCTCGAGCAGCGCCCGATAGACGGGGAACGGACCTTCCGCGAAGCTTTCCGGCAGCGCCGTGAGTTCAAAATCCCGCGCAAGACGCGCATCTGACTGCATGGCGATCTCCTCCTCACGAAGTATTATTGACCGGCCAGTCGGTCTATGCAAGTCTTATCCGAGGATGAGATCATGGGGAGGAGAGACGCCCATGGGGCTGTCGCCGGAAGATATCGCAAGACGCAGCGCGGAGGCCATGTGGGAGCGCGACGCGGCCTCGAAATGGCTGGGCGCTACGCTCGATGCGGTCGGCCCCGGTACGGCGCGCATGTCGATGACGGTCGAGAAGCATCACACCAACGGCCATGCCATCTGCCATGGCGGCTACATCTTCACGCTGGCTGACTCGGCCTTCGCCTTCGCCTGCAATTCCTACAACCAGATCGTCGTCGCCCAGCACAATACCATCACCTATGTCGCGCCGGGAAGGCTTGGCGACCGGCTGACGGCGGAGGCCCGCGAAGTGGCCCGCTTCGGTCGCTCCGGCATCTACGACGTGCGCGTCATCGACCAGGACGGCCGCCTGGTGGCCGAGTTCCGCGGCGTCTCGCGTACCATTGAAGGCCGTCATTTCGAGGAGGAGTGACGGTGCGGATTGTCGCGACACCAAACAAACACCCATCACCGGGAGGAACAGATGAAAGACCTGACGCCCCGCAAGGATGAACTCGACCCGATCGAGATTGCCTCGCGCGACGAGATCGCCGCACTTCAGCTTGCAAGGATGAAATGGTCGCTCAAGCACGCCTATGAGAACGTGCCCCATTACCGGAAGAGCTTCGATGCCGCCGGCGTGCATCCCGAAGACCTGAAGGAGCTTTCCGACCTCTCGAAATTCCCGTTCACGGTCAAAACCGACCTGCGTGACAATTATCCCTTCGGCATGTTCGCCGTCCCGCGCGAGAAGGTGATACGCATCCACGCCTCCTCTGGGACAACCGGCAAACCGACCGTTGTCGGCTACACGAAGAATGATCTCGATGTCTGGGCCAACTGCATGGCGCGTTCCATGCGCGCCTCCGGCACACGGCCGGGCGATGTGGTGCATGTCGCCTATGGCTACGGGCTTTTCACTGGCGGACTTGGAGCGCATTACGGAGCCGAACGCCTCGGCTGCACCGTTGTGCCCGTTTCCGGCGGCATGACGCCGCGCCAGGTGACGCTCATCGAGGATTTCAAGGCGACCACAATCATGGTCACCCCCTCCTATATGCTGTCCATCCTCGACGAGTACCGCGCGCAAGGGCGTGACCCGCGCGAAAGTCCGCTTGAAGTCGGCATCTTCGGCGCCGAGCCATGGACCAACGCCATGCGCGCCGAGATCGAACAGGCTTTCGACATGCACGCCGTCGACATATACGGCCTGTCCGAGGTTATGGGGCCGGGCGTGGCCAATGAATGCGTGGAGACCAAGGACGGCCTGCATATCTGGGAGGACCACTTCTATCCCGAGGTGATCGACCCCGAGACCGGCGAGGTGCTGCCGGATGGAGAACGGGGCGAACTCGTCTTCACCTCGCTCACCAAGGAAGCCTTCCCCATCATCCGCTACCGTACGCGCGACCTGACACGGCTCCTGCCCGGCACGGCGCGCACGATGCGGCGCATGGAGAAGATCACCGGCCGCTCCGATGACATGATGATCCTGCGCGGGGTCAATGTCTTCCCCACACAGATCGAGGAGCAGATCCTGACCGTCGAGGGTCTGGCTCCGCACTTCCAGATCGAGCTGACGCGCGAGGGGCGCATGGACGAAATGATCGTTCATGTGGAGGTGATGTCAGCGGATATCGACCCCGACATGCGCATGCGCTGCTCGCAAGCTTTGCGTGCACGCATCAAGGACACCATCGGCGTCACGGTGAATGTCCAGGTGACCGATCCCGAAGGCGTACCGCGCAGCCAGGGCAAGGCCGTGCGCATCATCGACAGGAGGCCGAAGGGATGAGCGGGGTCATGGCGCGCGCGCTTACCCTCCCCTTTGTGGGGAGGGTCGGGCGACAACGTCGCCCGAGATGGTGGTGGAAAGACAGCAGCGGCACTTGCAAGGCCCCTCACTCCGGCGCCATACGCCGACCCTCCCCACAAAGGGGAGGGTAATAATGGCCCGCAGCCGCGCCAAGGACTATGACGAGAAGCGTGGAGCCATGCTCCACCGGGCGGCGCAGATCTTCGCGCGCGACGGCTATGACCGTGCCTCCATGGCACAGCTCGCCGCCGAATGCGGCGTATCGAAGGCATTGCTCTACCACTACTATGTCTCCAAGGAGGCGCTGCTCTTCGACATCATCTCCAACCATCTCGAAGCCCTGATCGAGGCGGTCGAGGGCGCGGATCGGCCCGATCTCGACCCGGAAAGCCGGCTGCGCGCACTGGTCAGCGCCCTGCTCGACGCCTATCGCGACGCCGATGCCGAGCATCAGGTTCAGATCAACGCCCTACGCCTCTTGCCGGAAGCCGAACAGGAGCAGTTGAAGGCACTGGAACGCCAGCTTGTCAGCCTGTTCGCCGATGCCATCCACGACATCAACCCGAAGCTTTTCGGCAAGCGCCAGCTCCTGAAGCCCGTCACCATGAGCCTCTTCGGCATGCTCAACTGGTTCTACATGTGGTTCCGCGAAGGGCGCGGCATCAGCCGGGCCGACTACGGCGAGCTCGCAACGCATATCCTCGTCTCGGGCGTGCGCAATCTGAATTAGAGCCTCCCGCCTTGCCATGGCGTTTCGCCTTGTGTCATTTCGAGTCCATGGAAAAACGCGCCAGCCCCTTCGCCACGGCACTCGACGGTTTGATCAGCCGCTTGCATGAGCGCGGCCGGCTGCGGGTTTGGTCGCTGGTCGTCACCATCTTCGGCGACGCCATCGTTCCGCATGGCGGTCGAGTCTCGCTTGCGGCCCTGCAGGACGTTGTGGCGCGGCTTGGCGTCGAGCCCGGCGCGCTCAGGACTGCCATGTCGCGGCTTGCCGCCGACGGCTGGGTCGAGCGCGAGAAGCAGGGCCGAAACAGCTTTTTCCACCTCGACGAGCGCGGCCGCCATGCCTTCGATCTCGCCACACGGCGCATCTATGCCGCCGGCCCGCCAGCATGGGACGGGGCCTGGACGGTGGCGATCGCACCGCCGGGCGGCAATGGTGCGGGGGCGGATCTTGCCGATGCCGGCTTCCTGAAGGTGGCGCCCGGCGTGCATTTGCGGCCGCGATCGGCTTCCGAAATCCCGGCCGAGGAGGCGCTTGCGGGCATGCTGGTGATTCATGGGGAAAGCGCCGAGCATCCCGAAACCTTGCGCCGGCTCTGGCCTTCGCGGCAGATAGCGGATGCCTATCGGGATCTGTCCGAGGCTTATGCTGTGCTGGATGCGGCCCTTGCGGGCGGCGCGGCACCTTGTCCCTTGGCGGCCATGGCGGCACGTGTTCTGTTGATCCATGACTGGCGGCGGATCGTGCTACGCGATCCCGGCCTGCCCCTGGCTTTGCTGCCGAGCGACTGGCCCGGCGAGGAAGCACGCGACCGCGTCGCGCGCATCTATGGGAAACTGCGGGAGCCGAGCGAGGCCTGGCTGGAACAGGCCGGATTGCCGCCGCTTGCCGATCCTGAAAAATTCGCCGCCCGTTTTGGGCGAAGGCAGCCCGAGTAGATCAGCCCTCGCCGCGCTCCGCGACCTTCCAGATCGTGCCCTGCGCGGCGGCGCAGAGCTTTTCCGATCCGTCTTCCGCCACGGCGAAGACATCGCAGTTGCAGACGGCCTGCGACTTGCCGCTGCCCGTCACCCGCGCCCGCGCTATGAGCCGCTTGCCTGTTGCCGGACGCAGATAGTTGATCTTGAACTCCAGCGTGAGAACGTTGCCGAGCACACTGCCGCCGGCATAGGTGAGCGCGTTGTCGGCCAGATAGGAAACGAGGCCGCCATGAGCGAAGCCGTGCTGCTGCAGATGCTCGGGGCGCAGGTCGAGGGCGAGTTCAGCCCTGCCCTCCTCGAACAATGTCAGCTCCGCCCCGAGAAGGACACTGAAGGGTTGTGCGGCAAGCACTTTCCTGCCGAATTCAAGCATGGTTTCGGACATGAAGGTCGCTTCTCCCCATATTGCCTCCGCCGCCCTTCCTATTATCCACAATAGCCACCCACTCTGCCCTTTCCGGATGGATGCAGCGGATGCTCAGGCGTCGGGCGCGAGCGCCATCACGGCAAGGCCCAGCACAGTGACGAGCGCGCCACCAAGTACCGAAGCATTCGCCCAGCCGTGGCCGAGCAGCCCTTCGAAGAATATGATGATGGTGGGCGTTAGATAGTTATAGGCAAGCACCTTGGAAGCGGGCAGCCGCAGCGCGGCGAATTGCAACAGGAAAAAGGTGCCCGCGGTCGTGAAGATCGCCAGGTAGAATATGGCCAGCCAGACCACGCGCGGCAGCGCGGTCCAGTCCGTGGCCGCGATCTCGCCTGCTCCGTAGACGGCAATGCACAGCCCTGTGGCGAACAGCGTCCAGAAGGTGAACGCGATGACCGGCTCGCCGCGATTGAACTTGCGCACCAACGGCGCATAGGCCGCATGGCCGGCCACACCGGCGAGGAAGATCAGCTCGCCCTTGCCTATGTCGAAAGAGAGGATCGCGTCCACATCGCCGCCGAAGATCACCCAGATGGCGCCCAGAGCCGCAAAGACAAGGCTGGCGATCACGATCCGGCGCGGTATCTGGCCGAGGAAAAGATAGCCGAAGCCGGCGCTCATCAGCGGCATCAGCGTGAACACCGCGCCGGCCGATACCGGGTCGGTGAAGCGCAGCGACACGAACATGGTGACGAAGAAAAGCGCCATCAGCCCGCCGAGGACCAGGAAACGCCATGGTGCGCGCGGTGGAGGAATCCGCCCCTTCAGGAGAAAAAGGGCGGCGCCGCCCATGATCGAAGTGCCGATGACGAAGCGCGCCGCATTGATGGCGGCAGGGCCGAGATAGGGTGCCGCCATGGCGCCGAAGGAGAAGGAACCGGACACCAGCATGGCGAACAGAACCATTGCCAGGTGGCCGAGAAGCTTCTCCCGGCCTGCGGCATGGATTGTGTGGCGGGAGATGTCGGTCACGATGGACGGGCTTATCCTAACGCCGGGCAGCGGTCGAGGGCGGCAAGGTGTCTTTCATGGGGATTTAGCCCCCAATCCATGCCAAGCGGCTTTCTGGAGCGTATGGCTGCGCGAGAGCGCGCCATCCCCACGCCACCAAGCGCCTGAGACGGCGATTCGTCTTCACTCCGCGGCAATCTTCGCCGCCGGATTGTTGGGATGCGTCGTCCAGTTGGCGTAGACCGGCTCCACGATCTTGCCCGTCCGCTTGTCTAGTGCACCCGCGGCCAGCGGCTGCATGGTGATGCAGCCTTCCACCGGGCAGACATTGACGCACAGATTGCAGCCGACGCACTCCTCCTCGATCACCTCGAAATGCCGCGCGCCGTCGACCATCGCGGTGATCGCCTGATGCGAGGTATCCTCGCATGCGATGTGGCAGCGGCCGCATTTGATGCAGAGATCCTGATCGATATGCGCCTTGGTGACATAGTTCAGATTGAGATATTGCCAATCGGTGACGTTCGGCGTCGCGCGACCGATGAAATCCTCCAGACGCGCATGGCCCTTCTCGTCCATCCAGTTCTTCAGCCCCTCGATCATCTCCTGGACGATCTTGAAGCCGTAGGTCATGGCGGCGGTGCAAACCTGCACATTGCCTGCACCGAGCGCCATGAATTCGGCGGCGTCACGCCAGGTCGTCACCCCGCCGATGCCGGAGATCGGCAGGCCCGCCGTCTCCGGGTCCCGGGCGATCTCAGCCACCATGTTGAGAGCGATGGGCTTCACCGCCGGGCCGCAATAGCCGCCATGGGAGCCTTTCCCATCGATCGAGGGTTCCGGCGAGAAGGTGTCGAGATCGACCGAGGTGATAGAGGAAACCGTGTTGATCAGCGACACGGCATCCGCTCCGCCGTGTTTCGCCGCACGCGCCGGATAGCGGATATCGGTGATGTTCGGCGTCAACTTCACGATCACCGGCATGCGCGTGTTCTGCTTGCACCAGCGCGTGACCATCTCGATATATTCGGGCACCTGCCCCACAGCCGAGCCCATGCCGCGCTCGCTCATGCCGTGCGGGCAGCCGAAATTGAGCTCGATGCCGTCGGCGCCGGTTTCCTCCACCAGGGGCAGGATCGCCTTCCAGGCATTCTCCTCGCAAGGCACCATAAGCGAGACCACCAGCGCCCGGTCCGGCCAGTCCCGCTTGACCTGCTTGATCTCGCGCAGATTGGTCTGCAACTCGCGGTCGGTGATGAGCTCTATATTGTTGAGGCCGAGAAGCCGCCGATCCGCCCCCCAGATCGCGCCATAACGTGGACCGTTGACATTGACGATCGGCGGCCCCTCCTCGCCCAGCGTCTTCCAGACAACACCGCCCCAACCCGCCTTGAAGGCGCGCACAACGTTATATTCCTTGTCGGTCGGCGGCGCGGAAGCGAGCCAGAAGGGGTTCGGCGACTTGATCCCTACGAAGTTATTGCGAATGTCTGCCATGGGTATCTCTCCCTAGGGCTGCAACACGGCCGGCAATTGGCAGTTGCCGGAATGCCCCTAGCCCACCAGCGTCCGATGAATGCTTTCGGCGGCATCCCTGCCCTGCGCCACTGCCGAGACTGTCAGGTCGTCGCCGCCAAGCACGCAGTCTCCCCCTGCCCATACTTTCGGCAGAGAGGTCCGGCCTTCGGCATCGACCCTGATGCGTCCAGCCTCCATCTCGATCGCATTGCCGCTGCCATTCAGCGGCACGGGATCGAAGCTCTGGCCGATCGCCTTGAATATCTGATCCGCCTCGAGGGTGACGGCCTCACCGGTGCCGACGAGCCTGCCGTCCCGCAAGGCTGTATATTCCAGCTCCAACCCGACAGCCTTGCCGTTCTCCACGATCACCCGCCTCGGCTGCAGCCAGTGGCGGATAACGACACCGTTGGCGGCGGCCAGTTCCTGCTCATATTCGGAGGCGTTCATATGCTCCCGACCACGCCGGTAGCAGATCGTCACCTGCTCGGCGCCGAGCAGCTTGGACTGAATGGCCGCGTCGATCGCCGTCATGCCGCCACCGATGACGATCACGTTGCGGCCGACCGGCAGCTTGCTCAGATCGTCGGCCTGGCGAAGCGTGGCGATGAAATCGACGGCGTTTTCTACCCCGGCGGCATCCTCGCCCTGGGCGCGCAGGGCATTGACCCCGGCAAGCCCGGCTCCGAGGAAAACTGCATCGTAGTTTGCCGTTAGATCGGCCAGTGCGAAATCACGGCCCAGCGCCTTTCCGTTCTCGATCGTAATGCCGCCGATGGACAGGATGTAATCGACCTCGGCCTGCGCGAAGCCATCCGGAGTCTTGTAGGCGGCGATGCCATATTCGTTGAGCCCGCCGGCCTTCGGCTTCGCTTCGAAGATCGTCACCTCATGGCCGTGCATGGACAGCCGATGGGAGCAGGCGAGACCCGCCGGCCCAGCGCCGACCACGGCAATCCGTTTTCCGGTAGGTGCCGCGCGCTCGTAGAACTGCCGGCCCCGCGCCATGGCCGTGTCGGTGGCGTAGCGCTGCAGCCGCCCGATCTGCACCGGCTTGCCTTCGGCCGCCTCGCGCACGCAGGCTTCCTCGCATAGCGTCTCGGTCGGGCAGACGCGGGCGCACATCCCGCCAAGGATGTTCTGATCGAAGATGGTCTTGGCCGAGCCGAGCGGATTGCCCGTCGCGATCTGGCGGATGAAGAGCGGAATGTCGATGGAGGTCGGGCACGCCTGCATGCAGGGCGCATCGTAGCAGAAATAGCAGCGATCCGCCTCCACCAGCGCCTCATGTTGATCGAATGGCGGATGCAGATCGGAAAAATTCTCGGCATATTGGGCAGAATCAAGCCGCCCGGCGGCTATACCGGCAGCATATCGACCGTCAGCCATCAGCATTCCCCATTATTCTTGTTTAAGGGAAACGCTAACGCAGATTCATTTTTTTATCAATCGGTCAAATTTCGACCAAGTCATTGATCTTATTTACTAAAAATATGATTTTTTTTGTCATGTTATTTAGCCTTATCGCGCGATGTCGGCTCTTCGTCATCGAAATCGTCTTATGAAGGGAATTGCGCCAACAAGCTTTATCCAGACTGGAAACCCGAAAGGAGCATCACCGTGGCTGCCTCTGCGAAATCCTTCTTCTGGTACGAGTTGATGACGACCGATCCGATGGCTGCGGAAGCCTTCTACACCGATGTCGTCGGCTGGGCGTCAGAGCCTTGGACCGCCCTGGACGCCGGGCCCTATATCATTATGAATGCCGGCGAGCGCGGCGTCGGCGGCATCATGAAAATTCCCGAAGTCGCTGCCGGCATGCCGCCGGCCTGGGTCGGCTACATCCATGCCGATGATGCGGACAAGGCGACGGAAGCGCTGGAAAAGGCCGGCGGAACTGTTCATCGGCCGCCGAGCGACATTCCGGAAGTCGGACGCTTCTCGGTCGTCTCCGACCCGCAGGGCGCCATCTTCATGTTCCTGCAGCCGAACGGGCCGAACCAGCCGCCCGTCCCTGCCACCACCCCCGGCCATGTCGGCTGGCACGAGCTTTACACGACCGACTGGCAGGCCACGCTGGATTTCTATTCCAGCCAGTTCGGCTGGACCAGGGACGAGAGCATGGATATGGGCGAGATGGGCATCTACCAGCTTTTCGCGGCGGGCGGAGAGGCGATCGGTGGCATGATGAACAAGCCGCCGCAGATACCGGCGCCCGTCTGGCTGTTCTACTTTAATGTCCCCGACATCGAGGCCGCTGCCGAACGCGTGAAGAATGGCGGCGGCAAGGTGCTGATGGGGCCGATACAGGTGCCGGGCGGAAGCTGGATCCTGCAATGCCGGGACCCGCAGGGCGCCTATTTTGCGCTCACCGCTCTACGCTGAGTTTGCGCAAATGGCAGCCCTCGATCTTACCCGCCGAGGGTCCGCCTGTCTTAAAGTGCGTCGTAGATCTCCGCCGCGTTCTCGTAAGTGTAGCGGATCGGCACCGGCGTTTGCGGCACCCAGCCTTCAGCCGTCTTCCCCGTCATCAGCCGGCAGGCGGTGTCGGTGTCGACCACCGCGCCGCCATAAAGGCGGTTGGCCAGATTGAGAATGCCGGTCTGATGCATGGCGACCGAGCCGCTGCCGCAGGCATCCTTCACCAGGAGCACGCGGAAGCCGAGCTTCAGAGCCGCCTTCACCGTCGCGTCCACACAGGCTTCCGTCCACACACCTGATACAATCAGCCACTCCGCACCCGCCGCTTTCAACTCGTCACCGAGCCCAGTGCCGAATGCAGATGCCTCGGATTTTATGATCAGCGGCTCGTCACCCTGCGGCGCGGCTTCCGGGCAGATCGCGGTCAGCGGGTCGCCCTTGTCGCTGAAGGCCGAGCGCCCGTCCGGCAGACGCGGATGGTGCTCTCCGGTTGTGGCAGCCTCGACATCCACGATATAGGCGAAGTGATAAAGCGGCAGGCTGGCCGTCCTCGCTGCCTCCTGCAGACGCATCACATTCGTGATAACCCGGTCGAATTCGACCGCAAGCAGGCGCTTGTCCTGCCGGTGTTCCTCCTGCAGGTCGATGAAGAGCGCCGCGGTTTTGTCGAGAGGGAGAGTGAAAGGCTGTTTCATCTCACCCTCGCATCCGCTCCAGATTGGCATCGAAGAGCGGTGCGGCCTGCAGGCGCGCGGCATGGCGCTTGCCGAGGATTTCAATTTCGAAGCCGTCCGCCTCGTCGGCGATCTCCTTCGGCACATAGCCAAGCGCGACGGATTTGCCCGCATTGTGCGCATAACCCCCGGAGGTCACCCAACCGCGCACCTCGCCCCGGAACCATATCGGTTCGTCGCCGATGACATCGGCATCCAGGGCACCGACGAGGAAGGAGCGCAGGCGCAGCCTGCCCCCATTCTCCCGCATTTCGACTGCGGCCGCCTTGCCGATGAAATCTGCCGGCTTGGAATAGGCGACGAAGCGATCGAGGCCAGCTTCCACGGGATCGTAGATCGGGCGGTATTCGCGGGCCCAGGAACCGTAATTCTTTTCCAGCCGCAACGCATTCAGCGCCCGCGAGCCGAAAAGGCCGATGCCGAATTCATCACCCGCCTCCCTCAGGATCTGGAAGACATGGCGCTGATATTCCGGCGCCATCCAGATCTCGTAGCCGAGATCGCCCGTATAGCTGATACGGCCGACAATGCAGGGCGCCATGCCGATATCCATCCGCGCCACCGCCATGAAGGGGAAGGCCTCGTTCGAAACGTCGGCTCTTGTCACCTTGGCGAGCACCGCGCGCGCTTTCGGTCCCGCCATGGCAAGCCCGACCCGTCCGAGACCGAGGGCCTCGATGCGGACCAAACCCTCGGCAGGCAGATGCCGCTCGAACCAGCGCATATGGTATTGCTCGGCAATGCCGGACCCCAGGATGAGCCATTCGCCGCCGAGATTGGCCAAGGTGAAATCGCCGATCAGCTTGCCGTCTTGCTTCAGCATCGGCGCCAGCGTCATGCGGCCGGGCCTCGGCAGCTTGCAGGCGAGCATGCGGTCGAGCCAGAACTCCGCGCCCTCGCCCGTTACCCGATATTTGGCGAAGGAGGAAATTTCCGTCAGCCCGACAGCTTCACGGACGGTCCTGACCTCCTGTCCGACATGCTCGAAATCGCTCGACCGACGCCATGAGAACTCGTCCTTCACACCATCCGGCGCATACCACAGCGGCACTTCGAGCCCATAGGTGACGCCGAACTGCGCGCCACGCGCTGCCAGAAGATCATAGACAGGAGTGGTCCTGAGCGGCCGGCCGGCGGGAAGTTCCTCATTGGGGAAGCGGATGGAAAAGCGGCGCGAATAGTTCTCGCGCACCTTGGCATTGGTATAGGCCATGGAAGCCCAGTCGCCATAGCGGGCGACGTCCATCGCCCAGATGTCGAAGCCTGGATCGCCCTCGATCATCCAGTTGGCGAGCGCCAGCCCGACGCCGCCGCCCTGGCTGAAACCGGCCATGACGCCGCAGGCGACCCAGAAGCCGGGAAGCCCGCGCACGGGTCCGACGAGCGGGTTGCCGTCCGGAGCGAAGGTGAAAGGTCCGTTGATGATCTGCTTGATGCCGGTCTTTTGGAAGGCCGGGAAATGGCGGAAGCCGACCTCCAGAGAAGGCGCTATGCGGTCGATGTCCGGCTCCAGAAGTTCATGGCCGAAATTCCACGGCGTCTGAAACTCGGACCACGGCTTGGCGGCCTTCTCATAGGTACCCATGAGCATGCCGCCGCGCTCCTGGCGCAGGTAGAGCTCGCCGTCGAAATCGACCGCGTGGATGATCTCGCTGCCGGTCTTCGTGTTCCATTCAGCGACTTCCGGCATGTCCTCCGTAATGAGATACATGTGCTCCATGGCGAGCACTGGCAGTTCCAGCCCGACCATGCGGCCGACCTCACGCGCCCACAGCCCGCCCGCATTGACGACATGCTCGGCCACTACCTCGCCCTTGTCGGTGATGACGCGCCACATTCCATCCTCGCGGCGAACAATGTCCTCGACCTTCGTGAAGCGCTCGACCTCAGCGCCGAGCTTGCGCGCCGCCTTGGCATAGGCATGGGTCACGCCGGAGGGATCAAGGTGGCCATCCTCGGAATTGCGTACCGCGCCGACGAATTGGCTCGGATCAAGCAGCGGCATCAGTTCGGCCGCTTCCCTGGCGGAGATTTCCTCCAGGTCGAGGCCGAGATAACGCCCTTTGGCGACGACGCCCCGCAGCCAGTCCATGCGCGCCTCGGTCGCCGCCAGAAGCACGCCGCCGGTGACGTGCACGCCGGTTGCCTGGCCGGACAGTTCCTCGATCTCCCTGTAGAGCTCGATCGTGTATTTCTGCAGCTTGGCGACGTTCGGATCGCCATTGATCGTGTGCATGCCGCCCGCTGCGTGCCAGGTCGAACCGGAGGTGAGCTCGCTGCGCTCGAGCAGGACGATATCGGTCCAGCCGTGTCGGGCGAGATGATAGAGCACCGAGCAACCGACGACACCGCCTCCGATGACCACGACCTTTGCATGGGACTTCATGGATTTTCTCTTCTTTCAGTGGATTGGAGAAAGTGAAGGGCAGCGCTTTGCGGATCGACCCTCCCCACAAGGGGGAGGGTTGGCAACGGACGCCATCATGGCTCCCCCGCTCCGATCTCTTCCTTGCGCTTCGCCACATAGGCTTCCAGTTCCTCGCGCACGCTTCCATCCATGACAGGCTCTTCGTATTCCTCCAGCGTCTTCTTCCACAAAAGCGTCGCGCGCTGGGTGGCGTCGCGCCCTCCGGCTTCCTGCCAGCTCTCGTAATTCTGCCAGTTGGAAAGCATAGGCTGGTAGAAGGCAGTCGAATAGCGTTCCAGCGTGTGCGGATCGCCGAAGAAATGCCCGCCGGTCGGCACGCGGCCCAGCGCGTCGAGAGCCAGTTCGCCCTCGTCCACGGTGATCGGCTGCAGGAACTCCGTCATGTGCTGGATCATCTCGACGTCGAGGATGAATTTTTCATAGGAAGCCGTCAGCCCCCCTTCCTGCCAGCCGGCGGCATGGTAGACGAGATTGCCATGTCCAAGGATGGCGCCCCATAGCGCCATCATGGTCTCCCAGGCGCCCTGCGCGTCCGCCGCGTTGGAGGCCGAACCCGGCGTCGTGCGGTAGGGCAGATTGTAGCGCCGTGCGAGTTGTCCCGAGGCAATGTTGGCCTTGGTGTTTTCCGGCGTGCCGAAGGCTGGCGCCCCGGACTTCATGTCCACATTCGAGGTGAAGGCCCCGTAGGTAACCGGTGCGCCCGGACGCACAAGCTGCGTGAGCACAATGCCAGCCAGCGCCTCTGCATTCTGCTGGGCAAGGGCTCCGGCAAGCGTCACAGGGCTCATGGCCCCCATCAGGGTGAAAGGCGTCACGCAGACCGATTGGCCATGTCCGGCCATGGTCATCAGCCCTTCGGCCATCTGTTCATCGAAACGGCGCGGGCTGTTGACGGATATAATCGTCGTTACCGACGGGCTGCCGAGCATCTCTTCGAGCGTCAGGCCGCGCGCGATCGCCATCATCCGGATGCCGTCGAGCGCCCTGCCCCGCCCGATGGCCGAGACGTGGAAGCTCTTGTCGGTCAGCGTGAGGTTGGCGAAATAGGTATCCAGATGGCGCGAGTTCGCCGGCAATTCGATCGGCGCACAGACTTGGTTGCCGAGCATATGAATGCAGTTGAAATGCTGAGCCAATCGGACCAGGTCGCAATAGTCCCGATAATTTCCCGATCGCCTGCCGCGTTCCATGTCGTGGACATTGGGCGGCCCGGCGACCAGGGTGAAGTTCATATCACTGCTACCAAGCCTGACGACCCGCTCCGGATTGCGCGGTGTCAGCGTATAAGCCGAAGGCGCGGTGGAAAGCGCCTGCTCGACCAACCCACGATCGATCCGCACCACGCCGCCTACGATGTCAACCGTGGCACCAGCCTTCGCAAAGAGGTCGAGCGCCCGCGCGCTCATCACCTCGATGCCGAATTCCTCCAGGATGCGCAGCGAGGCTTGATGGATCGCCTCGACCTGATCGGCGGAAAGGATCTCCATCGGCGGATAGGGATTGCGCACCCGGCGCAGGGGCAGTTGCGGAATGGCTGCAGGCCCCTTGGCACGGGCTCGCTCGGCTGATCGGCGGCGGCGGACATGTTCCATGCCTGTTATGGATACGCCGATGGCCAAGACCGGCTGTCAGGAAAGCGTCATTGGCAGGCGAGAATTTAGCGATGGCGTCATGGGCATCACCAGTGATACTAATAAAGCGACATCATGAGCCGCTATTTCGACAATCGGCTGAGTCCGCGGCTCTCCCCGAAACTTAATAAACGTCTAAAGATTCCTTTTAATATTTTCGCCTAATGCTGGCCGCATGTTTGCGTCCGGTTTTAATCGAGTTTTAGCGATCGCGCTGCTTCTGGCGCTTTCAGCCTGTGCCACGCCGCCGAAGCAGATCAATGATGTCTGTGCGGTTTTCGATCAGCGGGCCGGCTTCTTCAACAACTGGCACAGCGCAGCAAGGCGCGCCGAGCAGAGATACGGCATTCCGGTCCCTGTTCTGATGGCGACGATCCGCAAGGAGTCCGGCTTCAATGGCCGCGCGCGCCCGCCGCGCACCAAACTTCTGGGCTTCATCCCCTGGAAGCACAAATCGACCGCCTATGGCTATTCGCAGGCGCTGAACGGCACCTGGGAGCAGTATCAGCGTGAGACCGGACGCTTCGCCGCCCGACGGTCCAATTTCGCCGACGCAGTGGATTTTGTCGGCTGGTATCACTCCAAGACCGCCGAAAGATACGGCGTGGCCCGCAATGATGCCTATAATCTCTACCTGGCCTATTATTTCGGCTGGGGCGGCTATGGGCGCGGAGACTGGCGCAACGACAGCAGAATGCAGAGATATGCGCGCGAGACCGAGCAGATGGCGCAGCAATATGCGGTGCAACTCGGCAAATGCGGCATCTGAGGCTGCCTGAAGTCAGGTGATGCCGTGACGGCTACAGCCGGCAACCGGCACCAATTCACGCGCATGCCAGACTCATATCTTCGCCGGTTGTGGCGTGATCTCTGTCGAGACTTGGCGAACGCATGGTGGATCGTGTCTGCCCCAGCAGATAGAACCCTCAAACCTCATGAACTACCGCGGTTTTCTACCGAAGATGCGGATATATTCAGCCTCGCCGCCCTTGGCCAAAGCCTTTGCCTGCCTTACCCAGTCGTCGCGCTCGATGCGCCCGCGGAAGTTCAGATGCTCGTCAACCCAGGCGCGTTCGGCTTTCTTCCACGCCGCGATCTGCGCATAGCTATAGATGCCGAGGTCGTTGAGTGTAGCCTCGATCTTCGGCCCGACTCCCGAAATGAGCTTGAGATCGTCGGGCTCGCGCGGCTTTCTGATTGCCGGGGGACGCCCCGTATCCTTTGCCGGAACCCGCGAACCGCCGCGATTGGCCTTGGCGGCGGCGGTTACTGGTGTGCCGCTCTTCGGTCGCGTGGAGGTCACCTGCCGGGCAAGGCCGGGCTTCACGCGGGCGCTTGCCGCCTCGCGGCCCTCGCCCACTTCACCGGCCGTAACCTCCGGCGCCGACGAGCCCGGAATAGCCGAAGCCGCCGAACGAGGCTTGCGGGATTTCCGCTCCGGAGAGGCTTTCAGAGCGACAGCGGCCGGCGAAACCGGATCGGCCGTCTCCGAAGCGACCTCCGCAGCCTCACCTTGTTTCGCGACGGGCGCCTTGGTGACACGTGTCTCTTCCGTCGGCGGCTCTGTTGAAGCGTCCCTCGGCTTTTCCTTTGCGAAGCTGATCACCGGCTCCTGCGTGGCCAGTTGCTCGTCATCGAGCCAGCACAGGCTGCGATGCCCGCCGCCAAGATCCCGGAAGGGGGGCAACTGGGTCTCGCACTTGTTGTCGGGGACGAATTTCTTCCAGCGGCAGCGCGTCTGGAAGGGGCAGCCGGGCGGAGGGTTCATCGCCGAAGGGATGTCGCCTTCCAGCACTATATGCTTCTTCTTGACGCTGGTATCGGCAATGGGGATCGCCGAGAGCAGAGCCTCCGTATAGGGATGATAGGGCGGTGAGAAAATCTGCTCGGTCGTGCCCTGCTCCACGATATGACCGAGATACATAACGACCACACGGTCCGCGATATAGCGCACCACCGAAAGATCGTGGCTGATGAACAGCATCGTGGTCTTCGACTGGCGCTGGATATCCATCAGTAGTTCGGTCACCGCAGCCTGCACCGAAACGTCGAGTGCCGAGACCGGCTCGTCCGCCACCACCACCTTCGGCGTACCTGCAAAGGCGCGCGCCACGCCTATACGCTGTTTCTGGCCGCCCGAAAGCTGGCGCGGCATGCGCTTCTCGAAAGCGCGCGGCAGCTTGACCAAATCGAGGAGTTGCAGCATGCGCTCGCGCCTTTCGGCGCTGTTCCGGCCGACGCGGAACTTCTCCAGCGTGCGGATGATCTGCGACCCGACTGAGTGGCTCGGATTGAGCGTATCGAACGGGTTCTGGAACACCATCTGGATGGATGAGATTGTCCTGGTGTCGCGCTTTTCGATCGGCACCTTCTCGATCTGGGTATTGGCGAGCGTGACCGAGCCTGACGTCGCCGTCTCCAGGCCCAGGAGGACCTTGGCGAGCGTGGACTTGCCGCAACCCGATTCACCAACGATGGCGACGGTTTCGGATTCCCGCGCTTCGAAGCTGATGGATTCGTTGGCCTTGACGACCCGCGTCTCCTTGCCGCCGAAAATCTCGTTCGCCGCCACCTGATAATACTTCTTCAAGTCGTCGATCTTGAGCACCGGCGCGCCAGGTTCGATCGGCTCGTTCTGCTTGATCTTCTCGGGCACCGCGGTCCAGTCGAGGTCCTGGAAGCGCACACAGCGGCTGAAATGGTTCTCATGCGCCGGCACCTCGATCATGGGGATTTCTGCGGCATTGCACACCCCGTCCACGAAATGGTGGCAGCGCGGGCCGAAATTGCATCCCTTCGGACGCTCATGCGGCAGCGGCAACTGCCCCGGAATGGCGATCAGCGGCCGTGAATTCTTGTCCGCACCCGGCAGCGGGATCGAGCGGAACAGCCCTTGCGTATAGGGATGGCGCATCCGGTCGAACACATCCTTGACTGTTCCCGTCTCTACCGCCTCGCCGGAATACATGACCGTGATGCGGTCGCAGGTCTCCAGGATCAGGCCGAGATTGTGCGAGATGAAAAGCATGGACGTGCCGAACTGCTTTCCAAGATCCTTGACCAGTTGCACGATGCCGGCCTCGACCGTCACGTCCAGCGCCGTCGTCGGCTCGTCGAGCAGGAGCAGAGCCGGCTTAGACAAGAGCGCCATGGCGATGACGATGCGCTGCTGCTGGCCGCCGGAAAGCTGATGCGGGTAGGAGCGCATGATGCGTTCCGGATCCGGCAGGCGGACCGATTTCAGCATTTCGAGCGAACGGTTCCAGGCCTCTTCCTTCGACACCTTCTCGTGGATCAGCGGCACTTCCATGAGCTGCCGGCCAATCTTCATGGCCGGGTTGAGGCTCGCCATGGGCTCCTGATAGATCATTGCGATCTTGTTGCCGCGTATCTGCCGGAGCTCCTCCTCGGACATCTCGCCCATGTCCCGGCCCTGGAACTTGATCCTGCCGCCGGTGATCTTTCCGATATTGGAAAGGTCGCGCATGATGCCGAGCGCCACGGTCGACTTGCCGCAACCGGATTCCCCGACAATCCCCATCGCCTCACCCGGCATAACGGTGCAGGAAAAATCCATTACCGCCGGTATCTCGGCCATTCGCGTGAAGAAAGAGATGGAGAGATTTTCGATTTCGAGGATCGGTTGGGTCATTTGCCTTACCTTCTCGCGCCCCCTTGAAGGGCAATCAGTCTTTGAGCGATTGCTCGCGCAATGCGTCGGCTAGCAGGTTGAGGCCGAGCACGAAGGACATCAGCGCCAGCACCGGCGGCAGCGCCGGATGGATGTAGAGACGCAGGAGCCGGCTGGATTCCTTGATGCCCGTGCCCCAGTCGGGGCTTTCCGGCGCCAGGCCGAGCCCGAAATAACCGAGCGTGCCGAGCAGGATCGTCGTGTAGCCGATGCGCAGGCACACATCGACGATCAGCGGCCCGCGGGCATTCGGCAGGATCTCCCAGAGCATGATGTACCAGGGATTTTCGCCGCGCGTCTGCGCCGCCGCCACATAGTCGCGCGTCTTGATGTCCATGACCAGCCCGCGCACGATGCGGAACACGCCGGGACTCGAGGCGAAGACGACGGCGACGAAGATGTTGAGTTCGTTCGGCCTGATCGAGATGATGCCGAGCGGATCGGCATTGAACACCAGACCGGCATAGATCCAGCCGCCGATCAGAATCGTCAATGCCAGTTGGACCGCCAATAGCTGCGGCCGTCTTCGAAACCGCGTGTAGAACAGCGTGCAGAAAAATATGATGGGGAAGATGAAGAAGATTCCGGCCATCCAGTAAGGAATGGCGGTGTCCATGATGCCCGGCGTGACCAGCAGGTAGAAGAGCAGGATCACCGGGAAGGCAAGGACGAGGTTCGCCAGGAAGGAAAGAACCGTGTCGATCCTGCCGCCGTAATAGCCGGCCGGCAGGCCGAGCGTGGTGCCCACCATGAGCGCGAACAGGGTCGCCGCAGGCGCAATCACCAGCACGATCCGGCTGCCATGCACCATGCGGCTGAACACGTCGCGCGCCAGCTTGTCGCCTCCGAACAGGAATATCTTGCCGCTTCCCGGCTCGATGGAGCCGGGCATCGCATCCTTCAGCAGCGGGAACTGCTGCAGCGGCGCAAAAGGCGCGACGGTGTCGGCGAAGATCGCGGTGAACAGCCAGAACAGGCAGATCATCACCCCGGCGATGCCGACACCGGAATCGAATAGCTGCCCGTAAAGGCCGAGCCTGCGTTTGAACATGACGCTCAGGACAAGGACGATGGCGAGCGCCAGCCATACGGGCCAGAACTGGCTGATGACGCCGAGAATGATGCCAAGCGTGCCGACTTGTTCGATTCCCATGCCCGCCCCCTTATTTCACGCGGATGCGCGGATTGAGCAGCGCATATCCGATGTCGGAAACAAGCTGCGTGACGAGAACGACGAAGACGGAGACCAGAGAACAGCCGAGAAGCAGGTCTATGTCGTTGTTGCCGGCCGCCTCCACCAGCGTGTAGCCGAAGCCCTGATAGCGGAACATGACCTCGACGATGACGACGCCCGTAAGAAGCCAGGGAAACTGCAGCATGATGACCGTGAAGGGGGCAATCAGCGCATTGCGAAGCGCATGCTTGATGACCACCGCCGGGAAACTCAGGCCTTTGAGGCGCGCGGTGCGGATATATTGCTGCGTCATCACCTCCACCATGGAGGCGCGCGTCATCCTCGCTATGTAGCCGATGCCGTAGATTGCCATGGTCATCACGGGCAGGGTGAAATTGTAGAAGCTCGGCCCTTCCCTCGTGGCAGTCGCGGCGGAGCCGTTCAGCCAGCCSAGCCATGAGGCGAAGATGACCGTGAAGATGACGCCCGACACATATTCGGGCGTCGCGGTGGTCGCGATCGCCGTCACCGACAGCGACCGGTCGGTGCGCGTCCCCTCCCGCATTCCTGCAAGCACGCCTATCAGCAGCGAGACGGGCACCATCACGACCATGACCCAGAGCATCAATATGCCGGTTGCCCCGAGCGCCGGGAACAGCTTATTCCCGACCGGCACCTTGAATTTCGTAGAGCAGCCGAAATCGCCCTGCAGGATGCCGGAATATTTCGGCTCCGCCGGGTCGGCGCAGAACGAAAAACGGGCGGTCGCCTGGCCGGTTTCCGGATTGATGATCGGCTGCTTCTTCACCACGCCGATCCACTGTCCGTAGCGGATCAGGAACGGCTCCCTATAGCCGTTTCTTTCCAGCCAGGCCTCCTGGTCGGCCCGAGTGGCTCGCATGTCCATCTGGCTCAGCGCCAGCTTGGTCAGATTGGGTTCCAGATTGACCATGTAGAACACGACAAGCGTGAGACAGAGCATGGTCAACGCCATGACACCAAGGCGTCGCAATATGAAGGTCAGCACGGGCGCCCCTCCCCTCGGCCGGGGTCTTTATCCATCGGTGCAGAAAGGAAGGGGCCAAACAGGCCCCGTCCCTTGATCTTCACTCACGCTTCCTCGTCGAGCCAGACCTGATGCAGGTCAATCTCAAACATCGGATGCATGCCGTGGTTTTTCACGGCCGGAACGGAATGGTTGTAGAGGTTGCGCCAGTAAGGCTGGATGACGATGCCCGAATCCTTGATGCGCTGCTCGATATCCTTCATCACCGTCTTGCGCTGCTCATTGTCGCCGATCGACGCGGCCTGGGTGAGCAGCTTGTCGAGTTCCGGGTCGGAATAGGCCGTCTCATTCCAGCTTGAGCCGGTCTTGTAGGCCAGCGAGACGACCTGGATGCCGAGCGGCCGCATGTTCCAGTTGGTCGCCGAGAAAGGATATTTGGTCCAGTCGTTCCAGAATGTGGAGCCCGGCAGCACGGTGCGCTTCACCTTGAAGCCGGCCTCGCGGAGCTGGGCCGCCACCGCGTCGCAGGTGTTCTTGTGCCAGTTCTCGTCGACGGAAATGATCTCGTGCTCGAAGTCGGCCTGACCGGCCTCCTCGATCAGCACCTTGGCCTTTTCGACGTCGCGCTCATGCGTACCGATCTCGGCCCAGTCCGGCTGGATCGGCGCCACATGGTAGTTGTCGGCCTTGGTGCCGGCGTTGTTGATGCCGAGTTGCAGGACGACGTTGTTGTCGACGCCGAGCTGAACCGCCTGGCGCACCTTCTGGTCGTCATAGGGCTTGTTGGCGACGTTCATGCGCACGCAAAGCGTGGTCGAGGTCTGCACCTCGGATTTTACAAGGTCGAGGCTGTCGAGGATCTCGACGTAGTCGGCCGTTGTCTCGTAGTTGGTGTGGATCTCGCCGGCCTCGAAGGCGTTGACCTCAGCCGAGGGATCGGTGCCGTAATCGATGAACTCGATGCCGTCGAGATAGGCTTCGCCGCCCCACCACTGGCCGTTCTCGCGCCGCTTGTAGACGACGCGGTTGCCGACTTCGTAGGAGACGAGATCGAAAGGGCCTGTCCCGATCGGATTGGCAACCCAGTCGGCGCCGGTCTCGTCAAAGCTTGGATGCACGATGAGCGCCGGATAGTCGGAAACGCCCGCAATGATCGTCACGTCCGGCTCCGACAGCTTCAGCTTCACCGTGTAGTCGTCGACCCGCTCGACCGCGCCTTCGCGCAGCTTCTTGGTCTCGGGATCGATCAGGGAGGCGAGGCGGGTGGGCATCGAATTGCCCTCGACGGTCTGATCGCACCAGCGCGTGATGTTGTAGATCACGTCGTCGGCACCAAAAGCGTCGCCGTTGTTCCAGGTCACGCCCTGGCGCACGTGAAGGACATATTCCGTGGCGTCCTCGTTGACCTCCCAGCTTTCGAGCAGCCGGCCCTCGAAGGTGAAGTCTCGCGTGAACTTGACCAGCGGCTCGAGCGACTGCCGCATGGCGTTCGAGATCTCCGACCAGTCAGCCAGGCGCGGATCCTTGTTCGCCTTGATGAACATGGAAACGCGGATCGTTCCGCCCTTCTTAGGCTCTTGCGCGACGGCCTTCACCGGAGCCGCCAGCCCCATCATGCCGTAAGCCATCGCTGTTGAAGCACCGAAAACGCTGGCCATTGCAAGAAATTCGCGACGATCGATCCTGCCTGCCCGAGCATCGGCAGCCAGAGTCTCAATATGTGACGGTACACGGTCACTGTTGCTTTTGAAGAACTTCATCGACGCACTCCCATTGATCCCACAGTTTCTCTCTTTTCGTAGCATTCCGCATCCGGCCGGACTTGTCAAAACACGAAGCCGAGCGGGCCAGCGTCAGCCAAATGTGCAACTTTGATGATCTGACGGATGGCGGATTTGCGACAAAGTTGACGCAAAAATTGCATTCGGGGTCGAATTTGGCGCCCCGGGGCACGGCCGGAATTTCCGGCTTGCCCACATGAGGATGCGGCACGACCGTTCTATCTGCCGGGAACCGTGATTGACGGTTGTGAGTGTCCTTGATAGCAAGTTCTCCTTACGCTTGAGGTGCTTCGCTCCGCATTCGCGGACGAGGTAAAAGGGAATACGGAAGGCGTCCTGCGAGCTGCATTCGTCGAAGCCGTAGCTGCTCCCGCAACTGTAAGCGCCGAGGCGTCCCTATCTGCCACTGGGTGCAATACCTGGGAAGGCCGGGACGCCGCCGAAGCGCGAGCCAGGAAACCTGCCTCAGGCCGTCACCGTCCGGATGCGGGATGCTTCCGGGGCTGTGTTCTCGCAGTGGTGGCGAAGTCTGTCATCGCTGGCGGGATGTCGCTTCTTCACAAAGCTGCACCTTCCGGCATCAACATCCGCATCGCGGAGGGGGCCAGGAATGTTCGCATTTACTTCAAGAACCGTAACCGCGGGTACGGTATCCGCACTTGCACTGGCGATAGCGCTCACATCCGCAGGAGCGCAGGAGCAGATCGACCTCGACCGCATCGTGGTCACGCCGAACCGCACGCCAACGGAGGAAAGCAAGGTCGGCTCGACGGTGAACACGGTCACGCAGGAACAGATCGAAAGGGAATCACGGCCGGTCATCGTCGATTACCTGAACCAGATTCCGGGTATCTCGCTCGCCAGCCAGGGTGGTCTCGGCAAGGAAACGAGCCTCAGCATTCGCGGCGCCGACAAGAAATACGTCGAGACACTATTCAACGGCATCGATATCTCCGATACCACGGCCACACAGGTCCAGACATCGTTCGAGCATGTTCTCGCCGACGGCATTACGGGCATCGAAGTCCTCAAGGGGTCGCAGAGCATTCTCTACGGGTCGGACGCCGTTGCGGGCGTCATAAACATCACGACCCTGCCGGACCCGAATGAGATGGGTCTGACCCAGAGAATGCTCATCGAAGGAGGCTCGCATGAAACGGCCCGGGCGGCTTATGCACTTGCCAACGTCACCGACCGCAGCCGCTTTTCACTGAATCTCGGCGGCCTTTACACCGGCGGTATTTCGGCAGCTCTGGTCAACGGTGCTCCAACGGTCGATTCGAATGCTTCGGGCCTGGAGGACGATTTCTATCAGAACATCACCGGCTCTTTCGCCGGGGAATTCCAACTGACAGACAATTTCAGCGTCTTCGGTACCGGCTTCATCGTCAGGAGCAAAGGCGACTTTGACGATTCCGGCCTGCCGCCGACCGACAACACGCTGAACACCGGCCGCTTCGACCAGCATGCCGGCCGCTTCGGCTTCAATCTCGATCTGCTCGATGGCCGCTTCCGCAACACCGTCTCGGTACAGCTTGCCGAGATAGATCGCGACGTGCTGACGGTCAGTGCTTTCGGTCCGTTCGAAGGCAACTATCAGGGACGACGCTCCAAGCTCGATTATCAGGGGGCCTTCGATATAACGGACCGCCTTACGCTGCAGTTCGGCGGCGATGTGGAGGAACAGCGCGCCTGGATCACCAACAATTACGGCACGAACACTGACGACCGCGCCTCGATTGCCGGCATATGGACGCAACTTGTCGCGGAGCCGATCGACAATCTGACCTTGAGCGCCGGCATACGCCATGACGAGCACAGCGAGTTCGGCGGCTTCACCAGCTATCGTGGTACCGCCGCCTATCTTTTCGAGCAAACGGGCACAAAGCTCAGGGCCTCGATCGGCACGGGTTTTCGCGCCCCGAGCCTTTACGAGCTCAACTATGTCAGCTTCGACCCAACGGTTCCCCTGCCCGATCTCGATCCTGAAGAGAGCCTTTCATGGGATATCGGCATCGACCAGTATTTCATGGACGGAAATGCAAGGGCCAGCCTCACCTATTTCCAGCTCGATACCGACAATCTCATCGACTACGATTTCGTCAACGACACTTATATCCAATTTCCTGGCACGACGCGCCGCAACGGTGTCGAGGCTGAAATCGCTTATGCCGTGAATGGCTGGCTTGAGATCGGCGGCAGCTATACCTACACCCATGCGGAACAGGAGGACGGCGAAAGGCGGCCGCGCATTCCCGAACACATGTTCGGTCTTTCTGCGTCGGCGGAACCGTGGGAACGCTGGACCATATCCGCATCGGCAAAAGTGGCTCTCGACACTGTGGACCTCGTCTCGCCGAGCTACGGCACTTACGACCGCGTCCCTCTTGACGACTACGTTCTGGTCAATGCCAAGATCGGATACAAGCCGACTGAGGACAGCGAGTTGTATCTGCGCGTGGAAAACCTGCTGGATCAGGACTATCAGACCGTCCACGGCTATGGCACGCCGGGCTTCTCGGTCTTCGCCGGTTTCCGCGCGAAATTCGGGCCGTGAAGCAACGATATATGCCCTCCTCCGGCTCCAAATCGGTCCCGTCATCCCCGACCTCGAAGCGAAGCGGAGAGTGTCGGGAACCCAGGTCTCGGCGGGTGTGGTGCCGACCTTCCTTGAAAGCGGTTTTCCCCAACCTGCGTGCAGGCCAGAGGGGGGGATTTTCCTGTGGCATCCTATTTTTCGCAATCGCTGCCTTGGTAGCCCTCACCCTCCCCGCCGCAGCCGCGCCGAAGCGGGTCATGTCGCTCAATGTCTGCACAGACCAGCTTGCCATGGCGCTGGCCGGGCCGGACCAGCTTACCTCGGTTTCCTTCCTCGCCGGCGACCCGGACCTCTCCGTCATGCACAAGGAAGCCTCGGCATATTCGAAGAACAGGGGCCTCGCCGAGGAAGTCTTCCTTGCCCAACCCGATATGGTGGTGACCGGCACCTATTCCCTCCACAACACCACCGCCCTCCTGAAGCGGCTCGACTTCCAGGTGGAGGAATTCCCCTTCACTCAGACGCTCGAATCCATCCCCGCAGACATCCGCCGCATGGGCGAAATCCTAGGACGGGAGGGCCGGGCCGAACGCATGGCCACCGAATTCGAGCGCGAACTGCAAAGCGCCGAAAATGCGGCTTGCGAACCGGTGCCCACGGCGATCGCCTATGACCAGAACGGCGTCGCGCTTGGCGCGGGCACGCTCGCCGATTCCGTCCTGAAAGCTGCCGGTTTCCGCAACCTTGCGGCAGAGAGCGGCATCCATGGCATGGCGCCCTTCCCGCTCGAGCTTCTGGTGTCGCTCAAGCCGGATGTGGTGATCGTCCCGCGCAGCTTGAGCGACGCACCGTCGCTTGCCGACCAGATCCCGCGCCATCCGGCGATCGGCGCGCTGAAGGAAAGCCGCATCGGCACTTTCGTGCCGCGCGCCTCCTGGGCCTGCGGCGGACCTTTCACCATCGAGGCCGTCCGGGCGCTGCGCACCTTGCGCAAGGACGTCGCGCCATGCGCGGAAAAGACATCGGCACTTCGATGAAGGCAATCCGGCTGACCCTTCTGCTCGGCGCTCTCGCCACGCTGTTCTTCGTCCTGTCCCTGCTGATCGGACCTGCCGAACTGGGCATCGTCAAAAGCATCGGCGGGCTGTTCGCCGGCGGCGACGAAGCGGCGATGATCATCATGCGCGAGATACGCCTGCCGCGCGCGATCCTGGCGCTCGGCGTCGGCTTCAGCCTCGGCATTTCCGGCGCGGTCCTGCAGGGTTTCCTGCGCAATCCGCTGGCCGAACCGGGCATCATCGGCGTCTCGGCCGTGGCCTCGCTCGGCGCCGTCTCGACCTTCTACACCGGCATTGCCGGGGCCTCGCTCTTCGCGCTCCCCGCCGGCGCACTGGGCGGCGCTCTGGTTGCCGTCCTCGTGCTTCTGGCGATTGCCGCTCGCCACGGCTCGACGCTGACGCTGATCCTCGCGGGCATCGCGCTTACCAGCCTTGCCGGCGCGCTCACCTCGCTGATCCTGAACCTGTCGCCCAATCCCTTCGCCAGCTACGAAATCATCTTCTGGCTGCTCGGCTCCATCAAGGATCGCTCCATGGAGCATGTCTGGCTGGCCCTGCCTTTGATGATCGCCGGCTGGATTCTCATCGCCTTCGCCGCGCGCGCCATCGACGCCCTGTCGCTTGGCGAGGAAGCGGCATCGAGCCTCGGGGTGAGCATGGCCCACACCCGGATTCTCATCGTCGCAGGCGTGGCGCTTTGCGTCGGCGCGGGGACCGCCGTGACGGGCGCTATCGGCTTTGTCGGCCTGGTCGTGCCGCATCTGATCCGGCCGCTGACCGATCGAATGCCGAGCAATCTCCTTCTGCCTTCCGGGCTTGGCGGCGCGGCACTGCTGCTTGCAGCCGACATCGCCGTCAGGGTGGTCGTGCCGGGCCGCGAGCTCAATATCGGCGTGGTGACGGCATTGATCGGCGCGCCCTTCTTCCTCTGGCTCGTCATCCGCGCGCGGCGGGAGATGTTCTGATGCGTTTGGTGGTCTCCAACCTCTCCGTCACCCTTTCCGGCCGTAAGGTGCTGCGCCGGGTGAGCCTGTCGATCTCTCCCGGCGAGGTGGTCGGCCTGCTCGGGCCGAACGGTGCGGGAAAATCGACTTTGATGCGCGCCATCGTCAGTCAGATACGGAGCAGCGGAAGCATCACCTTCGGCGACGAGAGTCTTGCTGCGCTGGGCGACCGGGATCGCGCCCGCCTCGTCGCCTATCTGCCGCAGGCCCGCGTGATCGGCTGGCAGCTTTCGGTGCGCAATGTCGTCGCGCTGGGCCGCCTGCCCTGGCGCGGCTTCGCCAAAGGCCCCGGCGACCATGACCGGGCAGTCTGTGAAGAGGCCATGCGGCTGATGGACGTCGCCTATCTTGCCGACCGTCCGGCAACCGAGCTTTCCGGCGGCGAGCAGGCGCGGGTGCTTGCCGCGCGCGCGGTGGCGCAGGAGACGCCGCTGCTTCTCGCCGACGAGCCGGCCTCCGGCCTCGATCCGGCGCACCAGATCTCCATGATGCAGGCCCTGCGACGGCTTTCCGCACAGGGCCGCTCCGTCCTCGTCTCTTTGCACGACCTCACGCTCGCAGCTCGCTGGTGCGACCGGCTGGTTCTGCTGAAGGATGGCAGCATCGCCGACGAAGGCCCACCGGAAGCCGTGCTGACGTCCGGCAACCTGCAGGACGTGTTCAATGTCAGCGCTCACATCGCGCAGGACGAGAACGGGCTGATCCTGGCGCCCACGGGGCTGGTGGAGCAGCGCGGCACCCATTCCGGCCAATAAGGCCAGCAAAAAAGAAGCCCGGCCGGTGGAGGGCGTCCGGCCGGGCTTCCTCCCGCAGTTCCCTATCGGGAACGGGGCAGGGAACGGGTTCTATTCGGCGCTTGCGACCGGCTGCACCAGCGGCGTGATGCGGCGGATCGCGACGCGCCTGTTCTCGCGCTCCGGCTCTTCCGTATCGATCTTCAGATACTGTTCGCCATAGCCCTGGGTGAACATGTTCTCGGGCGGAATGCCGAAGACATTGGTCAGCGCCTCGGCAACGGACTCCGCCCGCCTGTCGGACAGCGCTAGATTGGCCGTATCCGAGCCGACGGCATCCGTATGGCCCTCGATCAGGAAGGTCTCGCCCGGATTTTCCTCGATCAGGCGCTCCATGGCGACGGCCACATCCTCGAGGGTCTCGATCTCGCTTTCCGCGATCTGGTCCGAGCCGAACTCGAAATTGATCGTATCGAGATCGACGCGCCGCACGGTATCGCGGATTCGGGCCGAATACTTGACCTCATCGACCGTATAGAGCCGCTGGACCGGTTCCACCGGAGGCTGGTCGAGGAAAGCATAGTAGTCGTCCGGGCCGACATCCGGCTCCGCCTCCAGAATATATTCGGAGGCAGGAATGGTCAGTTGCATCGGCGGCAGATCGGCTGCCGGATCATGCCACTCGTTCCAGTCTTCCCGCTCGCCGGCATAGACCAGGACATATTCGCGGCCGTCGGGTGCGATACGCGAACGCCGGATGATGTCGCCATAGCGGTTGCGGATCGTGATGACCTGCACACCGTTATCGCGCACCACCACTTCGCGGGTGCGGCCGCGCGGCAGTTCCTCATAATAGTAGTCGTTCGACCTCCAGCGCACCCGCTCGCGATCCTGGCTCTGGACGATCGTGGTGTTGTTGAACTGGATCACGGCCCGATCGCCGATTTCCTCGACCACTCTCGCGCCTTCCCAGCGCTCCGGCCGCCGACGCTCGCCATCCTCGATACGGCGTCCTTCCTCGGCCGTCACGGGCCGGATTTCCTCGACCTGTATCCGCTCCTGCGCGGTACGATCCGAGTCGGGCGGCGGGCCGGCTTCCTCGCGGCTCTGCTGTCGCTCCTGGCGCCGCTCACCCCGTCCGGCCCCGTCCCGGTCGCGATCACGACCTTCCCGCGCCTCACCGGCGGCAGGCTGCTCCTTCTGGCTGTCCAGCACCGGCGCGGCATTTTCAGGCAAGGCTTCGCCTTCAGCCGCCTCGCCTTCGCGGGCCGGCTGTCCGCCTTCCTCCGGGGCCTGTTCTGCGGCATCGGGCGCACTTTCGGGAGCAGGCTCCTGTTCTCCGGCAGCCCGGCCGTCCGGAGCATCCGCGTCGGCGGGGCGCCGTGGACGTTCGGCCTGGCCTTCAGCCGCACCCTCTTCCGCAGCACCTTCCTCGGCAGCGCCTTCTCCGGCAGCAGGTTCTCCTGCATCTTCGCCTTCAGCGCGCGTCGGCTCGTCTGCCGGAGCGGTATCTTCCGAAGGCTGCGCTTCTTCGGCTGCGGGCTCTTCAGCCGGCTCCTCGGGAGCGGCCTGTTCCTCGGCAGGAGCCTGATCCTGTGCCGGAGCTTCCTCGGCAGCTTCCGGCTCAGCCGGAGCCTCAGGCTCGGCCTGCTGCTGCTCGGGCTCTGCCGGCTCAGCCTGTTCCTGTGCTGGCTCAGGCGCTGCCGAGGGCTCCTCGGCGCTCGGTTCCGGCTCCGCTTGTCCCTCAGCCTCGCCAGCTTCCGGAGCGGGTTCGGGTGCGGGCTCGGGAGCAGGTTGTGCCTCCTCCTGAGCGGGCGCCGGCTCAGGCTCAGGCGCAGCTTCCTGTTGCGGCTCGGGCTGTGGCTCGGGAGCAGCCTGTGGCTCTGCCGGAGGCTGCTGGGCCGCCGGCTCCTCGGTCGGT
>NZ_VLJP01000031.1 GCF_007829525.1 Mesorhizobium sp. J18
GGTTGTGTTGCAAATTTTCTGGAGGGCACTCGGCGCCACTTTGCCGGACGCAATTCAGGCGGCAATTGCCTCGAACTGTTGCTTGAGTGACGGAGCTGGGTTGAAGGCGAACCGCCCTTGCCGCTTGCGCATCATATGAACCATCTCGATGCCGGCCAGGGTGATGGCTGCCGAGGAGAATGCTTTGAAGCCCATCATCGGTCGTACCCGCCGCTTGATACGTCGGTGATCCTGCTCGATCCGGTTGTTGAGGTATTTGCTGCTTCGGATGCGGATCGCCTTCAATTGGCGCCGTGACCGATCCTTCAACCGGCTCTCGGCGTCGCAGAAAATGATTGCTTCCCGGTTGGTTTGGCTGCCGTCGATGACGATACGATCCGGGCGGCCATGGCGGGCCAAAGCCTTGCGCATGAAGCGCTTCGCCGCCGGCAGGTCACGGTGTTTGCTGAACCAGAATTCCACCGTGTCGCCTGCGCTATCGATCGCCCTGTAGAGGTACATCCACTGGCCGCGAACCTTAATATACGTCTCGTCCAAATGCCACTTGCCACCGACGGCTCGCTTCCGTCGATTGAAGCTCTTCAATAGCACCGGCGAGAAATAGACCACCCAGCGGTGTATCGTCGAATGATCGATGCCGATGCCGCGCTCGGCCATCATCTCCTTCAGATCTCGCAAGCTCAGGCCGTATGCCAGATACCACCGCACACACAGCAAGATAACGGATCGATCGAAATGACGGCCTTTGAACATGCAATACGCTCCGAAATTGGAGCTGACCTCATGCCATCACCTCGTTGCTGAAAAGTTTGCAACAGATCCAGTCGAAGACCCATGGGGGAGCAGGGTTCGGTTGAGGGCGATCTAGAAGGACGTGCGGAGTTTCTGTGCCTGGTCTGTCGCCTTCCCGCCACCGTCGCCGGATATGGGCTTGTTCAGGGTACCGCCAAGCCAGCCGTGCCGTTCGATGTGTGTCCTACGTGCTAACAGGAGGTTCGCTTTCGACGCGAAGTCGAACATCGCGGTCGCCGCACATCTGTCTCAAAAGTGGCGCCCGCTATCATAATTTGAATCCTAACAGAAAGAGCCAGATGCTGTACCGTCAATCATCATTCCTTATTGCGGGCTTCACGACGATTTCGATACTTGTGGCCGCGCCATCTACAGCAAGCGCCGAGGTCGTTTCCAATACGGCACAAAGCGTGACACTGGATCAGGCAGCGGTGAGTAAGGCGATCGGAGGCATTGCCGTCAAGTTGCGCGAAGATTATGTGTTCCCGGATAAGGGGGCGCAGGCGGCGGCTGCGCTAGAGAAGGCGTTGAGCGAGAATGCCTATGCCGGCGTCGCTGATCCAGCCCAGTTCGCGTTACAACTGACCGAACAACTCCGAGCGATCACCAAGGACAGCCATATGAGGGTGATCTTTGGCTCGCCGTTTCGCAACCAGCCGCCGCCGACCGCGCCGCAGGATGCCGGCTTCGAGGTGAGGCGACTCGACGGCAATATCGGATACATCCACCTGGCGCGCTTCGTTCCGCCCGAAGTTTTCAATCCGGCGGCCGACGCCGCTATGCGCAGGCTGTCGGACACTGCCGCGCTCATCATCGACATGCGGGACAACGGGGGAGGCCATCCGGGGTCTGTGGCCTATCTTGCCAGCTTCTTCCTCGACCCGGCCAAGCGCGTTCACATCAACGACCTCATCTGGCGCAATCGTGGGACGTCAACGTTCAGGACGGAGTCGTTCTGGAGCTCGCCGACGCCGGTGAGCTATCTCGGCAAGCCCGTCTATGTGCTGGTCGGTCCAAAGACTTACTCGGCCGGTGAGGAATTTGCCTACGACCTGCAAGTGCTCAAGCGCGCAACCGTGGTTGGTGAGAAAACACGTGGAGGCGCAAACCCGGGCGGACTTAATGACCTCGGTTCCGACCTCTTCGTGGTGGTGCCGACCGGCAGGGCCGAAAATCCGATTACACGCAGCAACTGGGGCGGCGTCGGTGTTCTGCCCGATGTTCAGGCCGCGTCAGAAGCTGCGGAATCTACTGCGATCGCGCTGGCAAAGGGCTGATCGAGACCAGCACCGCGCATGGTCGGCTCCCGACTGGTTGCGATCGTTCGCATCGCGAGCCGCCGTCCATGGTTAACATCTGAATGCAAGACGGCGGCCAGCGCGGTCGAAACCAGAGTGGTGGGCGAGCTTTTCGTGTGGCGCGCGACGGGCTCCTCAACACAGAGATACGAGTTCGTTCACATTGATGCACGGGAATAGGGCCGACGCGTCTTAATGACTCACGCGTTCAGCCCACCTGCTCGACATTGAGCGTTCCAGCCGGCAACGGTCGGATCAGGGATTGCGCGGGAACCGAGGGGTCGAGCCAATCGATCCAGACGCCGCGTTCGAGAATGACGATCTGGCGGTCATGATAGGGCCCGATGTCGGGCCCGGGTTCCATGGTCAGCATGGTGAAGGCCTCTCCGACGTCGTTGGTCTCCCGCCAGATGCCGGCGATGCAGAAGATCGGTTCGTCACGCTTTGTGAAGAGCCACTTGTCCTTCCGCTTCTTTCCCTTCTCGGCCGGATCAGTGAACTCGTAGAAGCCGTCTGCGACGATCAGGCAGCGGTTCGACGTGAACTCGCGCGCTTCCGAGCGGAAATTGTAGACGGGCCGCTTGTTCGGGCCCGGCCAGCTCCATCGCCGCTGCACCAGGTCCCCTTCGCCACGAACTCCTTCGATGCTCCGGATGATCGGGGCTATGTCTGTAATCTTGATGTCCTCGCGAGCTGGGATATTCGGTGTTCCCTCGCCGAAGCGAATCTTGATCTTTAGATCCGCGAAGTCCTCCACGATCGAAGCGACATCCACCATCAGTCGATAGTCATTGCACATCGGCCCTCCGTCTCCGATCGCCGTTGCGTCGCGATCATGTTCTTGTTATGTTCGCATCACTATGAGCGCGAAGGCTTTCGATTCCGACGTATCGCTCGACGAACGCCGGGTCATCATAAGGCGGTACGGCGGCGATGTTGAGATGGTGGAGCTTCCTTGGGGGGCTTCAGCCGCGTGAACCCGGAGGCAGGCCTTTTACCGTTGTAGGAGCCGAAGGCAGGACGTTTCCCAGCCATCGCTGTCTGGTTCCTGCGTCCGAGTTCCGGCACCGCAGTCGAGGAAAGGCATACAGCTTCTCCCTCGCCGACGGCGACTGGTTCTATTTCGCCGGCATTTGGCGGCCGGCGACCCGCGATTGGCCGGAGGCCTACGCCATTTTGACCATCGCGGCAAACGACGATGTCGCGCGCTTCCACGACCGGCAAATGGCAGTGCTGAGGCGGGACCAGCGCATGGCGTGGCTTGATCTGACGCATCCCGAGGCGGAGTTGCTTCGTTCACTGCCGCCTGGCGCGTTCAAGGCCTCACATCAGCGCGTCGAATCTGCACAGATCGCCCTCGCCGTCTGAAGCGTTGGCAAAGTCATGGCCCAAAGAGCGCAGTTCCTCTCAGTGAGGATCTGCGAACATTGTGAACGTTGCGAACCTGTCTTCATACGCTCGGACTCGTTCCAGTGCTGCTCCCGGAGAGCTGCCCTCTTGCAGCATCTGGTGGAATAGGACGTGAACGAAGAGCGCGGCGTCGCCACCGTCGGGATAGCCTTCGGGGGCGATATAGGCAGCAACACCGCCATTCAGGAATGGTCTGCCAAACTCGCCCGATCCGGTTGCGCAGGCTGTGCTCACTACGATTCGGCTCGGTAGATTTGCGCGTTCCGCGATTGCGCGTGGTGGCATCGAACCCCTTTCGAGCGCCGAAACGTCGATGCTCTCGTCGAAAGCGCCGAACACAATGCCGTGGTCGTCCCCATGGCCACAGATGACGATATAGCGCGGCGCCGCGTCGCCCTGCTCAAGGACGCGGAGAAAATCCTCAGGGGTTCCGATCAAATGAAGTAGCACCGTTGCCCCCAGACTTTCCAGGACGGCTCGTATAACCAAGGCTTCGCGCGCCTCTCCGATTGCCACGACCGCGATCGGCACCCGGGGACGGTAGAATCTCTCGTCAATCAGCATGCGCGGAAGCCTGCCACGTAAATTGCGCGATCGCCATCGCTTCAGGCAGGTCGGCAACACGGGCTGCTAAGGGCGGCAGCACACGGCAAGCCCCAGCCTTGTGGAGAGGACAGCAACATATCCGGCCGGGCGCGAGGACGTCGCTGCACGGCGCGGCTCTCCGCCACCGCACCATAGAATTCTGGATTGAGGGCAGTCGTCGCCGATCGACGCGCAGCACAGGGTAGCTCAGAGTCCTGCCGCTTAATGGTGAAATCCCAGACACACCTGAGGGTCGTCAGGAACAAGCCAATCCCGCTCTTCTGCGATGGCTTTCCTGGTCCGGCTTCGGGTCTTCCACGATCAACCCACGAGGGGTCCGCTAGCCAGCTGCGGCCGCTTGGCTTCGCCGTCGCGGTGATCGCGACCGGAGCCGGACACTGACGGAGCCATCGAGCGGGAATTGGCCCGCTCCTGATGGAGCCCTCAGATGTCGCACGATCTCTCCCTCGCCCAGAACCGTGCCTTCCACCTCGCCCGCACGTTGATGGTCCTGGTCACCCTCTTCCAGGTCGACGGCGAATACGGCGTCCTCCCGAGCGACGAGCTCGACGACGCCGAAGTCGACATCATTCACGAATTCGATCCTTACGAGGTCAGACCGGCTCATTGAGCCGGCCTTTCCTCCGGGGATGCCGCTTGCGAGCGGTCGGCGGCAAGGGAGGCTGCGCCGCGGCTGGCCTGCGGGCCAGGACTGCCAAAATCGTCAGTTGCCAGCCGCGCCCTTGCCCCCTTCGCTCTTCGCGGCAGGCGGAATGGGCCTCGCGGTGTGCGGGGAAGAAAACCCGAGCAGGAAAGGCCGGCGCCGACGGGCGCCGGAAACGAGCTATGGAGAGGAACGACGTTGAAGAGCTGAAAGAGCGCGTCCCTTGCGCTGCCGTGCTGGAGAAGGCCGGCTTCGCGCTCGACCTGAACGAAAGCACGCGCCGGGCGATGAAGTACCGCCGGGGCGACGACATCGTCATTGTCATCCACGACGGAAAGGGCTGGTTCGATCCGCTGTCCGAGGCCAAAGGCGATGTGTACGCACTCGTTGCTCACCTCGATCACGTCGGGTTTGCCGAATGCCTCGACCGCGTGGCGGAGCTCGTAGGGTATGTCCCAACCGAGCGCGTCTGGACACGGCCGGCGCGTGAGCACGATCCCGACATTGGCATCGCGGAGCGCTGGCGCCGACGCCGCAAATGTTGGCCCGGATCTCTGACGTGGCGCTATCTCCGCAACGAACGCGTACTTTCCGAGGCAGTGATCCGGGCCGCGATCCGAAATGACAGGCTGCGCGAAGGGCCGCGCGGCAGCATGTGGGCCGCCCATACAGATGACGCTGGGCTTGTCACCGGATGGGAGGAGAGGGGGCCCGAGTGGCGCGGTTTCGCCACAGGCGGCGCCAAGATCCTGTTCCGCTTCGGCGCAGCCAACGCCTCACGGCTTTGCGTCACCGAGGCGGCGATCGATGCCATGAGCCTCGCTGTGATCGAGGACATGCGGCCCGACAGCCTGTTTGTCAGCACCGGCGGCGGCTGGTCGCCCTCGACGGAAGCGGCGATCCGCGCGCTTGTCATGCGGGACAATGCTCTGCTCGTCGCAGCCACCGACAATAACGCGCAGGGCGATTCCTATGCCGAGCGTCTTCGCGCGATCGCGACAGAGACTTCCCGCCGCTTCGAGCGGCTGCGTCCGTCCGCGGAGGATTGGAACGAGGAGCTCCGATTGGTGAGGGCGGAAAAGGAAAGAGAGGGAGGGATAGCCCGGCTGCCGCATGCCCGCCGGGCGCGTCAAGGGTGAAGCTTCGCCCGGCTTCGCCGGCCCTTGACCCGCCCGGACGGAGAGGCGGCTGCGGGAAGGGGTCCTGAAGGGCTGAAGATGATGGCGAAATCGAGAGGATGAGCCGCGCTCCAGCCCGACAAGGCTGAAGGAGCCCGACATGACCCTCTCCGCTGGTATCCGCAAGGTGTTTCAAGGCGTCGCCGACCGGCGACAGATGTTTCGCATGTTCGATCGTCACGCGCAGCGCCCGAACCGCTGGGCGAACCACCATAGCGCGCTTTCTCGCGGCGAATGGTTCGAAATCGCGCAGGCCGAACACGACCACATGTTCGAGATCCTGCCGCCATTATGGATGATTCTCCTTTTCTTCATCATGGCCTCGCGCACAGAATTCCTGACACTCCCGTACAAACTGGTCGGCAACCTTCAGACTTACCTGATCCAGAACAAGACTTCGATGGTCGACTACTGCCACCGCTACTGGTCAGGTCAGCCGATCTCGAGCTCTCCGGCCGAAAGTGCCGCCAACAGCCTCGTGAATGCTCGTATGAACAAGAAGCGTCAGATGCGTTGGTCTCCCGTCGCCGCTCATCGCGTACTGCAGGTTCGGGCAGCGGTTGCTGACGTAGGCTCAAGCAAGTCAAGCTTGATCTTGCAGCTTGACCCCCATCCTTTTCCCGTCCCATCGGCGCATCAAGCGTCGTGTGCGGCCCATGCCCTGTTTCAAATCAATTGCAAGCGCGATCGACACTCTGTATGCCTCCGGCAAAGGCCGTCTGCCTGGATCTGCTAAATCACGCGCTACAGTCATTTCACAAATCGAGATCCTGGCTGCCGATGATCATGGTTGCCGGCGGAATTGGACGGATGAAGAGAAGATCCGCATCGTCGAGGAGAGCTTGCAGGGCTATCGGCAGGGCTCGGCGACGGCGCGACGCTACGGGCTCTCGCGCTCGCTGCTGGCGCGCTGGCGTCGGGAATACGGGAGCGGCGTTCTTGGCGGCGCGGCTGCCCATGGTTTCGTGCCACTGGCGATTTCGCCGCCGGAAGCCGGACCGCGTGAGGTGGTGTCGCGGCTTCGGTCTGACGATGAGGTGCAGATCGAGATCGGCCTGCCGAACGGCCGCCGCCTGACGATCCCGGCGACGCTCGATCCGAACATCCTGGCCCGTCTGCTGCCGGTTCTGGACGCGTCATGATCGCCTTTCCGGCAGGAGTAAAGGTGTGGATCGCGGGTGGCGTGACGGACATGCGTTGCGGCATGAACAGCCTGGCGCTGAAGGTGCAGGAAGGGCTCGGGCGCGGTGCGCGCTGTCGTTACGACGTCGGAGGCGATGATGCGGCACCTCAAGCTCGAGATCGCCAAGCTGCAGCGGGCGCAGTATGGCCAGAGTTCAGAACGCCGCGCCCGGCTGATCGACCAGATGGAGTTGGAGCTCGAAGAACTCGAGGCCGACCACCGAGGACGAGATCGCGGCGGTTCGGCCCGGATCGTGAAGATGGGCGAAGACATCACCGAGACGCTGGAGGTGATCCCTCGCCAATGGAAAGTGATCCAGACGGTGCGCGAGAAGTTCACCTGCCGGGGTTGCGAGAAGATTTCGCAGCCACCAGCACCTTTCCACGCCACACCGCGCGGATGGGCAGGACCGAACCTGCCCGCCGCGATCCTCTTCGAGAAGTTCGGCCAGCATCAGTCCTTGAACCGCCAGGCCGAGCGTTACGCCAGGGAAGGCGTCGATCTCAGCCTCTCCACGCTGGCCGATCAGGTCGGCGCTTGCGCGACCGCCCTGCAGCCGATCCATGATCTGATCCGCGCCCATGTACTGGCCGCCGAACGGTTGCATGGCGATGACACCACCGTGCCGCTTCTGGCTCGCGGCGCAACGAGGCAGGCCAGGCTCTGGACCTACGTCCGCGATGACCGCCCCTTTGCGGGCGGCGCTCCTCCCGCAGCACTTTTCTACTTCTCTCCTGATCGCGAGAAGGCCCACCCCAACCGGCATCTCGCCGGGTGGCAGGGCACGATGCAGGCCGACGCCTACGGTGGCTACAACGACCTCTATCGTGCCGACCGCAGTCCCGTACCGGTGCTCGGCGCCCTGTGCTGGAGCCATGCACGGCGCAAGTTCTTCGAACTGGCCGACATTGCCGGCAATGTGCGCAAGAACAAACCCGCCCACGAGATCTCGCCCGTCGCATTTGAGGCTGTCGCCAGCGTCGACGCCCTGTTCGACATCGAGCGCGGCATAAATGGGCTGCCCGCCGAGGCGCGGCTCGCGGCCAGGCGGCAGCATGCTCGTCCTCTCATTGAAGAATTGCACGACTGGCTCAAGGCTCAGCGCGCGCAAATGTCGAAGCACAATCCCGTCACCAAAGCGATCAACTACATGTTCGAGAAGGAGGGACGTTGGGAGGCCTTCACCCGCTTCCTCGATGACGGCAGGCTTTGTCTCACGAACAACGCCGCCGAACGCGCCCTTCGTGGTGTCGCTCTGGGGCGCAAGGCTTGGCTCTTCGCCGGATCGCAGCGCGGCGGAGATCGCGGCGCGTTCATGTATTCGCTGATCGTCTCGGCAAAAATGAACGATATCGACCCGCAGGCCTGGCTGGCGGATGTCCTCGCCCGGATCCCCAACATCTACGTATCCAGGCTACCCGAACTTCTGCCATGGAATTGGAAATCCGCCGGAAACACCCGGCAGCAAGCAGCCTGATGGCGCGTCCAACCCATGTCTATGAGTTCGAATACGTCGCTACGCTGACCGGCGAGAACCTCGAACTCCTTCAGGAAGTCGCCAGCAATTCCGACAACATCGACTACGGCGAGACGATCCACGTCCACGACGGCACCGAAGAGGGCGTCACAACCTTCACAGCTCGTGGCATCGAGAGCCTGAAGGAGTTCCTCGCGGACGTACGAGCCCGGGCGGGCGGCGTTCGCCAATTCCTCGTGGACTGCCAATGTGATCCGGAGATGATCGAGCGGATCATGGCAGACGAGCCGAAATCATAGTCTACATGGCCCTGGCCGGATGGTTACGCGAAACTGGTCGCTGGAGTGAAACCGAGCAACGCTGTAGATTCGAAATTTTCCGTCGCAATCCTCGCAACAGCACGGATGCTAAACCGTCAGACAGTGACGACGGAAAGAGAACTCGAGCTTTGGGCCGCGATCTCCGCGAGAAAGGACCACAAACAGAACAGAGTCCAGATGTGAACAATGGCTGATTGGAGACAGGTTAGGGTAGTTGCTTTCTACCGCTACGGTAGAGGGCAACAGTGAGATCTTCGGTAAAGCCCGGAAGCTCACCAACTTTGGTTCAGTAAGCGCTTCACTTCCTGGAGCCACTACAGAGTACTGATCCCGCAGCCCGAGACCTGTCGATCAGGCTCATGGACATCTGGAAGACCAGGCTGCCCAAGTCGAAGATGACGAGCACATACATGCGGAAAGGGGTAGCGGGTAGGAGCAGGGTTGTCTTCGCGCCGACCAACCAACTTCCAGCACGAAGACAACTACGTGGACCTACGGCCTGCGAGCTTTGAAAATTGCCCCCAAAAACTCAAGCATGAACGTGCTCGCCATCAGCGATGTCTGACCTTCAAGGTCGACCAGCGGATTGATCTCTACCAGATCAAGGCCAACAACTCTGCCCTTCTTGGTGACGTCCTGGAGGATCGCTTTCAGCTCATGGTACAGGAGGCCGTCAGAGCACGGCGAACCAGTTCCTGGAGCGATGGAGGGATCCATGCCGTCGATGTCAATAGTCACATAGACGTTAGACATCTCCGGAATTCTTGCCAGTGCAGCTTCCAGATTATCGCGGATCATTTTCCGTGTGATAACGCTCGCGCCTCTTTTATGGAGGTCATTCCAATCTTCTTCGCGAGTGCGCACGTCACGAATGCCGATGTGCGTCATGTTGCGGACAAACGGCAACTCCTTCGAACGACGCAGAGGGCTGCCGCTCGCGTAACGAACTCCATCTACGTTGTCGATCCAGTCCAAATGTGCGTCGATGTGGATGACATCCAGCTTCTCGAACCTCGAGAAGGCACGGATACAAGGATACGTCACGGAGTGGTCGCCACCGATCATGACCGGCAGAGCATCAGCATCAAGGATGGCCTCGATATTCCCCGTGATGAGGCCGAAATTCCGTTCGAAATCATAGTAGGCAATGTCGACATCGCCGCAGTCGACCATCTTCACACCGTCGAGCAGACGCTCACCAGCATCGAGATCCCAGTAGCCAGCCGGGTTTGCGCCACCCCAGGATGTGAACCGCTTGGAATATTCACGCATTGCGCTCGGGCCAAACCGGCAGCCTGGGCGATAACCGACGCCGCCGTCATAGGGGATACCGAGGAACGCAACGTCTGCCTCGATTTTCGAAAAATCCTCGCAAACAGGGGACTTGTACATTGTGGCCAGACCAACCGAGGTCAGGTTTGCGTTGTATCGTTTTGTCATGGTTCTACTCTTGATTATTTAGGCTTTCCGGTTGGCGAAAATCGCGCCGAGAAATTCGAGGATCATTACGCTGGAGAGCAGGCATGTGCGCCCGCCTTCGTCGACCATCGGATTGACTTCGACCAGATCGAAGCCAACGACGTTTCCTGCTTTTGCAACGCCCTTAAGAATTCCGCGGACTTCGTGGTAGAGAAGCCCATCCGGTGTTGGCGAACCCGTGCCAGGCGCAATCGAAGGATCGAGACCGTCTATGTCAATGCTGACGAAGACGTTCCCAAGCTCAGGGAAACGCTTCAGGATGCCAGCTACGCCTTCATCACGAACCTCATCGCGAGTGATGATAATCGCGCCAGCTTCTTCGGCATCGCGAACCTGATCGGCAGTGGTGCGCACATCTCGAATGCCGATCTGGATCATATTTCTGACGAACGGCAGCTCCTTGATGCGTCGCATAGGCATCGGGTTAGCTTCGCGAACGCCTGCAATTTCGTCGCGCCAATCCATATGAGCGTCGAATTGGACGATATCGATCGGGCCAAATCTCTCGAACGCCTTCACATTCGGGAAGCTGACGGAATGATCGCCACCTACCATCACCGGGAGGGCACCGCGGTCGAGGATCGCCTCGACACTCGAGGTGATGAGATTGGAGTTCCGTTCCCAGTCGTAGAAGGCAACGTCAACGTCGCCACAGTCGACCATACGGATCCCTTCAAGGTATCGGGTGCGATCCTTGATATCCCAGTATCCGTTGGCGGAGTGACCGCCCCAAGCGCCATAGCGCACCGAGAGATTTCGAATTTCTCGAGGGCCAAAGCGAGTACCTGGACGCCAGCCATTACCCCCATCATAGGGAATTCCAAGAAATGCAACGTCCGCATCGATCTTGCTAAAGTCTTCAACTACAGGAGCGCGCAAAAAAGATGTCAGCCCCACACTTGGAAGGCTCGCAGTATAGCGATTTGTCATAGTTCACTCTCTCGAGTCGTTAGAAATTAGGAATTTTCGGCTAACTGTTTTTGGCCCATCAAAAGGTCATCAACAGACAGATGGCAGGCGATTCGGAGCCCCTGATCGGTTTCCCGAATGGGTGGTTTGGTCGTTTCGCAGATCGAGCCAATTTGGCGGCGACAACGGCCCTGGAAAACGCATCCGTGCGTCACTCGGCGAATGTTGTCTCCTTTAACGACGATCCGCTTCTTGTCGGTCTCGGCTTCATCAGGCACCGCGGCAGCAGACAGAAGAGCCTCAGTGTAAGGATGGTGTGGAGCATCCAAGACGGCCGCTGCAGGGCCTTCCTCGACGATCGTCCCCATGTACAGAACTGCTATCCTGTCAGAGATATGGGAAATGACGGCGAGATCGTGCGAAATGAACAGATATGAGAGGTTCATATCTGATCTAAGGTCCTTGAAGAGGTTCAGAACCGTCGCTTGCACCGACACATCGAGGGCCGAAACTGGCTCGTCGCAAACAATCAAATCGGGGTTGGAAGCCAGAGCTCTTGCGATGCCTACTCGCTGCTTCTCGCCACCCGATAGCTGATGCGGATACCGATCGAAGTATCTGATTGGGAGCCCCACGCGGTCAATCAGCTCCTCGGCGCTTTTGCGCACCGTCTTCCGATCTGCTTGGGGGTTAGCCAGCTTGAAGGCACGGCTGATAGCATCGCCAATTGTGCGCCTCGGGTTTAGCGAGGAGGTTGGGTTCTGGAAGACGATCTGAGCCCTTTTCCGGAACTCCTTCAGTTCACCATCAGAGGCATCGGAAATTTCCTTGCCATCGAAAACTACCCGCCCATCGCTTGCATCGATGAGCTTGAGCATGATGCGGCCGAGTGTGGATTTTCCGCTACCGCTTTCGCCAACCAGTCCGAGAACCTCTCCGCGGCCGATTGAAAGCGATATCTCGTTTAGGACGCCAACGGATTTCTTTTCGACCGCTGGAAGCGGAAGGAAGCCGAGCTTCGTTTTCAGCGTGAGCTTGCCAGTCGAAGACGTGAAGCGTTTCGTAATTTTCTGGAGTTCAACGAGCGCTTTTTCATCTGAGCTCCGCACATCCGATGTTGAGGTGTGTCGCTCCGTAACGGGCCATGTCTCAACCTGGGCGGGCTCAGCCTTCCAGCACTTGATCCTTCGATTTTCCAGCGACCGCAATTGCTGGGGTTCAGAACATGCTGCTTCCCTGAAAGGACACCTCTCCTCGAATATGCAGCCCGTTGGGGTATCGGTGAGATCGGGGAAACGTCCTTCAATCGGGGTTAGCCTCGACTCCCTGTGCCCCAGCTTTGGGATCGAGCCCAGAAGACCTCGCGTGTAAGGATGCAACGGATCCCTGAGGACACGCTCTTTCGTGCCTTCTTCAACGAGCTGGCCTGCGTAAAGCACGCATACGCGATCAGCGATCTTATTCACGACACCCAGATTGTGGGTGATGAACAGGACGCCGACGTGTCTCCGGGCGGCAATCTCCTGAACTAGATCCAGAACTTGGGCTTCGATAGTCACATCAAGAGCCGTAGTAGGCTCATCGAGGATGAGAAGCTCAGGATTACATACGAGGGCAGAGGCGATGAGAACACGTTGACGCATGCCGCCAGACAGCTGGTGCGGATATGCGTTTGCTACCGTCTCAGGGTCAGCGATACCCACCTCTTTCAGAGCTTCAGCGGCTCTCTTCATCGCCTGAGCATTGCTCATGCCGAGGTGTGTCGTCAGACCTTCCGCAATCTGCTTTCCGATCCTGATGGACGGGTTCAGCGACGTGAAGGGATCCTGAAAGACGATGGAGATGTTGCGTCCCCGAAGCTTTCGACGCTCTTCAGACGGGAGGGAGGTAAGTTCCCTGCCCTTGAAGAAGATCTCGCCTGAGACAGCCTTGCGAGGGATCAGGTCCATGATCGCCATCGCGATCGTGCTTTTCCCTGACCCGGACTCGCCCACCAAAGCCACTGTCTCGCCAGGAGCAATATCGATGTTGACCGCATTCAGCGCCTTCAGCTGATACGGAGGCGACCCATAGGACACCGTAAGGTTCTTGATGGATAAAAGGGTCACTAGTGGCCTCGTGAAGCGGAGCGAGGATCGATCGCGGCACGCAAGCCGTCGCCAAACAGGTTGATAGCAATCACCGTCAGACACATGGCCAGACCAGGAGCGAGGGCGATCCACGGTGCCTGTGCGATGTAGGGCCGTGCCTGACTGATCATCAGCCCCCATTCGGAGCTCGGCGGTTGCGCGCCCATTCCAAGGAAGCTGAGTGCAGCACCAAGCAGGATTGCGAAGGTCACACGCAGGCTTCCCTCAACCGCAATGGTCGGCCATGCATTCGGCAGGATCTCCTTGATGAGGATGTACCAGGTGCTTTCGCTGCGAGCCCTCGCCGCTTCGATGAACTCCTCATTCGCCAACTCGAGCGCAATCGAACGGGTCAGACGAACAGTGGGCGGGATGTAGACGCAGCCGACAGCGAGAATTGCCTTCCACGCGCTAGGCTCGCTCACTGCAAGAAAGAGCAGACCAAGCATGATGGGAGGCATCGACAAGAGGACGTCCATGCACCGCATGACGAACTCGTCGAACCCACCGCGCTTGTATCCGCTGAGCAGGCCCAAGGGCACGCCAACCAGCAAGCTGAGCATTGTTGCCCCGAACCCGATGGCGATCGACATTCCCGCCCCTGTCAGCGTTCGGCTGAACACGTCACGTCCAAGTTCATCAGTACCGAACCAATGAGCGCTGGACGGCGGCTTCATCCTCTGAAGGACGCTCATTTGATCGTAGGCGTAAGGAGAAAGCCAAGAGCCAAAAATCGCGACGAATGCGATGAGAAGAAGGAGGCCGCTCCCGATCAGAAGCTTAGAATTGAGAGACCGAAACACGGCTGTTTGAGTTGAACGACTGCTACTCGCCATTGCCGTACCTTATTTTCGGGTTCACGACTGCATAGAGAAGATCGGCAACGAGGTTTGCCAGGCAGTAGATGAGCGCGATAACCAGAATGCTCGCCTGGATCAGCGGAAGGTCGTGTCGCTCAATCGCGAACATCAAAAGGCGGCCGATCCCAGGATAGGAAAAGACGACTTCAACAACGACGATACCGCCTATCAGCCAACCCACATCGAGAGCCAAAACCGTGATCGTTGGCATCAGTGCGTTTGGCAATGCGTGCCTGAAAATCACAGTCCTCTCAGGTAGACCCTTTGCCCGTGCATTGCGCACGTACTGGCTATCAAGAGCCTCAAGCATGCTCGATCGCGTCAGCCTCGAGACGTGGGCAATCAGGGTAAGGGTCAACGTGATTACGGGCAGGATGATGTGGGATAGCCACACCCCTGGAGAAGCGCTGATACTCGCAACGCCGCCAGATGGCAGGATCTGCAGATAGTTCGCAAAAAACATGATCAGCACGATGCCCCAGAAAAATTCTGGGATCGAAATTCCGACATAGGTGAACGTCGAGACCAAATTGTCTGCCAGCTTATCTCGACGAACGGCAGCCCAGACACCCAGCAGAATTCCGAACAAGGTGACTGAGATAAAGGACACGATAGCCAGAGACGCCGAGGCCATAAAAGCCTCTGAAATCAAGGCGGATACCGGCCGCTCCATAATGAGCGACTGTCCGAAATCGCCTGTCACGACGCTGGAGATCCATCTCCAGTATTGAACGTAAAACGGATCATTCAGCCCAAGCTTCTCCCTGATCGCATCGACGACCTCAGGGGAGGCAAATTGGCCTGCGATCGTGCTGGCGACATCGCCAGGCATGATTTGTGTCACCCCGAAGACAAGCATCGAGATAACCAAGAGCACGACCATCACCGCCAGAAGACGGTTAATCACGTAAAGCGCCATGGAATGAGCCCTTGTGGGGACTAGGGAGAAATCCCCCTAGTCCCGTTAGCCGTCACTCGACGGTGGTTTCGCGCAGATCAAGCCACATCATCGGGCTAGACCTGAACCCCTTCACGTTCGTCCTTACGGCGTTTGCGTGGTTGATCACGTAAGGGATGACGCTCGGAGGGTTTTCGTATGCAAGCCGCTGGAACTCCTTATAGAGGCTTGCACGCTCTTCCTCGTCTGTGGTGGCGCGAGCTTTGTCCAAAACCGCATCAATCTCGCTGTTGGAATAATTCCACAGCGTGGAGTTCCACGAACCCGTTGAGTGGAACCACGGGAAAATCGACGGGTCGACAGCGGGTCGAGAATAGAAGCCGTCGACGTAGAATGCGGCCTTACCCTCGATGTTGCTGATGAAGCTGTCCCAAGGCACGACCTGGATATCAACCTTGATGCCGATCTGAGCGAGCATCTCGCGAGCGGCCAGGCCCAGACGCTCCTTCGGCGGACGACCACTCGGGACATACAGAGTGGCTTCGAAACCATCGGGGAAGCCAGCTTCCGCGAGCAGCTGCTTTGCCTTATCGACATCTGGCTTCGGCAGCGGGATGTCATCGTTGTGATACGGATGTCCTGGCGGGATCATCGTCAGGGTCGGCGTGCCTGCGCCAAAGACAGCGAACTCCACCATCGCCTCACGGTCGATACCGGCCGAGATCGCCTGACGGACATTCGGGTTGTCGAAAGGAGCGTGTGCGTTGTTCAAGATCAGGCCATCCCAGCTGGAAGTGGCCACGCTATCGATTGTCACATCAGGGTTGTTTTCGATCTGCTGGAGCCCTTCAGGAGGCATGTCCCAAACCAGATCGACTTCGCCCGTCGACACTGCGGAGACGCGTGCGGCCACTTCTGGCATGATCCGCAGCTCGATAGCGTCGAGTTTCGGCTGGCCGTCCTTGTAATAATTTTCGTTCTTGAGGAGCTTCACGTCCTGACCTGGACGGAAGGATTCAAAAACGAAGGGACCAGTGCCGTCTGGCTCGGTTGCAATTTTATCCAGCTTGTCTGCAGGAACAATTCGCAGCTGGCGATCCGCAAAAAGCTCAGCAAAGCCAGCATACGGAATTGAGAGATCGAACTTGATGGTGTGCTTGTCGACCTCGGTGATGGCCGTGACGATCGAGAAATTCGCTCTCGCGACCGAGCCCGTTTCCTTGTTCTGGATACGCTCGATGGTCGCCTTGACGTCGCTGGCTTCCAGATCCTTGCCAGAATGGAACTTGACGCCCTCTCTAAGCTTGAACGTCCAGGACTTGAGGTCGTCGGACACAGTCCAGCTCTCGGCCAGATCGGGAACGAGTTTCCCATCGGCATCGATAGTCGTCAGACCCGAATAGACGAGGAAATTCACGACATATTCGTCGCCAATTTTTGTCTTAGCAGGATCAAGGGTATTCAGGTTCGAGGACAACGCCACCTTAAGCGTGCCTTCCGCCCATGCTGGGCTTAGAGCGCCCAAAGCGGCCGCCGAAATTAATAGGGTAGATGCAAGTCGTTTCACTAGGCTCATTGTGTTCCCATATTTGCGCTAAGTATCTACGATTATTGGCTCTTTTTGGACCTCCTCGTTTTGCCTGTGTCCCCGTCGCCCCACCATTCGCCCAGCGCGTGGCGTTGCTCTTCCCTTAGTCGAACGGCACCGGGGACGTTCTCGCCTTCTGACTCAGCGACGATCGCTACGAGTGTTTCCACCGCGGCAAAAGCAGCAGTCATTGAGTCAAAAAACGCAGGATTTTCGTAGTTGACCACGATCTGCACGTCCGAAATCCGCCCTACCGTGGAAAGAGGCGAATTCGTAATGGCAATTATTTTTACTCCGCGGCTGCGAGCAAAATGGGCGACCTCGACAGATCGCCGTGCAGCCGGATCCAAGCTGATAACGACAAGCGCATCCTCAGACCCGCAGTGCGTAAGCGGATCTGCTCCGATACCGCCAGGCCCATCCAACAGCACTGCCTTCGTGCTGAAATACCCGTAGAGGTATGTGAAGTGGTACGCCGCGGCAAAAGCCGATCTCTGGCCAACCGCATAAACCGTTCTCGCGTTTTGCAGGATTTTTGCGGCTTCTCGAAGAGCCCAGCTCTGCTGTCCTGACTTCAGGTGCTGAACACTTGAGATGAGGCGATCCACCATCTCCACAGCAATGTCGCCACCTTGCGACTGCCTAGTGCGCACGAGCTCTGCTGCACGGGAGCTAAATGGCTCAGAGGAATTTCTGATAGCACCGACGAAAACAGCGCGTAGCTCTTCGAAACCGGCAAAACCGAGCTGCTTTGCCAAGCGGGTCATCGTAGTCGCAGGCACACCCGCACGTCGCGACTGCTCTCGCATGGAAAGAAGCGCGACATCCTGAGGATGCTCCATGAGATACCTGGCTGCGACCTGCATCTGCCCAGATAGAGCCTCGTATTCCTCTCGGATTTGCTGAGATACCTTTTCGATGCACATCCTGGCCGCCTTACATCACCAGTGAACGGAGGGGGTAAGCAGTTACGACTCCAGGGCCGCCTTTACCGACTGCTCCAGTCGCGAAACGATTTCGTCGATGTCGGAGCGAGTTACGATGTAAGGCGGCGCTAGAAGGACGTGGTCTCCTGAAATGCCATCAACTACGCCACCTGTCGGGTAGACCATCAGCCCTCGTTCCATCGCATTCTTCTTCACCGCCGCGTGCAGCTTCAGCTTCGACGGGAAAGGTCGCTTGGTCTCCCGGTCCTCAATCAGCTCGATTGCCCTGAAGAGGCCACGTCCACGAATGTCGCCGACGTGAGGATGCTGTCCGAAGGTCTCGTAAAGCCGCTCATGCAGGTAGGCTCCCATCTCTCGGACGTTCTCGAGGAGGTTCTCATCTTCGATCACCCGCTGAACTTCCAACGCAGCCGCACAGGCGATTGCGTGTCCGAGATAGGTGTGGCCATGGGCGAAACCGCCACCGCGATTTACGGTGTCGAAGATTTCCTGAGTGCACATGACCGCGCCAATGGGCTGATAGCCAGCACCCATGCCTTTTGCGATCGTTACGAGATCAGGAGTGATGCCTTCCTGCTCGAATGCGAACAGGGTGCCCGTGCGGCCCATCCCGCACATGACTTCATCAAGGATGAGCAGGACACCGTACTTGTCGCAGATCTCACGAATGCGACGGAAATAGCCTTCAACTGCAGGCACAGCGCCAGCTGTTGCGCCAACAACCGTCTCCGCGACGAATGCGGCTACCTTCTTCTCACCACGAGCAAGGGTCTCCTTTTCAAGTTCGTTCGCGACGCGAAGGCCATATTCAAGATCCGTCTCATTGTCCTCCTTGCCTCGATACGGGTAGCAGGACTCGATCTGGATAGACTTGAACAACAGCGGCTCGAAAGGAGCGCGCCTCCACGCATTGCCACTAATCGCAACGGCCCCGAGGGTCGCCCCGTGATAGCTGCGCTTGCGCGATATGATAACCTCACGTTCGGGCTCACCGTTCGCGACGTGGTACTGACGCGCCAGCTTCAACGCAGTCTCAACTGCTTCAGAGCCACCCGAAACGTAATAGACCTTATTGAGGCTGCAATTTGCACGCGAAACGAGGAAGTCGGCAAGCTCTTCGGCCGGTTCACTGCTGAAGAAAGATGTGTGCGCGAATGCCAGCTTCTTCGTCTGCTCGATGATGGCATTCTGAACTCGATGGTTCGAATGACCCAGACATGAGACCGCCGCACCTCCTGAGGCATCGATGTATCTCTTCCCCTCTTGGTCGATCAGACAAATTCCATCGCCAGCTACTGCGACAGGGGGGAGCGCTCCAGGGAAACGATGAAAGATGTGGCTCACGTCATGCCCTCCAATTCGAGAGGCAATCTGCATCACGCGTTTCACAATTGTCAACTATTGGTTCACTTGAACCATGCCAAGTGCGGTGTACGGAGTCAAAATATTACCTCAACCCTTTGTTTTTCCCCAACATTATAGATGCGCGCAGCCTTTTCCGATATTGACATTTGAATGGCGACATCGCGCGACTGAAACAAATGAACCAGATCAATCAGGTCTCTGGTTCAGACGATTGGCGGGCGCGATTGCTGATGGGTGCGCCCGCCAGGCAGGATGCCACTTACCGGGAGGGCCAATCCAAGATCGTATCTACGATGTAATCGACCACCGCACGCGCGTCGACTTCCAGTTAGCCTCAGCCCTGCCATCGATTCGATTGACTGAGATGGGATCGTGAACTGTCGTGGCAACTTTGCCAGATGGCGGGACGCTGGAACGGCGGCTTCTCGCGAAGCACTTCGAAAAACAGACCGTCCGGATATGCGCGCTGCGCTGAAACGGAAGGGCGTGACCGTCGGCCGCGCCCTGGCGGCCTGTGCGCGGGAAATCGTGGATGACGCCCAGCTGAAGGTCGCCGCCGATGCACGGCGCGAGGACCTCATCGTGCACTTCGCCCTGACGCTGTTCCCAGGGGCCCTGAAATACGGTTCGCTCCCCGCCTCGATCCAGCGCGACGTCCGCACCTTCTTCGGCTCGCTCGCCAACGTCGTCGATGCCGCGAAGTCGGAGCTGCACTCCCTGCGCGACAGGGCCGTGCTCGAACGGGCTTATGTCGAGGCGGCCGAGTCGGGGTTTGCGACGTACGAAGATGGAACCCTCCGCTTCATGTCCGGAAACCTGGAGCATCTCCCGGTCAAGGTCAGGATCGTGGCGGGCTGCGCCGAGATCGTGCACCAAGGGTTTTCGCTCTTGGAATTTGTCGAAATCGGGCCAGAGCAAGGCGTAGTGCGAGGATTTGAATGTACCATGGTGGAAAGCGCCCTGCCTAGAGTATGTGCCTTGATAGAAATTGATCTTGCCCGATCGAAATCGCGCAGAAGGACGTTCGACAGAAAGTGCTCTACCTTAAGTCCCGCTATCTGGATCGCGGCCATCCTCGGCTGCAAAAGCAGTCCGCTGCCGACAGGAGGCTGCTGGAACTTGGCATCGTGGACGTAAAGGGAAACGGGCTTCAGCCGAGGACATAGCAGCGATACTAAACTCATCAAACCGCCGGAAATCGCGTGAGTAATGGGGATAGGGTTCCCTTGAAGGACCAGGTTGGGGAAGAGCGGATCGTCGCGCTCCTGCAAGAAAGGCTGGCGGTGGAGCTTCCATGCGTCCAGGAATACAAGGACGCAGGAAATCACAGGCGAAATCGCTCTCAAGGTGCTCGAGGCCGCGGGCGCTGGCCTCATACGAGGCATCGGCAGTCCTGTGCCTGGTCAAATGTGCCTAGAGGCGGCCGTCTGCTTTGCTATGGGCCTCCCTCACGGCGATCAACCGACTTGCGTGACCCCGGCTTTGAATACTCCGCCAAGCTCCACGCCGACGCCGTCGGTCGCCTTGATATAGGCGCGGATCATCGACAGGGCAGCAGCGCGCTCAGTGAGCGGCGTCTCCGGGGCGGTGATCAATTCCATGTTGGCGTTGGTCGGTCTCAGCCGCTCGAGTCCCCACTCCGACCATACGGCCGCGATGGCGGACTGTTCGGCTTGTAGCCAGGCGCTAACCACTTTGTCTTCCACAGCGGTGAGTTCCAGCGCCGGATCGAAGCCTGAAGCTTCCAGCTGGCAGACAGCCTCAGCTGCCTCGCAGGGATGCACTCCAGACTGGACAAAAACCGACAAGCAGCTTCGACGCCGTTCCAATTCAATGGGCGTGGCGGTTGGGATCGTGATCTTGATGACGGGGATCGGCCGCTCGGATGCGTGTCTCACGACGTCCTCCTTTGCGTCTGGGGGTAATGAACAAAAAGAGAACAAAAATGTCAACCTGCCTCTTGTGGCCAGCCTACTCTGAGGAATATTTGCCTACGATGCGGGGGAAAAGACAGCACCGGCAACAACTGAGGATGCAAGCCGCCGGAAAAGCCTGATCAGATCGTCATGAAGGACCGCTTTACGGCCGGCATTGAGGACGTTCACAGGGTTATTGTGAGCTACAGCGTGAACCTGCGTACGTCCTGTGCTGATTATCGGGCACTACAGCGATTGCACGATGCGCTGCTCGCCACGGTTAGCGAAGTAATAGGCAAAGACGCGCCGTGGATTGGCCGGACACTCACCGGACCGCGCATAACTCGCGAAGAATAGCCATGGCCCAGCCCATCAACACCCTTGGCAAGCCTGTCCGCCGCGGCATGCTCGTCAAGGCTCAATGCCGACCTTGCGGCAACACGCGCTTCTATCGGGCTTCAGATCTCATGATGATCTATGGCGGCGGGCGCGATCTCTGAACATCAAATTCCGGTGCGGCCAATGTGAACCAGACGTTGAGGTACTTCCTGTCGATGTCGACCTCGGCCGTGCCAGGAGCGCTATCGTTCATGAACCATTTTGGGAGAACGGGAGGGTGGTCAGCTGGCTCGCAAGGCGGCTGAAGGGCGGGTGAAGAGATCGCGACCGAACTATGCGAAGCGGGCGTATCTAAAAGTGCCACGTGTTGGCGATACAGCGCGAGGGGTGATCCGGCGGGCTCCGTGACCGCCGGGAGTCCGCCACAATATCAAGGACGCCGCGACATTTTGATAATGGCTGTGAACGCTACTGACCGGGCGGCAAACTCTTGCGACAGCCTCCCGCCGCGCGTCGAGGTCGGCGCGGACCGGCGTGCGGCGGGACGACAGCCAGCAGATTTCCCTTGATCAACTTCCTGGGGATCGCGCCCTCTAATGAGCCGCCGAGGAGGATGTCGTGTGGCGCGACGACGGTCATGCGGCCTGTCTTCAGCCTCATGGCCTCGATCATGTGAGGGATGAAGGCATAGTCGACTCTGGTCATGGGCGGCAGACGTCTGCGGAACGGCCGAATTGATTGCTCTCGGCCTGCTCGCAACCCCGATTCACTCCATGCTGACAGGTGGATTGGCGACGACGGCATCGAAGTGCTGCAGAGTATGGAGTACGAGTGGAGGTGGTACCCCTCACGCTTGCATGAATTGTGCTTCAATGTGCGCCACCTCCCGACGGAGCTTGTCAATCAGGCTCACTGTGCGGTCAGATGTTAGCCGGGTCGAGATCATATTGATCGACAGTGCTCCAGTGACCTCGCCACCCGCTGAGCGGATAGGTACGGCGATGGCTGCGACACCGGCGATCGTCAACCCATGGGTAATTGTGTAGCCGTTCCGGAGCGTATCTTTCATCAGCGTGCGGATAGCGTCCGGTTGGATCCCATAGGTCGCATAGCGGGTACTGTTCGCACTCAGTATCACCTCGATGGCTCGCCGCCACGCTGTCTTCAATCGTTTAGCGCGCAAGCAGCATAATCGAGCTCGCGTGGGTGAACGACGATCAAGCCTTGCGTGCCGACGTCCGGCGCTAACTCCCGCGCGATTCACCATAATGCGAGGCGGTGATACCCGGCTTGGGATTCCCGATTCAATATGACGCTCGGCCTCGAACTAACCGTTTGCCTACGAACAAACGAGGTTATACTGCCGCTGGGGTGAAATAGGGGGCTTTCCAAAGCGCCCATGGGAGGCGTGAACCACGTGCTCGAGATTCTCCGCGGAGCAGCAAGCCCCGGTTTCAACGGCGAATGTGCCGCGAACTTCTCGCCGGCAGTTGGAATTGGGCAAAGTCTCACAGATCGTCGATCACGTGTCGCCAGCCGTCGGCTATTTTTACCGAGCCTACGAAAGCCGGGCGCGTGAAGCACGTCGGCATGCCGATCATCGCCCGGCTTAGGTACGAGCGTTGAAGTTCAACCTGTGCCCAGCCCTTGGCCACTCCAACTGAAACAGCTTTCCCGACTGAGAGGCGGTTACGTAGGCAATGCGGCCATCTTTACCTCCGAAGCAAAGATTCGTCACGAACCGATCGGGAAGTGGCACATGCGCCACGAACTCACCACACGGTGAGACGACAAGAATACCGCCTTCCATTATCGTAGCGACACAGATGTAGCCGTGGCTATCTATTGCCAGCGAGTCCAGAAGGCGGAAATTGGGCGAGGTGTAAAGCAACCGCCCTCCGTGCGGGGATGGCCAGGGCTGACGAAAGATCTGTCCGGGGCCGTCTAGATCGAAGGCCCAAATGCGGCCTGTCTGGGTTTCCGCTACATAGAGCTGATCTTCATTCGGCGACAAACCAATGCCGTTGGGTGAAAGCATCGGATAGATCACTTCGACGATGGACGATCCATCGCACTTTGCGTAGTAGACGCCACCCCTATCGAGGTCGCGCTCGCGTGCCTTGCCGGCATCGGTGAACCAGAAGCCGCCGTCACGATCGAACACGAGGTCGTTCGGCCCGCGGAGCTTGCCTTTGGCGGTTTCCGTGTAGAGCGCTTCAACGGTACCTGTTTGAAGGTTGATGCGCTCGATCCGCCCGCCGCTATAGTCCGCAGCCTGTCCTGCGGGGCGTAGGCCATAGCTGTCCTCATGCCAGTTGAAGCCGCCATTATTGCAGATGTAGCAATGGCCGTCCGGCCCGATAGCTGCGCCGTTGGGACCACCGCCGAGTTGAACCACGACGGCCTTCTCACCATTTGGCAAGATCTTGGTCAGCCGCGCCGCCTCGATCTCCACGAGGAGTATGCTCCCGTCAGGCAGGTACACCGGGCCTTCCGGAAAGCGCAATCCGTCGCAGATCGTCTTCATGGGTGGCTCCTCGCATTTATCGGATTTCAGATCGTACCCACCGGCGTAACCGGTGAGCCGACGGCTCCGGGCAGACGCAACGGAGGTGCGGTAAGGAGGAAGCGAGTCCGGCCAAGTGACCTCAGGGCGTGAGCCAGTTCCGAAAGGTACCAAAGCTCGCCGAGATAGACGCCCAGTCGGAACAGGCAGTGCTCATGCAGTGGTAGCATCGCGCAACGATGACCGTGGTCCGGTCGCGCTGGCAGGCTCTCGACGGCGAAATTGTCAGCGATGAGCGCAACCAGTCCGCTCCTGGTGATCCAGTCTTGGAGGTCCGGATCACGCCCGTCCAGGGATGCGCAGGATTCAAGTTGCTCCGAGGTTGCTTGCCCGCGCGAATCCACCAAAACCTGCCCGAAGCCGGTATGCAGGCAGACGAAGTCGCCCGGCTCGATGACAATGTCTTCGGCCTCAATGATCCGTGAGAGGTCCCGATAGGAGATCGTGCGTCGTTCGCGGCCGAAATGGGCCTCGATATCGATCATGACAGCGCGTCCCTGCACCGCTGTCTCCGCCATTGTTTCGATGCTTGCTCAAAAGATCGTCTCCAAGGCGGAGGGCCGGCTTGTAGTCCTCGATGAGGTGACGCCATCGGACAAGGCCCGTCAGCTCGCAGGAATCGCCCAGAAGGATCCGCGCATCGTCGAACTCGTTCTGAGGGAGTCCCGTGAGGTGCTTCGCTGCCGGCCGGGTGTCATCGTGGTGGAAGACCGGCGCGGCTTTGTCATGGCGAATGCCGGCATCGATGCCTCCAATGTCGAAGGCCCCCTCGGGGCCGATGCCGTGCTTCTGCTGCCGATCGATCCCGACGAGAGCGCCGCGCGCATCCGGTCGGAGATTCATGCGCGGACTGGCGTCGCGGCAGCCGTCGTCATTAACGACAGCTTCGGCCGCGCCTGGCGCCTCGGGACGGTCGGCACCGCCATCGGAGTCGCCGGCATTCCGGCTTTGCTCGATCTACGGGGCAATGCCGATCGAAACGGACGCATCCTGTTGTCGAGCGAACTAGGCGTCGCCGACGAGGTTGCCGCCGCGGCATCGCTGGCCATGGGACAAGGCAGCGAGGGGCGGCCCGCCGTGCACATTCGCGGCTTTCCCTATTCCACTGGGACAGGCAGAGGGCGCGATCTGCTGCGGCCGCGGGACATGGATCTGTTCAGATGAGCGACCTGCGACCGGTAGTGGCATTGGCTGGCGGCGTCGGAGGGGCCAAGCTCATTCACGGCCTCGCCATGGCCGGCATCGAGCGCCTCAGCGCAATCGTCAACACGGGCGACGATTTCGAGCATCTGGGTCTGCACATTGCGCCCGACGTAGATACCGTCCTTTACACTCTGGCGGGCATTGCGAACAGGCAGCAGGGATGGGGGCTGGAGGGCGAGAGCTGGTCCTTCATGGACCAGCTCGAAAAGGTCGGAGCCCCCGTCTGGTTTCGGCTCGGCGACCGCGATCTTGCCACACACGTCCTGCGGACCGAGCGCCTGCGAGCGGGCGAGCGGCTAACCGGGATCACCCGTGTCTTGTCGCGGCGGCTTGGTGCGCCTGCGGACATCCTGCCGATGAGTGACGAGCCGGTCAGGACCATGGTCAATACGATTTCGGGAGAAGTGGCGTTTCAGGACTATTTCGTGCGGCTGCGGTGTGACATCGAGGTGAAAGGTTTCCGGTTCGCAGGCATCGAGCGGGCACGACCGACGCCGGAAGTGGCGGCAGCGCTCCGCCAAGGCGACCTGCGCGCGATCGTGATCTGTCCTTCGAACCCGCTCGTCAGTATTGCGCCAATTCTGTCCCTGCCGGGCATGAGGGAACTTGTAGTCGGATCGCGCGCGCCGATCGTAGCGGTATCGCCGATCATTGGCGGCAGGGCGGTCAAGGGGCCGGCAGCCAAGATGATGCTGGAACTGGGGCAGACCCCCTCGGTTATTGCGATAGCGGAAACCTATGCGGGCCTGGTCGACGGGCTCGTAATCGACCATCTCGACGCCGGCGCCGCGGCCGAGATCGAAGGTCTTGGGATCGCAGCCCACGTCACCGGAACCTTGATGGGAAACGATGACGACCGACGTCGCTTGGGAATGGAATGCCTTGAATTCGCCGATCAACTGAAGGGTGCCGGTCGTGAGCCTTGATGTGCTCGTCCCCTGCAAGCGGCTGGCCGGTGGAAAGTCGCGTCTTGCCGGCGTGTTGTCGCCCGAACAACGTTTCGACCTGTGCCGGTCGTTTTTCGACGCCACCGTGGAACTCGGCCACCGTCTCGGACCGGGCGTGCGGGTTGCAGTCGTCAGCGAGGACACCGGCGTATGTGAACGGGCCAGGCGATTGGGCGCGATCGCGATCGCAGAGCCCGGAAACGGCCTCAACGACGCGATCGCGCATGCAAACCGGATGCTTGAGGCGACTGTCGGCCCGCGCGATCTCCTGGTCCTACCGATCGACCTGCCGAACGCCACGCCGCACGCGCTGTTGGTGGTGCTGGGAAGCCGTGGCGACATTGCGATCGTTCCGGACCGAAGGGAGGATGGAACCAATGTCCTGCTGTTGCGCTCGCGGGCACGAACTGGTTTTCCATTCTCTTATGGCTCGCGCAGCTTTGCCCGCCATACGGACCTGGCAGCTATGCGAGGATTGAGGCCGGCCGTGGTGCGGCAAGCGGACCTCATGCTGGATGTCGACAGCGGCGAAGACCTGATCCTGTGGCGCTCAACCGCAAAGGAGCGTGTGGAGGGCTACGAGCATGCCGTTGAAGCCAGCTTGATCACACCGGAGACCGCGCGCAAGACATGAAACCGGACACCTCGTTCAAAACCGCCACAACCTGACCGCGGAACATGCAATGATTCTCGACTTTTCGCCCGAAGACGGGCTTCGCTTGATCGAAGCGGATGATTTCAAGCGCTTTAGTTTGCGCTTGCGCGGCGTGTCTGGTGAGCGCCCGGAAATCACAAACATCGTCTTCGTCAATGACGACGAAGTGCTGGTCGGCATTGACGGCATCTGCTCGATTCCGGGCGCGCCGCAGACCGAGGAGTGGCTGGCCCGGTTCAGGAAGATGGTCGAGTATGCAGCGTCGAAAGGTTGGGTGGATGCGCTGACATCGTCCATACGGTCGCATGTCGAATGGATGCCGTAATCAACTTCTAGGCGTATGGGACTTTGCGGCTGCGGCCCGACGGGATGCACGGCTCAATGCCTCGTGCATCCAGTTCCTCACGGAACCAGGCGCTGTCATAGCCGCGGTCGGCGATCAGATGAGAGGCGGGCGGCAAGGCGTCGAGCACGAGACGGGCGCTCTTGTGGTCACTCATTTGGGCTCCGAAAGGAGCAGGACGATCTCTCTCGACCCCAAACCCGTCACGAAGCGAAGCGCCGCCCTCTCACCCTACTCTAGAATGAGCCCATTCGCTCTGCTCACCAGAAGTGAGATTTAAGGGTGAACCCAAAGACGAAATTGCTTCTCCATCGGAAACCTGTTGGTAGAAATCGATACCAAATGGTACGTCAAACTCACGCGCAGCGTTCAAGCTGCTTGATTCGACGGTTCGAGTAATTCCTTACGTGCCCCTGGCCGTAACGCGAGAAAGGAAACTGCCATGACCACTGCCCTTTGGACACCTACGAGCGCCAATGTCGCCAAGACGCCGCTCGCTGCCTTCATGGTCAAGGCGTCCGTGAGGGCAGACACGTCCTTTTCTTCCTATGCCGAATTGCACCGCTGGTCGGTCGACCGCCGCGACGAGTTCTGGAACCTCGTCTGGGATTTTTGCGGCGTGGTCGGCGACAAGGGCGAGCGTCTGCTCGCCGACGGCGACCGGATGCCGGGTGCGGCCTTCTTCCCTGACGCACGGCTGAATTTCGCCGAAAACCTGCTGCGCAAGCGCGGTTCTTCTGACGCCATCGTCTTCAAGGGCGAGGACAAGGTCCTACGCCGCCTCTCCTGGGACGATCTCCATGCGTTCGTCTCGCGCCTCCAGCAGCTTTTCGCCGCACTCGGTGTCAAGAAAGGCGACCGCGTCGCCGCCATGATGCCCAACATGCCCGAGGCCGTCGCCGGCATGCTCGCCGCCGCCTCGCTTGGCGCCATCTGGTCGTCCTGCTCTCCCGACTTCGGCGAACAGGGCGTGCTCGACCGTTTCGGTCAGATCGAGCCGGTCGTGTTCCTGGCGCCCGACGGCTATTGGTACGCCGGCAAGCAGAACGACGTGACCGCCAAGGTGCAGACGATCCTCGCCAAGATGCCGTCCGTGCGCCAGGCGATCCTCGTGGACTATCTCGGCACGGCGCGGCAGGCCGCCAGCGCCATGCCGAACGCCGTGGCGCTCGACGATGCGCTTGCCCGCTTCGAGGCGAAGGACGTGACCTTCGAGCGCTTGCCTTTCAACCACCCGCTGGTTATCCTCTTCTCGTCCGGCACGACCGGCATTCCGAAATGCATCGTGCACGGCGCCGGCGGCACGCTGCTGCAGCACATGAAGGAGCACCAGTTGCACGGCGGCATCAAGGATGGCGACCGGCTGTTCTACTTCACCACCTGCGGCTGGATGATGTGGAACTGGTTGGTCTCCGGGCTCGCCACCGGCGCGACGCTGCTGCTCTACGACGGTTCGCCTTTCCATCCGAATGGCAACATCCTCTTTGACTATGCCGACGCGGAGAAGATGACCTATTTCGGCACCTCGGCGAAATTCATCGACACACTCAGGAAGTCGGGGCTGAGGCCTATCGACAGCCACGACCTCTCGACCGTACGCACGATCTCCTCCACTGGCTCGCCGCTGTCGCCGGAGGGCTTCGCCTTCGTCTATTCCGGCGTCCGGAAGGACGTGCATCTCGCCTCGATCTCCGGCGGCACCGACATCGTCTCCTGCTTCGTACTCGGCGTGCCGACCGAGCCCGTCTGGTCAGGCGAGATCCAGGCGGCAGGTCTCGGCATGGCGGTCGACGTCTGGGACGACGAGGCGAAGCCGGTCAGGCAGCAGAAGGGCGAGCTCGTCTGCACGCGCGCCTTCCCGTCTATGCCGGTAGCCTTCTGGAACGATGCCGCGGGCAAAAAATACCACGCCGCCTACTTCGAGCGTTTCGACAATGTCTGGTGCCATGGCGACTTCGCCGAATGGGCCGCGCACGGCGGCATGATCATCCATGGCCGCTCCGACGCGACGCTCAACCCCGGCGGCGTCCGGATCGGGACCGCCGAGATCTACAACCAAGTCGAGCAGATGCCGGAGATATCCGAGGCGCTGTGCATCGGCCAAGATTTCGAAGACGACGTGCGCGTCCTGTTGTTCGTGCGCCTCGCATCAGGCGTCTCGCTTGACGAGGATCTGGAGAAGCGCATACGCCAAAAAATCCGCACCGGCTGCAGCCCGCGCCACGTGCCTGCAAAGATCGTTGCCGTCGCCGACATCCCGCGCACCAAGTCCGGCAAGATCACTGAGCTCGCCGTGCGCGACATCGTCCACGGCCGCGAGGTCAAGAACAAGGAAGCGCTCGCCAACCCCCAAGCGCTCGAGCTGTTTCGCGATTTGGAAGCGCTGCGGCTATGAGACAACCCGGCACAGCGGGCTTGGCCTTCGGACGTGGTCTCTTGGCCAATTCAATTTGGTTGCTGCTTCCCACAGTCGCCAGCCTGTCGTGCTACCCTAAGGGCGTAGTCTCGGGACAAGCTACTTTAGCACAATTGCGGGAGAGCTATCCCACTTGAGAGCGCCCGAAGAGATAAGTATACGGCATGCGCAACGATTTTGTTAGGCCCTTAGATAATCCAATAAGGGCTGAGATGTATAGTATAGCGTAAATACAAGATATCCCATCTGCGATTTAAGAATATTGCGAGCAAGATTCGTAATGTACTCATTTCTTATGGTAATAACGGGTCTTCTATCAGTGTACTTATAAATGAAAGTGTAACTGATAGCCTGGTAAAGTCAGTGCAGAGTCTCGTGGAGGCGAGCGGATCGTGGAAGCTCAGCCCCGGCAAGCGGAGAAACGACACCAATCTCGCTGATTACGTAACGCTTGCAAAACCATGCGGTATATGTCACTACTATTTGGTAGGAGGAGGCGAGTAGCGTCCTCCTCTTCAATCTGATCCCGGGAGGCCGAAGGCGGGATGAGAGCAGTCGTCGTAAGGGAGCCGGGGCTGGCTCGGCAGGTGATGCGGGTCGAAACCGTGCCCGATCCGGTTCCAGGTCGGCGTGACGTAATCATTAAGGTTGAATCCTGCGGCATCTGCTTTCACGACGTCGTCGCGTGCAACGGCACGATGAAGGCCGGTGTCGAAATGCCGATCATCCCCGGCCATGAGATTGCGGGCAGGGTGGTCGAAATCGGCGCCGACGTTGGCGGCATGCGAGTTGGCGACATGGTTGCGACGACGCAGCGTTATCATGTCTGCGGGGGCTGCCGCTTCTGTCGAACGGGGCGTGAGCCACTCTGCGACGAGGGAATTTTCCTGGGGGATGTCGGCTTGAACGGCGGCTATGCGCAATTCGTCGCGGTGGAGGCTGACAATGTCGTGCCTGTGCCGGATGGGGTGCCTATTGAGTCTGCGGCGATCGCCTCCTGCGCGATCGGCACGATGTACCATGCGATCATCGAGGTGGGGAAGGTTCGCCCCGGCGAGCGCGTGCTCATGACCGGTGCGGGCGGCGGTCTCGGCATGCACGGGCTGCAGGTCGCCCGCAGCACGGGCGCTTATGTCATGGCGGTCACGAGCTCGGCCGACAAGGTCGCCGCGATCCGCGACGCCGGCGCCCATGATGTCGTCGTCGCCGACCGGGGCGACGATTTTTCGGAGGTCGTCCGCGAGCTGACCAGCGGCGAGGGGGTCGACGTCGCCATAGACAATGTCGGTAGCCCCGCCTTTCCCGCGACCCGCCGTTCCATCGGTAAGGGTGGGCGCTGGGTGCTGGTCGGGCAACTCGGCGGCGACTTCGTTCCCTTCAACCCGGCGCAGCTTTTCCTGAAGGGGATTTCGCTGCTCAGCGCCACCAGCACGACGCGCGACGAGCTGCGCCGGTGCCTCGATCTGCTGGCGCGCGGCGCCGTTCGTGGCTTCCTGACCGAAACCGTGCCGCTGGAGGAGGTACCCCGCGTACATGAGGCGCTGGAGCGCGGCGGCGTGCTCGGTCGTGCGATCGTCAGGCCTTGAGCATGTTAATCGAACAATTCCTGCAAGCCCTGACGAGTGGAATCCTGCTCGGCTGCATTTACGGCCTGATGTGCGTCGGCCTGGCCTTCATCTTCGGCACCATGGGGGTGATAAACTTTGCGCAGGCGGATTTCATGATGGTGGGGATGTACCTCGTCCTGGCCATCGCGGGCAGTCTGCTCGCCGGCACCGCCCTGGGCGCCTTCGCGCCGTTCTTGGCCGCATTCCTGGTTGGGCCGCTGATGTTCGGCATCGGCTATCTGCTCCATCGCGGTCTGATCGTGTGTACCACTGGCTTGAGGATCGCCAACCAGATCGAGGCGCATCAGGCCCAGCTCATCCTGACCCTCGGCGTCGCTCTCGTTCTGCAGAACGGCGCGCTGATCCTGCTCGGCTCAGCGCCGGCCTCCATCATCAGCCCGCTGTCCTACGCGGCCTGGGAAATTCCGCTTCTCTACAACGACTTCAACGTGCTCTTCGTCAACAAAGCACATACCTACAACGCTCTCATCTGCGTCGCTGTCACGCTGTCGCTCTACTGGCTGATCCGCAACACGCGGGTGGGCAAATCGCTGCGGGCGTCGGCCGACAACCCGACGGCGGCCGTCTATATGGGCATCGACGTCGACCGCGCGCATCGCATCGCCTTTGGCTTCGGAACGGCGATCGCCGGCCTCGCCGGGGGGCTGATTGTGCTCTACTATCCGGTGCAGCCGCTGGTCGGCATGGATTTCCTCATCATCATGTACGCCGGGGTGGTTCTCGGTGGCCTCGGCAGCCTCATCGGCGCCTTCTGGGGCGGCTTCGTCATCGCGCTGGTCCAGCAGCTCGCAACCTTGGTGCTGCCGTTGCAGCTCCAGAACGCGACCGTCTTCATCGTCTTCCTGCTGGTCCTGCTGTTGCGCCCGCAAGGGTTCTTTGGCCGCACCGTGGACAGGGCCTAAAGTGAGCGACCGCCGCAAGATCGGGAGGCCGCTGGCCGTCATCCTCGCCATAGCGGCCGTCTGGTTCGCGATGAGCTTCGTCATCGAGAATGCCTATTACGCGCTGTTGTTGACGATCATCCCTATCTGGGCGACCTTCGCCATCTCGTGGAACATCTTCAGTGGCTATAGCGGCCTCATATCGTTCGGGCACGCCGCCTTCTTCGGACTCGGCGCCTATACGATCGCGCTCACATCGCTTCATTTCGACTTGACGCCCTGGTTTGGTCTGCCTCTGGCTGCCATCGTCGGCGTTGTGGCGGGGGCGGTGATTGGCTACCCGACGTTCCGGCTGAGCGGCCTCTACTTCGCGCTGGCCATGCTCGCCTACCCGTTGTCCATGGTCTACGTCTTTGAATGGCTCGGCTATCAGGAAATCATCCTGCCGATGCGGCCGGAGAACCCGCTCTGGTACATGCAGTTCGGCAGCTATCACGGCTATCTCGCGATCGCACTCGCGCTGCTCGTTCTATCGGTACTGCTGTCGCTGATGATCGAGCGGTCCCGCTTCGGCCTGTCGCTTCTGGCAATCAAACAGAACGAGTTGGCGGCGGAAGCCTCAGGTGTCGATACCTTCCGCTGGAAGATGCGCGCCCTGGTCCTGAGCGGTGCGTTGGCAGCGACGGCCGGTGGGCTCTATGCGGTCGTCGTCTTCGTGCTAACGCCCGGCAGCGTCTTCGGCGTCATCATCTCGGCGCAGGCCATCATCCTGTCGCTCTTCGGAGGGGCCGGCATCGTCTGGGGGCCGCTGATCGGGGCCGCCACGCTTCTTCCGCTCAGCGAGACGCTGCATGCCGAGCTTGGCAGTGTACTGCCTGGCATTCAGGGCCTGCTCTACGGCGTTGCCATCATGCTCGTCATCCTGCTGGCGCCGGAAGGGATCTACTGGCGGGTGCGCGATCTCCTGAAGCGCCGCAGGGGAGAGGCCGGCGCTGCGTCGGCCGAGCCGCGCGGCGTCGCGGGGCCAGTCGGCGCCAAGCCATCCGCACCGCGCCCGCAACCCGGTGAGACGCTCCTGTCGGTCCGCAGCCTCTCAAAAACCTATGGTGGACTGAAGGCGGTCAGTGACGTCTCCTTCGACGTGCGCGAGGGGGAGATTCTCGGCATCATTGGTCCCAACGGCGCCGGCAAGACGACGCTCTTCAATATGCTCAACGGCATCGTCGTCCCCGATGCTGGCGAAATCCGCTTCGAGGGCCGCGACATCGCCGGCTTGAAGCCGAATCGCGTCTGCCGGCTCGGAATCGGCCGCACCTTCCAAGTGGTCCGCGCCTTCCAGCGCATGGGGGTGCTGGAGAACGTGGCGGTCGGCGCCTATGTGCACGCCGACAGCGAGGAACAGGCATGGGCGCTGGCCAAGGAGGCCGTCGCAATGGTCGGCCTTGCCGATTCTAAGGATACGCTGGCCTCGACGCTGACCAGCAAGGAGCTCAGGCTGATGGAGCTTGCCCGCGCGCTGGCCTCCCGCCCGCGCCTGGTCCTGCTCGACGAGCCGCTGGCCGGCCTCGGTAGCACCGAGACCGAGGAGCTCATGTCGATGGTGGCCACCCTGCCTGCGCATGGGATCACCGTCATCATCATCGAGCACACAATCGGCGCCATGGTGGATCTCGCCGATCGCTTCGTTGTGCTCGATCATGGCCGGTTCCTGACACAAGGCGCGCCTCGGGACGTAACCAGGGATCCACGGGTGATCGAAGCCTATCTCGGGCAAAGATGGGCGGCCAAGCATGCTTGAGGTTGAATCCCTCACTGTTGCGTATGGCGGTCTCCGTGCCCTGACGAACGTCTCGATAGAGGTGAAGACGGGCGAACTGGTCTGCGTCGTCGGTCCCAACGGCGCCGGAAAGTCCACGCTGTTCAAAACCATCTCGGGAACCGTGCTGCCGCGATCTGGCAAGGTGCTGTTCGAGGGCGTCGATCTCTCGACCGTAAGCGCCGCCCGACGCGGGCATCTAGGCATCGCTCACGTCCCGGAAGGCCGCGAGGTATTCCGCTCCATGAGCGTAATGGAGAATCTGGAAATGGGGGCCTGGGCGGAGGCGGGCAGAAGCCGTTTCGCCGAGACACTCGAGCGCGTCTTCTCGCTTTTTCCGGTCCTGGCCGAGCGGCGGGACCAACTCGCCGGCACGCTTTCGGGGGGCCAGCAGCAAATGCTCGCTATCGGGCGCGGACTAGCGTCGCGGCCGAAGCTCATGATGCTGGACGAACCGTCGATGGGCCTTGCGCCGGCCGTCGCCGACACGATCTTCGAAAGCATCTCTCAGCTCCACCGGGAGGGCGAGATGGCCATCCTGCTCGTTGAGCAACGCGTCGCCGAGGCCATGGAGTACAGCAACCGCGGCTATGTCCTGCAGACGGGGGAGGTGATTCTATCAGGCAAGTTCGATGAGCTTTCGAAAGATGACCGGATACGTCGCGCTTACTTCGGAATGTAATCAGGGAGGTAAAAAGATGAGAAAGCTGCTTGCAAGCCTGAGTGCTCTAGGACTTATCTCAGTGTCCAGCACCACAGGCGTGGCCACAGCCCAGGGGCAGGAGCAGGTTACCATGGCGTTGGCGATGCCGCTGAGCGGTGCATGGGCGCGCATCGGCGAGGTGTCCAGGGCAGCGGCCGAATGCGCCGTCGCGGACATCAACGCCGCCGGTGGCATCGAGGCGCTCGGCGGCGCCAAGGTGAACCTTGTGGTGGCTGACGTCGGCGGCAGTCCGGAATCGGCCAAGAACGCCGCCGAGCGGCTCCTCGCCGAGCATCCCGACATCAGTGGCGGCGTCGGAGCCTACGTGTCGTCGTTCACGCTTCCAGTGACCGAGGTGACGGAGCGGGCCGGCATTCCTTGGCTGACACTGTCCTATTCCGACCGGATCACCGGCCGCGGCTACAAGCACGTCTTCATGACGTCGCCGACCTCCGTTCAGCAGGCGGAGGATGCACTGCCGACCATCCTTGCGCTTGCTAAGCAAGCCACTGGGGGCAAGCCAGACACTGTGGGGATCGTCATGGACAACACGCCCTCGCCGGTCGGCTTTACCGAGGGAATGCGGGACGGGGGCCTGGAGAAGTACGGCCTCGATCTGGTAGTCGACCAGGTCTTCACGCCACCGCTTTCGGTCGCCGGTCCGATCGTCCAGCAGGTCCGCTCAGCGCGGCCCGACTTCCTGCTGTTTTTGCCCACGGCGACTCCCGACATCAAGCTCATTTTGGAGCAGCTTACGCAGTTCGGCCTGACGCGCGAGCGACTGCCTCTGATCAACAATGGCGGTCCGATGGGTACACCCGACCTCCTCAATGTCGTGGGCGAACATCTGCTCGAGGGGGCGATGTTCATCACTGCGAATTGGGGCCTAAAGGGACAGGAGGACTTCACAGAGCACTGGAAGGAGTGCACCGGGCTTCCTTGGGTGACGCAAGACATCTCGACCTACGGCCACTTTTGGCTGCTCAAGGAAGCGATGGAGATGGCCAAGTCGGCCGATCCCGAGGCGGTGACGCAGGCGCTTCACGACATGAAACTCACCGAGGGACCGGCTCGATTCTTCCCGGGCGGCACCGTCTCGTTCGCCGACAACGGGCGCAGGGAGAACGCCTCCATAGTTATCGCGCAGTGGCAGGCGGGAGTTCCCGTGACAGTGTTTCCACCCGAATCGGCAGTGGCCGAGCCCATCTGGACTGGTCAGTAGTAAGGAGCGGCCCGGAATCATCTCGTAGCGGTTGGCGGTGTACCTGTGTCGACCGCTACATGGATCCGGCGGCCGGGTGACTTTCCGGCAGAGAAATTGCGTTTTCCAGCACTCGCCGGAGGGTCAGGGAAAGCCACGCCGCTTCCTTCTTCATCGCCTAGTGCATGCGGCGGCCCGCATCCGACGTGTTCTGCGCCGCGTTCTCTAAACGCACAGCCCGATGGGCTTTTGCAGTGCGGTTTCTCCATTTGGATGTTGAGGCTCCATAGGCTCGCTACACGCGACCGCTCGATATGCGGCGATGCCCCCCGGCGGCAACCATGATCCGTTCGGGATAGACCGGAGTCAGACAGGTCGATTAGCGAAGGATGCCGGCATGCTGTAGCGATTGCGCTCCAAGAATAGACGAGGGACGTCGGAGAGACCCGCTTGGTAATTCGACAAAGCTGTCGAAAGGCCGAGGAATCGGCGTCAGGAACGGGCGTCCTCGGCCCGGATGTCCTCGATGGTTCCGGGTTGCACGTCATGGGGAATCTGCTGCCACAGGTTCCGGCATCGCTGTTCCAGCCACTCGTTCAGGGCCTTCAGCGAAGGGAAAGCACGGCGTTGGCTGCCAAAGCCGGTGGCGGGCGTCCTGGACGTTCTTCTCGACCTGTCCCTTCTCCCAGTCCGAAGCCGGATTGCAGAACTCAGTCTCGAACAGATAGTGACTCGCCGTGGCCGAGAACGGGCATTGATCTGGCGATCCTTGCCGCGGCCGATCCTGTCAATCGCCGTGCGCATGTTGTCGTAAATCCCGCGCCGGGGAATCCCGCCCAGTCTTGCGACCAGTCGAACTGGAGAGTTTCTCCGGGCTCGAACGCCAACGGTACGAACGTACCGCGCCCGCTCGTTCGCATCTGTCGCTGGCGATCCGATTTCCAAGCCCGCGCAAAGGCGGTAACGCGTTCATACAAACCCTTACAGCCAAGGCCGATCAGGTCGGCATGCAACTGCTTGACGATGCGCTTCTGCTTGCGCGGCTTGTTCGCCTTCGTCCGCAGCCAGGCCGACATCCGTTCCGAATACGTATCAAGTCGCCATGACCACCAGCGAAATCCATGAGGGACAGGTTATCGTCGAACGGATCGCCGCCGGCTATGAAGACGACGGACTTGATGGTCGGCAACTGTTAACGCCGATACCGGCTCTGCGTCTGCCGAGGTCTTGCGGCATTCGAGACGCGCGGCATCGATGCGCCGATCCCGGCCAAGGCGGAGCCGATCCGCAGTCCGGCCCTGCTGCGCGGCTTCCGTTATGATGCCCGACCGAGAGAATCCCGAACTGCCGCCTCCCACAAATTATCTCGCGCTTGTAATCGGCTCTACTTTCACGACTGTTTTGCTCATCTTGATACATCCTTTTTCCTCATCATGATCTGCACACTGTTTGTTCGCAAAAGAACATCTACAAGCATGAGTTCTGGCGCGCCGTGCACTTGTCCGCACTCTGCGACGGGGTGATCGGGCTGCGTTTGAGAGGCAGCGCTTTTTCCGTCGCGGTGCATTTTGCCATCGGATTCACAGGGCACATCACAGGCACTCCGGCGCGGCCCGGCCGTCTTACGATCGGCGCGGCCGCAGGCAAGATATCGTGCTTCCCGTCATTCCTCGTCTGCACCAGTCCTCATCCGCTCGCGCGGATTCCTCTGTTCAGTTTGCGGCCGTCACCGTGACGGCCGTGGAGTTTTCATCAGCGCTGTCGCGATCATGCGTGCGCCCCCAGAAGCTTGCGTTCCTTGCGCATCTGGCGCGCATCAGCCTGCGCTGCCCCGTCATTCGGAGCGCCTGTATAGAACGTGCCAGCGCTCCACATGGCGTGCATGATCACCGCCAGCTTGCGCGCCACCGCCACCACCGCCTTGCGATGACAGGAGCGTTTGGCGAGCGCCGCACCCCACATCTTGAGACTGTCCTTGCCCTTGAACCGCGTCATAAGCGCCGACGCCGCTTCGTAGAGCGCGCGGCGCACATCAGCGTCGCCAGCCTTCGAGATGCGCCCCTTCACGTCGATCGACGTACCCGACTGCCATCGTCGCGAGGTCAGCCCGAAGTAGGCGGCAACGTCGCGTGAGCGTCGAAAGCGCGACGGATCGTCGATCGCCGTCATGAACGACAACGCCGTCACCGGCCCGACTCCAGGGATCGCCATGAAGCGACGGCACAGCTCGCTTTGCGCCACCATCTTCACCACCAGATCGTGCAGCCGGCAATATTCCTTCCACAGCGCCGCGCGCGCCGTCAGCATCACCTCCATCAGGTCGGTGGTGAACGGATCATCCGCCACCGCCTCCCGCACGGCCGCGTCGAATTTGCCGCGCCCGATGCCGCCGAGTCTGATCCCGAACGCCTTCAGCGAATGACGGATGGCGTTTTCCAGATCGAGGAACTTGCGCTTCAGGTTGCGCCGGTGCGTCAGCAAAAGCCGCATCCGGTAGCAACCTTCCGTCTTCACATGCGCCCGGCGGAACCAGCCGGTGCGCATGATATGGGCGATGCCGAGCGCATCCGCCTTGTCAGTCTTGTTGCGCTGCGCCGACATTGCCGCGCGCACATGCACCGTCTCCAGGCAGATCGCCGGCAGGCCGAGCTTCAGCATTTCAGGGTGCAGCCATGGTGACAACGAGCCAGCTTCATGGCCGACACGCCGCAGCCGCGGCAAATAAGGTTTGAGAACCGCAAACAGCGCTTCGGCGTCCGTCACCGCCGTCGCCTGAAGATGCACCTCACCCTGCTCGTCGACAACGCAAACCGCAGTTTCGTCAATCGATACGTCAAGCCCGCAAAAATACTCCATCTGCCGTCGCCTCTTCGTTTTGGGAACTCCGACTGTTTTAACCGACGGAGGACCTTCCGCGACAACCGCCGCAGTCTGCGCGCTAACCCGCCGATTACGGCCGGCC
>NZ_VLJP01000032.1 GCF_007829525.1 Mesorhizobium sp. J18
GCACGCCCCGGCCGTAGTACCGGGAGGGGAACCCTTGGACGGAACCTCCCCGGCCCTGCCTTACGAGGGCAGGACGGAGGCGCCGGTCCCTTTCCCGCGGGATCGCCGTCGCGATCCGCTTTCCCGCGGAAAGGGATGGGGCAAGGATAGCGCAGGTTAGGAAGGCGGGGATGAAATGGTGAATGGGGACTGGTGAATGGTGAAGGGAGACAACGGCTTGGCGCGGAGAGGACGGCGGATTTATCCCCGTGCTGCCCGATTTTTTCCCTCCACGTCACAAGCTAGCCGTCAAAGCATCATTGGCGAGCCGTCTTTCTATTCCTATCTGTGCATTGCGGGTGGGTTTGAAGGAGAAGGCATATGGCCGAAGCCAGAGAGATGCTGGAAGCGCTGCTGAGCGATCCGATTATCCAGCTTGTGATGAAAAGCGATGGCGTGAGCGCCGACGACGTGCGCCTGCTCATGGAGGAGGCGAGCGAACGCACCGCGCAGAACCAGCCTCTCCCGCCGGCCCATATGATCAAGTCGGATTGTGAGTTCGGCAAGATATGTGTTTAGACGATCGGGACCTGATATCGATCCGCATGATTGCGCTGCTGCAAGCATCGGCGATTGACAAGTCGCGGCCCTTCCAATGCAGTACCCACACTTGTTTTATGCAACGGGATCTGGCCCCAATAGTGCAGCCCGTTTCGATATGAAGTCCTTTCGGCAACGGTGCCCTCGCTGCCAACTGCCTTCACGGTTCATGCGGGATTTCTCACGGGCGCTCTTGTATTCATGTCGTCTTGAACGGACGCAGGCGCAGTCGGCTGCGATGGTCCTCAGGACCTTGAGCACCCGTTGGGTGCACGCCCCTGAAATATGCCTTTTGCCATTTGTCCTGGACCGCTTTCGAAGCGGGGTCTGACAGGTCAGCATTAAACTCGTTGCGGCTTTCCGACCACGTTTTGAATTCTTGTTCGAGGTCCGGAAGTTCCGAAAGTTTGCGAATGGTCGGCGTCACGGTTTCAAGGCTGCCCCTTCCTATCGGAAATATATGGCAGAAGGGTTCGTCCATCTCGAAGTGCACCCTCTGGTTCGGCCGCGTGAACTTCCAATTCATGGTAAACGTATAGGGTGACCAATCTGTCTCTACGATTCCCGAGAGCGGAGCGATCCCGTCCTTGGGCCGATTGAGCGGTCCGGTTACAAACAGGTCGATCCCCGGTTCGGTCCGAAAGAGACATGGAATGTGGAAAGTGAGCGTTCCACTGCCGAAATGGCTGATCGCCTGGGGTGAGGCGTTCGCCGGTCTTGTCCTGACGCGGACGGCGTCGAGGCTCTGACGACCATCCCAAATAGCTGAAAATGCCGTCGTGCATAAGATTTCCCAGCCATGGGCATTCGCTATATTCAGCGGGAGACAACGATAGGCAAACCGCTGATCGGTATCGTCCATCCATTCCCGCTCGACCGGTGCCGGGCGAATACGCAGCTCATGGCCGTCGACGACATAGGCGGTAAGTCCCTTCATAGGACGAAATCACCATCTGATGCGCAAACCAATATTGCCGCCGAAGCCTTCACTATCATTGCCATCCAGACCAGTCGTATAGTGCAGGGCCCCATAGGCGCTGACATTTTCGGTCAGTTGCGCTGAAAGGCCTCCTCCAAGCTCCAGCGAAGTGCCATCCAGTCCAGTTCTCAGAGCGCTGTCGTTGAACTCCACCGTATAGTCGGAAGAGAAGGTGTGCCAAAGGTTGATATCGAAGAATGGCTGGACAGGCATGCCGTTGAGAAGCGTATTGCCTTCCAGCCGCAAGCCGATCCTACCCGTTAATGTGTCGAAAGACTCATAATCGATGCTCGAAAACAGGTCCCGAGTATCGTCGAGGTCAACGCGCTGCCATATCAGCTGAGCTTGCGGCTCAAGGGTCCAGTTGCTTCCCAAGGCAAACGGATAGCCGCCCTCTAAAGAGGCCAGAATGGCATTGCCGGAAATATCTGCTCCGACCCCCATATTCGATACTGCATCGCCGTCGAGCCAGGTTACCATTCCCACGGCATCTATATACCAGCCCGCAGAGCCTATATGCGTCCAGTAAATCCCCAGGCCATCGGAATTGATGTCCAGTTTGCCGGACCTGCTGTTGAGCCGTGCCAGCGTATTGCCGATCGTATCACCGTTGGCTTCCGTATGCGTGTAGAATAGGCCGAGGCGATCCTGGCTGCCATTGTCATGCTCTTGACCCAAAAGGTCCAAGCCAACCTGTAGTCCCCAGATATGGCCATCGAACTTCGGATCAAGCTGGAAGCTCAGTCCTCCGATGCTTGTCGACCATTCCTGTTTGTATGATTCGCCGAAAAACCTTCCCCATGCTCCGGGAACAGTCCCGTAATTGTTCAGCAGAAACTGGTCGCCCTGCCGCTCATGGAACGTACCAAGCGCGGCGATGCCCATCTGGTGGGCAACTGCTGGCGCAACCGTGTAGCCCGGTATTTCGGGGCGGACCAACGGTACGTCCACCGGGGGCGAGGGCGGAGGCGGCGCGGGCGGAGGCGGCGCAGGTGGAGGTGGCGCAGGCGGAGGCGGTGCAGGCGGTGCCGGCGGCTCGGGTGGAGGCGGCGCGGGCGGAGGTGGTGCCGGTGGCGCGGGCGGCAACGGAGGGGGAGGTGGCGGCGGCGGTGAAGGCGGAGGCGGCGCCGGCAGTTCAGGTACAGGTGCCGGCAGCAACACAGGCGGCTCCGTCGGTGTCGGAGGCGGCGGCGGTGGTGCGGGAGGTGGTGGTGGCGGTGCCGGCGGCAACGGAGGCAGAGGCGGCGGTGCCGGTGGGGGTGGCGCAGGTGGAGGCGGCGCAGGCGGAGGCGGCGCAGGCGGAGGCGGCGGTGCCGGTGGGGGTGGCGCAGGTGGGGGAGGAGCTGGCGGAACCCCAGGATCTATTGGCTCAAGCACATGCGAACGCAGATACCAGTCATTGTCTTCAGCGTCGGAACCAACGCCTCCGTAAAAAAGCTGATACTCAAAAATGCCTGCGGCGACCCGTCCGCCCAGCGCAAAGGAGCCATTGTCGGTGGTTGCTCCGCTGGCGAGATCGGCGTCCACGACCCTGATCCCATTGCCGCTCGTCTGGTCGCCGGGGCCATTCACATTTGTTATGTTGATCAGTGTGTTGCCTGCAGCGCGAGCCCCGTTTCCCTGGATCACCAACTGGTCAGAAGGAGAATTGTCCGTGCCCAGGAATGTCTGCAGGTTGAGATTGCCGGATTGCCCCAGATATTCGCCACCCACGACGAACCGGTCGCTGGTCGACTCTCCGGAATTGGTCAGGTCGATCACACCGGCATTGTCGACGCGAACGAGCTGGCCGGAAGTGAAGGGGGCCACTGTATGCGTGCCATTGCCTGCTGAAACAGTGCTGGTCGAATCGATCGTAAGTGTACCTGTTCCTGTTCCGGAATCACCCATTGTCAGGGTGCTGTAATTGGAGAAGATCATCTCGGAGTCGCGGGTAAGCTCGATGAACTCCCAATTGACGAAACGGCTGACATCGCTGGCAGTGGTGCCCCGCCAAGTCATCGTGTCCGTGCCCGTTCCGCCATCGATGCGCTCTCCGACAGGCAGATGGGACTGGTCAAGACTGTAGAATATGGCATGGTCGTTGTCGGCGCCCATATAGACGCCGGCGATGATCGTGCCATCCGCCCAATGGAAGGTATCAGCGCCGGCACCTGCCTGGAAATCCGATGACAAGGTTCCGCCGATCACGGCGGCCCAGTCGTTGCCATCTCCCATGTCGATCGGGCTGGTGATCTGCCCGGCATTCATGTAGAGCGTGTCCTGCCCGGCCCCCATGTCGATATTGCCGCGCACAGTCGCTCCGACATTGGTGTAGGTGTCGTTGCCTGCGCCGAGCGACACGCTGCCATTCACGGTGCCTTCATTGTAGACGCGGTCGGACGACACTCCGGTCGTTGCCGTGATGCCATTGATGATCCCGCTCGGCCGATTCTCGATCCTATTTGCGCCATCGACGATAAATTGAATGGTGCCGTTGAACGTTCCCGAATTGTCGATCGCGTTACTGGGGCCGTTGAGGGTGAGTTGATTGATCTGCGCGCCGGTCCGATTGATGATGCTGTTCTGGCTTGTCGCGGTGAGGTTCAGGTTCGTATTGAATATTCCGCTATTGTCGATGGCGTTGTTCTCGCCGGCCATGGTCACGTCCGTGACCGAGTGACCTGGATTGACAATCACTGAGTTGGTGCCGGCATTGTTCGCGTTGATCGAGGTTCCGCCAAAGCTTCCGTTCTGTACGAAGGTGAAGTCGGTTCCGCCGGTTACGTCGATAATGCCGTTGATGTGTCCGTTATTGGTGACGAAGGATTCCGGTATCCCCGTGATTGCTATGCCGCCATTGAGCTGATCAAATATGTCCACCGTCACCGAGGGTCCGGGAGGCGGAGGAATAAGAAGAGCACCGGAATTGCCGGTGCAGGTCACGGTGTCGCCGTCAATGATACAATCCGCGAACGCCGGGTCCTTGCTCAGGCAAAGCAGCGCCACCGACGCCACCGACTGAAGAAGCAAATGACGCAGAACCAGTCGACGATGCCGCCTTCCATGCGGAGTCGGCACATTCGGATAACACGCTGACAAGGCGCAGAACCAGTCGACGATGCCGTCTTCCATGTGGAGTCGGCACGTTCGAATAACACGCTGACAAGATGGGAGGCGTGGCAAATCCACAACCGAAACGTGAATGGTCGTGCGCCATGAAGCCCCCATGTGCATAGCCGCCCGCAAGTGCGGACGATATTTGATGACAGAAATCTGTCAATCGACGGTGTTCCGTGGTCAAAAATTCCGGACCGGGAGTGCCTTTCATGCAACAGGCCCCCGGTGTCGGTGGGCCTGTGGATTTGCAAATGTCATTCGAGGCTATGCGAACCGTGGCTAGCGTAGCCCGGTCCCAGGCGATTTCTGTGACAGACTGGCAACGAAACCATGCCGATTCCGGCGCTCTGATTCAGAGCACAATAAACCACGTGGGGTCGCGGGCTGGTCTCGCGGGTCAGCCACCACACATCTCCAAGCCTCAACTACATCCGCTCGTGGCCCCGCACGTATCGCACTTCTCGCAGGTGCCGTTGCGCACCATGGTGAAATTCTGGCATTCCGTGCACATGTTGCCGGTATAGCCCTGCATCACCGCCTGGGCGCGGCGTTCGGCCTGCACCTTCCTGGCTTCCGCCGCCTCGCTGGCCGCAGCATCGGTGAAGAGCGCGTCGGAGGCGCTTTCCTCGGCTTCTTCCTCGAAGTCTCTCGCCCGCTCTTCATAGTCGCGCTTGAAGGCGGTGGCTTCCTCGCGCAACTCGGCGACGACCGGTTTCAGCGCCGTGACTGTCGCGCCGGAAGAGATGGCGCGCAGATTCGAGCCGCCGGAAGAGGCGGTCGGCGCGGTGCGGGCTGGGGAGGCGGACGGCCCGGAACCGCCCAAGCCTTTTGGCTCGGAAGCGCTGGAGACCAGCTTCACCGGAGAGGCACCGCGATAGAGCCCCTTGGAGAAGGGCGTCGCCTTGCCTTCCGAAATACCGCGGCCAAGCGAGGTGTTGGAGAAATCCGACGTGTCGACATGGGCGAGATCGTGGCGGCCGAGATAGGAGACAGCCAGTTCGCGGAAGACATAATCGAGGATGGACGTGGCGTTCTTGATGGCGTCGTTGCCCTGCACCATGCCGGCCGGCTCGAACTTGGTGAAGGTGAAGGCCTCCACATATTCCTCCAGCGGCACGCCATATTGCAGGCCGAGCGAGATGGCGATAGCGAAATTGTTCATCATGGCGCGGAAGGCGGCACCTTCCTTATGCATGTCGATGAAGATCTCGCCGAGGCGGCCGTCGTCGAATTCGCCGGTGCGCAGATAGACCTTGTGCCCGCCGACGACTGCCTTCTGGGTGTAGCCCTTGCGGCGGTTCGGCAGCTTCTCGCGCTCGCGCACGACCTTCTCGACGATGCGCTCGACGATCTTCTCCGTCACCTGCGCAGCGCGGGCCGCGGCGGGGGCGGTGACCAGCTCTTCCACGAGGTCGTCCGCCTCCTCGTCATCGTCGGAAAGCAGCGAGGCGTTGAGAGGCTGCGATAGCTTGGAGCCGTCGCGATAGAGCGCGTTGGCCTTCAGCCCCAGCTTCCATGAGAGCATATAGGCGTTCTTGCAATCCTCGACGGTAGCCTCGTTCGGCATGTTGATCGTCTTGGAGATAGCGCCCGAAATGAAGGGCTGAGCTGCAGCCATCATGCGTATATGGCTCTCGACCGAAAGGTAACGCTTGCCGATCTTGCCACAGGGATTGGCGCAGTCGAAGACAGGCAGGTGTTCTTCCCGCAGATGCGGCGCGCCTTCCAGGGTCATCGCCCCGCAGACATGGATATTGGCGGCCTCGATGTCCTTCCTGGAGAAGCCGAGGGCAGGCAGCATCTCGAATGAGAAGTCATTGAGCTGCTCGTCGGTGAAGCCGAGGACGTCGCGGCAGAAATCCTCGCCGAGCGTCCACTTGTTGAAGACGAACTTGATGTCGAAGGCCGACTTCAGAGCCGCGTTCAGCGCCTCGATTTTCTCGTCGGTGAAGCCCTTGGCCTTGAGCGAGCCGGGATTGATGCCCGGCGCCTGGTTCAGGTTGCCATGGCCGACGGCATAGGCCTCGATCTCGGCGATCTGGCTTTCCGTATAGCCGAGCGTTCGCAATGCCTCCGGCACGGCGCGGTTGATGATCTTGAAATAGCCGCCGCCGGCGAGCTTCTTGAACTTCACCAGGGCGAAGTCGGGCTCGATACCGGTCGTGTCGCAATCCATGACGAGGCCGATCGTGCCGGTCGGCGCGATGACGGTCGCCTGGGCGTTGCGGTAGCCATGCTTCTCGCCGAGCTCGATGGCGCGATCCCAGGCCGCGCGGGCATGCTCCACAAGTTCCTTCTGCCAGACATGGCCGGCATTGAGCGGAACGGGATTGACGGCAAGCGCCTCGTAGCCGCCAAGTTTGCTCAACGCATCTTCCATGCCTTCGCCGCCAACACCGTAAGCCGCGCGGCGATGATTGCGCATGACGCGCAGCATGTTCTTCGCGTTGCGCTCGTAGTCCGGGAAGGCTCCGAGCTGACCAGCCATCTCCGCCGAAGTGGCATAGGCGATGCCGGTCATCAGCGCCGTGAGCACGCCGCAGAGCGCGCGGCCCTCGTCCGAATCATAGGGGATGCCGGCGGTCATCAGCAGACCGCCGATATTGGCGTAGCCGAGACCGAGCGTGCGGTATTCGTAGGAGAGCTTGGCGATCTCCTTCGAGGGAAACTGCGCCATCATGACCGAGATCTCGAGCACGATGGTCCACAGCCGTACGGTATGCTCATAGGCCGCGATGTCGATCGTGCCGTTCGGATTACGGTAGGGCAGGAGGTTGATCGAGGCGAGATTGCAGGCCGTGTCGTCGAGGAACATATATTCCGAGCACGGATTGGAGGCGCGGATCGGACCGGCGGCCGGCGAGGTGTGCCAGTCGTTCATGGTCGTGTTGAAATGCAACCCCGGATCGGCCGAGGCCCACGCCGCGTAGCCGATCTTTTCCCACAGATCCCGCGCCTTGACGGTCTTCGCCACCTTGCCATCGGTGCGGCGGATGAGATTCCAGTCACCATCGCGCTCGACAGCGCGCAGGAAATCGTCCTTCACCGAAACGGAATTGTTTGAGTTCTGGCCGGAAACGGTCAGATAGGCTTCCGAATCCCAGTCGGTATCGTAGGTCTTGAATTCGATGGAGGTGTGGCCCTGGCGTGCGAACTGGATCACACGCTTGATGTAGTTCTCCGGAACGGCATTGCGCTTGGCCGCACGGATCTCGCGCTTCAGCGCAGGGTTCTTCTGCGGATCGAAGCAGTCGCCATTGTCAGCCTCGCAATTGACGCAGGCCCTGAGAATGGCGTCCAGATGCTTCTTGACCGTCTTGGAGCCGGTGACGAGGGCGGCGACTTTCTGCTCCTCGTTCACCTTCCAGTCGATATAGGCTTCGATATCGGGATGGTCGATGTCGACCACCACCATCTTGGCTGCGCGCCGCGTCGTGCCGCCCGACTTGATGGCGCCGGCGGCGCGGTCGCCGATCTTGAGGAAGCTCATCAGGCCTGACGACTTGCCGCCGCCCGAAAGCTTTTCCCCTTCGCCACGCAGTTGCGAAAAGTTGGAGCCGGTGCCGGAGCCGTATTTGAACAGGCGGGCCTCACGCACCCACAGGTCCATGATACCGCCTTCATTGACGAGATCGTCGGCCACGCCCTGGATGAAGCAGGCATGCGGCTGCGGGTGTTCATAGGCCGATTTCGACTTGGTAAGCTTGCCGGTGAAGGGATCTACATAGAAATGGCCCTGGCCGGGACCGTCGATGCCATAGGCCCAGTGCAGGCCGGTATTGAACCATTGCGGGCTGTTGGGCGCGACGCGCTGGGTGGCGAGCATGTAGCAGAGCTCGTCCATGAAGGCCTGCGCGTCGGCGTCGGAGTCGAAATAGCCACCCTTCCAGCCCCAATAGGTCCAAGTGCCGGCGAGGCGGTTGAAGACCTGCCGGGCGTCGGTCTCGGAGCCATAGCGCTCGTCCTCGGGGAGGGCGGCCAGAGCCTCTTCATCGGCGACCGAGCGCCACAGGAAGGAGGGTACGTCGTTCTCCTCCACCCTCTTCAGGCGTACGGGCACACCAGCCTTGCGGAAATATTTCTGCGCCAGGATGTCGCTCGCGACCTGGGAGAACTGCGCCGGCACGTCGATATCGGCGAGCCGGAAGACGATCGAGCCGTCCGGATTCTTGATCTCGCTCGTGGCCTTGCGGAAGGCGATTTCCGCATAAGGGCTCTGGCCTTCCCTGGTGAACCGACGTTCGATGCGCATTTTTCAGTCCCTCTTAGTCCTATATATAGCACCTGACGATCCAGAATCCTCGTTGATTCCACGACCGGCCGATGCTGATCCGCCGTCTACCGCCCGCCGATGGCGAGCGGCTCTCCCTCACCGTTGTTTCCGATCCGCCGCAAGGCCGCACAAGACGGCGTTTTGGCTTTTCGACCGGATCTCAGGCGGGCCCTCGTCTGACGCTCTTCGTGAACATCTCTCATGGAGAAAATTCACATTATTTGGTGTCGATGCTCGCATCAAACACTAAATATAGTGTTAACAGCTGGTTTACGCCACCAAGAAACCCCTCTCTCAACCCGATGTGATAGCACAAAAACATCCCTACCTGCCCGCCGTCGAAAGCAGGCAGTCCCTCGGGAACTCGACAACAAATCTGGAAAAAAGACCGGGCTACAGACTTTCCGGCCCACGCTCAAAACTCAAGCGCATGGCCCATAAAAGGCGACTCGTTTCCGCCCGTCAAGGAGTCGTTTTTAGAAGTTTTGTGACCCCAACATCTTGTGTGTCACAGATGTGGATATCGGGGACTACGGATAGCCTGGCTTATGCGCCAAGTGAACGGGAAGCAGGGGGTTAGGTCAGAAGATCGAGGAACACGAATATGCCGGCGGCAAGAGCCGCGGACGCGGGAACGGTCGTCACCCAGGCAGCGACGATCGTACGCACATGGGCGCGGCGGACCAGCTTGCGCCTCGCGATCTCCTCGCGTGATACCGCCTTCTCGCCCTCTTCGGCCTCGTCTTCATTGAAATAGACATCCGAAAGAATACCGACCGCCTCGCGCTCGGCTTTCAGGCGGATGCCCTTCCTTTCCAGATAGGCCCGCCGGCGCTTGGAATGGGTCGTGTACCATTCGCGGAAGAAGCCGACACCGAAAACCGCGCCGACAGCCGTATGGGTCGAACTGATCGGCAGACCGAGGGCGGAGGCGATGATGACGGTGATGGCTGCCGAAAGCGCCACGCAGAAGGCACGCATCGGGTTGAGCTTGGTGATCTGCTCGCCGACCATGCGGATGAGTCTCGGGCCGAACAGCATCAGACCGAGCGAAATACCGAGAGCCCCGATGATCATCACCCAGAGGGGGATGGCCACCTCGCCGCTGACCGCTTGCGCCTGCGCCGTGAAGACGATCGCAGCCAGCGGTCCGACCGCATTGGCAACGTCATTGGCGCCATGGGCGAAGGAAAGCAGGGCCGCCGAGACGATGAGCGGCAGGTTGAAAAGACGCCGCAGCGACTGGTTGCGGTTTTCCATGCCTTCCGACTGGCGGCGGATGAAAGGGCGGGCAAGCACCCAGGTAGCGAAGAAGAAGGCGAGGCCGATCACAGCAGTCATCGCCGGGCCGATATGGATCAGCTTGCCGAGCCCCTTGGTGGCCAGATAGGCGGCGAACGAACCGGACATGATGGCAAGCAGAAGGGGCACCCAGCGGCGCGCCGCCGTGATCTTGTCGTCCTGATAGATGATGGCGTCCTTGATGAAAGCCAGGCACGCCGCCGCGACCACGCCGCCCGTTATGGGCGATATAACCCAGCTCAAGGCTATGCCCGCCATCGTGGACCAGTCGACGGAGGAGAATCCCGCAGCGGCAATTCCGGCACCGACCACGCCTCCGACGACCGCATGCGTCGTCGAGACCGGAGCGCCGATCCAGGTTGCGAGATTGACCCACAGGGCGGAGGAGACGAGCGCCGCCATCATGGCGCGGATGAACACGTCCGGGTCGCCCACGGCGGCGGGATCGATAATGCCCTTCGAGATCGTATCGACCACGTCGCCACCGGCGATCAGAGCGCCTGCCGTCTCGAAGACCGCGGCGATCAGCAGCGCCCCGCCCATGGTCAGAGCCTTGGCGCCAACTGCGGGACCGACATTGTTGGCGACGTCGTTGGCACCGATATTGAGCGCCATATAAGCTCCGATCGCCGCCGCCGCTATGATGACCAGAGAACCGGGAGCGCCAGCGACATAGACGGAGGCAAAAACGGCCGCGAGCGCCAGGAACAGGAGGCCGAGACCCGGCGCCACGAGTCCGCGAGCCAGGAAGCTTGCAGCCTCCTCGACCTGAACGAGCTTGTCGAGATCCTTGTCTAGCGTACGTTTGCGCGGGTCAGCGGCTGTCTCGGCCATGCCTTTCATCTTCTAGGTCCTGAGCCCAATCTGCGGCGGCCAAATTGCGTGCGGCCCGCGTCGAATTAGGAAAATACCGCTGCTAGAACAAGCCAAGAGGCGAAAGGATCGCGCTCAGGCAGCAATTTTTCGTGGATTATTGCCGAAACGCATGATGATTTCGCCAAGATCAGGCTCATCGACAAGACTAGCCGCCTGCTCGGCACGAAACCACTTGCGCACACGCTTTTTCATTTCCGGCCATTTCTTGGCCTCCCGCTCCACCTCGAGGGGAAAGACATGCACCTCACAGCGCCAGGGCAGGCCGCTTGGCTGTTCCTTGTCGTAGAAATAGCGTCCGACCTCGCTTTCGCCGATCACACCCTTGACGCCGGCCTCTTCTCCGGCCTCGCGCGCGGCGGCATTGTGAAGCGGCTCCTTGCCTTCAGGCCATCCCTTGGGCAGGACCCAGCGACCGGTTCCGCAGCTTGTCACGAGCATCACCTCGACGCCGCGTCCGGTCTTGCGCCAAGGCAGGGCGGCAGCCTGGATGCGGGTGGGATTGCCGCCGAAAAGACGCCGGATGTGTTCCGTTATCGTGTTTCGTGTGCCGTGTGAGATCAGCATTGCTCATTTCCCGCCAGGAGACGGCAAGAGGGCTGCCGACTCACTTTCGCTTTTCACGGCTAATTTTGTGTTACGAAGCCCAAAAATCAAATCAGGCAGGAAATTGCTGCTTCGAACCATCAGCCGCGATGATCTTCCGAGATGGGCTTTTGATAGGTGAAGCCCATGTCCCAGGGGAAATATATCCACGTATCCTGCGAAACCTCGGTGACAAAGGTGTCGACCAGCGGGCGTCCCTTCGGCTTCGCGTAGATCGTGGCGAAATGCGCCTTTGGAATCATGGCGCGCACGATGGCCGCTGTCTTGCCGGTATCGGTAAGGTCGTCAACGATCAGGACATCCTTTCCTTCATTTTCCAGAAGAGAAGGGGTGATCTCCTTGAGGACGACAAGTTCTCCCTGGGCTGTGTAGTCGTGATAGGAGGCGACACAGACGCTTTCGATCAGGCGAATACCCAATTCACGCGAGATGATGGCAGCCGGAACGAGGCCGCCGCGCGTGATGCACACAATGGCCTTCCATTTGCCGTTGATGCCGGCCAACCGCCATGCAAGCGCGCGTGCATCACGATGAAACTGGTCCCATGAGACCGGAAATGCTTTTTCGGGAAGGGACATGGCTTTCGCACTCCGAAAATGCGCCGAAGGCGCGGCTGGAATGCGCGCGGAATTAACTGGAAAAGAGAGGAAAGCGCAAGTCTGCTTTACCGCCGGGGGCTCGCTTCAGCGCGACATGAATGTCGGAATCGGCATGGATTCCAGAATGGTCCGCGTCACGCCGCCGAAGAAGAACTCCTTCAGGCGCGAGCCTCCATAGGCGCCCATGACCAGAAGGTCGGCGTCTGTGTCGGATACACGGTTCTCTATGACCTCGGCATGGGACATGCCGCCCGATTCCTCGGAACTGTAGGTGACCTTCACGCCATGACGGGCGAGGGCGGCGGCTATCTCGGCCCCGGCGACGCTGGCGTCCTGCTTGTAGCTGTCCTTCGGATCGACGCTCAGCACCTCGACGCTTTCCGCCTCCTTCATGAAGGGGAGCGCATCGAAGGCCGCCCTGGACGCTTCCCGGCTTCCATTCCAGGCGAGCAGCACCTTTTTGAACTCCGGTCGCGGCTGCGCGATGGAATAGGGGACGAAAAGGACCGGCCTGCCGGTTTCGAAAAGCAGAATCTCGACATTGCCGACGGCGCGGGACGGCGCCTCCGGATTTATCTGCTGTGCAATCACCAGATCGGCGGAACGGGCGCTTTCCCGCGCGGAAAGGCAGGAATCGCCAGAGATATTCTCCATGCCGCGCCACTCGAAGGCAATATCTTCCTGCTCGACGCGGGAGGTGAACAATGCCCGCATCTGTTGCAGCCTTGTTTCCATGGCCTCCTCGCTAGCCATGCTGAAATCGACCACCGGCCCGCCCATGGGCGTCGCATAGACCATGGGCAAGGCTTCAGCATGAAGACCGATGAGATGGCTGGAGTGGCGCGCTGCGAGCGGGATGGCGAAATCGAGCACCCGATGCGCATCATCCTCACTTTGAAGTACGGCAAGTAAGGTCTTGTAAGTCATTGCATCCTCCTGACCGTTGAGGATAAGCGGCGCAGCAAGACAACAAGCGGAAGCAGGCGCTGGTTCCGCTCAGTGTTTTGCGGACACCCGACAGATCAGCAATCTACACCAAGATCGCCCAGGATTACAGCGATAGCTGCCGTACACATCTGGCCCTGGCTCCAGCCCGTGGGCGGCGGTTAGCCCTCGGCTGCAAGTTCGGCGATCATGGCCTCCACTTCCGCCTTGGCGGCATCCAGAGTTTCCTGCGAGCGCGAGCGGATGACAAGTTCGGTCCAGAAACTGCCGTCCTGATATTTCGGATAGGACCCGATGATTGTTTCCGGATTTGCCTTTTGAATCTCGCCGAGCCTGCCGCCGATGGTCCCTTCCGGATAGGGGCAATGGACAGTGACAGAAAGCAGCCTCGCGCCGGTCCTTAGTGTCGGAATGACGTTGTCGAGCATGGCCTGGAAGATGGCTGGCACACCGGCCATGACATGGACATTGCCGATGCGGAAGCCGGGCGCCAGCGAGATCGGGTTGTCGATATGCTCGGCGCCCACAGGCATGCGCGCCATGCGCTTGCGCGCCTCGGTGAATTCCATGCCGCGCGCGGCATAGTGCTTCTCCAGCATTGCATAGGCGCGGGCATCGTATTCGCAGGGCACGCCGAAGGCACGGGCGATCGAATCTGCGGTGATATCGTCATGGGTCGGGCCGATGCCGCCGGTCGTGAAGACGTAGGTATAGCGTTTGCGCAGCGCGTTGACCGCATCGGCTATCGCTTCCTCGTCATCGGCGACGATGCGGACCTCCTTCAGGTCTATGCCGACGGCAGTCATCATATCCGCGAGATGGCCGATATTGCGGTCCTTTGTCCGGCCGGAAAGGATTTCATCGCCGATTACCAGCATTCCGGCCGTAACAATTTCCGACATCGCGCGTTCCTCACTCTGACCCGGACGAGATAGACCCGCCCGCAGGCAAGGGCAATGGTCTTCAAATGGTGAACGGTCTGTGTCCGACACCGCGTTTGAGAATGCGGGCACGGCGGGATAGATCGGAAAGAAGCAGCCGGCAGCGGCGGAAAAGGAGAAAGGCCAGATGGCGAAGATACTCGTGCTCTACTATTCGAGCTGGGGACATATGGAGGCGATGGCGAAGGCCGCTGCCGAAGGTGCACGCGAAGCCGGCGCCGACGTGACGATCAAACGGGTTCCCGAACTCGTTCCCGAGGAAGTCGCCAAGGCCGCTCACTACAAGCTCGACCAGGAAGCGCCGATCGCCGATCCGCTGGAGCTGGAGAACTATGACGGCTTCATTTTCGGCCTTTCGACACGCTATGGGGCGATGGCCTCGCAGCTCAAGAATTTCCTCGACCAGACGGGCCCGCTCTGGGCCAAGGGCGCGCTTGTGAACAAGGTTGCGACGGTCATGTCCTCGACCTCGACCCAGCATGGCGGCGCCGAGATGGCGATCGTGCAGGCGCAATGGTCGCTGCAGCATCACGGCATGATCATCGTGCCGCTGTCCTATGCCTATCAGGGTCAGATGGGCAACGATGTCGTGCGCGGCGGTTCGCCATACGGCATGACCACCACCACCGAAGGTGATGGCTCGCGCATGCCTTCCGAGCAGGAATTGGAGGGTGCGAAATTCCAGGGCAAACGGCTTGCAGAGATTGCAGGCAAGCTGCACGGCTGAGGGCGGCCGGGCATGAAACGGGCGCCTTCGGGCGCCCGTTTTATTTTGTGGCCTGTGCCAGCTTGTTGGGCACATGTCAGGACGGCACTTGTGAACTGATCGCTGTGATCCACGTGACGCCGTTTTTGTCGCTCGCGCTTTATGTGTTGGCGTTGATCGGTTATTCCATCATAACCTGGCGCGACAGACCACGTTCCTGAGGCTGGCGCCGTTGCGGACTGAATGCTAACAACGGCACGCCCGCCCGGGGTGGCGGGAATCTGCTGGCGTGGCGAAACTGGTAAACGCAGCGGACTTAAAATCCGCCGTCTTGCGACTTACGGGTTCAAGTCCCGTCGCCAGCACCAATCAATCAACGCGAAGCCTGGCCGCCACCTACCGCGATATTGATGACCTCGAGCGGCGTCGTGATGATGATCTCAGCGGCTGAGGTGAGCGTCTGGCCAAGCCCCTGCGCCAGCGAGCCGATTCGGTTGGTGATCTCGCTCTCCGTCTCGTTCAGATCATCGGGGGTGCTGAGATGTTCGCCAAGCAGGCGGACCAGAACCGGATTGTCGGCGAACTTGGTGTGGTTGAGCCGGTCGCCAGCGGACATGGCGGTAAGATCGACGACGGTAACGCCATAGCGAGCGAGGTCCTGGGCATCGGCATAGTCGCCCACGCGCGGGCGGTTGCCGGCGATGAAGCCTGATACGTTCAGGGCCCGGTCATTGGCCGAGGTCATCACGAAGAATGGCTTTTCAGGCTTGCCGTAGCGCCGCATCTGGCTCTTGAAGACGTCGACGTCGATGTCCGGCGAGGCCAGAACGACGTCGCCGAGCTTTCCGTTCAGGTCACGATGACCGGTGATCGCCAGTTGCCGCAGCGCCTCCATCGTCACCCAATTGCCCATGGAATGAGCCACGACATCGATCCGTTTCGCTCCGGAACGGGAGACGAGCAGCAGCGTCTTCTCCAGTGCGTCGCGCGCAGCCGAAGCGCTGTTGCTGTCATAGACATAGTCGAGCGTGCGTCCCGCAGAAGCCCAGGAGAACAGGATCGGTGTGCCGCCATAGCCCGCGTCGTGGACGATCTGGGTCATCCGGTAGACCGCGTTGTCGAAGCTTGTATTGTAGCCGTGGATGAAGACCAGCGCGCGACCGTCATGGCTGGCGACGTTGTCGCGCAGGGCAGCCAGGAAGGCTTCGTCGCCACCATAGCCCTCCACACGCAGGGCAGTGAAATAACGCGCGGGATCGCCGACATCCGGATTTATCGGCCGCTCGATCTCGGCAGGCTTGTGAATTGCCGGGACGCTGATATCGACCCGTGCATAGGAAAGCTCGGCAGACCGCCTGCCGCCGAACACCGCCCGCGGTTCTCGGGCCGGTTCGCGTGTCGTGGCGACGAAAATCTCATGCTTCCCGGCAATCTTCGAGGCGGGCACCTCCGCGATGGTTCGGCTGACGAGATCCCGGGCCGGTTGGCTCGCGCATCCCGCCAGTGCTGTGACGCAAATGAGCAGGAATACCCGGAAGCGGGACGCAGATGGCAGGTTGCTCAAGTACATCCGGGATTGTCTTGGGTCTGTTCTGGTGTCTCGTGTGCGGTCGGCCGACGCGACCATGCCGTCGACACTCCTGATACAGATAAAGGCCTCTTCGGTCCATCACGCCCTGTCTCTTCAGGCTGATTGGACGCCCGGATGTGATTTCTTTGCATCAACAGGCTGAGGCCCCGCCACTATGCATGCGGGAGTGGCGGCATGCGCCGCGATGTGCGATAGCCCGTTGCCTGTGGGAAGCATGGAGACGGCAGGAGCAGGGCAGGGCGATGAGCACGTTTGTGGAGAAGGTGGCCGAGGCGGCCGAGGCGCTACGATCGCTGTTTCCGGCAACACCGCTGCAGGAGAATGACTATCTTTCCAGGAAGACCGGTGCGCGCATTCTCTTGAAACGCGAGGACCTTACACCGGTGCGCTCCTACAAGATCCGCGGAGCGTTCAACTTCTTCCGCAAGGCGCTTGCGAAGGGCGAAGCGCCGGAATCCTTCGTCTGCGCTTCGGCCGGCAACCATGCCCAGGGCTTCGCCTATGTCTGTCGCCATTTCGGCCGTCGCGGCGTGGTCTTCATGCCGGTCACCACGCCACAGCAGAAGATCGACAAGACGCGGCTTTTCGGCGGAGATTTCGTGGAAATCCGCCTGATCGGCGATTTCTTCGACGACTGCTATCACGCCGCCCAGGAATTCTCGGTGGCGGAAGGCGGAATGATGGTGCCGCCCTTCGACCACAAGGACATCATCGAGGGGCAGGCGACCGTGGCATATGAAATCGCCTCCCAGCTTGGCCAGGACGAAGCCGATCTTGTCATCCTGCCGGTGGGCGGTGGCGGGCTGGCGGCGGGAGTCACGCACTATCTGCACCAAAAGGGTGCTTCGACGGATTTCCGCTTCGCAGAACCGGCCGGCGCACCCAGCCTCCAGGCAGCACTTGGCAAGGGCCGCCGGGTGAAGCTGGAGACAGTGGATAACTTCGTCGACGGCGCTGCGGTGGCCGAGATCGGCCGCGAGCCCTTGCGGCACCTCAAGGATTTCGCGCCGGAAGCCGTGCGTCTGGTGCCGGAGAACCGGCTCTGTGCCACCATCATCGAGATGCTCAATATCGAGGGCGTCGTGCTGGAGCCCGCCGGCGCGCTCGGCATCGACGCGCTGAAGGATTTTTCTCGCAAGGATCTGAAGGGCAAGACCGTCGTCGCTGTCGTCTCCGGCGGCAATTTCGATTTCGAGCGCCTGCCGGAGGTGAAGGAGAGGGCGCTGCGCTTCGAGGGCAAGAAGAAATATTTCATTTTTCGTTTCCCGCAGCGGCCGGGCGCATTGCGCGATTTCCTGCAACTGATGGGGCCGGACGACGACATAACCCGCTTCGAATATCTCAAGAAGTCGGCGCGCAATTTCGGCTCGGTGCTTATCGGCATCGAGACGAAGGACCGGAAGAATTTCGGGATACTGCGCAAGCGCTTCGATGAAGCGGGCTGGGCCTATCAGGACATCACCGACAACGAGACGATCGCGGGCCTGATCATATGAGCGGCGAAAAGGCCGTCGGCAAAATCGTTTGCTTTTCTGGCCGAACTGTCCCATATGCACGGCAACAGGCGCTTGGGCCGGGATTCGCCGGCTTTCTCCCAACGAGACTGGTTGCGTCTGATTTCTCCCTCCGGTTCCCTGAAACGGCAGCGGCGAGAAGTCCCGCGGGCATGATGCCTGCTGGCACGACAGCGCAACCCGCGCGGACGCGTTCCGCCGCCTTGTCGTTCATCTATTGATTTCGCGTGGCGGGGTGCGCCTGCCGCGCAGCATTTGCGGGCCGCAGGGTCAGATTCCGCTTGAAAGAGAACAAATTGACTGAAGAAAATAATGTGAAGCTCGAGGGCTTCGCCAAACTCGGAATTTCCGGCGCACTTCTGAAGGCTACCCTCGGTGCCGGTTTCACCCAGCCAAAACCGATCCAGGAGCAGGCGATACCGCCTTTCCTCGAGGGCCGCGACATTCTTGGCGTGGCGCAGACCGGCTCCGGCAAGACCGCGGCCTTCTCGCTGCCGATCCTGTCGAAGATCATCGCGCTCGGCACCAAGCGCCGGCCGCGCACGGCCCGCGCATTGGTGCTCGTGCCGACACGTGAACTCGCGGTGCAGATCGAGGAGACGGTACGCCTTCTTGCCAAGGGCGCGCATGTCTCGACCGCCCTTGTCCTCGGCGGTGTGTCGCGCAACACGCAGGTGCGCAAGCTGGCGCAGGGCGTTGACGTGCTGATCGCAACGCCGGGGCGGCTTACGGACCTGGTGCGTGAAAAGGACGTTGTCCTGTCGGAAACCACCTGGCTCGTTCTCGACGAGGCCGACCGTATGCTCGACATGGGCTTCATCAATGATGTGAAGCGGATCGCCAAGGCAACCCATCCGGCGCGCCAGACTGCCCTTTTCTCGGCCACTATGCCAAAGGAGATCGAAGCGCTGGCCAATGGCCTTCTGCGCGAGCCGGTGCGCGTCGAGATCGCGCCGCAGGGAACGACGGCCGCAGAGATCACCCAGAGCGTGGTCATGGCCCGCACAAAGCAGAAGCTGCAGGTGCTGTCCGGCATGCTTGCCAACGCGGCCATGCGCTCCGTCATCGTCTTCACCCGCACCAAGCATGGCGCCGACCGCGTGACGCGCGACCTGCAGCGCGACGGTTTCGAGGCGGCGGTGATCCACGGCAACAAGTCGCAGAATGCGCGCCAGCGGGCACTGAACGGGTTCCGTGACGGTTCCGTGAGGATTCTGGTGGCTACCGATATTGCCGCGCGTGGAATCGATGTGCCAGGCATCAGCCATGTGGTGAATTTCGACCTGCCGGACGAGGCGGAAAGCTATGTCCACCGCATCGGCCGTACCGGACGCAACGGCGCTTCTGGTATTGCAGTGACCCTTTGCGACCCGGCCGAAAGCGCCAAGCTGCGCGCCGTGGAGCGGGTTATCCGCATGCGGCTGCCAGTGACCGGCGACCATACCTCCGAGGCCGATCCGGTACATTCGGCAAGGACGCCGGCGGCTGAGGGACAGGACAACCGGCCCACGCGTGAGCCTGCGCAGAAGGCGGGCCAGCAGCATCCAGGACGTAGAAAGCCGGGCTTTGCCCACGCTACAGCGGCCAATGACGGAGGCAGGAAGGAAGGCAAGAAGCCGTTCCGGCGTCGCAAGCGCGGCGGCTTCGGCCGGCGGCAGGCTGCCAAAGCAGCCTAAGCCTGCGGCGAATCGAGTTCGCCCCGGGCTTTCGCCTCCGAAACCTTCCTGATCGCGTCGGCGAGCACGTCGGCGTCCTGTGCGCCCATGACCGCATAGCGGCTTTCCAGCAGGAAACAGGGCACGCCGGTGATGCCCATTTTCTGCGCCGTCGCGATCTCGGCCTGAACGGCCTCCGTGTCGGCGGCGGTCGCCAGCAGCGTTTCCACGACGGCGGCATCCATGCCGGCCTCGCGCGCCGCGTCCAGCAGGACCGTGTGGTCGCCGATATTCGCGCCTTCCTCGAAATAGAGCTGGAAGAGCCGGCGCACGATGCGATTCTGAGCGCCGTCGGGCTGCGTCGCGGCCCAGCGGATCATGCGATGGGCGTCCAGCGTGTTGGGCGATACCTTGATAGCGTCGAAATCGAAGGCAATCCCTTCGGCTCGGCCCAGATCCTCCAATCGGGCATGGATTTCCCGCAGCTTATCCTCGCTGCCGAATTTGGACAGCATATAGGATCTGCGGTCCATACCTTCCTGCGGGATGGTCGAATCGAGCTGATAGGGTCGCCAGCGGACGTCCACCTGAATCTCGGCCGTGGAGATAAGAGCTTTGTCGAGCCGTTTCTGGCCGACAAAGCACCAGGGGCAGACTACGTCCGAGACGACGTCGATGCTGATTGGCTGCATGGTGCTCAAGTCCCTTCAGTGAACCGGCCTAGTTTACCGCTGGCTCCCGCCACCAGGCGGGCAGTTGGAAACCATAGACCGGCGTCGTCTCAGGGTGAGCTATATGCTTCCAGCGCGCAACCCATTGTTCGGGCTGATGGTAGAGAGGCACGACATAGGCGCCGCTTAAAAGAACACGATCATAGGCGCGTACGGCGGCCAGAAAATCCTCGCGCGAGCGGGCGTTCATAAGCGCATCGATCATCGCATCGACGGCCGGTTCGGCGACCCCGGCGAAATTGTAGGTCCCATCGATATCGCGTGACTGCGATCCCCAGCGGCCGATCTGCTCCGTGCCCGGCGAGAGCGAGGAAATATACTTCTGCAGGATCACATCATAGTTATAGGTTTGCTGCCGCTGGAGATATTGGGCGCTGTCGACGCTGCGGATATTCACGGCGATCCCGAGCTTGCCGAGCGTGCGTGCCCATGCACTCGCGACCGGTACACCGGACATGCCGTTGAGCAGAATTTCGAAGCTCAGCGGCCTGCCGTCGGCCCCGACCATTTGTTGTCCGTCCAGCTTGTAGCCGGCTGCCTGCAAGGCATCGAAACCGTTCTTGAGGAAGGCACGGTCACGCCCACTCCCATCCGAGGCTGGCGGCGCATAGGTGCCGGCGAGGATTTCCGGCGTCACGAAGCCGATATGCTTGCCGAGAAGCCTGCGCTCGGCCTCGGTCGCCTGAACGCCGAAGGACGACAGCTCCGAATTGTCGAAATAGCTTCGTGTGCGGGTATAGGCATTGAAGAACAGATTTCTGTTGGCCCATTCGAAGTCGAAGAGTTCGGTCAGTGCCTTGCGCACCGCCCGATCCCTGAAGGTCGGCCGCCGCGTATTGAGCACGAAACCATACATGCCTGACGGCAAACCGTTTTCGAACGTATCCTTTATGACCCGTCCGCTTTGCGCGGCGGGAAAATCATAGCCGGTGTTCCAGCGTCCCGTGTCCGTCTCGATGAAAACATCGATCAGGCCCTTCTTGAAGGCCTCGAACATCGAATTCGGATCGCGGAAATAATTGATGCGTATTTCGTCGTAATTGTCGAAGCCGATCTTGGAAGGGATATCCTTCGCCCAATAGTCTGGATCACGCTTCAGCACGACATATTCGCCCGGCTTCACGTGGTCGACCACATAAGGGCCGGAGCCGATCATAGGCTTGAGGGTGGAACGGTCGAATGTCTCTTCATCGGTCGCATGGCGCGGCAGCACCGGCATCAGACCAAGGATCAGCGGCAGTTCACGATCGGATTGCTTGAAGGTGAAGCGCACGCCATGCGCGCCGACTTTCTCCATCCTGTCGATCTTCTTCAGCGTGGTGCCGTAGCGCGGATAGCCTTTCTCGCCGAGCAGCCTGACAGTGAAGATGATGTCTTCCGGAGTGATGGGCGTGCCATCGGAGAAGCGCGCCCGCTCGTCGAGCGTGAATTCCACGAAGGTGCGGTCGTCGTTGGTTTCGACCGTCTTTGCGACCAGCGGATAGAGCGTGAAAGGCTCGTCGTAGGATCGTTGCATCAGGCTGTCATAGACATTGTAGCCGAGTTCCAGGTCGACCAACCCTCGCGCCGCATCGCCCTGGACGATGAACGGATTGAGGCTGTCGAAACTGCCCTGGACGGCATAATCGATGCGGCCGCCCTTGGGCGCATGGGGATTCACATAGGGAAAATGCCGGAAATCAGCGGGCAGAGCCGGATCGCCGTGCATCGCTATGGCGAATCTCGCTTCTCCCGCTGCCGCCGGTCCGAACGCGGCCACGACGATGAAGGCGGCGAGGAGGGTTGAGAACACAATGCGCATGGATCGCAATCCGAAGGTCTGTCCACTGTTTCTGATTCGCGATTCAAATTAACATGGATGACGGGCGATCATGGTGGAATGCCGCGCGGATTTCATTGCCGGACTCTGGATTTGAAGGCTCAGGCAGTGTAACAGGCCCCGAAGTCATGCTGTTGCCTCAATTGACCAACAGGTAGCCACCGACCAAGGCAAAGCTATGCCGGGCTGCGAAATTTCGAGAGGAAATGGACGATATGAAGAGCCTGAAAGCTAAAGCGATCCGCACCACGCTTCTCGCGGCCGGCGCAATGGGGCTGGTGGCAAGCGGAATCGGTGCTGCAATGGCACAGCAGCAGCCGCAGATCCCGCGGGGCTGGTTCAAGGCCTGCAGCAAGCAGGAAGAGGTGGATATCTGCAACGTCCAGAACATCCTCGTGGCTGATTCGGGGCAGCTCATCACCGGCGTCAGCCTGATCGAGGTGAAGGGCAAGGTGAACCGCAAGGTGTTCCAGATCACCGTTCCGTCCGGCCGCCTCATTCCTCCCGGCATAGGGCTTCAGGTCGATAGCAATGCGACTCAGAAGATCGACTACTCGATCTGCCTTCCCGACCGCTGCATTGCCGAGGCACCCCTGAACGATCAGCTCGTCGCTGCCTTCAAGAAGGGCTCCAACCTTACGCTCACCTCGGTGAATTTCCAGAACCAGCCGAACCCGATCAAGGTGTCGCTGGAGGGATTCACGAGCGCCTATGACGGCGAACCGCTGCAGCAGGCCGATATCGAGGAGCGGCAGAAGAAGCTCCAGGAATTCGTCAGCAAGAACAATGAAGAATTCGCGAAGAAACTGAAGGAAGAGCAGGAAAAGGCAAAGCAAGGCAACTGAGCCGCCTGCACATCCACGCTCATCAACGGGATACGGGGCCGAAAGGCCCCGTTTTCATTCCCGGATATATTCGATCATTGCCGATCTAATGATGCGGCCTGTGCCTGGGCGCGTATCTGCCATCCGGCGTCTGCACGAACAATTCGAAGAGCTGCGGATGACGCACCGGTTCGCCCGATTCATCCTCAAGCAGGTTCTGCTCGGAGACATAGGCGATATATTCGGTCTCTTCGTTCTCGGCGAGCAGATGATAGAAGGGCTGGTCCTTGCGCGGTCGGACCTCGGCAGGGATCGCCTGATACCATTCTTCGGTATTGTTGAACTCCGGATCGACGTCATAGATGACGCCACGGAACGGGAACAGACGGTGCCGCACCACTTGGCCGATCTGGAACTTTGCTGTCTTGACGTTATGCATCGTTTCTTGAATGCATTGGTTTTCGATCTTGTACCTTATTTGGCGCAGGTCGACGTCCAATTCAATCCTGTACGTGCACCGGGACAAGAAAACTCAAGCGGTTAGCACGGTTTTTCATAACGCGGAAGGCCGTTTCATGACGGACGTCATCGGGCTTGTCCTGCCCTTTTTCGGTCTGATCTTCATCGGGTTCGCGGTCGCCAGAATAACGCGGCAACCGCTTGATGCGCTTGGCTGGATGAACACCTTCGTCATCTATGTTGCCCTGCCGGCCCTTTTCTTCCAATTGCTGGCTAAGACGCCGACAGAGCGGCTCACAGAATGGGGCTATATTTTCGGCTCCGTATTCTCGACCTTCGTCATTTTCAGCCTGATGTTTGCGGGCTCTGTGATCGTCGCCAGAGGCGCGATCGCCGAAAGCACCATAAAAGGGCTGTCCGCCGCCTACGGCAATATCGGCTATATGGGACCGGGCATCGCCTTGCTCGCCTTCGGCGAGGAGGCGGCGGTGCCCGTTGCCCTCATCTTCTGCTTCGAAAACATCATGCATTTCGCCATGGCGCCAATGCTGATGGCCGTTGCCGGCGGGGAGAAGGAAAGCCCGCTGGCGCTCGGGCTCAGTGTTCTCAAGAAAATAGTGCTGCATCCCTTCATCATCGCAACGGCGATCGGAGTCGCCGCAGCGTGGGCCGAATTCCGTCCTCCGATGCCCATCGAGCGGCTGCTCGCCTATCTGGCCAGCGCGGCGGCCCCCTGCGCGCTTTTCGCCATGGGCGTGACGCTTGCCTTGCGGCCGCTGAAAAGAGTGCCGCGCGAACTCGGCGCCATCGTGGCGCTGAAGCTCGTCATCCATCCTCTGCTTTGCTACGTGGTGCTGAGCTGGATCGGCAATTTTTCAGAAATCTGGGTGTTTTCGGCTGTGCTGTTGGCCGCACTTCCGACTGCGACGAATGTCTTCGTCATAGCGCAGCAATATGATGTCTGGGTGCAGCGGGCCTCTGCCAGCATTCTGATAACGACCATATTGTCGGTGGTGACGGTGACGGCGCTGCTTTATGCCATCACCCATCGTCTATTGCCGCCCGACCTTTTCCCGTAGGGTGCCAAACAGGTTTGCGAAGCCGCTGCCGGGCCGCATGCCCTCACGCATGAAAAATGCCCGCAGCGGGCCAAAGCCACCGATGATGCCAAGACCTGCCGTGCGCGCGAATTGCGACGGCAGTAGGTCCGACAGAAGCGAGCGATTCAGCAGGTTCACGGCGCTGCTGCGGGCCAGAATATCCGGTCGGCGTCTGGCATCGTAAGCACCAAGAGCAACGGGACCGCCGGGATCGGAACGATGCCGCCCCGCAATCTCAACCAGGTCCTGAACGTCGCGGATACCGAGGTTGAGCCCCTGCGCTCCGATCGGTGGGAAGACATGGGCGGCTTCTCCCACGAGGGCGACCCGGTTGCGGGCAAAACGAAGCGGCAGGGTTGCCGACAGAGGATAGGCCTGCCGGCCAGGCTCGACCGTTACGCGACCGAGCATCGATTGAAGGCGTTCTTCCACGCGTTCGGAAAGCGCCTTGTCGTTTAGTTGCAACAATTGCTCGGCCGTAACCGGATTCACCACCCAGACAAGGCTGGAGCGGTGGCCGGGCAGGGGAACCTGCGTGCAGGGGCCGGTCTCGGTGTGGAACTCCGTCGAGATGAATTCATGATCCCGGCTATGGGCGAAATTGAGAACAAGCGCGGTCTGCGGGTATGAGTGTGCCGTAGTCCGGATACCCGCGGCTTCCCGAGCTGGCGAGAGCCGCCCATCGGCGGCGACGGCAAGTTTCGCCGAAACCCTGGTGCCGTCCTCAAGCTTGGCTTCTATCCGGTCGCTGCCGGGATGCCAGGCGGCAACGATGGATTCCAACCAATCAATCGCCGGATGGCTGCGGACCACCTCCTCGAGCGCCGGGTTGAGCGCGGCATTGGGAATGTTCAGGCCGAATGCGTCCTCGTCGATCTCGCTTGCGCGGAAGGTCACGACCGGGCTGCGGACCAGGCGGGATGTGGCATCCACGATGCGCATGGTGCGCAAGGGAGCGGCCGCCGACTGCAGTTCTTTCAGAACGCCGATGCGGTCGAGCAGGGCGAGGGCGGGAACCATAAGGGCGGTCGTGCGGCGGTCGTCGCGGCGCGCGGGCGGTCCCACGAGCGCCACAACATGGCCGTCATGGGCGAGTGCAAGCGCTGCGATCAGCCCCGCCGGACCTGTGCCGGCCACCAGAATGGTCATGTGTCGAATATCAGACAATTCCGCCCTTTCAGCTTGCGATGGCAGCTTCATCCATCCTTTGTCGAAACCTGATATAGGACATGGCTGGCGGAGGCATCAACAGCGGGCGGCTATCGGACAACTTTGTGGAGAAACAGGCAGATAGGGCTTTTCTGTTCATGCGGCAGTTCGCTTCTGCTTGTGCGAGCTGCCGCGCTTCCATAATCTCACACGGGTTCATAGAAGCCGATGAGCGGCGAGGGAGGCCGTAGCGCTTGCCCTGCTGCGTCGTCGGCAAATGAGGGCGGGACTGGCGCAAGCCATGGCGAGAAAGAAAAAAGTTACCGCGCCGCAAGCGAAGGCTTTCTCGGTTCATCTTCTGACGGCTTCCGGTTCGTTCCTGGCCTTCCTTTCACTGGTGGCGGCGAGCGAGGAGCGCTGGACGGCCATGTTCTGGTGGCTCGGTCTTGCTCTCCTGGTGGACGGCATAGACGGTCCGATCGCCCGCCGGCTGCAGGTCAAGGAAGTGCTGCCCACCTGGTCGGGTGACATGCTCGACAACATCATCGACTATGTGACTTACGTGCTGATCCCTGCCTTTGCGCTTTATCAGAGCGGCTTTATGGGGGAGGGGCTGTCATTTCTCTCGGCTGCGATCATCGTCATCAGCAGCGCGATTTACTATGCCGATACCGGCATGAAGACGGCGGAGAACTTCTTCAGGGGGTTCCCCGTCGTCTGGAACATGATCGTGTTCACGCTGTTCGTCATCGGGACGAGCGAGTATATGTCTTTCGTGGTCGTTCTCGTATCGGCGATCCTCACATTCACGCCGATCAATTTTCTGCATCCGGTGCGGGTAGTGCGCCTGCGCAGTATCAACCTCGCGATCTTTCTGGCCTGGTGCGCCTTCGGCGTCATCGCGCTGGTGCAGGATATGGATGCCTCGCTGCTGGTGAAGATCGGCATCGGCGTTACCGGGGTTTACCTTTACGTTATCGGTGCCGTGATGCAGGCATTTCCGCAACTTGGGAAAATCAAGGGATAGTTGTTCGATGGTCAAGGCAATTCGCGTTCACGAGGCAGGCGGTCCGGAGGTTCTGCGCTTCGAGGATTACGATCCTGGTGCTCCCGGCAAAGGCGAGGTGCTGGTCGAGCACAAGGCAGTCGGCCTGAATTTCCTCGATGTCTATTTTCGCACCGGTCTCTATCCAGCACCATTGCCTCTCGTTCCGGGCAGCGAGGCAGCAGGCGTCGTGGTCGAAACAGGCGAGGGGGTGGATAGCCTGAAGCCAGGCGACCGCGTTGCCTATTGCCTGAGAACAGGTTCCTATTGCGAGCGGCGCGTCGTCCCTGCCGACAGACTGGTAAAGGTTCCCGATGGCATTACCGACGAACAGGCCGCAGCCATGATGCTCAAAGGCATGACGGCCTGGTATCTCCTGCATCGCACTTTCCAGGTTAAAAGCGGCCACACGATCCTGTTCCATGCAGCCGCCGGCGGCGTCGGCCTCATTGCCGGCCAATGGGCGAAGCATATCGGTGCCAGAACGATCGGAACGGTCGGTTCGGGAGAGAAAGGCAAGCTCGCCAAGGCGCATGGCTATGATCATGTGATCAACTATCGCGACAATAATTTTGTCGATGAGGTCAAGAAGATCACCGACGGCGCGCTTTGCGAAGTGGTCTATGATTCGGTCGGCAAGGATACTTTTCCCGGCTCGCTGGACTGCCTGAAAAAGCGTGGCATGTTCGTCAGTTTCGGCCAGTCGTCCGGTCCTATGCCACCCGTCAATCTCGCCATCCTGTCGCAAAAGGGCTCGCTGTTCGCCACCAGACCGACACTGTTCGACTACATTGCCAAGCGCGAGGATCTGGAAGCCGCCTCCAGCGCGCTGTTCGACGTCGTCCGCTCGGGTGTCGTCGAGATCGTGGTCAACCAGAAATACGCCTTGAAGGATGCGGCCAAGGCCCATGCGGATCTGGAAGGTCGGCGCACCACCGGCACGACGGTGCTCATACCTTGAAGCTTTGCTGCGCCGGTTTTCTTGAAGCACTTTCAAGTCGGCGCACACCTTTCCGACATGGAAAACCGCGTCTACGATGCAGTCGGGAACGAATAAAGATAACGGGGGAGTTGTGAAAACAACTCTGAACGCGGGAGATGAACCTCTCCTGGAAGTGCGCGGACTGACCAAGGTTTTCGGGACACTGAAAGCCTGCGATTCTATTGATCTGGCCATCGGCAAGGGCGAAATTCATGCATTGCTCGGCGAGAACGGTGCGGGCAAGTCCACTCTGGTCAAGATGCTGTTCGGGACGCTCGAGCCAGTCGCCGGTGAAATCCTCTGGAAAGGCGCGCCTGTTCGCATCGCCAGTCCCAGTGATGCCCGCCGGCTGGGCATCGGTATGGTTTTCCAGCACTTCTCCTTGTTCGATGCGCTGACGGCGGCCGAAAATATTGCCCTGTCGCTGGAGGAAAGGACCCCGATCGCCAGGATTGCTGAGAGGGCAAGGGAACTCTCGCGCTCTTACGGGCTGCCGCTCGACCCGTCCGCCCATGTCGGCGATCTTTCGGTGGGTGAGAGGCAACGTATCGAGATCATCCGCTGCCTCTTGCAGCATCCCGACCTGATCATTCTCGACGAACCGACCTCGGTGCTGACGCCGCAGGAGGCCGAAAAACTCTTCAAGACGCTGGAGACGCTGCGCGACGAAGGCAAATCGATTCTCTACATCTCCCACAGGCTGGAAGAAGTGAAGCGCCTGTGTGACCGTGCGACGGTACTGCGCCACGGCAGGGTCGTGGCCCATTGCGACCCGCGCAAGGAAACCGCGGCTTCACTTGCCCGCATGATGGTGGGTAGCGAGGTTCACGCGGTCGTCCGTGCCGCGCCGCCAAAGGATGCCGACCATTCGCCTTTGCTGGAAGTCGCGGGGCTTTCCCGCGAACCATCCAACCCCTTCGCCATCCCGCTCAGGGATATCCATCTGACGGTTCACGCGGGAGAAGTGCTCGGCATTGCCGGTGTCGCAGGCAACGGGCAGGGCGAATTCTTCGAGGCCATTTCGGGCGAGGCCCTTCAGGACAAGGCCGGTATGGTGCGCATTCGCGGCAAGGATGCAGGCCGCCTCGACATTTCCGGCAGGCGTCTTCTGGGGGCGGCTTTCGTTCCGGAGGAGCGACTCGGTCACGGCGCCGCGCCGCGCATGAGGCTTTCCGAAAACCTGCTCCTGTCGCGGTTCCGCACCGATGCGAAATCCTATCTCACCCATATCGGCATCATCCGCGAATCCACGATCTCCGCTGCCACGCGGCGGATCGTCAGTGATATGGACGTACGCAAGAGCTCCGAGGACCCGGAAGCCTCGGCCCTTTCCGGCGGGAATTTGCAGAAATTCATCATCGGCCGTGAGCTTGACCGCCAGCCAGCCGTCATGGTTGTCAACCAGCCGACCTGGGGCGTGGATGCGGGAGCGGCGGCGCATATCCGCCAGGCGCTGATCGACCTCGCAAGGGCCGGTTCGGCGGTTCTCGTCATCAGTCAGGACCTTGACGAATTGTTCGAGATTTCGGACGCCATAGCAGTCATGCATGACGGGCGTCTTTCTGCGCCTGTGCCGGTAGGCGAAGCAACTTACGAGAAGATCGGGCTTCTGATGGGCGGGGCGGATGCCAGCACTCCGCCCACGGCCGCGATGGAGGCCGTGTGATGCGGATCGAACTCGTCAAGCGGCCGCAGCACTCCGCGCTGTTCAGCGCATTGTCGCCTTTCATCGCGCTTGCCCTGACGCTGGTCGCCGGCGCGATCATGTTCGCGCTGCTTGGCAAGAACCCAGTGCAAGCCCTTTATTTATATTTCATAGATCCGCTGCGCGAGGTTTGGTCGCTGCACGAACTCGCCATCAAGGCAGCCCCGCTGATTCTGATCGGCGTCGGACTTTCCGTTTGCTTTCTTTCCAACAACTGGAATATCGGCGCCGAAGGCCAGTTCATTGTCGGGGCGATCATCGGCTCCATCCTGCCGGTGCTGTTTCCGGAATTTCAATCCTGGATCGTGCTGCCGATCATGCTTCTGCTCGGGATCGTCGGCGGTGCGGCATACGGCTCCATACCGGCCTTACTCAAGGTGCGGTTTAACACCAACGAGATCCTGACTAGCCTGATGCTGGTCTATGTGGCCCAGTTGTTCCTCGACTGGCTGGTCCGCGGCCCCTGGCGCAATCCGGAAGGCTTCAACTTTCCGCAGACGCGGAGCTTTCACGAATTCGCGATACTGCCGGAACTCCTGCCGGCTTCCGGCCGGGCCAATTGGGGCTTCGCCTTCGCTATCATTGCCGCCATTGTTCTCTGGTTCCTGCTTTCGAAAACGCTCAAGGGCTTCGAAATAAAGGTGCTCGGGCAAAGTCCGCGGGCAGGGCGGTTCGCCGGTTTTTCCAATGCGCGGATGGTTTTCTTCGCATTTCTGGTCTCGGGAGGACTTGCGGGGCTCGCTGGAATTTCGGAAGTTTCCGGCGCAATCGGTCATCTCCAGCCGTCCATTTCGCCAGGCTACGGCTTCACGGCGATCATCGTCGCCTTCCTCGGCAGGCTCAATCCGTTGGGTATCGTGGCGGCGGGCCTGGTGTTAGCGCTGTCATATCTTGGCGGTGAGGCGGCGCAGATTTCCCTCGGCGTGTCGGACAAGGTGGCGCGCGCCTTCCAGGGAATGCTGCTCTTCTTCGTGCTCGCCAGCGACACGCTGATCCATTACCGCATCCGTCTCGTCGGAAGACAGGCGGCCCCGGCGGCGGAGGCTCCGCATGGGAATGCTTGAATCCATCCTCCTGACGATCGCCACGGCAGCGACGCCGCTCCTGATCGCTGCCATCGGCGAATTGGTGGTCGAACGCTCCGGTGTGCTCAATCTCGGCGTCGAGGGCATGATGATCATGGGCGCAGTCACCGGTTTCGGGGTTGCACTGACAACCGGTTCTCCGTGGCTCGGAGTGTTTGCCGCCATTCTGGTTGGCGCGGTATTCTCCCTGCTGTTCGGCTTCTTGACCCTGACGCTTGTCACCAATCAGGTAGCGACGGGTCTCGCGCTGACGCTGCTCGGTCTCGGCATATCGGGCATGGCGGGCGAAGCCTTCGTCGGTCAACCGGGCCTGCGCCTTGCGCGCCTCGACATACCGGGCCTCTCCGATCTGCCGGTAGTCGGACGGCTGCTTTTCGGGCAGGATCCGATATTCTATATCTCCATAGCGTTGACTGCGGCTGTCGCCTATTTCCTGTTCCGAACGCGGGCCGGGCTTACGCTACGCTCGGTCGGAGACAATCACACTTCCGCCCATGCGCTCGGCATCAAGGTGATTGCCATTCGTTACATGGCGGTGATGTTCGGTGGTGCCTGTGCGGGGCTGGCCGGAGCCTATCTGTCGCTGGTCTATACGCCGCAATGGGTGGAGAACATGACGGCCGGGCGCGGCTGGATTGCGCTGGCGCTGGTCGTGTTTGCCTCGTGGCGGCCATGGCGCGTGCTGGCGGGCGCGTATCTGTTCGGCGGCGTCTCGATCGGCCAGCTTCATGCTCAGGCCTTCGGCGTCGGCATTCCTTCTCAATTGCTTTCTTCGCTTCCCTATCTGGCGACTGTGGTCGTACTTGTAATAATCTCGCGAAACAGGCGATTGACGATGGTGAACACTCCGGCTTCTCTGGGGCGGCCGTTTGTTCCGGATCGCTGATCTTCGGCGCTCGTCATGCCCCAAGAAAACTCAAAGACAAGGCAACTCAAGATAAGGAAAAAGGGAATGAAAAAAGCACTGGTGTCATTCGCCGCGGCAGCGGCGGTGCTTTCACTGGGCACAATGGGAGCCATGGCGCAGGACCCGACGAAGGTCTGCGCCATTTATGTCGGTCCGATTGGCGACTACGGGTATTCCTACCAGCACCACCAGGGCATGCTGGACGTGAAGGAGCATTTCGGCGACAAAGTCGAGATTTCCTATCTCGAGAATGTTGCAGAAGGTCCGGACGCGGAGCGCGCTCTTGAGCGGCTGGCGCGTTCAGGCTGCAAGATTGTTTTCGCCACGTCCTTCGGCTTCATGGACCCCACCAACAAGGTCGCGGCGCGCTTTCCCGATGTTAAGTTCGAGCATGCCACCGGCTACAAGCGCGAACATGAGAATGTTTCGACCTATAATTCGAAGTTCCATGAAGGCCGGTATGTTCAGGGTGTGATCGCCGGCAAGATGTCGGAGAAGGGGGTGGCAGGCTATATCGCTTCCTTCCCGATCCCCGAAGTCATCATGGGTATCAACGCCTTCATGCTCGGCGCACAGTCGGTCAATCCGGATTTCAAGGTGAAGATCGTCTGGGCGAACACCTGGATCGATCCGGCCAAGGAAGCTGACGCGGCGAAGGCTCTCATCGATCAGGGCGTCGATATCATCACCCAGCACACCGACTCGACCGCTCCGCTCCAGGTTGCGGCCGAGCGCGGCATCAAGGGCTTCGGCCAGGCTTCGGACATGATCAAATTCGCGCCCGAGACCCAGCTTACTTCAATCGTCGACGATTGGGGCCCGTATTACATAGAGCGCGTGCAGGCTGTCATCGACGGCTCCTGGAAGCAGTCGGACGTTTGGGGCGGCATGAAGGAGGGGCACGTCGTTATGGCTCCCTACACCAACATGCCCGATGACGTGAAGAAGCTTGCCGAGGAGACCGAGGCCAAGATCAAATCCGGCGAGTTCAATCCCTTCACCGGTCCGATCTCCAAGCAGGATGGCAGCGAATGGCTCAAGGAAGGTGAAGTCGCCGAGGATTCGGAAGTCTTGCAGATGAACTTCTACATCAAGGGCATCGACGACAAGATCCCGAACTGATCCCGCGGTTCATTCTTGAACCGAAGAGGGCGCCGACCGGCGCCCTTTTTGTTTTTCGATGTAAGGCGATGTGATTGACCAGACTGAACTTCGCCGCCTGCTCCTGACAGTCTGATGTCAGCAGAGGGATGCTACAAGGCTCACACGGATCAAGCTGGAGAACAGATCAATGCTCAAATTCTATCATGCGCCCTGGTCACGCTCCTCCTCCGTGCTGTGGCTGCTGGAGGAACTCGGAGCCGAATACGAATTGCACGAGATCGACATCCGGGCGGAAGGAGGCGCACCCGAAAGCTATCGCAAGATTCAGCCAAACAAGAAGGTGCCAGCCATAGAGCATGACGGTGTCGTGATCACTGAGAGAGCCGCGATCACCATTTACCTGGCCGACGCGTTTCCCGAAGCCGGTCTTGCGCCTTCTGTCGACGATCCGATGCGCGGCCCTTATCTCACCTGGCTCGTCTATTGCGATTCTGTCTTCGACCCTTGCATCGCGGCGCGTGTCTGGGGACTGGAATACAAAAGCAATGACTACTCCTTCGGCCTGTTCGAGGATCTTGTGGACAATGTCGAGCGGCGGTTGACCGAAAACGATTTCGCGGCGGGCAACCGCTTCACGGCGGCGGATGTTCAGCTTGCCTCGGGCATCCACTACACGATGAACGTGCTCAAGGCGCTGCCGGAGCGGCCCGCATTCCAGAATTATCTGGCCCGCATCGCCGATCGCCCAGCCTACCAGCACAGCACGAAGAAGGATCAGGAAATGGCCATGGCCATACCCTTCTTCCAAAAACAGTTCGCTGACGGCGGAAGCTAAAAGGGAACTAGTCGGTCGGAATGCGTGCCGTGCCTGCCTTGCGCAGGTTGAGGAGGTTCCCCGACAGGATCAGCGCGGTACCGACAATCGTCCAGATGTCGAGGGTTTCGCTGTAGAGCAACCAACCTACGACAGCCGTGAGCGGCACACGCAGGAAATCCATCGGCACGACCATGGTAGCGTCGGCGTGAACCAGGGCTCGCGCCATGCAGTAGTGCGAGAAGGTTCCGCAGAAGGCCACCAGGACGATCCAGGGCCATGTCCCGGCGTCCGGCCATTTCCAAACCATCGCAGCCGGAATGATGCCGAGAAGCGACTGCACAACAAGCATCCAGAAGACGATGACCGTGACATTGTCAGTCCGCGTCAAGGACTTCACCATGGTTGCGGAGACAGCGAAGCCGACCGCGACGACGAGAGCGATGATCTGACCGGGATCGACCGTATCCAGGCCTGGCCGCACGATGATTCCGACACCGATAAGGCCGAGAAGGACGGCCGTAATCTTCCTGGCGTTCATGAGCTCGCCAAGAAACAGGACAGCCACGATGGCCGTCCAGATGGGCATGGTGAACTCGATGGCGACCACCTGGGCCAGCGGGATCAAGGTGATGGCGAGCAGCCAGCCGTATTGGGCGGCATAGTGCACGATATTCCGTCCGACATGCTGCAGCGGCCTTTCCGTGCGCATCGAAGCAAGGCCGCCATGCATCCTGACCAGCGGATAAAGCAGGAAGAAGCCGATGACGGATCGCATCAGCATTATCTGGAAGACGTCGAGATCGTACGTAGCCTCCCGACCGGCAACGGCCATCGTTATCATCAGAGTGAGCCATCCGGTCATCCACATGGCGGCTTTCGGCACGGAGGCTTTCGATGCCGTGTCGGAAGGTGAGGGCGTTGAGGATCTTGCCTGATTCAGCATGGGCCTTCTGGATAGCGTTTCGGTCCCCCGCTATGCAAACCTGAATGTTGTTGCTAATCTGCTTTCATGAGCACAGTCGTAAGCATCGATCAGCCTGTGGGGCATGATTCCGATGCGTTGCTTGCCGCCATCGTCGATTCATCCTCGGATGCCATTGTCGGGAAGACCCTGAACAGCATCATCACAACCTGGAATCCGGCTGCCCAGCAGATGTTCGGTTACACGGCGGAGGAGGCGATTGGTCAATCGATCCTGATGCTGGTCCCTGAAAACCGGTATTCGGAAGAAACGGAAATCATCGAAAGGATACGACGCGGCGAGCGCGTAGAGACCTTCGAGACCATTCGCCGTCGGAAAGATGGCGTCCTCATACCCGTTTCCCTGACCATCTCGCCGATCAGGAACAGCAAGGGGGAAATCGTGGGTGCCTCCAAAATCGCCCGCGATATCAGCGCCACCAAGGAAAGCGAACGCCGGATAAGGCTGCTGATGCGGGAAGTGAACCACAGGGTCAAAAACCAGTTCGCCGTGATTCTGGCGATGATCAGGGAGTCCGGCAAGCGATCGGCCAGCGTGGAAGAATTCGAGGAACGCATACGCGATCGAATCATGGCGCTTTCGCGCTCCCACGACCTGTTGGTGAACGCGGAATGGTCCGGGGCAAGTCTGTTCGAACTCGTCCAGGAACAGTTGGTCCCATTCGGCCATGAAGCACAGATTGCCCTTTCCGGACCACTCCTCACGGTAAAGCCGAATGCCGTCCAGTGCCTTGGAATGGCATTCCATGAACTTGCAACGAATTCGGCAAAATACGGGGCGCTTTCGAGCGATGTGGGGCATGTCTCGGTCGCCTGGAAGATCGTGACCAATGCCGAGGGCCAAAAGGAATTCTCGGTCTCCTGGGAAGAAACGTCGGTTCCCGTTGAAGCTGAGCGGACGAATGGCGCAAAGCACATAGGTTTCGGAAGCGTGGTGCTTCAAAGAGTTACCCCGGAGACGTTGAGCGGATCCGCTTCGACTGACCGGCGTCCCGGATATCTCCGCTGGACACTCAATGCACCGGTTTGCGAGGTCGTGCTCTCTTCCTTTGCGGAAGAGCATGAGCATGGCGTTGCCGAAATCAAAGATTAGGCCCCCGCAAAGTCCGTCCCGAGAGGGTACGGGGCTGAAACCTATCTTACGACAATCGGGGAACCAACGCTGACGCGGTCGTAAAGATCGATGATGTCCTGATTGATCAGACGGACACAGCCCGACGACATCGATTGTCCGATCGTCCACCATTCAGGCGAGCCGTGAACGCGATAAAGCGTGTCCTGACCGTCCTTGAAGATATACAGGGCCCTGGCGCCCAGAGGATTGTCCGGACCGCCTGGCTGCCCATTCGCAAATTTTACCAGTTCCGGCCGCCGCCCGATCATTTCAGCGGGCGGTGTCCATGTCGGCCATTTTTTCTTGTACTGGATAACTGCTCTGCCGGACCATTCAAAGCCGGCTTTGCCGATCCCGACACCGTATCGGATGGCATCGCCTCCGGGTTGGACAAGATAAAGCAGGTGTTCCTTGGTCTCCACGACCAGTGTTCCAGGAGCCTCGCCTGTGGTATTGGGCACGATCTGGCGCCGGTATTTGGCTGGCATCTTTTCATAGGGTATCGCGGGAAGGGAGTAGGACCCTTCTGTAACGGCCGCATACATTTTTTCAGGGTTGGTGACATTCGGATCGATACTGATCGCAGGCCGGATTGTTCCGGTCGACGTATAGTCCAGTCCCATGCCCGCGCCGAGTTGGGACACCTGAGTGCAGCCAGACGCAATGGGCAAGCCAGCCAAGCCCAGCAAAAGGCTGCGGCGATTCAAACCTGCTGTCATAGGGAACCCCGACCTGGTAATTTTCAGTCACTAACCGTTATCTGAGCATGGTTAACAAAGGCTGATTGCGCAGGCTGGGGCGGTACAGCCTCAGTCAGGATGAAATTCTCTCGCAGATCGGCATTGGAAGGGATGTGGCTGTGAGATCGCTAGGCGAGCAGATGACTTTCAGGAATACCATATGATCTTTCCGGGCCGCATGTTTCTGGCGGCCCTGGCGCTGCTCTCTGGCTGCGCGCAAATCCAATGCACGCAGCCTGACACGGGAAGGCAGTCGATTCGCGCACCGTGCGAAAGATGAAGGAGATTGCATAAGCAATTATACAGCGCCGGAATTCAAGTGGTTCGGAATGCTAGATCTTCTATGGTTGCGCCAATCTGCTGATTAAGGGTGAGCCGAAGAAACGGAGAACTACACCTACGCTATAACCCTACAAAATTGACAACGGTCGGGCTGTTCTGTGCGTCCCGACGAATCCTTACCAGTTCGGACACTCGTACGGTATGATGGGCGCTAGCAAAACCTGTACCGAACGGCGAAGATCGAAAAGACGGCTTACTCTTATCTCGGTTGATTTGGGTTCGGTCACCATTGCTACAGGGAGAGGTCGAATTGTCGGGCGAGCGGTTCCAGTCAATCAGCCAGCGCTATGCCGCGTTCAGGCCGCGCTATCCCGACACCATCGTCGGCGCTGTCGCGGATCGCATTTCGGTCAACGCGGAATTGTCGGTGCTGCCCGTCATAGACATGGGCAGCGGCACGGGGACGTTCACGCGGCAGCTCTCTGAACGGCTGCCTGTGGGCATAGCTGTCGTTGGCGTCGAGCCATCTACTGCGATGCGAGAACAGGCCATGGCCGACAACACCAGACCCAATGTCTCGTTCCGGGATGGAGTCGCCGAGAACATTCCCGTTGCCGATGGCGGCGCGAGCGCCGTTGTCGCCGCGACAGCCGCGCACTGGTTCGACCGTCCACACTTCTATACCGAATGCGGTCGCGCTCTTGCATCGAAAGGAGTCCTCGCCATCGTTGAATACGTTCGAGACGAAGACGAGCCCGCAACGCAGGCGGTCATCGAGTTTCTTGACCGTTACGGGGAACCACGAGCCTACGTGCGGCCGGATTACAACCGCGAATTGCGCGGTCTTTCTGAGTTCCATCAGTTCGAACACCAGCGTGAACGGACGAAGCTGCACCTGACGCTCGACGAATATGTCGGTTTGGCGCTATCGTCATCGCACGCGCGCAAGGCCGTCAATGACCTAGGTGAGAAGGAAGCTGCCGCGCGGCTGCGACAGGCAGGATCAGCCTTCGCAGATGATACGGGCACGGTGCCGTATGGATACATCTTCGAAGCGTTCATGGTCAGCCATCGGTGAGCATATGGCCGCATCGGAAGAAAACGAATACGAGGCCGCTCCCACCTCTGCCGCCTATCGGGATAGTTGGCCATAGCGTAGAATCGGAGGTATCTCTTACTTCCTGCTGGGTTGCGGTGGTCAGCGGCAACATCGCGCTATAGAGAGCAATCGGCCGCGTTTGGCGGGCCGCGACCGATAGTGATGATCACTACGTTTACGCTATAGCCCTCTCATGATGGTCATGTCAGGACATCCGTTCGAACCGACGCGATGTGAGGTGGTGCCGGTTTTTGAGACAGGGGCATAAGGTGGATTTTCCGATGAAAAGGACGATCCAGCATGAAGACACGCAGACGGTTCTCGGCCGAGTTCAAGGCCAAGGTTGCGCTTGAGGCGATCCGCGGCGAGCKGACGATTTCGGAACTGGCGACGAAGCACCAGCTTCATCCCAACCAGATCACCCAGTGGAAACGGCAGGCCATTGAGAACCTGGCCAAGGCGTTCGACGACAAGGCAGCGGATGCACAGGTCGGCCGGGAGGCCGAGGTGACGAAACTGCACGCCAAGATCGGCCAACTCGTCGTTGAGCGGGATTTTTTGGCCAAAGCCTTCGATCGCTGAGCCTGGATCGGAGGAGTATGATGATTGATCCCGATCACAACCGGCTCTCGATCTGCCGCCAGTGCGAACTGGTCTCGATCTCGCGGGCGTCGTTCTATCGACAGCCTGCCGGCGAGAGCCCGGAGAACCTCGAACTGATGCGCATCATCGACGAGGCCTTCATGGAAATGCCCTGGTATGGCTCCAGGCAGATGGCGCGGCACCTGCGCCGTCAAGGCTGGTGCGTGGGCCGCAAGCGGGTCCGGCGGCTGATGCGCAAGATCGGCCTGTCACCGATCTACCAGGCTCCGAAGACCAGCGAGCCGCATCCCCAGCACCGCATCTATCCATACCTGCTGCGGCATCTGGCGATCGAGCGGCCCAATCAGGTCTGGTGTGCCGACGCGACCTAC
>NZ_VLJP01000033.1 GCF_007829525.1 Mesorhizobium sp. J18
ATTGCGAGAGCTTTAACGCCCGCTTCCGCGATGAAATGCTGAATGGAGAAGTCTTCTACAGCCTCCGCGAGGCACAAATACTGATCGAGCAATGGAGGAAGCACTACAACACGAAACGACCACACAGCGCATTGGGCTAYCSCCCGCCAGCCCCGGAAACCATCCTTCCGATGGACCAAAGACCGGCGATGCACTAACTTTTAAAATGGACCACTCAAGTGGGGCTGATCAGCGCGGCTTGAAGGTTACCGAAGAGGCGCAACTTCTTAGCGGCAATGGGACGGGCCAAAACCTGAATGGCCTTGTACCGCAGGCTACTTCGTACGCCGGCGGTGCTACCGGCGACTCGCCAATCGACACCATCCGGCGCGCTATCCATCAGGTGCGACTGAGTGAGCACACGGCGAATGGCATTGTCGTTCATCCCGACTTCCTGCTGGAAATCGACCTGATCAAGGATAGCGAGGAGCGCTACCTGCTCGGCTCACCGATCCACGGAAACCAGCCACGGCTTTGGGGCTTGCCGGTGATCGCCACCACGGCGATGGCATCCAACGAATTCCTTGTTGGTGCGTTCGGCAGTGCGGCGGCTATTTTCGATCGGCAGGAAGCGGTGATCGAACTGTCCACCGAGCACGCAGACAACTTCGCGAAGAATATGGTTTCCATCAGGTGCGAGGAGCGTATCGGCATGGCCGTGTTCCAGCCGGAAGCTTTTGTTACCGGCTCATTCTAACAAGGCGGCGCTCCTTTCGGGCCTGAGCGCGGGCCTCAAGCGTGGGCCGCGCCGCCAAACAGCCATGGCGGCCCACGCAGCGCACACACCACGGCAGGCAAAAATCCAGCGGCGCAGCCGTTCCTGACCGTGGTCATTTCGGCCCGTCACTCCGGTGACGGGCCTTTTTTCGTTTCAACGAATGGATGGACTTCTATGCCTTACGGAAAAATCAAGATTTGGAATGCGGATCGCGGCTTCGGTTTTATCGGCGACGACCAGAATCCACGCGGCCGCGACAATTTCGTGCACATTTCGGCAATCGGTGAGGCGCCGCAAGTTGGCGACGCGTACGAGTACGACTTGCTGCCAGGCCGCGACGGTCGGCCGTGCGCTGTGAATTTGCGGCTGCTTTCGCCGGCTGTGGAGGAGGCGCGCTGTGTATTCGGTCGCTGAAGAACTCGAGCGCCTCGCATTGGCGGTCCAATTCCTCGCGCCGTCTCGCTCCGATCCCGAAAAATTCCACTTAGAGAAATCCGAAATCGTGAATGCACTGCGCGACCTGGCCCAGCGCGGGCAGCAGGGCGGGCGCAGGTGGTGGCGGTCAGAGAAGGGAGGGCGCCGGCCTGGCGCGTGTTGAGCAACAGGTTGCGAAGTTGCGGGCAGAGTTGCCAACGACGGTTGTGCATACAGTGCGGGTGGCGCGAAAGCAGCGGAAGCTTTAAGTTTAAATGGCGTGATCTCTCCTAAACTATGTATTCCAGCTAAGTAGCACGGCCGCCGCCAGAATGCAGATTGCGGAAGATGTTCCAAGCACGAGAGCGGCCGTGTACGTGTTGCGCAATTTTCGATCGAAGCTCGGGTCGTGTTTGGGAAAGTGTTCTGGGTTCGTCAGCATCATGATATTATCGCGACTGGCATAAAGGTCCGCCAATGCCATGAAATTCCAATACGCTGCCAAACCGCAAAAAAGTATCAAGATTAGGCCGATTGTAAGGGCCCACAAGCTCGGCTCAACTTGTTGAATTGGCAACTTCAGGCTGCCCAAGAAAAAAATTCCACCGATATGAGATGCAGCTATCGTGGCCACAAGCCATCGACCGTAGTCAGCGAATAGCTGTGCGGCAAAGCGATAGCCCTCCCGATTCGCTTCGTAGTATCTCGCTGCGACCAGCCGATAGTCGTCTTGGATGCTGGAATTCGAGGGAGGCTGCGGGTTAGGTGACGTTTCCGATCGAAACGCCCTAAGAGCATTGAGGGCTGAATCGATAGCTCCATTCAATGTTGCAAGCCTTGCAATCTCGTCTTCTGTAAATTCCCTGCGCTCTCTCGACACAACAGTTGCAAGGTAATTTCGATCGGCCACTAGCAGTCGAATTCTAGCCTCTAGCTCGTCCATAAACGCCCGCCCATAAACAACAGTAGCAGAATGAAAAGCGAATCGGCTGCTTATGACAAGAGTCCCCCTCTTAGTGTGCCCGCTTTTCACACCGCCTCACCGGCCGCACTTGACCTCCGTAGGCATATGTTCCTATTTTGTTCTCCTTTGGAAAGGAGGCAACAATGCCGCGTCGCAAGCGCCACGAAAAGGTTTCGGGCTATCACATTGATAGAATTGAGCGGCAGGCCCGCCTGATGCGAATCGTCCTTGATGAGGCGCGTCTGAGCCTCATTCCGTTCAAGCCTCATCACGACGCGATCGCAGAATACAACGGCGCGACACGGCGGCTGTTGAATATCTTGAACGATCGGCCGGCGGATTGGGAGGAGCCGCACAGGGGGCCAATGAGTGGGTCATAAGTAAAATCGAAAATAACCGCTTTACCGCTTTAAGTAACCTCTTTACCGCGTAAATAAAAATGCGTAGTAATCTTATATTTTAGTTTGCAATACGGCATGAAATCGGCAATATTGCTTTTGGGATTGCGAGGTCTTACTTGTGTGCGGCTGGGGGCGAGCGATATGTCCAAGCGAAAGCTAAAAGCGCTCGGCCTGTCCTTGTGTTCAGGCTTCCCAACCCCGCCTCATCACACGGTCTGGGAAGGCCAAAACACAAGGAAATCGCAATGAATATTTACGTCTCCGACAACCCCGCTTCCGTGTTCGAGGTCGGGCAACTCGTCCAGCATACTGATAAGGAAGGCCTGGAGGGCTTCGTTGTTTCGGCCGGGGGCGGCCGTGTGCACGTCTCTACCGTCTATGACGACGAGGGGATCCTCTCGTACACGGTTACCGCTGATCGTCTGGCGCCTTGGGAAGGCTGCGCGGTTGCTCGCTATAAGCGCGACGCTTGGATGGCTGCGGCCTAACAGTTACCACCACACCACCGAAGAGCCCCGCTACGGCGGGGTTTTTTGTGGTTATGTCATTCGGATAAAAATCAGAAAAAAGCCAATAAAATCAATGAGTCTGGCGGAGGGAGTGGGATTCGAACCCACGGTGACATCGCTGCCACGCCGGTTTTCAAGACCGGTGCCTTAAACCGCTCGGCCATCCCTCCTAATGTGATTTTTCAATCACTTAGGACAGTCGCGACCATCCAACCCAACGCGATTGGCGCGTTGGATTCGCACTGAAGCCTTCCCGCGAATGTTCGCACCTCTGTCCTGTAGAGCGGCATTCATGGCCAAGTCAACCATCTCTGCGGCGTCTCCAACTGGCCAGACGGAAGAAGATCGGCATAGTTGTGCATGTGACTGATGGAGAGGCAGCGCCTTCCGGCGATTCCGCGATAAGTTATCGGAATCCGCCAGGATGCAGGCGGAATGGTAAGAAGCGGCGCGACCGAGACCAGGCTTCATACCCGGTAGGGTTCGACGGCAAGCTGACCTCGAACAGCAAATAAGTTTCAGACGGAGCGTTTGCTCGAGGTGAAAGAACCGTGACTCTTGCCCGGGCTCACAGCCGTTTATTCGATCACGCAAATGAATAGGAAAATCAACAGGAACTCGTTCAAACTTAAACTCAGATTGTAAAAAGCGCGGCCATCACGGGGCATCGGATGACCGCGCAGTTGGTCCGGGCGAATATCAGAAAAGGTGTGCCACCCGCACATGATAAACAATGCATGAAACGCCTGGGCCGAACATCCTTAAATCTAAGATATGAGAAATTATAAAAAACCGCCCGAGACACGACAATGCTCGGGCGGAGGAAGTGTTTGGACTCTCTTGGTGGTCAAGAGAAACAATTATAGCACTCCTGCATACGGTAGCCGATTAGCAATTCGGTCTAACGATTCGACGGCAGCCCAGACGCCAGATAGAGATTCCGGACTAAACCGGCTCGAATCTGATGGTTCACCAAGCTTCGCAGTGGTAGTTGGGCCACGCTCCATTCCTTGACCGCATCTGCCGTGCCCATCGGCATTCCGGTCCGGTATGGCATTTCGAAACAGAACAAGCGCAAAAGCCCCGCTTGCTCCGGTCGTCGGGCTTTTATGACGTCATTCCGCGGTCGTCGGATCAATAATGGCCCTTACCTCGGATATCCTGTTTGCGGGAAAGCCTGCGGTTTCGGCGTGTTTGCGTATAAGCTCCGCATTCGGCGCACGATAAACGCAGTATATCTTGTCGTCGGTAACATAGCTGTGGACCCATTGGATTTCCGGTCCGAGATCCCGCAGCACGTTACAGGAAGTCTGCGATGCGCCCCGGAGATCGTCGCGGCCGAGTTTCCCGACCTCGGGCATGTCCCGTTCGATAACGAATTGCGGCACGTCGTGCTCCTCCTTGTTTTCGGTTCGGTGCCCGGACAGGAAGGTACCAATGTTGTTCCGAGGCCGAAAGTGCCGGTCTTTTGTTTGACGATGCGGCGCGGGGAGCGCAAGCTACTTGACAGCCACGACGCAGTTCCATTCGATGGCGGCGTTCGCGGGCCGAGCGACAAACCCGGCCGCTGTAATTCGGGCCGGTGGAGGATTGCGCAAGCCCGGTAACGAAGATTCCCAATGGGAGGGGTAATGATGAACGAATATTTTTCCGGCTTTGCAGCCGCCGCCGCACTGTCGCTTTTTGCGATCACCGCGAATGCTCAGGACGACTATCCCAGCCAACCGATCACCATGGTCGTGCCGTTCTCGGCCGGCGGTCCGACCGACACCGTGACCCGGCTGATCTCCGAGCCTATGAGCAAGGAACTGGGGTCGGAAATCGTTATTCAGAACATCACCGGCGCCGGCGGCACCGTCGCTGCGGGCCAAGTGGCGAAAGCTCCCGCCGACGGCTACACCGTCCTCATGCATCATATCGGCATGTCGACCGCGCCGACCCTCTATTCGAACCTGCCTTACAATCCGCTTGAGGATTTTGAGACGGTAGGTCTCGTCACCGAGGTGCCGATGACGATCGTCGCGCGGAAGGATTTCCCGGCGGAGACCTTGCAGGAACTGGTCGAATATCTAAAAACCCATGCGGATGAGGTGACGCTGGCCAATGCCGGCACGGGCGCGGCTTCGCAGCTCTGCGGCATGCTCCTCATGGAGGCAATCGATACCCAACTCACAACGGTGCCGTATCCCGGAACCGGCCCTGCGCTGACCGATCTCGTCGGCGGCCAGGTCGACATCATGTGTGACCAGACCACCAACACCACTGGACAGATCCTTGGTGGCGAGATCAAGGCCTATGCCGTGACAGCAGAAGAGCGGCTTGCCAATCTGCCGGACGTGCCGACCACGTCGGAAGCAGGTCTGGGCGACTTCCAGCTTCGCATCTGGCATGGTCTCTATGTCCCGGCAGAAACCGACCCGGCCATCATCGAGAAGCTGACTTCGGCTCTGCAGGTTGCTCTCCAGGACCAGAACGTGATCGATCGTTTTGCAGAACTCGGCACCACGCCTGTGTCACAGGAAGGCGCCACACCCGAGGCACATGCGGAGATGCTGTCGTCGCAGATCGATCTGTGGGCACCCATCATCAAGGAAGCCGGCGTGTCGGCTGACTAGCCGGCCCTTAGAGCGACTGTAACGGAGCGGCTTTCGAGGAGGTCGCTTTGCCCGCCGAACAAGGAGAAATCATGCGCAGACTTCTAGCTCCGCTGGCGGCCGCCGCCATCATGTTTGCTTCCTTCGCCACAGCACAGGACTACCCGTCGCAGCCGATCACCTTTGTCGTTCCTTTTTCGGCTGGCGGACCAACCGACGCGGTTACGCGCCTGATCGCCGATCCGATGGGCAAGACGCTTGGGCAAAGCATCGTCGTCCAGAACGTTACCGGCGCCGGGGGCACCGTGGCTGCGGGGCAGGTGGCGAAAGCTCCTGCCGACGGCTACATGGTACTGATGCACCATATCGGAATGGCTACCGCACCAGGATTGTACTCCAACCTGCCATACAACCCGCTCGAGGATTTCGAAACGATCGGTCTGGTGACCGAGGCGCCGATGACTTTCATTGCGCGCAAGGATTTCCCGGCAAATACGCTGGAGGAGATGATAGACTACCTGAAGGCGAACGCCGACACAGTCACGATTGCCCATGGAGGTGTCGCCGGGGCGGCGCATCTGTGCGGCATGCTGTTGATGAAGCAGATCGGCAAGGAAATCACAACAGTTCCATATCAGGGGACTGCCCCGGCTCTTACCGACCTCATCAGTGGCCAGGTCGACATCATGTGTGACCAGGCGACCAATACGTCAGGGCAAATCCTTGGTGGCGAAGTCAAGGCCTATGCCGTAACTGCGGAAGAACGTCTCGCCAACCTGCCGGATGTTCCGACGACAGCCGAGGCGGGTCTCGGCGACTTCCAGTTGCGCATCTGGCATGGCCTTTATGTCCCCAAGGATACCGACCCGGCTATCATACAGAAGCTGTCTGAGGCCTTGCAGGTAGCTGTGAAGGACCAGAAAGTGATCGACCGCTTTGCGGAGCTTGGCACAACGCCTGTCTCGCCGGATCGCGCCACGCCCGAGGCTCTCAGCGAGATGCTGTCGTCCCAGCTTGATCTTTGGGGAACGATCATCAAGGAATCCGGCGTGTCGCCTCAATAGACGCGCTGAGCGCTTGTAGCGGGACAGCCGACCAAGAGTTGCCCGCCTTACCTAGCAAGGACAGGGGACGTCATGCTGGACCGGTTTTCCTTCAAGGGACTTTCAAAGGATCTGCTGGCCGGGCTGATCTTCATCGGTTTCGGCCTTGCCTTTGGCCATGCCTCGTTGAACTACGATTTGGGCACGGCCCTTCGGATGGGGCCGGGCTATTTTCCGCTGGTTCTGGCCGGCATCATCATTCTGCTCGGGGCGATCATCCTGATCCAATCCTTCTTTGCCGAGGCTGACGAGACGCCCATAGGAGGCGTTCCCTGGCTCGCTCTCCTGCTGGTCATCGGCGCCTTGGTGTTCTTCGGTGTGACGGTGCGGGGCCTTGGCCTCGTGCCCTCGCTCTTCATCACCTCCTTCATGAGCGCCTCGGCCAGCCGGCAAACCAGTTTGCTGGGCGCCGCTCTCATCGCGGTCTTCCTGACCGTAGTGAGCATGCTCATCTTTATCTGGGGTCTCGGCCTGCCGCTGCGCATGTTCGGACCGTGGATCAATTTCTGAGGTCGCCCGCATGGATTTGATAAATAATCTCGGCCTCGGATTCGACGTCGCGCTGACGCTTACGAATATTCTTTACTGCTTTGTTGGCGTATTGCTCGGGACATTGGTTGGCGTGCTGCCGGGAATCGGTCCGACGGGAACCGTCGCCATCCTGCTGCCCATCACCTTTACCTTCGAGCCGGTCACTGCACTGATCATGCTCGCGGGCATCTATTACGGGGCGCAGTATGGCGGCTCGACAAGCGCCATCCTCATTAATCTGCCAGGCGAATCCTCATCAGCCGTCACGGCCATCGACGGTCACCAGATGGCCAGGCAGGGCCGCGCGGGACCGGCTCTTGCAACCGCGGCCATAGGCTCCTTCTTCGCCGGCTCGGTTGCTACGCTGCTGCTCGCTATAGCAGCCCCGCCGCTCACTCGCCTCGCATTGCAGTTCGGCTCTGCCGAATATTTCTCGCTGATCGTACTGGGTCTCGTTGCTTCGGTCGCGCTCGCCCACGGATCGATCATCAAGGCGCTTGCCATGATCGTACTGGGGCTCCTGTTCGGCATGGTCGGCCAGGATCTCTATAGCGGCCAGCCGCGCTTCACCTTCGGCTATTTCGAACTTTATTCCGGTATCAATTTTGTCTCCGTTGCGGTCGGCGTTTTCGGAATCGCGGAGATCCTGCGCAATCTAGAGGACGAGAAGACGCGGACGCTGCTGGTCAAGAATGTCGAGAATCTCTGGCTGACGAAGGAAGACTGGCGCCGCATCATCATGCCGATACTGCGTGCCACGGGTCTGGGTTCGATTCTCGGCATCCTTCCAGGCGGCGGCCATGTTCTGGCTTCCTTCGCTTCCTACTCGCTGGAAAAGAAACTCTCCAAAAACGAAAAGGAATTCGGCAGGGGCGCCATCGAGGGCGTGGCGGGTCCCGAATCCGCCAACAATGCCGCAGCCCAGACTTCCTTCATCCCGCTTATGACGCTCGGAATACCTGCGCATCCGGTAATGGCGCTGATCATAGGCGCCTTCATCATCCACGGCATCACGCCCGGGCCGAACGTGATCAATGACGAACCGGCGCTGTTTTGGGGCGTGATCGCGTCGATGTGGATAGGCAACCTACTGTTGGTGCTTCTGAACCTGCCTTTAATCGGCATTTGGGTGAAAATGCTGACGATCCCCTATCGCATGCTCTTCCCCGCGATCATTGCCTTTGCCTGTATCGGAACTTTTTCGATTGGCTTGAATGCCTTCGACATCTACGCCATCGCCGTGATGGGTATTGTGGGCTACGTATTGGTCAAGCTTGACTGCGAGCCTGCCCCACTGCTTCTGGGCTTCGTGCTGGGGCCGCTTCTGGAAGAGCATCTGCGCCGCGCTATGATCATCTCTCGTGGTGACCCGATGACCTTTCTTGAACGGCCTATCAGCGCCGGACTGCTTGCTGTCGCGGCAATCGCGATCATATTGTCGCTGCTGCCGAGCATACGTCGCAAGCGTGAGGAGGTCTTTGTCGAAGAAGACTAGGCCGCACGGTCCAGGGTCAAGACCCTAGGACTTCTTCGTGAGCGCCTTATATTCTGAAGCGCCATGTCCCGGACATTGATTGTAATCGGTCTTCTCATTGTCGCAGCCGGCATTTTATGGCCGTGGCTTACCCGGCTCGGCCTCGGTCGCCTGCCCGGCGATATCGTGATCGAGCGGGAGAATTTTACCTTTTACGCCCCGATCGCAACCGGTCTGCTGGTCAGCATCATCCTGTCGGCGATCCTCTGGCTGATCAACCGCTAGAATATGCGGCGGGAAGTGCCGGGAACAACTGCAATGGTCTCCAGTTTTCCCGCTGGGAGAATTGGAGTTCGAAAATGTCAAAAACGTCTCTCTGGCGCGCCTACAAATACGGATGGATCACTCTGGCGCTGTTCGTTTTCAGCCTGATAGGCCATTGGCTGTTCGGCTGGTTCGCATTCGTGCAGGAGCAAACGGAACATGGACAGGCGGCCGAGATGGCCCCCTATCTCGTCAGCATGCTTCGGGACACATTCGAAAATTGGCAATCCGAATTCCTGCAATTGCTCTGGCAGGTCGGTGGATTGGCATTTTTCCTGTTCCTGGGTTCGCCGCAGTCGAAAGAAGGATCGGACCGGATTGAAGCCAAGATCGACGTGATTCTGCGTCGTGTCGATCCGACAGATGGTGAAGGCGTCATAAGGGATCTGGATCGCCGCTATGCCGGCAGGCATACCGACCGTCCTGAAACGCACAAGGATTGACCCGGTGAAGGTGCCGGGAATATGGAGGCTTCCAACGATCAAGCCCCGACCGCCGTCTCTGGCGGTCGGGTTGCTGTCAGGGGAGCTCTCATGATCACAGCGGCAAGCGGCAGGTCGGGGGAACACCTGAGGGTTCTGTTGACCAGGCACAAGTTCTCCGCTGCGAGCCTCCAACCGGTATAATGGATAATTGTTCCGTCGTTATCGGTCACTGGAAGCTATCTTGGGTCCGATGGAGGGTCAGGCTGCGTCCCCGGAGCTCGTTTGACTGCGCATCCGGTATTGCAATTCCGCCTGAACGGCATCCTGCAAAGAATAAATCTCGCTGCGTATCGCTCCGTCCGGCAGGCCTGACGCGCGCAATTCCGCGATGATTTCAGCAACCCGCCGACGCCAGAATTCACTTGCCGCAGGGCCATGGACACGCTCAAGGTCGTCAACCATCGACCTGACGAGGCTGGTACGGGACGAAAGAGGGAAGGGGATCAAATCAACCATGGCGGGCAGATTTGCATCTGATGGTTTATGTAAGGTGAACGGAGAAGGCTCGCGGCAACCGAACATGACAGCCTATCGAAAAAAGTGCGCAGCCCATATTTTTCGCTGGCGGAATCGCGCGGAGCCGGTTATGCGATAATTCCCATGGCGCGATATGTATTCATCACTGGCGGCGTGGTTTCCTCCCTCGGAAAAGGCATTGCGGCGGCGGCCTTGGGCGCGCTTCTGCAGGCTCGCGGCTACCGCGTTCGCATACGCAAGCTCGATCCTTATCTGAATGTCGATCCGGGCACGATGTCGCCTTATCAGCATGGCGAAGTCTTCGTGACCGACGATGGCGCGGAAACCGACCTCGACCTCGGGCATTACGAACGGTTTACCGGACGTTCGGCCAACCAGGCCGATAACATCACGACCGGGCGCATCTACAAGAACATCATCGAGAAGGAACGCCGGGGCGACTATCTCGGCGCGACGGTGCAGGTTATTCCGCACGTCACCGACGAAATCAAAAACTTTATCCTGGAGGGCAATGACGATTACGATTTTGTCCTGTGCGAAATCGGAGGCACGGTGGGCGACATCGAGGCCATGCCGTTCCTGGAGGCGATTCGCCAGCTTGGCAATGAGCTGCCGCGGGGAGGGGCAGTCTATATCCACCTTACCCTGATGCCGTGGATTCCTGCCGCCGGAGAGTTGAAGACCAAGCCCACGCAGCACTCGGTCAAGGAATTGCGCTCGATCGGCATCGCGCCGGACATCCTGCTCGTGCGCGCCGATCGCGACATTCCGAAGGAGGAGCGACGGAAGCTCTCCCTCTTCTGCAATGTGCGCGAATCTGCCGTCATTCAGGCGCTGGACGTGGCGCATATCTATGACGTGCCGATGGCGTATCACAAGGAAGGGCTGGACTCAGAAGTGCTGGCCGCGTTCGGCATCGATCCTGCTCCAAAACCGCGCATGGAACGCTGGCAGGAGGTCGCTCACCGCATCCACAATCCGGAAGGCGAGGTGACGATTGCCGTCGTCGGCAAATATACCGGGCTGAAGGACGCATATAAATCGCTTATCGAGGCTTTGTCCCATGGCGGACTGGCCAACAAAGTGAGAGTGAAACTCGACTGGATCGAAAGCGAGATCTTCGAGAAGGAGGATCCGTCACCCTGGCTGGAAAAGGTGCACGGCATCCTCGTACCCGGCGGCTTCGGCGAGCGCGGCTCGGAAGGCAAGATACTGGCCGCGAAATTCGCCCGCGAGCGCAAGGTACCCTTTTTCGGCATATGCTTCGGCATGCAGATGGCTTGCATCGAGGCGGCACGCTCGCTGGCGGGCATAGAAGGTGCTTCATCGACGGAATTCGGACCGACCAAGGAACCGGTCGTCGGCCTGATGACGGAATGGCTGAAGGGCAATATGCTCGAAAAACGCACCGCGGCGGGCGGTTTGGGCGGCACCATGCGGCTCGGTGCTTATTCCGCTGCGCTCGTTGCCGGGTCCAAGATCGCGGAAATCTATGGCGATACGGAAATCTCGGAGCGTCACCGGCACCGCTATGAGGTCAATATCGAATACAAGCAGCGCCTGGAGGATTGCGGCCTCGTTTTTGCCGGCATGTCTCCAGACGGGGTTCTTCCGGAGACGATCGAATATCCCGACCATCCCTGGTTCATCGGCGTCCAATATCACCCGGAACTGAAGAGCCGACCCTTCGAGCCGCACCCGCTTTTCGCATCCTTCATAAATGCGGCCGTGGAGCAGAGCAGGCTGGTTTAGTCGATAGTTAATGTATCCCCATCCGGTGGTAACCTGCCGCCGGCTATCAGTGCCTCGAGGCGCGGGGAAGGAAATACGCGATCAGCGCCTCCATATGCGCGTCGCGCATCTTGCCCTTGTCTTCGCCCATGACCACGGCAACCAGGCTGCGGCCGCCGAGATTGACCGACGAGGCAAGGTTATATCCGGACGCGCGCGTGTAGCCTGTCTTGATGCCATCGACGCCGGCTACAGTGCCCAGAAGATGGTTGTGGCCCTTTATGGTTCTTCCGTTGAAATTGAATTCCCGCATGGAGAAATAGTGGTATCTGCCGGGGAAACGCTTGCGGAGCGCCATGCCGAGGATCGCCATGTCATGGGCAGTCGTCACCTGGCGCTCATCAGGCAGACCGGAAGCATTGGTGAAGACGGTACCATTCATGCCGAGCTGACGCGCCTTCAGAGTCATGGCGCGGGCGAAAGCTTCTTCGCTGCCAGCAAGATGCTCCGCGACTGCAACGGCGACATCGTTGGCTGATTTGACGGCGAGCGCCCTTATAGCGGTTTCCGCGTCTATCGACATGCCTGCCTTGACGCCCAGTTTGGAAGGAGGTTGCCGGGAGGCATTGACCGAGAATGGTATTTGCGTGGCCGGTGTCACGCGCCCGGTTTCCATTGCCTCGAAGAGCAGGTAGAGCGTCATCATCTTTGTCAGCGAGGCGGGGTAGCGTGTCTCATAGGCATGGGCGGCATGCAGGACGCGTCCGTTGCGCGCGTCGACCACGATCGCCGCATATTTCTCCGAGGTGGACGTCGGGACAGGTTCAGTGAGTTCGAGCGTGGTGCAGGCGGAAATGAAGAGAGCGATAGCGGCCAGCACCATTGCCCTGCCGAATGGGAATTGCCGCCGCGGGAAGAAGTGCCGTTCGGTCCGACCAGTCACAAAGCTCATGGGATAGCGCCGTCCTCCGCCCAGAGTCGTCCCCTTTTCTGCCATCTTGCCACCCCAGGCGCAAAATCTTGCATGGGTTGTACACAGGCTCTTGCGGAGCATGAAGCAGGCGAGGACGGCCCAGCGAGCCTCAATTGTTGCCGAGGGAAAACGAAACCGGGATCAAAGTTCCTAATGCAGAAGGGATCCGCGCCTGTCGACGCGGATCCTCGTTTGTCAATTAGCGGCGGAAGTTATGGAAGCCGTGACCGCCATGGCGGCCGTGCTTGCCAAAGCCGGCGCGCATTTCGCTGCGGTCGAGCTTTCCGTCCTCATTGCGGTCGAGAGCGGCAAACTCTTTTTCCTTCTGCTTCTCGATCTCCTCGATCGTAATGGTGCCGTCACCGTTGATATCGAGACGACGCTCCATACGGTCGGCCCTGCGCTGTACAATCTGTTGGAGCACATAAGCCTCGATTTCCTCGCGAGTGAGTGTCCCGTCACCATTCTCGTCGGCAGCCTTAAGGTCATCCAGCCTCGAGAACTGCGCCAGGTCGATCGGTTCCCGCCCGAAGCGCCGGTTCTGCTCCATATCTTCAGTCGCTTCGATTGCAGGTTCATCGATATCGTCTTCTTCCGTATCCTGCGCAAGAGAATAGCCTGCCGAAAGAATTGAACCGACAAGAATAGTGGATAGAATGATCTTTTTCATTACTATGAACTCCATTGTCTTTGCATATCTGCCTTCAGTGGGCGCATGAGAAGGATCACGTTTGGCAGGTGAACGGAGGATGAATGCTTGGGTTAAATATTTGTAATCTTGAGATTCTCTGGACGCCTCATTGAGGAACAGATATACGCCTGCCGCGCTCGCCGGCAGGAGCTGCGATCATAGAGATGCCCGATTAGACGGTGGCGAGGATAGAAGCGAGCAAGATGCCCATCGTGTGAAATCCACGATGGGCATCGATTGCATTTCACGGTGGCCGTCAAATGCGTTTCAGGACAACCGCTCGACACGCTCCCGAAACTCACTCGACAGGAGCGCTGACGGTATGGCGAGCGCGATGGCGATAAAATCCGGCGGCAGGATGACGATACCGTCATCGCCGAAAAAGTCGACGCAGGCGTCGGGCAGGGCATCGGGCAGCCAGAGCGCTGCTTTCGAGATCTGGGATGGACAGGCGCATGTTTCCGGCCGTCCCGGCTCGGGCTCGATTACCACGAAATGCTGGCCCTCTTGTTTTTGAGGCGAAATTCAGGGGTCATGTCGGCGGTCTCGATGAATGTCATCCTTTCAGATGGGGATGAAAAGGCCGCCGGTCAAACGGTCGTGGACGCTCATGAACGTTCTCGACACAGAATGCATATAGGGTCTGATATTAGACCTCGATAAGGATGATACAGGCTAAGTGCTTGATTTTTTTGGCACGCCCAACGGGACTCGAACCCGTGTTTCCGCCGTGAAAGGGCGGCGTCCTAGACCGCTAGACGATGGGCGCAGGCAAGACGTGGCGCCTTATAGTGAGCTTCTCGGCGGGCGGCAACCCGTGATCTTGTGGATGCCGCTGTTTTTTTGAATTTAGCTCCGCCGCCGGCAGCGCCAGTTCCAGTCGCGCTCCGGCCCGACGTCAACATGTACGGAATTGGTGTGGCAATAGGTGCCCACGCCTCCGCGTCCCGGCATGGAGCGGACGAAGCGCGCCAACTCCCATTTGCTGACGCCTTGAATCTGGATATCGGCCGCCGCGCAATACATATGCAGCGATTTGCGCGCGCCGCGCACGCGCCTGTTGTGGCTGGGGCTGCGATAGCCGGAAGTGATGACCGCCGGCCTGCCATAATGCGCCTCTATTGTCTTGATCACGCGCACGAGCGATGGCTTCAGGCAGCTCACATCGACGCTCTCGCGCTGCTTGAGAAGCCCGTTCGGGGCAAGACGCGCCAGCCCGGCCGCCGATGCAACCTGATAGACGTCCTCGCCCTCGTAAATGTCGACGTCGCCATCATCCTCAAGCGTGCCAGACTTGCTGGTGATCTCGAAGAGTCCTTCGCCTTGTCGCACGCCGGGCAGGGCTTCCCCGGAGAAAGAGGCACGGACAGGCTTGGTATCTTCCGAATTTGCCGAGGCAAGCGTGATAATAGGCTTTGCCTTTTCCTTGGTGTCCACCAAGGGCTGAGGCTCCTGGACCGGTTCCTCCGCTTCCGCCGTCGTGCCGTTATCTTCCTTGATGACCTTGGAGGCGGGATTCGGTTTGGCACGGGCCGGAGAGAAGAAAGCCGCCAGGAAACCGCGCTTCTTGGGCTTGATCGGTGCGGTTTCTGACGTCTCCGAAGCATGACCTTCGCCGGAAGCCGCTTTGGCGGGCGCGGCTTCGTCGGTTGTGGAATCCGCGGTCTGCTCAATCGAGGCGGTCTTTTCGGTGGCTTCGGCAGCAGGCGTATTCGCCACCGCGGCAGCGGGCGCCTCCGCTGCTGATGAGGTGGCTGGGGGTGCCGCCGGGTTGATGGAGGCTGTAGTCGTCGCTGACGTCGCCTCGTCCGATGCGATCTGCCGGGCCTCAGCCTGGACGGGAGCTTCGGCGCCGGGGCGCCGCGAGGGAACCGGCGCGCCAGCAACTTTCATTTCCGCCGAGGTCGAGGATGTATCCGCCTCATCAGCGGATGCCGACATCGTTGCCGCTGAACCCGCGTCAGTGGGCGCAAGTCCGAGTTGCAAACCGAGGTCGGAGGTGGAACTGCAGGAGGACAGGAGCACACTGCACAGCGCCGCCAGGATGATACGACGCGATCCCTTTGCGAAACCCGCTCCCTCCACGGACAATAGACCTACCCCTCAAAGAATCGTCGAATAACCGATCTTACGGACAAAACTTCAGGCTTTGCATCCCTCAAAGCCATAAATCGCAATGCCGAACAACGAACTCTGCACGCGCACCCGCAATGTTTGCGCTAGTTTTCATTTGCGGCCAGAAGATGTTCTACATCCATTAGCGGATAAAGCCAAGCCGAGGCTCGTCTATACGCGCATGCGTACATATTCTCCTGGTGCGTCGGCCAGGGGTTTGATGAGTTTGCCGCCGATGGCACGAGCCGGCACCTTTGCCTTGTTGCGCTTCTCGATCCAAGCCTGCCAATGCGGCCACCAGGAACCGGGCATTTCTTCCGCCTTTGAGAGCCAGTCTTCGAAGGTGCAGAAAGGTTTCGCGCCGACCCAGTACTGGTATTTGTTCAGGGATGGCGGGTTCACCACGCCGGCTATATGGCCCGATCCGGCCATGACGAACTCCACCTCGCCGCCGAAAAAGGCGCTGCCGGTGAAAACCGAGCGCGCCGGCGCGATGTGGTCCTCGCGGGTGGCGAGGTTGTAAATCGGGATTCTGATGTCGGAGAGCGACAGCTTCTCTCCGCGCAACACGGCCCTTCCCCGGGAAAGATTGTTCTCCAGATAGCAGTTGCGCAGATAGTAGGAATGATTGGCTGCCGCCATCCGCGTCGAATCGGCGTTCCAGAAAAGCAGGTCGAAGGGCAGGGGATCTTTGCCCCGCATGTAGTTGTTGACGATATAGGGCCAGATGAGGTCGCCTGAACGCAGCATATTGAAGGCCATGGCCATCTTGTTGCCGTCAAGATAACCTTTTTGCTCCATCGCGCGTTCGAGTGCCTCAATCTGCTCCTCGTCCACGAAAACCTTCAAATCGCCGGCATGGGTGAAATCCACCTGTGTTGCAAAAAAAGTGGCGGTGCGTATGCGCTTGTCGCCGGTCTTTCCCATCAGGGCGAGTGCAGCCGCCAGAAGCGTGCCACCGACGCAATAGCCGATGGCATTGACCTCCTTCTCTCCCGTCGCGCCCTCGATGCGGTCGAGGGCGAATTCGATGCCTTCCCGAATATAGGCGTCCCAATCCTTGCGACCGTGCCGTTCGTCGGGATTGATCCAAGAGATGACGAAAACCGTATGGCCCTGTTCTACAGCCCATCGGATGAAGGATTTCTGCGGGTTCAGGTCGAGGATATAGAATTTGTTGATCCAGGGTGGGCAGATCAGCAGCGGCCGTTTCAGGACCTTGTCCGTCGCTGCCTCATACTGGATGATCTCGGCCAGTTCGCTGCGCGCGATGACCTTGCCTGGGGTGGTGGCAATGTTCCTGCCGATCTCGAATTTGGAATAGTCAGCCTGACGCAGCTTGAGTTCGCCTTTCCCTGCGGCGATGTCCTCCGCCAGCATGCGCATCCCGCGAACGAGATTCTCGCCATTGCTCTGCACCGTTTCCCGGAAGAGTTCCGGATTGGTGAGAATGAAATTCGAAGGAGAGATCGCCTGGCTGATCTGCCTGACGTAAAAGTTCGCCTTGTGACGGGTATGCTCGTCGAGCCCCTCGGCGTTCTCCACCAGGTCGGCGGCCCAGCGCGAGGTGACGAGATAGACCTGCTTGAGAAAATCGAAAAAGGCATTGCGTCCCCATTCAGGATCCTGGAAGCGCTTGTCGCCCTTTTCGGGCTGAATGGCGTTTTCCCCTTCCGCTTCGCCGCGGGTTTTGTGGATCGCATTCGCCCAGATATTCATATAACCGGAGAAAAGCCGGGTTTGTGCTTCCAGTGCCCGGCTTGGCTCGGAGAGCCAGTACTCGGTCAGCCGCGAAAACGTTTTGACCATGTCGGTCATGGGCTCGGAGAAACCGTCCCGCATCTCACCCCGCTCGCGTGGTGCAGTCCAAGCCGCGGCCGCCTTTCCCGCCTCTTCGATCATGAGGGCAAGGTTGCGGGCGAAGCTTTCCGGATCCTTCACCAGATACTGCTCGACGGAGGAGTGGCAGTGTCCATCTTTGTCTTCCCGTTTTTCGGATTTGACCATAGCTTGCGCTGTTCCTCCGAGGCGCTTGATTGAGGTAATATAATGTGTTGCGAGTCACCGTCCAACAACGACGTGGGCAGCGGCATGGCACAGCCAGGTTGTAGGAATATGACCTCCGGGATGCAGGAGAGCGGCATGGGTGTTACCAAAGGATTGCCAATGGAAGCCCTGATGCGATGCGCAGCCATCTTTGCCTTCTGTTTTTTTCTCCACGCTTGTGGAAGCGCTGCGATTGACGGTACGGCACCTTCTGCGACAGCCACCATGTCGGGACCGCGCGATACCGCTACCTTTCCCAATCTGAACATTCCGCCGACGCCCGCCGCAGAGCAGATTTCGGATAGCCAAAAGGCAGACACCACAAGCGCCTTGACCGAGGCGCGCAAGCGCGCGACCTCACAGAATACGACCGTTCCACGGAATCAGGCGGCTGATCTGCGGCGCCTGGCGCGCAGCCATGGTGATGACGCATTGAAGCTGATCGAGGCCGAACAATAGGGGCTTGCTGCGTGATGCTATCGACCGGACCTTGAATAAGGTATATAGGCCGCGCCGATCCCCGCGCTTTTCATCGGAAGCAAAGATGGAAGAGTTTCACAAGGTCCGCAGACTCCCGCCTTACGTCTTCGAGCAGGTCAACCGCCTGAAGGCCAGCGCGCGCTCGCGCGGCGCCGATATTATCGATCTCGGTATGGGAAATCCGGACCTTCCCACGCCCATTTCGGTGGTGGAGAAGCTTTGCGAGGTGGTGCGCGATCCCCGCACACATCGTTACTCCACTTCTCGCGGAATACCGGGGCTTCGCCGCGCGCAAGCCAATTACTACGCCCGTCGCTTCGGTGTGAAGCTTGACCCCGAAACACAGGTCGTTGCCACGCTCGGTTCCAAAGAAGGTTTCGCCAATATGGCTCAGGCCATCACCGCGCCGGGCGATGTGGTGCTGTGTCCGAATCCGACTTATCCGATCCACGCCTTCGGCTTTATCATGTCCGGCGGCGTGATCCGCTCCATCCAGGCCGAGCCGGACAGCAGTTTCATTCCGGCGCTCGAAAGGGCGGTTCGGCATTCAATTCCTAAGCCGCTGGCGCTCATCCTGAATTATCCGTCAAATCCGACGGCCTGTGTCGCGTCGCTCGATTTCTACAAGGACATCGTGGCTTTCGCGAAGAAGAATGATCTCATCATCCTTTCTGATCTCGCCTATGCCGAAATCTATTTCGACGGCAATCCACCGCCTTCGGTTCTTCAAGTGCCGGGAGCCACGGATGTCACTGTCGAATTCACCTCCATGTCCAAGACCTTCTCCATGCCTGGCTGGCGCATGGGCTTCGCTGTGGGCAATGAAAGGCTGATCGCTGCGCTCGCCAGGGTGAAATCCTATCTCGACTATGGCGCCTTCACGCCCATCCAGGTCGCGGCTGCCGCTGCCCTGAACTCTGACGGAGCCGAGATCGAAGAGGTACGCAACGTCTATCGCCGCCGTCGCGACGTCATGGTAGAGGCTTTCGGCCGCGCCGGCTGGCATGTGCCTCCACCGCCGGCCACCATGTTTGCCTGGGCACGGATTCCCGAGCCGTTCCGCTCCATGGGGTCGCTGGAATTCTCAAAGATGCTGGTCGAAGAAGCGGAAGTAGCGGTCGCGCCCGGTATCGGTTTTGGCGAGCATGGCGACGATCATGTGCGTATCGCGCTGGTGGAGAACGAGCATCGTATCCGGCAGGCTGCCCGCAGCATAAAGCGGCTTCTCGCTTCTGCCGGCGGCGGTTCGGACAATGTCATTGCGCTCGGTGCCCGCCGCTGAGCTTTTTAAGTGATTCGATGAAATTCTAAGGGCGGCGGGATATGGCCGAAGCGTTGCGTGTTGGGATAGCCGGCCTCGGCACGGTGGGATCGTCCGTGGTCAAGGTGCTGGCAGAAAAGTCGGCTGAACTGAAACGGCAATGCGGGCGGGAGATTGCTGTCACAGCCGTTTCCGCCCGCGACCGGAGACGGGATCGCGGGATCGCCCTCGACGGAGCAGAATGGTTCGATGATCCTGTCGCACTTGCTCGGTCGGACAATATCGATGTGTTTGTCGAGTTGATCGGCGGTGAGGACGGTCCCGCCCGTGCCTCCGTCAAGGCGGCGCTGGAAGCGGGTTGCCATGTCGTGACCGCCAACAAGGCGCTGCTGTCCCGGCATGGCGTCGCGCTTGCCGAGATTGCCGAGAAGAGGGGCGTGCTTCTCAACTATGAGGCGGCGGTCGCGGGCGGCATCCCGGTCATCAAGACCATGCGTGAGGCGATGGCCGGTAACACCGTGACACGCGTCTTCGGCATTCTGAACGGCACCTGCAATTACATCCTGACCCGCATGGAAGCGGAGGGGATTTCCTTCGACGACTGCCTGAAGGATGCCCAGCGGCTCGGCTATGCGGAGGCCGATCCGACCTTCGATATCGAAGGCCATGACACGGCGCACAAGCTCTCCATCCTGACAAGCCTTGCCTTCGGCACGAAGATCTCGGCAGACGACATCTATATGGAAGGCATTTCCAACATAACTCAGGCCGATATCCGCGCTGCTGCCCAGCTCGGCTACCGAATCAAACTTCTCGGGGTGGCGCAGAAGACCGACAGCGGCATCGAGCAGCGCGTTCATCCCACCATGGTGCCGACAGCCTCCGTGATCGCTCAGGTGCATGGCGTCACCAATGCGGTGGCGATCGAGACCGACATTCTGGGTGAATTGCTTCTCTCCGGGCCCGGCGCCGGTGGCAGCGCCACGGCCTCGGCCGTTGTCGGCGACATTGCCGATATCGCCAAGAGCCAGCCCGGCTTCCAGCATGGGCCGGTCTTCGGCTGGCCGGCAAAGGAGCTTGCACCCTACAAACGAGCGCGCATTCGACGGCATGAGGGTGGCTATTTCATCCGCCTGACCGTGTATGACCGTATCGGCGTCTTTGCGGCGATCGCCAAGCGCATGGCCGACAATGACATTTCGCTGGAATCCATCGTCCAGCATGCCGATCCCGACCAGGCGGAAACGCAGAAGACCGTCGTGCTGGTGACGCATGAGACGACGGAAGCGGCCGTCCGCAAGGCGGTAGAGAGCATCACCAAGGATGGCCATCTGGTCGATAAGCCGCAGGTCATCCGCATCGAACGGGCTGCCTGAGTCTCCGCAAAAGCGACGCCTAAGACTTTCAATCGATTGATGTTTGCCGGGAGGCTTTCCGCCTCTTGCCGGGCGAAGTTCACTTTGCCAAAAGAGGCGCCAACCCGCCCATAACGATCAGGAACCAGAAATGGCCAAGAGCGCTTCACCCGGTCTCGACCGTATCCTCACCCTTGAGCTCGTCCGCGTTACCGAGCGCGCGGCGGTCGCCGCCGCAAGGCTGCGGGGACGTGGCGACGAAAAGGCCGCCGACCAAGCAGCGGTCGATGCCATGCGCTCCGAACTCAACCGGCTTCCGATCACCGGCACGGTCGTGATCGGCGAAGGTGAGCGCGACGAGGCGCCCATGCTTTATATAGGCGAGGAAGTCGGCACCAAGGAAGGACCGGAAGTCGATATCGCGCTCGATCCTCTGGAGGGCACGACGATCTGCGCGAAGAACCTGCCCAATTCGCTGGCGGTCATTGCGATCGCGGAACGCGGCAGCCTCCTCTACGCGCCCGACGTCTATATGGAGAAGATTGCGATCGGGCCCGGCTATCCCCAAGGAGTGGTCGATATCGATGCGCCGGCCGCCGAGAACATCGAGAATCTCGCCAAGGCGAAGGGGGTTCCCGCCGGTGAGATCACTGCCTGCATACTCGATCGTCCGCGCCATGCGCGGCTGATCGAGGAAGTGCGCGCCACGGGCGCGGCTATCCGGCTGATCGGCGACGGCGACGTGGCCGGCGTCATCCACACGACTGACCCGGACGAGACCGGTATCGACATCTATCTCGGTATAGGCGGCGCGCCGGAAGGCGTTCTGGCCGCGGCGGCCCTGCGCTGCATAGGCGGCCAGATGCAGGGGCGCCTGCAGCTCAATACCGAGGACAAGATCGCACGCGCCGCAAAGATGGGAATCAGCGACCCGAAGAAGGTCTATCGCATGGAGGAAATGGCCAAGGGCGACGTTCTGTTCGCCGCCACGGGCGTGACCGACGGCAACCTCCTGTCCGGCGTCAAATTCGGTCGTGATTCGATCCAGACACACACGATCGTCATGCGTTCCTCATCGCAGACGGTGCGCGAGATCAAGGCCCGTCACCAGGATCAGGCCAAGTTCTGAGAACGGTCTTTTTCTCCCGTCGGTGAGCCCGTATATCCTGCGCTAGTGAACAGGTGGGCGTGATGACGGGTAGCGAGAAGCGGTTCTTTCTTGACGTTAGACGGTCAGCGAACGGTCTTGCCTGGGAGCACAGGCTGGACCCTCGCCAGGAGAACCTGTCCCTGGCGATCGCCCAAGGCCACGGCGTGTCCGAGATCGTAGCCCGCATCCTCGCCGGCCGTGGTGTCCTGCCAGAAGACGCAGCAGGCTTTCTCGATCCCACAATCAGGGCACTTCTGCCTGATCCGGCATCGCTGACCGACATGACGGTTGCGGCTGAGCGGATCGCGGATGCGATTATCCGCAGCGAGCGTGTCGCCATCTTCGGCGACTACGATGTTGACGGTGCCGTCTCATCAGCACTTCTGAAACGGTTTCTGGCTCATTACGGCGTAGAGTCGGAAATCTATATTCCGGATCGCATTTTCGAGGGCTACGGACCAAATCCCGATGCCATGCGTGAGCTTGCGGCGCGCGGCGCCAGGCTCATCGTCACGGTTGACTGCGGCACCAACAGCGCGGAAGCGATCGAAGCAGGCCGGCAGGCGGGAGCCGATATCGTCGTGCTCGATCATCATCAGGTGGGCGGCGCTCTGCCGCCGGCTGTTGCGGTCGTCAATCCGAATCGGGAGGACGACCTTTCCGGCCAGGGGCACCTTTGCGCGGCGGGCGTGGTCTTTCTCGCGCTCGTGCAGACTGCGAAGGTGCTTCGCGAGCGCCGACATGCGACGCCCGGCCCCGATCTCTTGTCCATGCTCGATCTGGTGGCGCTCGGCACGGTCTGCGACGTGGTCCCGCTCACGGGTATCAATCGCGCTTTCGTGGTGAAAGGGCTGCTCGTCGCACGGCAATTGAAATTGCCTGGCCTTGCCGCACTGGCGCGGGTCTCGCGGGTGGGCGAGCCGCTCAATCCCTATCATTTCAGCTTCCTGATCGGCCCGCGGATCAATGCCGGCGGCCGTATCGGCAATGCGGCCCTCGGCAGTAACCTGCTTGCGACCGCAGATCCTGCCGAGGCCAATGCCATTGCCGACACCCTCGACCAGCTCAATCGCGAGCGCCAGGACATGGAAACACAGATGCTGGCGGAAGCAAGGGCCGAAGCGGAGGCCGAAATCTCCGCGGGGGGTGGTCCCGCAGTGGTCGTCACCGCCAGCGAAAGCTGGCATCCCGGCATTGTCGGGCTCATCGCTTCACGGCTCAAGGAGTTCATTCGCCGCCCCGTCTTTGCCATAGCCTTCAATGCGAATGGCATCGGGACCGGCTCCGGCCGTTCCATCACCGGTTTCGATCTTGGCAAGCTCGTCCGGGAGGCTGTAGCCCAAGGGCTGCTGATCAAGGGCGGTGGCCATGCCATGGCAGCGGGAATTACGGTCGAAAGAGCCAAGCTTGGCGAATTGCGTGCTTTCTTCGAGGAACGGGCAGGGGAGGCGGTTACCCGCCTGCGGGATCTGGAAAGCCTGAAAATCGACGCGGCCTTGTCGGCCGAGGGGGCGACTTTCGATCTTCTGGATGCTTTGGAAGCTGCCGGCCCTTACGGTTCGGGTCACCCGTCGCCGGTGTTGGCGCTACCACACCACCGGCTGGTCGACGCGCGCACCGTCGGCAATGGCCACGTGCGGGTGGATTTGAGTTCCCAGGGGGGAGGGCGCCTTCAGGCGATCGCTTTCCGCGCTGCCGAAACAGATCTCGGTCGTTTCCTGTTCGAGAATAGGGGGGCGACCGTGCATGTTGCCGGTTCGCTTGCGGCCAACAATTGGAACGGAATGCGATCGGTGCAATTCAGGATAGTGGACGCGGCCAAAGCCGCACCCTGAGAAAGTGTTTTTTCAGGCGAGGACCGACTGAAGCCTCTGAATTTCAGGCAACTGCGCCTTGGTCGCTTCGTAGCCCAGACGGATAGCCTCGTCTGCCCGATGAAACTCCGTCAGGCCGATATGACCGAGCTTAGGCTGCAGTGACAGATCCGGTGGATCTCCTGCCAACCGGGCGCGGGATATGCGGTCCTGGATGATGTTGAAGGCCTCGACCATGACGCCCGTAATGCCGATGCGCGAATCGCGCTCGCGCGCACCCTTTTCCACGATGAGAGGGGCCTTTTGGCCGTCCAGGTGTTTGTTTTCCTTTTCGGAAAGGTCGGCGCTGTGCTTGATGACCGCGGCGCGCCCGAAAAGATCGTAATGCAGGTTCACTGCCACGACAGCAGGCTGCTCATAGGCACGGCAGACCGATACGGGCACGGGATTGACCAGTGCCCCATCCACCAGAACCCGCCTGTTGCAGACGACAGGCTCGAAAACGCCTGGCAGGGCATAGGAAGCACGCATGGCTGTTATCAGCGATCCGCTGGACAGCCATATCTCATGGCCGGTGCGGATTTCCGCCGCGACCGCCACGAAAGGCTTCGCCAGATCCTCGAAATTCACCTTGTCGAGATGTTCCTGCATGCGGCTGGTCAGCTTCATGCCGCCAAAGAGGCCACTGCCGCCGAAATTCAGGTCAAGAAGGCCAAAGATCCGCCGCTTGGTGAGGGAGCGGGCGAAATCCTCCAGCTCGTCAAGCTTTCCAGCGAGATAGCATCCTCCGACCAGCGCGCCAATGGAGGTGCCGGCGATCATGCTGATTTCAACATCTGCCTCGTCTAGCGCCCGCAGGACGCCAATATGCGCCCAGCCTCGGGCCGCCCCGCCGCCAAGGGCGAGCGAGATCGCGGACTTCTTGGGCAGTCGTGGATTAAGTTCTGGCGCATCCGGCGGAAGTACCGTCGCTTCCCGGTTTTCCTGCTTGCTGCGCAAGGACGCCCATTCGAGCATCATGGTCTCCTCATCCCCGATGCATAGTGCCGGGGCTTCGTATCGAAATCGTGAATTCGCGTTCAGGAGGCAGGTGGATCAAATATCCTTCGCATATGTCTTTTCAGTATCGAACAATGCCTGGCTGCCGTCGTCAATCAGCGCGACTTCACCATTCCGTAGCATGACCCTTCTATAGAAGCAGGAACGTCGTCCAGTATGACAGGTTGCATGGTCCCCTGCGACATTCACGCGCAGTTCGATAGCATCCTGATCGCAGTCTGTCAGCATTTCGACAACATGCTGCACATTGCCGGAGGTCTCGCCCTTTTTCCAAAGCTTGCCGCGCGAGCGCGACCAGTAATGAGCGATTCCGGTTTCGAGCGTTTTGGCCAGCGCTTCGGCATTCATGTGAGCGACCATAAGAAGTCTGCCGTCGCCGGCGTCAGTAACGACGGCCGTCACCAGACCGTTGGAATCGAAACGCGGCGAAAAGGCCGTTCCCTCCTCAAGATCGGCCTTTGTCGCGGGTGGTTCGGGAAAAGTAATGGCAGTCATGCTGGTCTCGAAACCATACGACCAGCATTCAGCCCCTCTGGCCGTCCCTAGCCAGGGTGACGAAGCGGGCCTGTTCTTCAGGCTGATCGCGGAAGACGCCGGTGAATGTCGAGGTCAAGGTGGTTGAGCCCTGCTTGCGGATGCCGCGCATCGCCATGCACATATGTTCGGCCTCGATCATTACCGCGACCCCGCGCGGCTTCAATACGTCCTGGATCACACCGGCAATCTGCGCGGTCATCGCTTCCTGCGTCTGCAAACGGCGTGCAAAAATATCCACCACACGGGCAATCTTGGACAGGCCGACGACCTTGCCGTCCGGCAGATAGGCGACATGCGCCTTGCCAATGATCGGCACCATATGGTGTTCGCAATGGGAGTGGAACGAGATGTCCTTGATCAGCACGAGGTCGTCATAGCCGGCGACTTCCTCAAAGGTCCGCCCCAATACCTCGGCGGGGCACTGGTCGTAACCTCCGAATATCTCCTGATAAGCCTTGGCAACACGTTCCGGTGTCTCCTTCAGCCCTTCGCGGTCGGGATCGTCTCCCGCCCAACGCAAAAGAATGCGCACGGCTGCTTCCGCTTCCTCCTGGGTCGGGCGATCGACAACCGGCTTGTCCAGATAGGCTGGCTTGGACTCCGACTTCTGAGCCTTGTCACCCACCGGTGGGAAGTTTCTGATAATTGCATCCATGGAAGGCGTCTCCCGTAGTTCCTTTCTCAGAAGGAACGAGTTGAACGGACCACAGCCTTTTGCGGGTTTGGTGAACTATGTCTCAGTCCGGCCCGAAAGCGGCTTCTCGCGACCTCGTGACGGAAGCGGAAATTGATCGCCTTGCCGTCATCAAGATACGACCATTATATAGACACGCGGGGCACGAATGAAAGATGCAGCCGCGACACACTGTGTTTAAAGAACGCCTTGCAGCCGGAAAGTCATGATAGACGACGTCTATAACGCGAAAATCCTTGCTTTTGCAGGGAATATCGGCCGCATCGGCCGCCTGTCCGACCCGGATGCCTCGGCGACCGCGCATTCCAAGCTATGCGGCTCCACGGTTACGATCGATCTCAAGATGAGCGACGGTGTGGTGGCGGATTTTGCCCACGAGGTGAAAGCCTGCGCACTCGGGCAGGCATCTTCCTCCATCATGGCGGCGCATATCATTGGTGCTCGCGCAGGGGAATTGCGTGAAGTGCGTGAGACCATGCGTAAGATGCTGAAGGAAAACGGGCCGCCGCCCGAAGGCCGCTTTGCCGATCTGAAATATCTCGAGCCGGTACGCGACTACAAGGCACGCCACGCTTCGACCATGTTGACTTTCGACGCTGTGGTCGACGCCATAGATCAGATCGAAAGAAAACACGCCGAAGCTGCGGCGTGAGGCAGCCTCAATCGGCCGAAAGCATGTCGCAGACCATGGGCATTACCTTGGTACCGTAGAGTTCGATGCTGCGCATCATCTTGTCATGGCCGAGCGTGCCTGAGGAATATTTCATATCGAAGCGCTTTACGCCCAGGTCCTTCATGGTCGAGGCTATCTTGCGGGCAACGGTTTCCGGCGAGCCGACATAGAGCGAGCCCATCTCCGCTTCCTGGTTGAAACGGGAGATGTCGGTCGGACCCCATCCGCGTTCGGCGCCGATCCGGTCGTGCATCGCCTTGTAGCCGGGCCAGAGTTCGGCGCGAGCCTGTTCGTCCGTGTCTGCTACATGGCCCGGCGAATGAACGCCAAGAGGCAGCGCCGTTCCCCCGATCTGTGCCACCGCACGATGGTAGAGGTCGATGAAGGGCAGGAAGCGTTTGGGTGCGCCGCCTATGATTGCGAGCATCATCGGCAGGCCGTAGCGCACTGCGCGTACGACCGATTCGGGACTGCCTCCGACACCTATCCAGGTCTTGAGCGTACCACTCTCGACCGGCGGATAGACAGTCTGGCCGCGCAGTTCGGCCCGCGTCTCGCCTTTCCAATGGATTGGCCCCTGCTTCAGGAGAGTGGAGAACAGGTCGAGCTTCTCCGAGAAAAGCTTCTCGTAATCATGGAGTGAAAAGCCGAATAGCGGAAAGGATTCCGTGAAGGAGCCACGGCCCAGTATAACTTCGGCCCGCCCGCGCGAAATGGCGTCCAGGGTGGAGAAACGCTGAAAGACGCGAACGGGATCGTCCGAACTCAGCACGGTGACGGCGGATCCAAGCCGGATCCTTTTCGTTGCGGTCGCAATAGCCGCCAGCACCACGTCAGGCGCGGAAATGGCAAAATCGTCGCGATGATGTTCGCCGAGGCCGATGAAGTCGATGCCGACCTGATCGGCAAGCACGGCTTCCTCGACGACGTCGCGGATCACTTGCGCTTGCGAAAGCCGGTTTCCCTCTGCATCGACGGTGACGTCTCCGAATGTGTCCAACCCAAGTTCGACGTCGTCGCTCATAATCGGAGTCCTCAGCCTGTTTGCCTGTTCAACCGAAAGGCGATGGGAATGGCGCTGTTCGGCGTACAGTTATAGGTTTCCTGCAACCATTCAAACCATCCCTGCAGAACGAAGTATCTCCGTAAGGGAGACGGGGAGGTTGTGGCCCGGCAATCCGATTGCCATTTTACGGCTGTTTTGGTCCTGAGAGGAAGGCGTGGACGACAGCAACAGTCAGCATTCGCGGTATAGCCGCAACTGGGGAGGCTCATGGCGGCATACGCCCGGCCGGTTGCTCGGCACGTCCCTGGTGCGCCTCTATCAACTCACACTTTCGGGTTTCGTCGGTAATTCCTGCCGTCATCTGCCGACCTGTTCGGAATATGCCTATGAGGCGATCGCACGGCATGGGCTATGGGCGGGCGGCTGGATGGCGCTGTTCCGCGTCGCGCGCTGCGGCCCCGGCGGCACGCATGGCCACGATCCGGTGCCAGAGATACTTGAAGACCGTTACGTCTGGTACTTCCCGTGGCGCTACTGGCGTATAGGCCTGCCGCCAAATACCCATTGATCCGCACCCATACGGGGCTTTACGCCGTCGTCATCCCTCTCTAAAAGACCGCTCGCCGGCATATACCGGATCGACCACCCGCGTTCGTTGGCGGGACTGGATAAGGAGATACAGCGTGTCGAATTCCGTTTCCCTTGCATTTCCCGATGGCTCCGCCCGCCAATACGACGCAGCGACGACCGGCGCCGAACTGGCCGAATCGATCTCGAAATCACTTGCCAAGAAGGCCGTCGCCTACAGCCTCGACGGCGTGTTGCGGGACCTTTCTGACCCGATCGGCAGCTCCGGCAAGATTGAGATCATCACCCGCGATGATCCACGTGCTCTTGAGCTTATCCGCCATGATGCCGCCCATGTCCTCGCCGAGGCGGTGCAGGAATTGTGGCCGGGAACGCAGGTCACGATCGGCCCGGTCATCGAGAACGGTTTCTATTACGATTTCGCGCGCAACGAACCTTTCACGCCGGAGGATTTCCCGGCGATCGAGAAAAAGATGCGCGAGATCATCGCGCGCAACCGGCCCTTCACGAAAGAGGTGTGGGACCGCGAGCATGCGCGCAAGGTCTTTCGGGAAAAGGGCGAGGCCTACAAAGTCGAACTGATCGACGCCATCCCACCGGATCAGGACCTCAAGATCTATTTTCAGGGCGATTGGTTCGACCTCTGCCGCGGGCCGCATATGGTATCCACCGGGCAGATCGGCAATGCCTTCAAGCTGATGAAAGTGGCGGGTGCTTATTGGCGCGGCGACGCTAACAATCCGATGCTGACCCGCATCTACGGCACGGCCTGGGCGAATCAGGAACAGCTCGACGCCTATCTCACCATGCTGGAAGAAGCCGAAAAGCGCGATCATCGCCGGCTTGGCCGTGAGATGGATCTGTTCCACTTCCAGGAGGAGGGGCCGGGTGTCGTCTTCTGGCACTCCAAGGGCTGGAAGATGTTCCAGAACCTCGTTTCCTACATGCGCCGGCGTCTGGCCGACGATTATCAGGAGGTGAATGCGCCGCAGGTACTCGACCACTCCTTGTGGGAGACTTCCGGTCATTGGGGCTGGTACAAGGAGAACATGTTCGCCGTCACGACCGCGGACGAGGAAGCGGAGGACAAGCGCGTCTTCGCGCTCAAGCCGATGAACTGCCCCGGTCATGTCCAGATCTTCAAGCATGGCTTGAAATCCTACCGGGAACTACCCATCCGGTTTGCGGAATTCGGCGCCGTGCATCGCTACGAGCCTTCAGGCGCGCTACACGGCCTCATGCGCGTGCGCGGCTTCACGCAGGACGATGCCCATATCTTCTGCACCGAGGATCAACTCGCGGCCGAATGCCTGAAGATCAACGATCTCATTCTTTCGACCTATGCCGATTTCGGCTTCGACGAGATAACCGTTCGGTTTGCCACGCGGCCGGAAAAGCGGGTTGGCTCCGATGCATTATGGGACCATGCCGAAGAGATCATGGGACGCGTGCTGAAGCAGATCCAGTCCTCCACCAACCGGATCAAGACGGAAATCAATCCAGGCGACGGTGCCTTCTACGGTCCCAAGTTCGATTATTCGTTGAAGGATGCCATCGGCCGCGAATGGCAATGCGGCACCACGCAGGTGGATTTCAACCTGCCGGAGCGGTTCGGCGCTTTCTACATCGACAAGGATTCGGAGAAGAAGCAGCCCGTCATGGTCCATCGCGCCATTTGCGGATCGATGGAGCGCTTCCTTGGCATCCTGATCGAGAACTATGCGGGGCATTTCCCGCTCTGGTTCGCGCCTGTGCAGGTCGTGGTCGCCACGATTACATCAGATGCTGACGACTACGCCATCAAAGTCGTGCAGCGGCTGAAGGCGGCAGGGCTGGCGGCCGAGCCCGATTTGCGCAACGAGAAGATCAACTACAAGGTGCGCGAGCATTCGCTCGCCAAGGTGCCGGTGATCCTTGTTTGCGGAAAACGCGAAGCGGAGGATGGTGCGGTCAACATGCGGCGGCTTGGTTCGCGCGACCAGACATCCTTGCCGCTGGACGAAGCGGTTGCAGTGCTGGCCGAGGAAGCGGTTCCGCCGGATCTGCGACGCAAGCGCCAGGCGGCCTGACGCAGGCTGATGCAGCAGCGGCTTACGCGGCTGCATCCGGCTACTCGTTGTCGACTTCCAGACTAGTGCTTTCCTTGCTGTCGATAAGATCAGTGGGTAGTAGCTCCACGTCCTGGTTGTGGCCGGCCACCACGGAAAAGTCGCGCTGGTAGATACGGTCCCGGTTCTTGGCGATGATGGTGTAGTCGCCTTCCGCCAGCACCATGGATGCATAGGCGCCCACGGACTCGCGGACTATGTCACCCGTATCAGTAAGGATCGACCAAGCTGTATCGGCAATCGCTTCGCCGCCCGTCTCGCGCACAAGCTTCATCGTCAGATGGGCCGCGCGATGCTCCACCGTTGCTTCGGTGAGCTTTCCGGCTTCCACGCGGATGTCCGAGCGAATGACCGCATTGACCGTGCCATAGGTGGAAACCACGTGATAGGTTCCGGCCTTCAAGCGCACGATCGTGTCGGGACTCACATCGGGAATGATTAGGGCACGATCGCCGGTGGCGTCGGGTTCGGCCTCATAGATCGAGAATTTCAGCCGGTTCGGCGGAATGCGCACGCCGCCGGAAAGCACCGCATCGAGTTTCAGTCCTCCGGCGTCAAGCACGAGGTCCTCGCGCTTCGCATCACGGCCGATGCTGATTCGCTTGGTCGCGCCTGCCCGCCCAAAGGCGGCGTGGACGAGATAGCTGCCGGGAGGGAGCTTGAAGATGCTCGTGCCGCCGCGCGAGGATGCCACGAGCGGCAATTTTCCATCAGGCCCGACTTCCGGTTTGAAAATCCGCCATACGAGGCCACGCGGAATCTCTTCCGAATCTTCAGTCAGATGCGCCGCAAGTGTAATCTCGCCGGTTGCGGCGGTAGCGAGAGGCGCGCTGGTGTGGGGTGGTGCATAGCTGTTGCTTCCGGGCGGCAGGGGATCCAATTGCGAATCTACGCCTGGCAAATCCATCGGCGTGCCCGGCACAGCATCGAGATTGAAATTCAGGCTGTCCGGACTGCTTCCAAACCCGCCAGAGGGCAGGTTTTGCGCCACTGCGCCGCCGATGCCCGAGGACATGACTACGACAGCCGCGAAGCCGTGGAGGAGAAGTAACCTTGACGCCCCTATGATCATCATTTGTCTTCAAGCCCAAGGCAGTGGCAAATTCAAGGCTGAATCCGACAGGTCTCAACCCAAAGCAATTTCCACGGCGAATATGTTATACGCGCCCGCAAAAGGGAGTTTTTTGTGTCTTCGTCAATCATCCAATTCTTGCTGAGCCGGAAATCGGTGCCAATTCAGGAGCTTTGCGAACCGGCCCCCTCGGACAACGAGATCGAGACCATGATTCGGATCGCGTCGCGCGTGCCCGACCATGGCAATCTCGCACCATGGCGCTTCATCATTTATCGCGGCGCGGCGCGCGAGAGGGTAGGGGAAATGATCGCCGATCTGGCGGAAAAGCTGGAAGGTCCGCTTACGGATGCCCGCCGCACAAAGGAGTTGACACGCTTCTCGCGAGCGCCCTTGGTCATTGGCATCGTGTCATGCCCGAAGGAAAACCCGAAAATCCCGCAGTGGGAGATGTTTCTTTCCGGAGGCATGGCGGCGATGAACCTTATGATTGCCGCAAATGCGCTGGGTTACGGCACCAACATGATCACCAACTGGTATTCCGATCTTCCCGAGGGGCGACAGATACTCGGACTTGAAAAACACGAGCGTGTCGTCGGCTTTGTGCACATCGGAACGCATGACGGTGAGGCCGCGGAGCGGCCTCGTCCGGACGTATCCACTCTCTATTCCGAATATACCGGCCCGGCACAGGATTGATCCCATGTTCTACGAACCTTCAAAAGGGCATGGCCTGCCCCATGATCCCTTCAAAGCCATCGTGGCGCCGCGCCCGATCGGCTGGATTTCGACGGTATCGAAAGACGGTGCTTTGAACCTCGCGCCCTATTCCTTCTTCAACGCTATCTCCTCACACCCCCATCTCGTGATGTTTTCGTCGGAAGGCGAGAAGGACAGCGTCACTTTCGTACGCGAAACAGGCGAATTCGTCGCTAATTTTGCCAGCCGTAATCTTGCCGAGAAGATGAATGCCAGTTCGGTCGATGCGCCGCGCGGGATAAGCGAATTCGGCTATGCCGGCCTGACGCCTGCGCCGTCGCAGATGGTTTCGCCACCACGGGTGGCCGACGCCTATGCCGCCCTCGAATGTAAGGTGGTCAACATCCTCCAGCCACGTGGTCTCGATGGGGCATCGGCTGGCGTTACGGTGGTGATGGGTGAAGTGGTTGGGGTGCATATCGACGAGGACATCCTGTCCGATGGCATGTTCGACTACGCAAAGGCGCAGAATCTTTCACGCCTCGGCTATCGTGACTATGCTGCCGTCACCGAAGTGTTCGAGATGCTCCGGCCACGCTGGAAGGCCGACTGACAGGGTCAGGCGCCCGCAGCTTTCGCGCGAGCCAGTATTCGTTCAGCCCGGCGCAGGTGAGGGCGATCATACATCTGTCCGTCAATCGCAACGACGCCTGGATTTCCGGCCGCCGAGAAAGCGTCTATGACGGCCTTGGAATGAGCCACAGCCTCGGCGGAGGGGGTGAAGGCCTCGTTGATGATCGGAACCTGGGCGGGATGGATCGCCATCTTGGCCGTGAAGCCGTCACGCTCTGCTTCCACGCATTCGCGTCGAAAGCCTCCTTCATCCCGGAAATTGGGAAAGACGGTATCGACCGCCGCCACTTCCGCCGAAGCCGCAGCGAGAATCGTCATGGCGCGGGCAATCCGGAACGTATCGGTGAAGCGTCCGTCCTCGTCGCGCGCCGTCCTTGCTCCGATATCGGCCGAAAGATCTTCCGCACCCCAAGTAATGCCGGAAAGGCGAGGGCTGGCTTCACGATAGGTGCTGGCCGCCAGAACGCCGCTTGCTGTCTCGGTGATAATCGGAAGAATGCGGGTCGTCCCATCCTCGATCCCTTGCTCGGCCTCATGCACGCGCAATTTCGCCGCCAGATGCGTTACATCCTGACCGCCCTGCGCCTTCGGCAAAATGATGCCGTCGGGCCGGACGGCCATCATAGCTTCCAGATCCTCGTCCGTCAGGCCGGTCGAAAGATCATTTACCCGGACATAGAAAAAGGAGGAGGTCCCGGCCTTCTTGTCTGCAATGAATTCTGCCGCGATGCGCCGCGCATCTTCCTTGTTCCCGGCAGCGACGGAATCTTCCAGATCGACGATCAGGATATCCGCACCGGATTGCAGCGACTTTTCGAGCTTTCTTTCAGAATCGCCCGGGACGAAGAGCAGGGAGCGCATCAGACGGCTGCCTTCTTCATCATTGCCTGGCGCACGCAGCGCGCCACCAGCACGTTGTGCTGATTATAGGCCCGATGCTCGAACTCCACGATGCCGCGGTCCGGTCGCGATTTTGATTCCCGCACCGATTTGACCTCCGTCTCGACTCTCACCGTATCACCGTGGAAAAGCGGGTGCGGAAAGACGGTCTCGGTCATGCCGAGATTGCCGATCGTCGTGCCCAAGGTCGTATCGTGGACCGAGATGCCGATCATCAGTCCGAGCGTGAAGAGCGAATTCACCAACGGCTTGCCCCATTCGCTCTTTGCAGCGAAGTCGAAATCGATATGCAGCGGCTGCGGATTAAGGGTCATCACCGAAAACAGTATGTTATCGCTTTCGGTTATGGTCTTGCGCAGAGGATGCTGGATCACCTGTCCCGGCGTGAACTCTTCAAGATAAAGGCCTGCCATGTCTTTCCTCCTGCAAGAACGGTAGCGTTGATAGAATCCCGGTGCCCGTCCAGCAAGCGCATGACTTGTGGTGAATTTCTCGCAAACGTTCTGCCGATAGCGGCTCTCATGCTAGGTTCGCCACGGGATATTCTTCTCACTCAAATATCCAGCTCCTCCACGAATTCCGCCCGCTCCTGGATGAAGCGGAAGCGCGCTTCCGGCTTCGTGCCCATCAGAGCATCGACGGCCGATTTCGTGGTGGAGTCGTCTTCATGCACCTCGACCCGCAACAGCATGCGCTTGGCGCGGTCCATGGTGGTTTCCTTGAGCTGGTTCGGCAGCATCTCGCCGAGACCCTTGAAGCGACCGATCTCGACCTTGCCACGACCGGTGAATTCCGTTTTCAGCAGCTCGTCCTTGTGGGCGTCATCGCGCGCATACATAGTCTTCCCGCCTTGACTGATGCGGTAGAGCGGCGGCACGGCGAGGTAAAGATGGCCGCCGGAAATCAAGTCCGGCATCTCCTGGTAGAAGAAGGTGATGAGCAGCGACGCGATATGCGCGCCGTCGACATCGGCATCGGTCATGATGATGACGCGCTCGTAGCGCAAGTCATCCTCTCGGTACTTTGAACGCGTGCCGCAACCAAGCGCCTGGATCAGGTCAGCGATCTGCTGGTTCGCCGCGAGCTTTCCGGAACCGGCGCTGGCGACGTTCAGTATCTTGCCGCGCAGAGGCAGCACCGCCTGGCTGGCACGGTCGCGCGCCTGCTTTGCCGAGCCTCCCGCCGAATCGCCTTCCACAATGAATATCTCGGCGCCTGCTGCAGCTCCCAGCGTGCAATCCGCCAGCTTGCCCGGCAGACGGAGCTTACGCACCGCACTCTTGCGGCTGACCTCGCGCTCCTGCCGACGGCGCAACCGTTCATCGGCGCGCGCGATCACCCAGTCGAGCAGTTTCGATGCTTCCTGCGGATTGTCGGCGAGCCAGTGGTCGAACGGATCGCGGRTCGCATTCTCGACGATACGCATGGCTTCCGGCGTGGCGAGTTTGTCTTTGGTCTGGCCGACAAATTCGGGTTCGCGGATGAACACCGAAAGCATCCCCGCAGCGGAGATCATCACATCCTCGCTGGTGATGACGGAGGCGCGCTTGTTGCCGGTAAGTTCGGCATGGGCGCGCAGGCCACGCAGAAGGGCATTGCGCAAACCGGCCTCATGCGTGCCGCCTTCCGGGGTCGGGATCGTGTTGCAATAGGAATTCATGAAGCCGTCGCCGCCATACCAGGTGACGGCCCATTCGACCGAACCATGTCCGCCGCGCTTCTCGCTCTTACCTGCGAAGACTTCGCGCGTGACCTGGAATTCGCCGTTGATCGACGCGCTGAGATAGTCTTTCAGCCCGCCGGGAAAGTGAAAGACGGCCTTTTCCGGCGTCTCATCCTTGCCGTTGATCAGGGAGGGAGCGCAAGACCAGCGGATCTCCACCCCGCCGAAGAGATAAGCTTTCGACCGGGCCATGCGGTAGAGGCGGGCAGGATCAAACCTGGCCTTTTCGCCGAAGATTTGCGGATCGGGCCGGAAGCGCACGCGTGTGCCCCGACGATTATGGACTTCGCCGAGATTCTCCAGGCCCCCGATCGGCAGGCCGCGAGAAAACCTCTGCCGATATAGCTGGCGTCCTCGCGCCACTTCGACCTCGAGGCTTTCCGAAAGTGCATTGACGACGGAAACGCCCACACCATGCAGGCCGCCGGAGGTTTCGTAGACCTTGGAATCAAACTTGCCGCCGGCATGCAGCGTTGTCATGATGACTTCAAGTGCCGACTTGTTCTTGAATTTCGGATGCGGATCGACCGGAATACCGCGACCGTTGTCAGTGACGGAAAGATAGCCTTCAGCATCAAGCTCGACATCGATGAAGCTTGCATGGCCAGCGACAGCCTCATCCATTGAATTGTCGATAACTTCGGCGAAGAGGTGGTGGAGCGCTTTTTCATCCGTGCCGCCGATATACATGCCCGGGCGCCGGCGTACAGGCTCCAGCCCTTCGAGTACCTCGATATGGGCGGCGCTATAGTCGCTTACATCTTTCGGCTGAACTGAAACGCCGCGGGGGGACCGGCGCGCAGTCGTGACCGGCTCGGCCTGCTCTGCAGGTTCTGCGTGCTTGTTCAGGCTCGCGAAAAGATCGTTGCTGTCGTCAATTGGCATATTTGATCCAGGTTCGGCGAATCAGGTGCAGTGTGCCACGGTTCCCGTTCCGTTCGTAGCACATGCGGATGGCATGACGGGCGGGAATATTCAATCCGTCCCGCCGCCGTCTGGCAGCCCCATTGATTCGTATCGCAGCATAGCGATTGATCCGGGCGATCAGATAGGAACCCTAGCAGCCTAGAATGAGCCTTGAACATTAAGAGATGTTTGCTGCAAGGCGGGGTTACAAACAATGCTGCTGGACTTTATGTCCTTGATGCCGGCTATCGGCATCAGGTTTGGCCATGACTGACCGCCGGCTTTGAGGCGCTGGAGCATGCCGACAGATCGCTCTACGCCGCAAAACGCGGCGGCCGCAATCGAGTGGAATTCGATCGGCTGCGGCTCGCCAGCTAGA
>NZ_VLJP01000035.1 GCF_007829525.1 Mesorhizobium sp. J18
GCTTCAGTTCCTTCAACTGATCTACGCCCATCCCACCATATTGCTTGCGCCAGCGGTAATAAGTCTGTTCGACAACGCCGATCCGCCTGATCGCATCAAGACGGGACAGGCCTTGCCCCATCAGAACCTCAACCTGCCGCAACTTCGAGACAATCTCTTCCGGCTTCGGTCGCTTGTTGGCCATTCTCGATCCTCCGTTTCCTAATCATAACGGCGGACCACTTCACTGGGGGAGGATCACCCCCATCCGGGACACGCTCTGTCGATCGCGCCGGGCAAGCGCGTCACCACTTCGATGGCGCCGACGATCGCGCTCAAAGGTGGGAAGCCGGTCTTCGCCCTCGGACTTCCCGGCGGATTGCGCATCTTCGGCTCGACCCTGCAGGCAATCGTCAACCTGATCGACCACGGCATGACGCTTCAGGAGGCTGTTGAGGCCCCGCGCCTGTGGACGCAGGGGCAGGAACTGGAGATCGAGGACACCTTTCCCGCCACCGCCCGCACCGGACTGGAGGCACGCGGCTGGAAAGTGTTGTCCGTTCCGCATGTGGGCGGCGGCATGACGGCCATCGAGTTCGACAAAGACGGCACGGCAACGGGCGCCGCCTGCTGGCGCGCCGACGGCGTGGCGATCGGGCTCGGCGGCGGACAGGCGCGCGCCGGCACTCGCTTCTGGCCCGATGCGCCGGTCGTGGAAGAAGAAGGGGATTGATCCGCGTCTATGACGCCAGCCGCAGCACCGCGTTGAGCAGCACGTTCGCACCGTCGGTGCAGTGTTCGGGCGTGCTGTATTCCTTTTCGTTGTGGCTGATGCCGGTTTCGCTCGGAATGAAGAACAGCGCAGTCGGGCAATACTCCATTATTGGCACCGCGTCATGGCTGGCCACCGTCAGGATGTCGCGCCGCGGAAGGTCGAGCAGATCCGCCGTTTCGCCGATCAGTTCGTTCATTGACTGATGGCAGTTGATCGGTCCGAACTCGAAATATTGTTCGAGCTCGATGGAGACGCCGCGCTCTTCTGCGATGCGCCGGCATGCCTCCCGCAACTCCGCCTCCATGGCCTGCACTTCGCCGGCATCCGGATGGCGCACGTCGCAACTCAGTCGCACCTCCTCCGGTATGACCCCGCGCACATTGGGGAAGAGTTCGATATGTGGCGCATTGGACCGGCCGTCACGTCCGCGCGAGCGGCCGATGCGGTCGATCTCCAGAACCAGCGCTGATGCTCCGACCATTGCGTCATGGCGCTGTTCCATCAGCGTCGGTCCTACATGCGCCGCCTGCCCCTTGATCGTCGCCACGAAATAGCGCGCCATGAACGAACCGGTGACGACGCCTATCCGCTCGCCGCTTTCCTTCAGGAGCGGCCCCTGCTCGACATGGGTTTCCAGATAGGCCGTGAACTGCCGACCGCCGACCGGTGCTTCTCCTGCATGACCGATCCGCCGCAGCGCCTCACCCACGCTCACGCCGGAGGGATCATGCCGCGACAGGGCAAAATCCAGCGCGATGTCGCCGGTGAACACCGACGATCCCATAGTCATAGGTGAGAAGCGCGCGCCTTCCTCATTGGTCCAGACAACCAGTTCGACCGGCAGTCGCGTCGTGAGACCCAGTTCCTGCAGTCGGCGCATCACCTCGAGGCCCGCCATAACCCCGTAGACGCCGTCGAATTTGCCGCCGGTCGGTACCGTGTCGAGATGGCTGCCGATCGCCACCGCCGGAGCGTCGCGCTGCGTTCCGTCGCGGCGGGCGAAGATATTGCCGATGGCGTCCACGGTGACGGTGCATCCGGCCTCCCGCGCCCAGCGGCAAAACAGATCCCGTGCCCGCCCGTCTTCCTCCGACAGGGCAAGGCGCCGACACCCGCCGCCGTGCGTTTCTCCTATCCGGCCGATCTCCATCAGCGCCGACCACAGCCGGTCACCGTTCACACGCTCAATGCCCACAGGTGTCCTCATGTCAAAGACGTTCGATCCCGCACCACTCGGCCAGAAACAGGGCCATAGTCTTCGTCACCGCCCTGACGGAATCGAGGTCGACTCGCTCGTCGAAACCATGCGGCCGCTCACAGATCGGCCCGTAAACCAGGCCCGGCGTGTTCTGATACAACCCGAAGAAGCGGGCGTCCGTCGCCGCCGAGGTGATTTCCTCCTCAAGCGGCTGGTCGAACACGGCCATGTGGCTGTCGGCGAGCACCTTTTCCGGCATCGCGGCATTCTCCAGCACGTAACCCTCAGCCATATGACCGTGATACTCGACCCTTGGCGGGTTGTTCGAAAGGAAGGGATCGTCGAGTGCCGCCTTTCGGACCCGTGCCTCGATTTCTGCCTTGATATCGCCAAGCCTGGTGCCGGGGAGCACGCCGACCCGCACGTTCAGCACGGCCTTGGCGGGCACGCTCGACGTCCATTCGCCACCCGAGATTTCCCCGAGATTGACCCGGATCGGATGCGGATGATTCTTGTAGACCGGATGATCAACCTTACGGGCGTTCCATTCGTCCTCGAGCATCTTGATATGCGGCCATAGGCCGAGCGCCTTCTCGATGGCGTTTGCACCGGCATTGTTGAAGCCGGCCGATGCATGCTGCGGATCGCCGTCCACGTGCACCCGGAACCAGATAAGCCCGACTTCGGCCCGCATCAGCTTTGGCTCCAGCGGCTCAGGCACGAAGGCGCAGTCCGCACGGTAACCGCGCTGCAGGCAGGCCAGCGTGCCGTTGCCGGTGCACTCTTCCTCTACTACCGACTGGAAATGGATCGGCGCCGTGGGGGCGAAGCCTGCCGCGCGCACCGCGTCGAAAGCGAACAGCGTTCCGGCCAGCCCGGACTTCATGTCGCCGGCGCCGCGGCCATACATCCATTTGCCGTCGATACGCGGCTCGAAAGGCGGGGTCGTCCAGCGTTCCCACAGGCCGGTGGGAACAACGTCTATATGGCCATTGAAGATCAGTGATCGGCCCTTGCGGGTCGCCGGACGGTAGGTGCCGACCACATTGTAGGCATTCTCATAGGCCGCATCGACCACCGGCGCAAAACCCGGAAGATCCTTGATGTCGTCAACCTCCACTTTCCAGTGATCGACCGCCAGTCCGCGCGCGGCCATGGCGCTCGCCATCAGGTCTTGCACCGTATGTTCCTGCCCGCGAACGGACGGGCAGCGCACCATCTCCTGCGTGAAGCGGATCTGTTCGTCGAAACCACGGTCCACCGCTTCCGTGATGGCGGCGGCGATATCCTTGTCCAGCATGATTGGCCCTTCTTGAATCAGGATGAGGAATGCGAGGCGAAGCGGCGCGTCAGCATCGGTGCGAGCGTCACCAGCCCCTTAGGCAGGAACATCACGATCAGGATGACCATGGCGCCATAGACCAGCAGCCGGTAGTCGTCGAGGTCACGCATGAGTTCGACGGCACCGGTCAGGATAAGCGCCCCGACCAGAGGCCCACTCAGCGTGCTGAGTCCGCCCACCAGTGCCATCGCGATGACCAGGATCATGAGGTCGATGCCAACCGCCGCCGTCGGGGTCAGGATGCTGATGTAATGAGCGTAGAACGCACCGGCGACGCCGACCAGGAAGGCGCTCACCCCGAACACCAGCAACTTCTGTCGGGTGAGGTTGACGCCCAGGCTCTCGGCCGCCTCCTCCGCGTCGCGCATGGCGATCATCGCCAACCCCGTCCTGGAACGCATGATGAGCGCGATGACGGCGACGGAGGCGATCAGCAGCACAAGGATCAGGTAGTAATAGGGCAGCTTGTCGGCCGGCGTGAAATTAACCTCGCCAATCCACGGCAGGTTGAACCCCTCAAAGGCAGGAATGCCCCACAGGCCCAGTTCGCCGCGCGTGATCGATTGCAGATTCGAGATGACGATGCGTACGATCTCGGCGAAGCCCAGTGTCACGATCGCCACATGCGGCATCGAGTTTATGCGCAGGATCGGCAAGCCGATGAAGAGGCCGAAAACGGTTGCCACCAGTGCCGCGATCCAGACCGTCAGCCAAGGGCTGAGCCCCGCATTGATGCTGATCAGCGCCGACGCATAGGCGCCAATGCCGAAGAAGGCATGATGGCCGAAGGTCTTCAGCCCCGCAAAGCCCGTCACAAGGTTCCAGGCCGAGGCGAAGATGCCGAAGATCATGGTCAGGATGAAGACATGCAGCAGATAGGAATTGCGCGTGACCAGCGGCACCAGAGCCATCACGACGATGGCGGTGGCGATCAGCAGCCACTGCCACGACTTCAGCGGTTGGAACATGCATCTCTCCGAAGGGCCAGTGACAGGTCGGTTCGTAGGGTCATGACGGTTTCTTGCCGAACAGGCCCCATGGCCGCCACCAGATGACGGCGATCATCAGGGCAAAGGCGATGACGTCGCGCCATTCCGATGAGGTCAGTTGCACACCGATGGCCTCGACGACGCCGAGGAACAGGCCGCCGACGATTGCGCCCGGAAAGCTGCCGAGACCGCCGAGGATGACTACGACAAAACCCTTGAGCAGGATCGGAAGGCCGCTCCAGGGATTGATCGCATAGATCGGCGCCAGCATGGCGGCTGCGATGGCGCCCAGCGCACCGGCTATGCCAAAAGTTATGAGATAGATGCGATGAGCCGGGATGCCGACCACCGCCGCTGCGTCACGGTCCTGCGAGGTGGCGCGGATCGCCCAGCCGAGACGCGTCTTCTTCAGGATGAAGGTCATCGCCGCAATCGTGATCACCGCTACCACGAAGATCAGCAGGCGCTGCAAGGGCAGCCGTATGCTGCCGATCTCGACCATGCCGTCGATATAGTAGGGAACGCTCTGGAACTGTTCGCCGAACATCAGGAGCGCGGCGTTCTGGAGGAAGATGGACAGCCCCAGCGTCACGGCGATGGTCGAGAACAACCAGCCTTCCTTTTCCAGAAGGTAGTGAATGGTCAGCCGCTGGATCAGAACGCCGAGGATGAAGGTCGCGAAGACCGCGACGGGGATGGCAAGCCAGGAGGGCACTCCGTACGTGACCGCCAGAAAGAAGATGAAATAGCCGCCCAGCATGTAGAACTCGCCATGGGCGAGGTTCAGCACCCGCATGGTGCCGTAGATCAGCGCGATACCGCTGCCGATCAGCGCATACATGGAGCCGATGATGATGCCGTTAATGACCTGTTCGAGGAAGATGGCGAACGTCATTCTTTCCTCCTAAGCCCCGAGATAGACGCGGCGGATCACGTCGGAATGGATCATCTCGTCCCCCGTCCCTGAAAGCACCACGCGGCCGCCTTCTAGCAAGTAGCCGCGATCCGACAGGCCGAAGGAAAGCTGAACATTCTGCTCGTTGAAGATGACGGTGATGCCTTCCTGATTGACGCGTTTGATCATGTCGGCGATCTGCTTGACGATTCTGGGCGCAAGGCCGAGATAGGGCTCGTCCATCAACAGGAGCCGCGGCTTCGACATCAGGCTGCGGGCAATCGCGACCATCTGTTGCTCGCCGCCGCTCATTCTGCCGGCCACCTGGTCGCGTCGTTCCGCCAGGATGGGGAACATGTTCTCGACCCATTCCAGTCGGCTCTTCGTCTCCTTGTTGACGCTCCGATGATATGCGCCGAGCAGAACGTTCTCGCGCACCGTCATCTGCGAGAAAAGCCGGCGCCGCTCCAGCACCATGGAAATGCCGAGCCCCACCATCTCATGCGTCGGCACCTTGGTGAGGTCCTTGCCCTCGAACATGACCGCCCCGGACTTGACCGGCGCCAGCCCCATGATCGCCTTGAGCACGGTGCTCTTGCCGGAGCCGTTCGGGCCGAGCACGGCGACAACTTCGCCCTGGCCGACCTCCATGGAGACATCCCACAGTACCTGGTAGTCGCCATAGAGCACGTTCAGGTCGCGGACCTGCAGCATCGCAGTGTCAGGCATGGGCGTCGCCCTCGCCGAGATAGAGTTCGATGACCTCGGGGTGACTGGCGATCTCGGCCGGCGTACCTTCGGCCATGCGGACGCCCCGGTTCATGAAGATGGCGCGGTCGGCCAATTCGGTGATGGCCTTCATGTTGTGCTCGATGATGATCAGCGTCAGCCCCTCGTCGCGTAGCTTCTTCACCAGTTCGATGATGCCGGGCAGGCTCTTCATGTCCACGCCGCCGGTCACCTCGTCCAGCAGCAGGAGCTTCGGTCGTGTGGCCATTGCCCTCGCCATTTCCAGCCGCTTGCGCTGGCCGGTGCTCAGGCCCTTGGCCAGCACATCCGCCCGCCCGCCGAGACCGACCATGTCCACGTAGCGCCGGGCTTCGGCACGCGCCTCGGCCATGGTGCGATGATGCGGCAGCGCCCCCACCATCACATTCTCCACGACCGTCAGCTCGGCAAAGGGCTGGGTGATCTGGAAGGTACGCCCGATGCCGGCCCGGCAGCGCCCGTCGGGCCTGAGCCGCGTGATATCCTGCCCGTCAAAGGTGATCGTCCCGCTATTGGGCATATGCACGCCGGCGATGACATGGAAGGTTGTCGTCTTGCCGGCCCCGTTCGGGCCCATCAATGCCAGGATCTCGCCCGCCTTGACTGTGAGCGAGAGTTTGTCGACGGCTACGATGCCGCCGAAGGCCATGGTGATGTCGTCGACCTTCAGCAAGGATGCCTGCGTCGGGCTTTGCATGTCGTCGAAACTCCGGCTGGTATCAGCAGGATCGCACTGCCTGGAATGCGCCCGGACCTTGCACCGGCCCGGGCGCCATGGACCATGTCACTCGGCGGCCTTGAATTCCGAGGTTGCCGTCGTCGACGGCCAGATGGCGAAGCTCACTCCGTCCTGTATCTGCGCCATCGGCACCGGGAAATAGTCCGGGCCGATCTTCGGCGTATGGGTTTCGGTGTCGTAAGCCAGCCTGGCGATGACACATTCGAAATCCGTCATGCCGAAAGCTTCCGAAAGCTTGGCCGGCTCGATCGTACCGGCGTTCTTGATGTTGTCGAGCAGCATCGTCATCTGGCAATAGCCCTGCGCGTGGTCGCCATTGCCGTCGACGCCTGACAGTTCCTTGAACATCTCCGCGAATTCCTTGTGCTTGGGATTGTTCACGGGATCGAAGAACAAAGGCGTCCACAGGAGGCCATTCGCGGCATCGCCCGCTCCCTCGAGGAATTCAGGCCGGATCGGGTAGTACACCGCAAGATGCAGCGACTTCAGGCCTTGTTCCTTCATCTGCTTGACGAGCGCGATGCCGGAATTGACCGAAGTGAAGATCGAGATCAGCACGTCCGGCTCGTCTCCACGCAGCTTGGATAGTTGCGGATAGAAATCCGCATGCCCAAGCGGCACCGTCTCGCTCGAAGAGACCGACCAGCCGGCTTCTTCGAAAAGCGGTTGCGTATATTCGACGTTCGACTTGCCGTAGTCCGTATCCTCTACGATAAAGGCAACCTTCTTGTTATCGGCCTCCACCGCGCCCTTTTCGATAAGGTCCTGGACCGTGCTGAACAGCGTGTTGGCATAGGCATCGCTGTTGAAGCTGGATTTCCAGAAATTGCCGAACCGCTCGGGGTCGGACTTGATCTTCTTGGCGATCTCGATGGAAACCGGCTGGCCGCTCATCATGAATTTGCCGAAGCTGGGCGCGACCTCCATCAGGGCAAGGGTCACGGAGCTTGAAATCGTGTCGCCGACGAGGATATCGACATTGTCGCGCGTCAGGAGCTTCTGGGCGGCGCTCACTCCCATTTCCGGCCGCGACGCGCTGTCCTCGAAAATCAGCTTGATCTCGCTCTTCTCGCCGTCGATCTCGATGCCGCCGTCCTTGTTCACCTGCGCTGCGGCGGCCTCATAAGCCTGCCGCATCGAGATGCCCGAATTTGCCGCCGGGCCACTCAACGGCCCAATGACGCCGATCGTTAGTTCGGCGGCCGAAGCCGCGCCCACGAACGCAGCGCCGGCCAGCATAGCCGCCAGCGCAAAACCAGGAATTCCGCTTTTCAGTTTCATGATAACTCCCCTGTTTTTTATGCGGTGCAAAGAAAAGTATCAGGCGTCGAGCGGTTCGGTTCCGCACCACTCGGCAATGAAGAGCGCCATGGCAGCCGTTACGCGCTGCAACGATGACAGGCTGACGCATTCGTCGAAGCCGTGGATGTTCCTGGAAACCGGACCGTAGCACAAGGCAGGAATCTGATCGTACAGCGCGTAAACGCGCGCATCGAGATATCCGGCCGTGACAAAGTTTTCGAGAGGTGCGTCGAAGGCGACTTCATGCGCTTTTGCGAGAACGGCTTCCGCCTCCGACCCCGGTCGCAGTACGTAGCCTTCGGTGTGAAATCCATTAAAGACCACGCCAGGAGGATTGTTGGCAAAGTACGAATCCTGCTTGGCGAAGTTGTCTATCCGCTCGCGGATCTCGCGTGCGGCATCAGCGGCGCTCACTCCCGGGAAGATCGCAATCCTGCAATCGATCCGGCACCAACATGGAACCGATGACGCCCAATCGCCACCTTCGATCTTGCCTATGTTCAGGTTGATCGGATGCAGCTCTTCCTGGAAGTGCTCATAGGCCGATTTGCGGTCGTTCCATTCCGCCTCGAGCTTGCGCAACTCATCGATCACCCGATAGGCCGCGTCGATGGCGTTGGCACCCTCGCCCATCTCACGCACATGAACGGGAAGGCCCCGCACCTCGACCTGGAACCAGATGACGCCAGTATTGGCCCGCACCAACTTGTTGTCTTCCGGTTCGGGGATCAGCACGGCATCTGCCTTGTAGCCGCGCAGATGGGTCATCAGCGCGCCATTGCCGGTGGACTCCTCCTCGACAACCGACTGCACATAGACCGTTGCCGCCGGCTGCAGACCGATGCGACGCAGAGCATCCAGCGCGAAGATATTGGCCGCCGCGCCCGCCTTCATGTCAGCCGCGCCCCGGCCATACATCCAGTCGCCCTCTATCTCGCCGCCATAGGGTTTGTGCTGCCACATGGTCTCGGGGCCGGTCGGCACCACGTCCAGATGCGACTGAAGGATGAGCGACCGCCCGGTTTCCTGGCGCGGATGGTGGATGCCGACAACGATAGGTGCGTTGGAGTGCTGGTCAGACCACGGCGAGCCTCCGGGATGATTTTCGATGGCCGCCCGATCCATGGCGAAACGGTCCACAACATAGCCCCGCCGCACCAATTCGCGGAAGGTGAAATCCTGAATCGCATGCTCGGCGCCCCGTACCGAATGAAACGACACCAGCTTACGGGTATAGGCTATCTGATCGGCAAAACCCTGTTCGACCGAATCCATGATCGAACGTCGCAATTCGGGTGTGAGCGCCAAATTGGTTCCCCTTTTCGCTCAGGCTCTGTTGTGATCCAGAGGCGGCCTCATGCAACAGGTACTTTCAATCCGTGTCAAGTGATGACACAGTGTGTCACTAGATGATACGCAAGGGAGGCGCGCGGAACTTGTCGGAGAAGAACTCCATCCCAAGGAAAAAGGGCGTACCAAGGGTGCGCGCGGTAGAGCGCGCAATCGCAATCCTCAGGGCCTTCAGCGCCGCAGAGAACCGGTTGTCGCTTTCGGATCTTGCGCGACGCGCCGGGCTCGATAAGAGCACGGCACGACGCTTGCTCCATACTCTCGCGACTAACGAACTCATCGAGTTCGACGAGCAGAAGCAGACCTATGCGCTAGGACCGGGCATTCTACTGCTCGTTCCGGCGGTGAATTTCGGCAGCGAACTCCGGGATATTTCTGCGCCTATCCTTGCACGTCTCGCCGAGATCACAGGAGCCACATCCTTCCTCTGGACCTATTTTCACGGCCAAGCACTTTGCCTCGACCGCGTAAAGGCGCGTGATCTTCACGTGGATACGCAGTGGTCGGCAGTGGGCACACGCATCCCGTTGAACTGCGCCGGCGGCCCGCGCGTATTATTGGCCAATCTGCCTCCAGAAGAACGTGCAAAGGTTCTCAAGGGACCGCTGCCGCGATTTACGGAAAACACGCAAACCGATCCGTCTCTCCTGGAGGTGGCGGTTGCCGAGATCCGCCGCCGCGGCTGGGAATTCGCTGTAGATGATTATGCTCATGGATTGTCAGGTCTGGGGGTCCCTGTCTTCAACCGTGCCGGGGAGCTTGTCGCCAGCATCAGCATCACTACCCTGACCCCACAATTCATCCTCGATGACGAGGGCAAGCCCCGTGATTTGCCGGTCATGTTGGCTGCCGCGGCTGAAATCGGTGCTCGGCTCCAGCCATGAACGCTTGATCCGAGCTTACCAGCCCCGCATCTGGTCGTATACCGCGCCTGGCAGTGCTCACTGCAGGCTTCATCTGGAGTACGGCTTCGTGGTGGTCATCCACGGTGACGCATACGGCGCTGATCGGTTTCTGGCGAATGGTTCGACGCGACCGACTTCCGACGATCTAGTTTCCAGCCAACTGGGCAACACATGGCAGGGCCACCGGACTATCCGCAACAGACAAAAGCTCGACAAAGGCAGGCCCGGGCGGCAGACATTGTCGACCGTGCGCTCCGCAACAGGGTACACAGCAGCGTCTCCGCAATGGTTGTTCCGGGATCGGGACTGGCGAAGCAAGTGGCAGAGGCGGAAAGTCTCGACCGGGTATTCCAGGAGGCCGGCTTCGAATGGCGTTAGCCGGGATGTTCGATTGCCTGGCCATGAACGACGACAGCCTCGCGTGAGGCGAACGTTGCGCGTCTACGTCGAACCGAACTTTGAGCACCGGCAGGGTGTTTCGAGCGCGCGCACCTTCTATCGCGTCGATGGCGTCGGCAGCAGCGATCGCCAGCCACTTTGTCGACATACGCTACATCGACGCGCGCTAAGCGTTCGTGGCCGCCATAATTCTGGCTGACGTCAGTATGTTTAATATGTTCATATGATCAAGAGTTATGGCCCTGGTGTTCGGCGCGGATTATTGCAGCGCCTTTGGCCATTGCCGCCATCTTGCCGAACGCTACCTTCCGCGGAAGGTATTTCAGACCACAGTCGGGTGCGATCACCAGGCGCTCAGGCGAAACATAAGGCAAAGCGCGGCGGATCCGACCCGCAACTATCTCGGGCGTCTCGATCTCATGCGTCGACAAATCAAGCACGCCGAGGATGATCGTCTTGCCCTCCAGCTTGGCCAGTATCGAGCAGTCAAGATTGGACTGCGCGGTCTCAATCGAAACGGCCCTGACCGCAGTTCCGGCCAATTCCGGCAGGAAATTGTAACCGTTCGGACGCTCATGGATGATGGCCGCATAGCCAAAGCAGATGTGCAGCGCCGTCTCGCCTTCTACGCCGTCGAGAGCGCGCGCCAGCGCCTTTAGCCCGTACTGCCGGGCCTTCTCGGGTCGAGCCTGCATGTAAGGTTCGTCAATCTGTACGATGTCGGCGCCCGCTGCGAACAGATCCTTGATCTCTTCGTTGACCGCCGCCGCGTAATCTACGGCCAGTTCCTCCTCGCTGTCGTAGAAATCGTTCTGCGCTTGTTGCGACATGGTAAAGGGGCCAGGCACGGTGATCTTGATCTTGCGATCCGTATTGGCGCGCAGGAATTCGACATCGCGCACCTCTACCGCATGCTTGCGTTTGACCATGCCTACCACCCGCGGTACTGGATTCGGATGCCCGGAGCGGTCAAGAGCAGTGCCTGGATTGTCAATGTCGACGCCTTCAAGTGCCGTGGCGAAGCGATTCGAGTAGCTCTCACGCCGCATTTCACCATCGGTGATTATGTCCAGGCCCGCTCGCTCCTGGTCGCGGATGGCGAGCAGTGTGGCGTCGTCCTGCGCTTCGTCGAGAAATTCAGGCGCAACGCGCCAGAGTTCCTTTGCCCGCACCCGCGGCGGAAAGCGGCCCGCCAGCTTCTTGCAGTCGAGCAACCACTCCGGCTGGGCGTAGGAGCCGACAAGCGAAGTCGGGAAGAGCGGCAATTTTTCGTTCATCAATCGAATCCCTAATTCCTGAATACGTCGCGATCGATGCCGGAGGCCTCGAACAGGTGATCGCGGCTGGCTTCCAGCTCGCTGCGCAGCTTCGGAATGTCAGCGTCAAGCAATTCTCCGCGCCACTTGCGGATTCTGCCGGCCACCATCACCGTGTCGACATTCGAACGGTCCATGAGCGTTACCACTGCGCCGGTAGCATGATTGAGCGGCGCCACATTGATCGCAGAAGCGTCGAGGAGGACGATGTCGGCCTCCTTGCCTGGCGTCAAACTGCCCGTCTTGCGGTCAAGCTTCAAACCCTTCGCGCCTTCGATCGTCGCGAAGCGCAGCACGTCGCGCGATGTCACCATCGCCGCGCAATCCGTCTTGCCGCCGAGCGCGTCCTCGTTGACGAAGGCGCGTTGGAGCGTCATCGCAGAGCGCATCTGTGTAAAAGGATCAGCAGTCATGGTGCATTCGACATCCGTCGAAAGTGATGGCTGCATGCCGAGATCAAGTGCTTTCTGGATGGGAGGCATGCCATGGCGCATGGTCATCTCGATCGGTACGGACAGTGAGACGTGAGCGCCGGCGTCTGCCGCCATCTTCCAGGCCATGTCAGACATGCCGGTCATGTGGATGAAGATGTTGTCCGGACCGAACTGGCCGGAACTTGCAAGTGAATCGAACGTATCACGCATACCGAACGTGCCTACCACATGCAGTGCGACCGGAATGCCCAGCTCTCGTCCGATCGCCCACGCCCTCTCGTAGCCGGGTATGTAGATCTCGCCGCCCATCACCATTGTAAGCAACTGGTCGTCGGAGGAAAAATGCTCCTTCTTCAGCCGGCGCGCATCCTCGGGATATTTCGAACGCTCACCCCAGCCCTCGAAATAGCCGAACACGGCTCGGCGTCCGGCATCGCGCAGCGCCTGGACAGCCGCATCGGAATGTTCGGGCGAGTGGTGGATCTGCGAGACATCCATGACGGTCGTCACACCCGCATCGATCTGCGAGAGCGAGCCGAACAGCTCGTTGACGTAGACGTCCTGCGGACGATACACCATCGAGAACTTCTGCAGCATGTGCTCATAATAGTTGTAGAGGCTGTGCGGCTTTCCATCGTTGATGAGGATGCAGTCGGCCAGAAAACCGCGCAGTGCGGTTTCGAACTGGTGGTGATGCGTATCAATGAAGCCAGGGATGACGATCATGCCGGCAGCGTCGATAACCGCGGCATCACCAGCCTCGAGCTTCATTCCCACCGCTTCGATCCGGCTGCCGGACACCAGCACATCACCACCCGCGAAATCTCCCACGCCCGGATCCATCGACAGCACGTAACCGCCGCGGATCAGCAGCCTGCGTCCGTCCTCGCCGGACCATGATGGCATGGTACCGGCTCCGGTTCGGATGCCTTGCAACGCACCGGATCCTTCGCCTGCGGGACTGTAATGGATGTTCGGATGCCCTTCAGAGCAGAACTTGCACATGGTGTCTCCTCCCGAAGAAATCGAGATGTCTGCCGGTGACGTAACCGCGGAGCGGAGCGCCAGGCAGCACAGAACGCTCCCCTTCTTACGTCTCCACCGTGGGATATTCCTTGCCGCGCCAGTGCTGCAGCCGTTGGGCGAACTGCCGCTGGAAGGCCAGCGGGCCATTCTCCTTCATGTACTGCTCATCGTAGATGCCGATGAAGAGGGTGAGGTTGAGGAAGAAATGCGCGCCCATTTCGAAGAGCGCGACATAATCATGCTCCTCCAGAGCCTTGCGCTCCTCATCCGTAAAACTGTGTACGGTCGACTCCTCCACCTCGTTGAGGCGCGGCCCGATCGACTGTTCCCACGTCGCGACGAAGTTCTTGGGATCCTCTGCGTAGCGCTTCAGGAAGTCGGGATTGCGGTCGACCTGAAAGAGGAACTTGTTGACATAATATTTGCTCATGCCGCACGCTCCTGAGCCTGTGTCCGGGGATACCAGGTGAGATAAGCTTCCATCGTGTGGAATAGATCGAGATTGTCGACGTAATCGGCTTTCTCCGGTCCCGCGACACCCAGCATCAAGATAAAGTTCAAGAACCCGTGGGTGGCGTTGCCGCTCTTTGCCATGCTCTCATGCGTGACGTTCGCCAGTATGGCGTCGATATCGCCATTGCGGAGCCATTCTATCGCCTGGCGGTCGAATTCGGGATCCGGACCAGTCTCCATGAACTGGCGGGGACCTCCCAGTTCCAGCGAGAGATGTCCCGTTCCGATGGCCGCGACGCGCTTGTCGGACGGGTAGTCGTCAATCGCCCTCCTGATGGCACGGCCGAGATCGTAAAAGCGCTTCGGCGAAGGCAGCGGCGGCGCGAATATATTGGTGTAGATCGGCACGACAGGCAAGTCATTGTCCGGACGTACAGTGATGATCGGGCAGATGATCGAGTGATCGATCTTCAGTTCATTGGAGAAGGCGAAGTCAAAGCCCTGGTCCATCAGGTGCTGGTGCATGAAGCGCGACATGGCGATATCGCCCTGCAGCAGGTATTTCGGGATGCCGAATTCGCGCTCCTCGTTCCAGAAGGTCGCATCGTAGCGTTCGGCCTTGCCGATCAGGAATTGGGGGCAATTGTCCAGGAATATCTGATGGAAGTGGTCCGAACCCACCATCACCAGGACGTCAGGCTTCGCGCGGGCAAGTGTCTCGCGATAGGCCTCCACCTTACGCTTCCATTCAGGTGCTTGCGGGATCTGTTCTTCGGGCGGCATGGTGGTTGCCCGCAGATAGAACGGATGGTGGGTTGAGGCTAAAGTTGCGACGAGTTCAGCCAAGGCGCTCCTCCTTTCTTTCGGGACTCAGGTTACGCAATCCATCAGCTACGGCGTTCCGCAATCCCGCTGAGCAATTCGGATCTTTTGGGGATCAAACGGTTGGTCTTTTCGCGAGCCGCACATGTCGTTCAGCCCCCGATAACCGATTGCAGGATGGGATAGCGATGGATCATGTGCCCGATGCGCGACGCAGTTGCGCGCAGCGTCGGCAGGCGTTCGTCGACGAGTACCTGCGGTGTCACCATTCCGGTGTAGCCCGAGGTGTTCAGCGCCGCGACGGTATTTCCGTCGGGACCGCGGATCGGCACTGCGAGAGCAGTTATCCCGTAGTCGAGCTGATCGACCGTAGTTGCGTACCCGACCTCTCGCACGCCAAGAATCTCGCGACGAAGCTCCGCCGGATCGGTGATTGTCCTGGAGGTCAGCGCCTCGGGTCGCACGGTATCGATATAGGCATCAAGCGCGGTGTCTGGAAGCCCGGCAAGAAGGACCCGCCCGAGCGAGGTCGCGTAGGCCGGATAGCGTGCGCCGACTACGGCCGCCGCGCGTCGGGCCCGCTGTACCGAATTGTGGGCAATATAGATCACGTCCTGTCCTTCCAACGTGCCCACTGACGACGCATCGCCGAACTGACGGACCAGTTCGCGCAGATCAGGCTGCAAGACCTCGTCGATGCGGGCCGCGAAGTAGAAGGCAGAACCGAGCGTCATCACCCGCGGGCGAAGGTGAAACCGCTTGTTCTTTTGTCCAATATATCCGAGCGTCTGCAGCGTTATGAGGCTGCGCCGCGCCGCCGCCGGAGAGAGACCAACACGCCTGGCGACCTCGCTGAGCGTCATTTCCGCATGCGAAGCATCGAAACATTCGAGAATTGCCAGTCCCTTGGCGAGCGCCTCGACGAATTCCGCCGGCCGCTCAGGACCCGCCGCGGAACCGCTGGCGTCCTGAGCGGCCTCGCCCCCATTCATTGCGTGCTTTCCGGGCAAGATATCGGCCGGGATACCGGACCGGGAATTGTCCCCGCCAACGTGCGCATCCCTTTCCTCCATGCGATCGAACCTCCACCCCCGCAGTCTGGTCAAGCCAAACATTTCCACCTTGACGCTACGCTAAAGGACCTCTAGCTTTTCGGCAAGTGCAAAATTTTTCGGGATGCGAAAACTCACGAATGCGTATCGGTAAGCAGGAACAGGCTTTCACGGCCATTGCCGCGTCGGATGCGGATACAATAACGATCCGGGGGCACGACCTGTGCTCCGAACTGATCGGCCAGATCGACTACACCGCCTATTTCTGGCTCCTTGTCACCGGCGAGAGGCCAACCGAGACCCAGGTTGCAGTCACCAATGCCTGCCTCGTCGCCATCGCCGAGCACGGACTTGTGCCGAGCGTTCAGGCAGCCCGCATGACGCTCGCTGCCGCTCCCGAAGCTTGGCAGGGTGCAATGTCAGCCGGGTTGCTCGGCATGGGCACGGTGGTCGCAGGCAGCTCCGAAATCGCGGGCCGCTACATCGTCGATATTCTGAAGGCGAGCCGCGAGCCGGGTGCTAATCTCGAGAAAGCCGTTCGGACGAGCCTGGAGGAGTTGAAGGCCAAACGCGGCAAAGTTCCCGGCCTCGGTCATCCGCAGCACAGCGAGGGTGATCCGCGGGCAAATGTTCTGCTGCAGTTTGCTGATAATCGTGGCGTGTCGGGCGATGCCGTCGCTTGCCTGCGCGCATTGGGACGCATCGCACCCGAAATAATGAACCGGCCACTACCGATCAACGTATCGGGTGCGATCCCCGCGCTTATGCTGGACGCAGGGTGGCCGATCGAGGCAATGAAGGGCATTCCGCTACTCGCCCGGGCGGGCGGTCTGGTTGCGCATCTGTACGAAGAGTCGCTGCGCTCGATCGGTTTTATCATGTCGCACAAGGCCGACCTTGCCATCGCTTATGACGGCCCGCCGTCACGTGTAACCACTTCGACCAGGAACACCTGAGCCCAGCATGAAGATACTTAAGGACATCCGGGTAGTGGAAATGGGCACCTACATCACAGGTCCCGCCGCCGGCATGCATCTCGCCGATCTCGGCGCCGATGTGATCAAGGTCGAAAGACCCAAGACCGGTGATCCGTTTCGCGCCTTCAAAGGCGGGCTCTATTCTCCCCACTACCAGACCTACAACCGCAACAAGCGCTCCATCGCGCTCGACACCAGCGAGGCGGACGACCGCGCGGTCTTCCATGAGCTGATCCGCAATGCCGACGTCTTCATCCAGAACTTTCGCCCGGGCGTTGCCGAGAAGCTAGGAGCCGGCGAGGAGGAACTGCACCGGCTGAATCCCAGCCTCGTCTACTGTGCCATCTCGGGCTTCGGCCGGACCGGGCCGGCGCGCGACCGCCCCGCCTATGATACTGTAGCGCAGGCTGCGAGCGGCTATCTGCGCCTCCTCACCCCACCCACCAATCCGCGTGTCATCGGGCCGGCAATCGCCGATGCCGTGACCGGCCACTATGCGGCGCTCGGCATCGTCGCGGCATTGCTGGAACGGGTGAGGACCGGCAAGGGACGGCGTCTCGACATCTCGATGCTTGAAGCGATGTGCCACTTCAATCTGGACAGCTTTACCCACTATTATTCGGTTGGCGAAGTGATGGGGCCGCTGAGCCGACCCACGGTTTCGCAATCCTACACTTTCGCCTGTTCGGACGGAAAGTGGATCGCTATTCACATGTCTTCTCCGCCCAAATTCTGGGAAGGCCTCGTCGCGGCCGTTGGCATGCCGGAACTGATGACCGATCCGCGTTTCGCCGAACGCATGGCGCGCATCGCGCACCAGAGCGAACTAATCGAGATCCTGACGCCCGTGTTCGCCGGCAAGACACGCGACGAATGGTGCGAGATGCTTTTGAAACACGAGGTCCCGCATTCGCCCGCTTACGATTCCGACGAGGCTCTGGAGGACCCGCAGGCCGTGCATCTGAATATCAAAGTCGAGGCCGAGCACCCGACGATGGGACCATTCACAACCGTGCGCGCGCCCTACAGCTTCGACGGCGAGGCCGATCTCGATGTGCTCCCGCCGCCGACGCTCGACGAGCATGGCGCCCAGATCAGGGACGAGGTGAGCCGGCGCAAGGCCGGATGACGATCCGCATGTGGAGGAGATAGCCGGAAAAGGCTGTCATTCTAAAAAGGGAGGAAGTGACATGAAGAAGCTCATAGCAATGCTGCTCGCGAGTGCAGTCGCGTTCCCGGGCGTGGTGCTCGCGCAGGAGACGATCTCGCTGACCGTGGCCTCCAGCCACCCGCTGGTGATCCCGTGGGTTGGGATGATCAAGACCCATTTCATGGCCGAGACCGATCGGCTGCTGGCCGAGAAGGGTAACTACAAGATCGAGTGGAACGAGGCCTTTGGCGGCTCGCTCTACAAGGCCAACGCAACGCTGACTTCGGTGCAGGAGGGCATCACCGACATTGGCTGGGTGTTTTCCTTCCTCGAAGGGGCCAAGCTGCCTCTCAGTCAGGCTTCCACCTACGCGCCCTTCGCCACCGCCAATCCGCCGGCGCAACTCCAGGTCACGTGGGATTTGCTGGAAAACAATGAGGCCTTCAAGAACGAGTGGGAACAGTACAACATCAAGGTCCTCGGCCTGACCGGCACTGACGACTACGACATTTACACCAAGAAGCCGATCAAAAGCGTCGCCGACCTGAACGGCATGAAGCTTTCGGCGCCGGGCGTGCTCGGCCAGTGGCTCCGTGGCACTGGGGCAAATCCGGTCGACGGCTCGCTAACGACCTTCTACACCGACATACAGACGGGGGTATCCGACGGCGTGCTGTCGCTCGCACTCGGGGTGCTGCCGGCCAAACTCTACGAGGTGGCGCCCTACATTACCCGCGTGCGTATCGGCACCGCCTTCTCCGGTGCCATCGCCATCAACAAAGATAGCTGGGATGGGCTGCCGGAGGAAGTGCAGCAGGCAATGATCGCCGCCGGCAAGCTTTACACCGAGGCGCATGGCAAGGAAATGGTGGACCTGCACGAGGCGGCCTTTGCCAAGATGGTCGAGCTCGGCAAGGATCAGGATCCACCTGTCACCATCTCCGAACTGCCGGACGGTGATCGGCAGAAATGGGTCGATGGTCTTCCCGACATTGCGGGAGAGTGGGCAGCCGATGTCGAATCGCGCGGACTTCCCGGGAAAGCTTTCATGAAGGCCTATATGGAGGGCCTGCGCGCGGCCGGCGAAAAGCCAGCACGCGACTGGGACAAAGACCTATAGCCGTTCGACAGGTAAGACCAGATCATGCAGGCTGAAGGCGGCAGGGCCGGAGCGGAGACAAGTCTCCCGCCCCATCGAAAGGATCCGATGCGTTTCTGGAACAGAGGTGTCGACGGGCTTGCCGCCCTCGGCACCATCATGATCGTATTCCTGATGGCGATCATCGTAGCCGACGTGGTCACACGAAACACGATGGGCGAGTCCCTGCCCCTGATCGCCGAGTTGGGAGCGCTCACCGTCGTGCTGATTGTCTTTCTCCAACTCGGGACGGCCGTTCGCAACGACCGACTCGCCAGTACCGAATTCTTCCTGGCCACATTGTCAACGCGGTGGCCAGGAGCAGCGGTCGTCATCCGCGCCGCGTGGGATCTCGCGGGTGCCGCTCTTTGCGCAGGCATTGCGTGGTCGAGTTGGGACATCCTCTGGCGCGACATCAATCACCGCGAATTCATCGGCGTCATCGGCGTGATGACGATGCCTACCTCCCCCTTCCGCGCGCTGATCTTTGTCGGAGCGGCGGTGGCGGCGCTTCAGTTCGTCCTGACGGCGGTAGCCCGGCTGCGCGGCTGGAGCGCGTCGCGATGACCGGTATCGAGATCGGCCTCGCGGGCATCGGCCTGCTGCTTCTCCTGATCCTGCTCGGCATGCCTATCGGCGTGGCGATGATGGTTTCGTCCTTCGGTGCCGTGGCGTATCTCCGCAACGAAACGGTGGCGCTGAGAATGCTCGGCTCGGTGGCCAATGACAGCCTCGAAGAATATCTTTTCGCGATCGTGCCGCTGTTCGTGATGATGGGACTCCTGGTCACAATCTCCGGCGTCGGTAAAGACACCTTCGATCTGTTCGAGCGCCTGCTGCGCCGAGTACGCGCCGGCCTGGGCATTGCCACTGTTTTCGCCAACGCGGTGTTTGCATCCATAACCGGTATATCCGTCGCCTCCGCGTCGGTCTTCTCCCGCATTGCTGTGCCCGAAATGGTGCGGCATGGCTACACGACAAAGTTCTCGACCGGTGTCGTGGCCGGCAGCTCGGTACTTGGAATGCTGATACCGCCGTCGCTGCTGATGGTTGTCTATGCGGTGCTGGCGGAGGAATCGGTCGGCCGCATGTTCCTGTCGGGCGTCGGTCCCGGCATTCTTCTATCCACCCTCTTCGCATTAACCATCATGCTGATGGCGTGGCGGAGACCTGGTTCGGTATTCGAACGGGAAGCGAAGATTGTTTCCGGAGAGACGAACGGCCTGCTGGACGTTATCCGTAAGGGCGCTCCGATCGTCATGCTGGTGACGGTGGTTCTCGGCGGCCTCTATGCCGGCTTCCTCAATCCCACGGAGGCCGGCGCCATGGGGGCGCTGGGCGCTTTGCTGATAGCGCTGGTGCGGCGGTCCCTCACTTTGTCCAGTTTCAGGTCGCTGTTGGTCGAAACCGGCCAGATCACCGTCTCGGTGCTGTTCCTTATCGTGGCCGCGACCTTCTTCAGCCGGATGCTGGCAATGTCCGGCCTGCCCATGGCGCTGGCCGAGTTTCTCATCGGTGGCACGCTCGGGCCATGGGGATTCATGACAGTTTTCATCGCGCTCGTCATCCTGATGGGATGCTTCATCGATTCGATCTCGATCATGCTGATCCTGCTGCCCATCGCCCTGCCGGTGGCGCGGGCCGCCGGTTTCGACATGATCTGGTTTGGCGTCATGACGGTCGTCGCGGTCGAGATCGGCCTGCTGTCACCACCGTTTGGCCTGTCCGTCTACACGATAAAGTCAGCGATCAACGATCCCAAGCTCAAGGTGGGGGACATCTTTCGGGGAAGCTTTCCATTCGTGATCGCCATGGTGATTTGTCTGGTCGTTCTTGCGATCTTCCCGCAGATCGCAACCTGGCTGGCGAGGCTATGACCAATGCGCTCGATACTCTGTCTTGCCGGCAGCCTTCGCGCCGCCTCTTCGTCAAGGGCGGTGGTAGAAACCATTTGCGACAAGCTTGCCGGCGAAGCCATATTCAGCCGCTTCGACATCGGTTCCCTGCCGCACTACAATGCCGACCTCGACCCTCTCCCTCGCCCTGTGATTGCGTTGAAGGATGCAATCTCGGCAGCCGACGGCCTGATCATTGTCACGCCGGAATACAATTACTCGATCCCCGGCGTCCTCAAGAACGCAATCGACTGGGCCTCACGGCCCGGCTACGCTTCCGTTTTCAAGGACAAGCCGGTCCTTATCGCATCGGTCTCGGGTGGAGCGCTCGGAGGCGTGCGGGCGCAGGCTCATCTGAAGAACGTGCTCGGGGCCGTGCTGGCAAGAACCTTCGTCTGGCAAGAAATCGTAGTCGCTCATTCCAACGCAAAGATCAGAGACGGCTATCTTGCGGATGAGGCAACGGAAGCATTCCTGTTCGAGGCAGTCCGCGCCTTCATTGCCTCGATTGCCGCTGAGCGGAGCGTATCGAAGTCATAACGCCGGTTTCGCGCGAATGGTTCACCGGACCAATTGTCGCGCATATTGGTGATGGAACCTTGGAGGTTCCGTCGCAAACTCGCTCGGACGGAACCTCTGCATGATGGTCAGCCCGCCCGGTGCTTTGCGCCGGTCGGGCTGACATTTTATGCGGACTGCTTGGTGCGCCAACCTTCGGCGTAGTTTTCGCGTGCATCACGTGAGTAGGGCACCGGCGAAACCTTGACGCGGATTTCCGTCTGCTTGTGCCTCTCCACGGTCGTCTTCCTCGTTCCGCCGTTCTCCTCGCCCCAGATCAGGGTGAGCACGTCCCCCTCCTTGATGTCCGGATCAACGACGCCGAGCGACAGCCAGGAGCGTTCATTGAAGCTGTAGCCGCTGAACATGGAGAAGCCGACGGCTTTGCCGTCTTTCGTGACTGCGTCATAGTTCGACGAGGCATAGTTGGCGTTTGGCACATCGATAAACTTGTAGTTCTCGATGCCCGGCTCGAAGAAGGAACGGAACACCTTGGCCACATCATCGGCGTTCCAGGCGAAAGTCACCTTGCGGCGGTGCGGCTGGTCGGCCTTTTTCTCCAGCGCCTCCCGGCCGATGAAGTCATGGTCGAACTTCACGAACGGGCCGTAGCCAAGTTCGTAGGGCGTCATGTAGTAATCTTCGATATTCTTCGAATAGAAGCTGCCGCCGATCGAGCCGGCGCCCTCGTAGCCATCAGCCGGAAGATATTCACGATAGGGTTTCATCTTCTCCCCGGTATAGACGGCCGGCAATGGCGAGGGGATCCAGCCTGATTCCAGCGTATTGGTCGCATAGGCGCGGGCGCCAACCAGCTTCAGGCCGAATTCCTGACCCGCCTCATAGATGATGTCACGGATCTCCTCGGCTTGCTCATAGGGGCCCCATATCTCGAGACCCGGCGCTCCGGACATGCCGTGGCGCAGGCAGCGCACCTTGCGCCCGCCGATATTGATCTCACCCATGTTGAAGAACTTGACGTCCGGCAGCGGACCGCCATTCAGCTTCTCCAGCACCTTCATCGCGTTCGGGCCCTGGATCTGATAGCGGTAGCGCTTGCGGATCACCGCCTTCGGACCGGGCCGGGAAGGCGAACGATCGTCGCGGTCCAGCCTGACGTCCCAGCTGCCAGTCTTGCCGTGGAATTCGACCCAGTTGATCGTCGGCACTCGACCGACGATGAGGAACTGGTTCTCCGTCAGATAGAACAGGATGACGTCGCCGATGACATACCCGTCATGGCTGCACGGAATGAAATGCTTGGCCTTGTTGACGGTGAAATTCTTGAAACTGTTGATGGTGAGATAGTTGAGCATCTTGAAGGCATCGGGGCCTTCGATCATCAGTTCGGCCATATGATGCGATTGGTCGAACAGTACCGCCGTTTCACGCCAGGCGCGCTGCTCATCGCGCCAGTTGGTAAACTCGTTGGGTACTACCGGATAGATATAGGCGCCGATCTGCGAATTGCGCAGCATGTCGACGGTGTTATCAGCCTCCTGCAGAAGCTGTTCCAGATTCTTCCGTGTCATGATCTCGTATCCTCCCTGATTGGACGAAGACAGCTTACCGGCTAGGTCAGGACCTATTAATCTGGGCCTCGGCCCATTCGATGGATCTTCCCGGCTCGCCGAAAGTGAAGAAATGAACGCCCTCAATGCCGAGGGCTGGTTCAGTCGCTGCGGCGGGCGCGATCCCCTCCAACAGTTCGCCCGGCGTCTCACCGCCGATCAAGCCACTCACCAAATGGCCCCGTTCGGTAAGCGCGCGTAACGAGGCGCCAACGCCGCAGCGTATCGCGTATTTGACCAGCGTGGTGCGCCGCGCCGACCCGGCGACGCCGATGCGCAAGGGTGCTGTGATCCCGGAAGCTCGCAAATCCCGCGCCAGTTTCAAGATCGGTTCCGGCTCGAAAGTAAACTGACTGACGAGAAGGGTGTCGAGGCCCCTGCTAGTGGCTTCCGCGAGTTTTTCCCTCAATGCCTGCCGCAGAACCTCTTTGTCGATATGAGGATGGCCCTCGGGGTAGCAGGCAAAGGCGATGCGCGAGAAGTTGTGCCTTTCGAAGGCCCTGGTATGTAAAAGCTGCAGGGCGGCGTCGAAGTCACCGGCCGGCCTATCGCGGTCGCCGCCGAGAACCAAAGCCCGCTCGACTCCGGCTTCGCCCGCGAGCCGCGCCAGCAAGCCGTCGAGTTCTGGCTCGTCCCGAATCTTGCGGGCAACGATATGCGGAACGGGAATCAGTCCTGCCGCGCCAACACGGGCGGCAGCCCGCACCAGAACGTCCGGGCTGTCATTGGGAAGGTTGGCGATGAACACTTCGGAACCTCTCCGAAGTCGGCCAAGGACGGAATCCACGTCGCGCGCGGTGACCTCGACCGAATAGCCGGCGAGAAGCTGCGCCAGGGATGCTTCGCCATTGCTGACTGCTTGCTGGTCAGCCGCATAGCCATGTACGCTCTGCGGCGCCATCTCTATTTCACCGTCCGGATCAGAGTTCCGCCCGGCACCCGGGCAAGCGCCTTTTCATGGCGCAGGGCGAGACGCAGATTGCGGCCGGCCACGCGGGCATGCTCCTGCATCACCGCCTGTGCTCGCGCCCCTTCGCCATTCGCGATCGCTTCGACGACGCAGCGATGCTGATCCTGGGCAACAAGCAATATGCGGTGGGATTCCGGCATCGAGGCCTGCGCCATGACGAAGCCGCTGGGCGAGGCGAAAGGCAGGGCGGCAGCCCGTTCAATCTGACGCTTTAATGTAGGGCTTTCCGCCAGGTCGACGATCAGCGCGTGAAAGCGGGCATTGGCCCGGACATAGCCGGAGAAGTCCTCCTCCGAACGGATCGCGGTCTCGACCATCTCATCAAGTTCCTCGAGACAGGCGTGGAGGGGCCCCAGTCTGGCGCTCGAACCGCGCTCTGCAGCAAAGCGCGCTGCCAACCCCTCGAGCGTGCCGCGGATCTCGATGGCGTCGAAGACCTCCTGCTGCGAGAAGGATTTCACGGCGAAACCGCCCGATGGGATGGTTTCGACCAGCCCTTCCTCTTCCAGACGCTGCAGCGCGGCTCGGATAGGCGTGCGCGAAATGCCGGTACGCTCCACGACGGAAAGTTCCGAGATGCGCTTTCCGGGCGCCAGCACACCTTCCAGGATCAGTTCGCGAATCGAAAGCAGCGCTTTCAGGGTTCGCGACTGATTACCGTCGCCTTCTACATCTGCCAGCAATGCTGTTGTTTGCGTCACCTGCTACTCATTATGAATTCAACCTGTATACAATCTTGTTCCGCTATCCAGGAACTGTCAATAGATACCGACCTGGCACGGTGGGCGTAGAGCGGCCGGCATATGCGGGCATATCTTTACCAGCTTTGTAGCTATCGAATGCCCCCTCCTGGTCTCCGGACACCCACGCGTGATCCCTTCCGGGGCCAGGTGGAAATGCAACCGGCCTCTTGGCTTGCCTATAGACACCTGTATACATTTAGTCTGCGACGAAGCCGTGATAGCCTGGTAACGGCTCGTAAATATCAACGGGCATTGGGAGGAACTCGAAATGTCAGGAAAAACAGCATTGGCCCTGGCGCTTGGGCTGGGTCTGGCCTGGTCGGCAGGCGCATCGGCGCAGGAGACGGTGAAAGTCGGCGTCGTCCTGCCTTACTCGGGTCCGTTCGCGGATGCCGCCAATCAGCTCGACGCCGGCATCAAGCTATACATGCAGCAGCATGGCGATGAGGTGGCCGGTAAGAAGATCGAGATCGTGCGCAAGGATACGGGAGGCCCGAACGCGGACCAGGCCAGGCGCATGGCGCAGGAGCTGGTCGTCCGCGATCAGGTCGACATTCTTGCCGGCTTCGCTTTGACACCGGAGGCGCTTGGTGCGGCCCAAGTCGCGACCGAAGCACAGAAGCTCATGGTGGTGATGAATGCTGCCACCTCGTCGGTCACCGAGCAGTCGGACTACATCGTCCGTACTTCGGTGACGATTCCGCAGCTCAACTATGCCTTTGGACAGTGGGCGTTCCAGGAAGCCGGTATCAAGCAAGCCTATACGCTGGTTTCAGATTACGGTCCCGGCCACGACGCGGAAGCATCCTTCTCGAAAGGCTTTACCGAAGCAGGCGGAGAGATCCTCGGCTCGGATCGTACTCCGGTCGCCAATCCGGACTTCTCCGCCTATGTTCAGCGCGTAAAGGACGCCGATCCGGAAGCCGTCTACATCTTCGTTCCCGGCGGGGCGCAACCGGCAGCGATCGGCAAAGCGCTCGTGGACCGCGGGCTCGCTCCTCCGGAAACCAAGATCTTCGCCCAAGGCGAACTTACCCATCCCGAGGCACTCGAGAGCATGGGTGAAACGGCTCTCGGCATCATCACCACATTCCATTATACGCTGGAGCGGGACGATCCGCTCAACAAGGAATATGTCGAGGGCTATACCGCCGCCAATAATGGCCGCGAACCGGATCTGTTCTCGATCGGTGGCTATGACGGCATGCATCTCATCTACGAGGCGCTGAAGAAGACAGATGGCGATACTTCCGGCGATGCGCTGATCGAAGCCGCCAAGGGCATGTCGTGGGAGAGCCCGCGGGGTCCAATGTCGATCGATCCCGAGACCCGGGATGTCGTGCAGACCGTCTATATCCGTGAGGTCCAGGAAGTGGATGGCAAGCTGCAGAATGTCATCATTCACGAAATCCCCGACGTGAAAGATCCGTTGCATGGGGCGAGCAACTAGGGAGAGGCAAACCATTTAGCTGGCGTGACGGGATCGTGATAAACAATATCGTCATCGTCCTGTTCGACGGTTTTGCGTTCGGGATGCTTTTGTTTGTCCTGTCCGTGGGGCTGTCGGTGACGCTCGGATTGATGAATTTCATCAATCTGGCGCATGGTGCATTCGGGATGCTTGGCGGTTACATCACCGTCTCGCTCATGCGCGAATGGGGCCTTCCCTTCATCCTCACGCTGCCGGCGGCTTTCGTCGGGGCAGCCGTCGTCAGCATGGTTTTGGAACGGCTGTTCTTTCGCCGGCTCTACAGGGCAGGAGAACTCAATCAGGTCCTGTTCACAATAGGCCTGGTGTTCATCGCCGCGGCTGTCGCCACCTTTTTCATGGGAACCGGGCAGCAACCCATCGTGCTGCCCGGTTGGCTACGCGGCTCGGTGGAGTTGTTCGGCATTCGCTTCGGTGTCTACCGTATTTTCCTCATCGTCGTGGCGCTGACTATCACCGCGCTGCTCTTCTTCACGCTCGAGCGCACCCGTTTCGGTGCACAGATAAGGGCCGCGGTGGACAATCAGCGCGTGGCACAGGGAATTGGTCTCGACGTGCAGCGTATCTTTGCCATCACCTTCGCGCTCGGCAGCGGGCTTGCAGGCCTGGGAGGTGCGCTTGCGATCGAGATCGTAGGCTTGAGCCCGTCCTTCGGTTTCCACTTCCTCGTCTATGTCCTCATCATCGTCAGCGTGGGCGGCCTTGGCTCGATCGCCGGCTCCTTCCTCGGCGCGGCCCTGCTCGGCATCGGTGACGTCGCCGGCAAGTATTTCGTGCCCGAGATCGGCTCCTTTCTCATTTACCTGTTGCTCGTGGCCATTCTGCTGGTGCGACCACAAGGCCTGCTTGGCAAGCGGTAGGACCGAAAGATGGCCACGATAGACACAACCCGGCCTTCAAGCGAGCCGCTTGCCTGGTTGCACCAGCAAAGCCGCTGGTCGGTCTTCGAGATCGTCTTTTGGCTCCTGGCCCTCGTACCGTTCTTCTTTTTTCCGACCTATCTGATGCTGGCCAACCAGGTGGCGATCGCGGCCCTGTTTGCCATCTCCGTCGATCTGGTGCTCGGTTATGCCGGCATCGTTACCCTTGGTCATGCAATGTTCTTCGGCATCGGCGCTTATACTGCGGGAATTCTCAGCGCCCGCTGGGGCTGGGGCGAGCCGCTTTCCGGCCTTCTGCTCGCTGGCGCATTCGCCGGGCTTGTCGGCTATGTCACCAGCTTCCTGATCGTGCGGGTGCAGCATCTGGCGCTGATCATGGTCACGCTCGGCCTGGGGCTGCTGACCTATGAACTTGCCAATGCGATGAGCTGGCTCACCGGCGGCACGGACGGTCTGCTCGGCGTCGATAGCTGGGACATCTTTGGCTATTTCCGTTTCGACCTGTGGGGATACACGGCCTATAGCTATTCACTTGCCATACTCTTCCTGTGCTTCCTGGCAAGCCGCCGGATCGTGAATTCCTCCTTCGGACTGGCCCTGAGAGGGGTACGAGAGAACCTGAACCGTATGCCGGCCATCGGCTCGGATCACAGGAAGCACCTGCGCAAGATTTATACGATCTCGGCATCGATCGCCGGCCTGGCAGGTGCGCTGCTGACGCAAACCACCAACACGGTGACCCTGGAAGTGCTGAGTTTCGAACGCTCCGCCGATGTCGTGGTCATGCTGATCCTGGGTGGTACCGGACGGCTTTACGGGGCAATCCTCGGCGCAGTGATCTTTCTTCTCGCGCGCGACCAGCTCGCCGGCATTAACCCGCAATATTGGTATTTTGGAATAGGGCTGCTGCTGATGTTTGTCGTGCTGGTCATGCCGAAAGGCATCCTGGGTGGCCTGTCATGGCTCGTGGGGAGGCGGGACTGATGCAGACCGGGCCGATCCTGCGCACGGAAGCGCTCAGCAAAAGCTTCGGCTCCCTGAAGGTGGCGCGTGGCATCTCGCTGGAACTGCCTCATGGTGCCCGTTATGCCTTGATCGGCCCCAACGGTGCCGGCAAAACAACACTGATCAACATGATCACCGGAAGGCTGAAGCCTGATTCCGGTCGAATCCTGCTCGGCGAGGAGGACATCACCACGACAGCATCCGCGGCACGCGTGCGCCGCGGGCTGGTGCGCACGTTTCAGATCAACACGCTTTTTCCCGACCTGACACCTATCGAAGCAGTAACATTGGCCATTTGTGAGCGCCAAGGCGTCGCCGGCCAGTTCTGGCGCAGCCTTACCTCACATGAGGACGCCATAGAGGAAGGCTTCGGCATATTACGCCGGCTTCGGCTGGCCGAAGTGGCAACCAGGCGCACCCGCACCCTGCCCTACGGACAACAGCGCCTTCTGGAAATCGCGCTGGCGCTTGCCACTCGACCCAAAGTACTGCTGCTCGACGAACCGGCTGCAGGCGTACCGAAGGACGAAAGCGCCATGCTTTTCAGTGTCATCGCGGCGCTTCCGGAGGATATCTCGATCCTCTTCATCGAACACGACATGAACATCGTCTTCCGCTTCGCGTCGCGCATCATCGTTCTGGTTTCCGGTGGAGTGCTGCTGGAAGCCGAGCCGGATGTGGTGCGCAGCGACCCTCGCGTCCGCGAAGTTTATCTCGGGCATGTCCATGGTTGATTCCCTGCTCGAATTCCGCGACATACGCGCAGCCTATGGCGAGGCCGTGGTCCTCGACGGCATCTCCTTCGCGGTGCCGGCCAATGGCAGTCTTGCGGTACTTGGCCGCAACGGCGTCGGCAAGACGACCCTCTTGCTCGCAGCGATGGGCTTCGTGACCCTGATGCGGGGATCGATATGGTTCAAGGGCAAGGACATTTCCCATTTGCCCCCGCACCGGCGGGCGCAACTCGGCATCGGTTGGGTACCGCAAGAGCGGGACATCTTCCCCTCCCTCACCGTAGAGGAGAATCTTACCGTGGCGGCGCGCAGCGGCCGCTGGGATATTGATGGCATATATCGGCTGTTCCCCCGCCTGAAGGAGCGGCGTGGTAACATGGGCAATCAGCTTTCGGGTGGCGAGCAGCAAATGCTGACCATCGCGCGCACGTTGATGACCAATCCCGCCATCCTTCTTCTGGACGAGCCGTTGGAAGGACTCGCGCCGATCATTGTCGAGGAACTCACTGGAGCGATAAGGCGCATGACCGAGCAGGAAGGCATCGCGCTCGTCCTGGTCGAGCAGCATGCCGAGGTCGCCCTTGGCATAACTGAAGACGCAATCGTCATCGAGCGCGGGATTGTCGCACACAGGGCCCGCTCCCGGGACCTCCTGCGAGATCCCGCCACGCTCGACCGCTATGTCGGACTCCAGCTCGAAACGTCGGCGCAGTGACCGAGCGCCGAGGATGCCGAGGGGAAGAGTCCTATGAAGCTTGGAGACGACCCAAAGATGCCGCCGGTCCGCCTATCTGCCGATATCGCGCACGACCCAGCGCATCTGATGAGGTCGCTGGTCGACAATCGAACGCAGCTCTACTGGCCGGAAGCAAAGGCCCGCCCAGGGCGGGCGTCAGAAGGAGGAACGGAATGAGCGAGGAGCCCTGTTTCGACATCGCCCATCTCGGTCATGTCGAACTTCTGACCGACAAGCCGGAGGAAAGCCTCGATTTCTTCGTCAACATCTATGGCCTGACGGAGAGCGGGCGGGAAGGAGATTCGGTCTATTTGCGCGCCTTCGACGATTACGAGTTTCATACGCTCAAGCTGACTGCGGCCAAGACAACCGGCGTCGGCCATATCGCCTATCGCGCTTCCTCGGAGGCCGCACTTCAGCGCCGGATCGCCGTCATCGAAAAGATGGGCTGCGGAATCGGTTGGGTCGAGGGCGATCTCGGCCACGGCAAGGCCTATCGCTTCAACGATCCCGACGGCCATGTTTTCGAGATCTACTATGATACGAGGATCTATGAACCGCCGCCCCGGGAGCGGTCAGCGCTCAAAAACATTGCCCAGCGCTATCATGGCCGCGGCGTCGGCGTGCGCCGCCTGGATCACCTCAACCTGCTGGCTGCCGACGTCAAAGCCATACGCGACTTCATGGTCGAAGGGCTTGGCAGCCGGGTTACCGAACAGATCCTGCTCGACAACGGCCGTCTCGGCGGCTGCTGGTTCACCGTGAACAACAAGAGTTACGATATCGCCTATACGGAAGACCATTCCGGGGCCCATGGCCGCTTCCACCACGTCACCTATGCGGTCGACCAGCGTGAGGACGTATTGCGGGCAGCCGACATTTTCCTGGAAAATGGCGTTTTCATCGAGACCGGCCCGCACAAGCATGCCATCCAGGGGACTTTCTTCCTTTATGTCTATGAGCCTGCGGGCAATCGCGTCGAGGTGGCTAACGCCGGCGCTCGACTGATCCTGCGGCCCGACTGGCCGACGGTGACCTGGACGGAAGCCGAGCGGAAGAAGGGTCAGGCCTGGGGCCTGAAGACGATCGAAAGCTTCCATACCCACGGCACGCCGCCCATCGGCGGGGCCGCTCAATCATCGCATGGAGAGCGGAAATGACAGCAGGGACTGCGCTGGTCGTCAGCGCGCATTCGGCCGATTTTGTCTGGCGTTGCGGCGGTGCGATCGCGCTCCACGCCGAGAAAGGCTGCGCCGTCACCGTCGTGTGCCTGTCCTATGGCGAGCGAGGCGAGAGCGCCAAGCTCTGGAAGCAACAGGGGATGACACTCGACAAGGTCAAGGCTGCCCGCCGGGCAGAGGCCGAGAACGCGGCAAAGGCATTGGGGGTAGCCGACATACAATTCTTCGATTGCGGAGACTATCCGCTGGAGCTCGACCGCGAGGCGCGGTTCCGCCTGGTCGATATCATCCGCAAGGTTCAGCCGGACTTCATCCTCTCGCATTCGCTCGACGACCCTTACAATACCGATCACCCTTACGCCACGCGCGTGGCGCTCGAATGCCGCATGGTGGCGCAAGCCTGGGGACATAGGCCGGGCGAGAAGGTGCTGGGCGCGCCGCAGCTTTATCTGTTCGAGCCGCACCAGACCGAGCAATGCAGCTGGAAGCCGGATACGATCCTCGACATCACCCCGGTCTGGGAGAAGAAGAAGGCGGCTATCGAATGCATGGAAGGCCAGCAGCATCTTTGGGATTACTACACCAATGTCGCCGAAAACCGTGCCAACCAGTTCCGGCGCAATTCCGGCGGACAGGCCGGGGGCCGCGAAGCGAAATATGCCGAAGCCTTTCAGTCGATCTTCCCGCGAACCGTGGATGAATTGTGATGGGAGGAGTAGTCGTACAGAAGATCGAGCGGGCAGATGCCGCGCTGGTTGACGGGCTGGCGGAATGCGGCGTGGCGACAGTGCACGAGGCCATCGGCCGGACTGGCCTGATGCGCCCCTATATGCGTCCGATCTATGCCGGAGCACGCATTGCCGGTTCGGCGGTGACGGTCTCGCTCGCTCCCGGCGACAACTGGATGATCCATGTCGCTGTTGAGCAATGCCGGGAGGGCGATATCCTGGTTGTCGTCCCGACCAGCCCTTGCGAAGATGGCTATTTCGGCGAACTGCTCGCCCGTTCGCTCCAGTATCGCAAGGTGCGTGGATTGGTCATCGAGGCAGGCGTACGCGACGTGCGAGACTTGACGGAGATCGGTTTCCCCGTCTGGTCCCGGGCAGTTTCCGCCCAGGGCACGGTCAAGGAAACGATAGGTTCTGTCAACGTGCCTGTGGTCTGTGCAGGCGCGCTGGTCAATGCGGGCGACGTGATCGTGGCCGACGACGACGGCATCTGCGTCGTGCCGCGTGAAAAGGCTCGGTCAGCTCTGGACGCAAGCAGGGCCCGCGAAGCCAAGGAAGCAGAGACGCGCAAACGGCTCATGGCCGGCGAGCTCGGCCTCGATATATATGGCATGCGCGACAAGCTCGCGGCCAAGGGGCTGAAATATGTCTGACGGCGTGCGCTGCATGTGGATGCGCGGCGGAACCTCGAAAGGCGGCTATTTCCTTGCCGAGGATTTGCCGGCGGACCCGGTGGCGCGCGACGCGTTCCTGCTGCGCATGATGGGCTCGCCGGACAAGCGCCAGATCGACGGCATGGGTGGCGCTGACCCGCTCACTTCCAAGGTAGCAGTGGTGAAGAAGTCCGCCCGCGAAGGCGTCGATGTCGACTATCTTTTTCTCCAGGTCTTTGTCGATCAGGCAATCATCACCGATTCCCAGAATTGCGGCAACATCCTCGCTGGCGTCGCACCGTTCGCCATAGAGCGCGGGCTGGTCACGGCCAGAGATAGAGAGACTCAGGTGCGCATCTTCATGGAGAATACCGGTCAGATCGCCACTGCCACGGTGGCGACGCCCGGCGGCAAGGCGACCTATGCTGGCGACGCACGCATCGACGGCGTGCCGGGAACTGCCGCTCCGGTACCAATCGTCTTCGAAGACACGGCCGGCTCGTCCTGCGGCGCATTGCTGCCAACCGGCAATGTGGTCGATACGATCGACGAGGTGGCCGTGACCATGATCGACAACGGGATGCCTTGCGTGGTGATGAGCGCAGAGAATATGGGCATCACCGGCTATGAAGATCCTGCGGAATTGGAGGCCAACAAAACGCTGCGGCAGAGGCTCGAAGCCATCCGGCTCAAGGCTGGTCCCATGATGAACCTCGGTGATGTTGCGGAAAAATCAGTTCCAAAGATGACGATGGTCTCGCCACCACGTGCCGGCGGGGCGATTTCCACCCGTACATTCATCCCCCACCGCTGCCATTCCTCGATTGGTGTCTTGGGCGCCGTCAGCGTCGCCACCACCTGTCTTCTACCGGGCAGCCCAGCCCACGAGATGGCGCGGACGGGAAACGGCGCGAAGCGCTGCCTGGCGATCGAGCATCCAACCGGGGAGATGACCGTCGTCGCCACCCTGGCCGAGGACGGTTCGGTCATGCAAGCGGCGATCCTGCGCACGGCGCGTAAGCTTTTCGACGGAATGGTGTTTGCTGGTTAAGAGAGACGAATGAAGATTGGGTTCATCGGGTTCGGAGAGGCGGCCCGTACCTTCTGCGACAGTCTTGCAGGCCGCGATTCCCTGCTTGATTTCAGCGCCTATGACATCTTGCTTGAAGGGGATCAGGATCCGGGATGCGAAGCAGCGATAGCCGAGCGAGGCGTGAGAAAGGCCCTCCCGGCCTCGGTTCTTCAGAAGACCGCATGGATCATCAGCGCGGTAACGGCAGACCAGAGCCTGGCAGCAGCCAAGGCCGCTGCGCACTGGCTGCTGCCCGGACAAGTCTATTTCGACATCAACTCCGTTTCACCGGGCCGCAAGGTCGAGAGTGCGGCACAGGTGGAGGCAGTCGGGGCAATCTACATAGACATGGCGGTCATGGCGCCTGTGCATCCCAGAGGCCACGCCACCCCCGTTCTTTTGGCCGGAGCAGTCGATGAGAACCTCCATGCGACGCTTTCCCGCCTTGGTTTTCAGTTTGAGGTCGTGGGAGACAAACCGGGCGCTGCGACGGCAATAAAGATGGTGCGCAGCCTTTTCGTGAAGGGGCTTGAGGCAATTACCGTCGAAACTCTTCTTGCCGCCTCAGCTTCGGGTTGCCTCGACTATATCCGCAAGTCACTGGAGGAGTCTTACCCCGGGCTCGGATGGTCCGATTTCGCCAGATATGAATTCGAACGCACCCTGAAACATGGAAAACGCCGAGCGGCCGAAATGCGCGAATGTGCCGCAACGCTCGATGCGCTTGGGCTTACAGGAAGCCTCGCCAGCACCGTAGCTGATGTCCAGGACCGCATGGGCGCCCTGTCCCACCGTCTCGTAGACGAGGAGGACTTGGCAAGAGATATAGCCACAATCGCCAAGTTGCGGCGAGAATCTGTCAAATAAGGACCACACCGTATGAGATATTCTCTGGGCCTTCCGGATGAGGGAGTGTTTGTTGGTCGTGCCAGGACCGCTTCTGCCCGTCATCCCCTGGTGGTGACGGTGCGGGAAGGCGCGGTGCTCGACATCACCTCGAAGGAGGCGCCGACGGTGCGCGACATCTGCGAACTGGATGACCCGGCAGGTTACGTCCGTAAGGCGCAAGGCAGGGTGATCGGCAGTCTTGAGGCGGTGGCGGAAAACAGCTTCGAAGCGCATCGCGACCCGCGGCAGCCCTTTCTGCTTTCGCC
>NZ_VLJP01000045.1:0-117962 GCF_007829525.1 Mesorhizobium sp. J18
AGAAGGTGCTGCTCCGGCCGAGCAAGGTGAAGAGGCGGCTCCTGCCGATGAGGGTGCTGCGCCGGCGGAAGAGGATCAGGAAGCCGCACCGGCGGAGGATGAGCAGGCTGCTCCTGCCGAGGACGGTGATGCTGCAAGCGAGCCGCAGTCGGAGACCTCGCCCTCGAGCGGGGAAGAGACCGACGCTCCGCGCGAAGAGCAGGCTCCTGCGGCCAATGAGTGACAAAGATTTAATGTCGCCAAATCTTGAAAAAGCCGGGTTCTCCCGGCTTTTTTGTTGGCTGTGATTCAACCGTGGCTGCGACCGTTCGCGGCAGGCGGTTTCATTCGGCACGCAAATCTCTAGGGTCAGGACCTAGTGTGTATCGAGATTCGATCCGACGCAAAGAGGTACCAGATGGCAAGGGTTTTCCGCGACGCAACAAAAAAACTCGCGTTTGCGGCGATTGTCATCGCGGGAGGTGTCTGCTTCGCCGCAGCGCAGCAGAGTGGAGCCGGGCAGGCACCAACCGTCCAGGAAGCCGCCACCACGCCGCCCCCCGTGGGACAGGATGGAGGGAACGATGCGGAAGCCGACGGCACCGACACCCGCCAATGGCGCATATCCTCCTCGCTCATCGACCCGGATATCGAGACCCAGGCGTTCGAGCACTACGACTATGTGAACCCCGAGGCTCCAAAGGGCGGTACGCTCAATTCGAGCACGATCGGCACCTTCGACAGCTTCAATCCCTTTGTCGTGCGCGGCACGCCCGCCGCTGGCCTATCCGGCTTCGGAGGCATTCTTTACGACACGCTCATGCAGCAGTCGACGGACGAGGCAGGCACCAGCCACGCGCTGATCGCTGAAGCCTTCACCTATCCGGAAGATTATTCATCTGCGACCTACCGCCTCAACCCGGAGGCCCGGTGGCATGACGGGAAGCCGATCACGGCGGAAGATGTCGTATGGTCTTTCAACGTTCTGAAGAAGCAAAGCCCACTTTACACCCAATATTATGCAAATGTGACCGAGGCCGTGGCCGTTTCCGATCGCGAGGTGGAATTCCGCTTCAACCAGACGGGAAACCGCGAGCTTCCGCATATCATGGGCGATCTCGCCGTACTGCCGAAACACTGGTGGGAAGGGACGGATTCTTCGGGCAGGAAGCGCGATATCAGCCAGCCTACGCTCGAGCCGCCACTTGGATCAGGACCCTATGCCATTGAAAGTTTCAAGCCTGGCTCGGAGATCGTCTGGAAGCGTGTGGAGGACTACTGGGCTGCCGACCTGCCGGTAAATGTAGGCCGCTACAATTTCGACCGTCGCAGATACGTCTATTTCCAGGACGACAATGCAGCCTGGCAGGCCTTCACGAAAGGCGGGTTCGAGGACATCCGCATGGAAAACCGATCGCAGCGCTGGGCGACCGGTTACAACTTTCCCGCCTTCGAAGCCAAGGACGTTCTCAAGGCAGAGTTTGAAACGAATTCCGGCGAACCCATGCAGGGCTTCGTCATGAACACGCGCCGCCCGCAATTCCAGGACAGGCGCGTCCGCGAGGCGCTTACCCTTGCCTTCGACTTCGAAAGCATGAACCGCACGCTCTTCTACAATTCCTATACCCGTACCGACAGCTATTTCGAAGGTTCGGAGCTCGCTTCGGGCGGATTGCCGGAAGGGCTCGAACTGGAGATCCTGAATACGGTAAAGGACAAGGTCCCGGAAGAAGTCTTCACCGAGGAGTTCAAGCTGCCGGTCTATGACAAGCCGGAAGCGGCGCGTGACTATCTGAGACGTGCCCACCAGCTTCTTTCCGAAGCCGGCTGGAACCTGCCGCCTGATCCAAGTCTGTGGCAGCGCTTCGCCGCCTGGATTGGCTTCGGTGAGGACTTGCCCGACGAACGCTTCCGCATAAACGAGGAAGGCAAGCGTTTCACGATCGAGTTCCTCGGCAACGACCCGACCGCCAATCGCGTGACGGCGCCTTATATCGAGAATCTGCGGCGGCTTGGCATCGACGCCTCCCTCAGGATCGTCGATACCAACCAATACATAAACCGTTATCGCAACTTCCAGTTCGACATGCTGACGACCGTCCTGCAACAATCCCAATCGCCCGGCAACGAGCAGCGCGACTTCTGGAGCTCCGAAGCGGCAGACACTCCCGGCTCGCGCAACCTCGCCGGGATCAAGAACGAAGCCATCGATGCGCTGATCGAAAGGGTGATCTATGCCAAGGACCGGGAAGAGCTCGTCGCAGCAACCCATGCCCTCGATCGTGTCCTGTTGTGGAACTATTATATGATCCCCCAATGGCATCTGCCGGAGATCTGGGTCGCTTATTGGAACAAATTCGGCATTCCCGACGGGCAGCCTTCCTATATCGGTGTCGACATCGAATCCTGGTGGGTCGATGAAGAAAAAGAAAAGGCTCTGGCCAGGAAATACGGAGGAAGGAATTGAGGCGCGCGACGTTGTTCTCCCGCCGCGCATTTCTGGCTCTTTCGTCATCTGCGGTCGCGGTTGCCATGCTCCCCCTGCGCGCCCGCGCATTGGAGGCGGGCGTTCCGCTGCATGGCATGTCCGCCTTCGGAGACCTGAAATATGCCCCCGGCTTCACACATTTTGACTATGTGAACCCGGAAGCACCGAAAGGCGGCATGTTCAATTTTTCCCCTCCGAACTGGGGCTTCAACCAGAACGTGCTCAGCTTCAATACGCTGAACTCTTTCGTGCGTACCGGCGATGCACCGCCGCGCATGGAGATGTGCTTCGATTCCCTGATGACCCGGTCTCTGGATGAACCCGATGCCGTCTACGGCCTTCTCGCGGAAAGCGTGACGATTTCCGGCGACGGAAACGCCTTCACGTTCCGCCTGCGTCCGGAAGCTCGTTTCCACGATGGAACGCCCCTGACAGCCGAAGATGTCGCCTTTACCTACAAGCTCTTCAAGGAGAAGGGCCATCCGAGCCTTCTTCTGCCTCTGACCGAAATGACGGACGCCCTCGCCCTCAGTGAGCATGATTTTTATATCGCCTTCAACGGCAAGCAGGCTTCCCGAACGATTCTGGATATCGTGCTGTTTCCGATCCTCTCGAAGGCCTTTTTCACGGAAAACCCCTTCGACAGCTCACAACTAAAGCCCCCGCTTGGTTCGGGGCCCTACAGAGTGGGCCGGTTCTCGGCCGGTCAGTCGATCGAGTATGAACGCGTTGACGATTATTGGGGACGCGATCTGCCGGTCAATCGCGGGCTCAATAATTTCGATCGCATCCGTATTGAATTCTACCGTGATCGCAATGCGGGCTTCGAGGCTTTCAAGAAAGGCAACGTACACTACCGGCAGGAATTCACCTCACGGCTTTGGGCGCAGGACTATGACTTCCCGGCAGTCACCGACAAAAAGGTCGTCAAGCGCGAATTCCCGAATGAATTGAACCCTTCCATGCAGGCCTGGGCGGTGAACCAGCGGCGGGAGCGTTTTCGCGATCCGCGCATTCGCGAAGCCATCGCGCTTTGTTTCGATTTCGAATGGACGAACCGCAATCTGTTTTACGACGCCTATGAACGGTCGCAATCGACGTTTGAACGCTCCGCTTACAAGGCAGAAGGCGCGCCTTCACCCGAGGAGGTCGAACTGCTCGCGCGCCTGCCGGGCGAAATCCCCCAGGAAGCCTTCGGCGAACCGGTCACGATGCCGGAATCCGATGGTTCCGGCAGGGATCGCAAACTGCTGCAGCGGGCTAGCGAGCTGCTGGCGCAGGCAGGCTGGGTGCGCCCCGAAGCGCCGAGCCTGTGGGAGCGCGGACTCAATCTTGTCGGCCTGGGCGAACAGCTTCCCGACCCGCAATTTGTGGTCAATCGCGAGGGGCGGCAACTGACGCTCGAACTGCTCGTCCATGACGATGTTTTCGTCCGGGTCTATTCGCCCTTTGTCGAGAATCTGCGCGCCGTCGGAATAGCCGCCACCATCCGCATGGTGGACCCGTCGCAGTATCAGGCGCGCATCAACGACTTCGATTTCGACATGGTCGTTATCGCCGCCTCGTTCAGTGCCACGCCTACGCGTGACGAATTGCAGCGTTTCTGTCACTCGCGCGCAGCAGACATCCCGGGCACCCGCAACCTTCCAGGAACGAAGAGCGAGGCAGTCGACGCCTTGCTCGACGAGGCAGGCCGCGCAGAAACCCGCGACAGGCTGACTGTGGTGTTGCGTGTGCTGGACCGGGTCTTGCGCGCGCGACGCGACTGGATTCCAAATTGGCATGCGGCGAATCACCGGGCAGCCTATTGGGATATGTTCGGCTTCAAGGAGCCGAAGCCGGATTACGGTTTCCCGGTGGAAGCGATGTGGTGGTACGACGAAGAAAAAGCCAAGGCGATTGGCAAGGGGTAACAGCCACGTGACTGACAGCAACGAGGCGACAGGCTGATGGGAGCCTATATTCTTCGCCGGCTTCTTCTGATGATCCCGACTTTGCTCGGGATCATGACCGTCTCTTTCATCGTCATACAGTTTGCTCCCGGCGGACCTGTCGAGAAGGTCATTGCAGAAGTGACCGGACAGGGTGGAGGCGATCGCATTTCAGGCGGCGGAGCCGATATCGGCAACCAGAACTTCGCCACCACCGATTCCACCTATCGCGGCGCACAAGGCCTCGATCCCCAGTTCATCGCCGATCTGGAAAAGCAGTTCGGCTTCGACAAGCCGCCATTGGAACGCTTCCTGTTGATGCTGTGGAATTACGCCCGCTTCGATTTCGGCGAGAGCTATTTCCGCGATATCTCCGTCATCGATCTCATCCTGGAGAAGATGCCGGTATCCATTTCTCTCGGCATCTGGATCACCCTTATATCTTATTTGATCTCGATCCCCCTCGGCATACGCAAGGCGGTAAAGGACGGCTCCACCTTCGACATCTGGACCAGCGGCGTTGTCATCGTCGCCTATGCCATTCCCGGCTTCCTTTTCGCCATCATGTTGATGGTGCTGTTTGCCGGCGGCTCCTTCTTCGACTGGTTCCCGTTGCGGGGCCTTACTTCCGAGAATTGGAGCGAACTGTCGCTCTGGGGCAAGATCGTCGACTATTTCTGGCATCTGACGCTTCCGCTGACGGCCATGGTGCTGTCCGCCTTCGCCACGACGACGCTTCTTACAAAGAACTCTTTCCTCGACGAGATCCGCAAGCAATATGTGATCACGGCGCGAGCCAAGGGTTTGTCGGAACGGCAGGTGCTCTACGGCCATGTCTTCCGTAATGCGATGCTTCTTATCATCGCTGGCTTTCCAGGCGCCTTCATCTCGGCCTTCTTCACGGGCTCGCTCCTGATCGAGAGTATCTTCTCGCTCGACGGCCTCGGTCTGCTCGGCTTTCGCTCGGTGCTTGACCGCGATTACCCGGTGGTGTTTGCCAATCTCTATATCTTCTCGCTGATCGGGCTGATCGTCAGTCTGATCTCGGACCTCACCTATACGATGATCGATCCGCGCATAGACTTCGAGCGGAGGGATGTCGGGTGAGCGATATCCAATCCAAGGCACAGGTCGAACTGGTTCGGGAAAAAGTGGCGCGCCCCTGGCTTTCGCCACTCAACCAGCGGCGTTGGCGCAACTTCAAGGCAAACCGGCGTGGCTACTGGTCGCTTTGGGTTTTCCTGGTCCTGTTCGTGCTTTCCCTGTTCGCGGAATTCCTGGCAAACGACAAGCCCATCGTCGCCTCTTATCGCGGTGAACTCCTCTTTCCCGTATTGATCGATTACCCGGAACAGAAATTCGGCGGCTTTCTCGCCGTCACCGACTATCGCGATCCGGTGATTCAGGACGAGATCGAGGCAAATGGCTGGATGATATGGCCGCCGATCCGCTATTCCTACCGGACGGTCAATAACGAAATCCCCCAGGCGGCCCCCGCAAAGCCCTCCTGGCTTTATGACAAGGAAACACGCTGTTCGCGCTATCCGGAAGGGGTGAACGATGTGAACTGCACCCCCGGCAACTGGAACTGGCTCGGAACCGACGACCAGGCCCGGGACGTGCTCGCCCGCATCATTTACGGCTTTCGCATATCGGTGCTGTTCGGCCTCATCCTGACGGCGCTTTCGGCCGTCATCGGCGTGTCGGCCGGCGCGGTTCAGGGTTATTTCGGCGGCTGGACAGATCTTCTTTTCCAGCGATTCATCGAGATATGGTCGTCTATCCCGGTTCTCTATCTCATCCTCATCATCGCCGCCGTGCTGCCGCCGGGCTTCTTCATTCTGCTCGGCATCATGCTCCTGTTTTCCTGGGTGGCCTTTGTCGGTGTGGTGCGAGCCGAGTTCCTGCGAGCGCGCAATTTCGAATATGTCAGCGCCGCCCGCGCGCTCGGCGTACCGAACCGCACGATCATGTTCCGGCATCTCCTTCCCAACGCCATGGTGGCGACGCTGACATTCCTGCCCTTCATCCTGAACGGTTCGATCACGACGCTCACCTCGCTCGATTTCCTGGGATTCGGGTTGCCGCCCGGTTCGCCCTCGCTCGGAGAATTGCTGCGGCAGGGCCAGCGCAACCTCAATGCGCCATGGCTCGGCATTTCAGGCTTCCTGTCCCTGTCGATCATGCTTTCGCTTCTGATCTTCATTGGCGAAGCGACCCGTGATGCCTTCGATCCGCGCAAGGCGTTCAGATGACAAATGCACCTCTCCTCTCGATTCGCGATCTCACGGTTGCCTTTCATCAGGAAGGACGGGAGACACTTGCGGTGGATCGCGTTTCCTTTGATATCGGGCGTGGCGAGACGGTCGCGCTGGTCGGTGAATCAGGCTCGGGCAAATCCGTTACTGCACTTTCTGTGCTGAAACTCCTGCCCTATCCGGCGGCAAGCCATCCATCCGGCAGCATCTTCTATGGTGACAAGGATCTGCTTTCCCGCGACGAGCGGGAGTTGCGCCGCATACGCGGCAACAAGATCACCATGATCTTCCAGGAGCCGATGACCTCGCTCAACCCGCTGCACACAATCGAGCGGCAGGTCGGCGAAATTCTGAAGATCCACCAGGGCATGGGCGATGCGAAGGCGCGGGCGCGCACTCTCGAACTCCTGAAGGAAGTCGGCATCCGCGATCCGGAGAAGCGGCTCGATGCCTTCCCGCATCAACTCTCGGGCGGTCAGCGCCAGCGTGTGATGATCGCCATGGCGCTCGCCAACGAACCGGAACTCTTAATCGCGGACGAGCCCACCACCGCGCTGGATGTAACGGTCCAGGCACAGATTCTGGAGCTTCTGGCGAAGCTGCGCAAGAAGAACGACATGTCGATGCTGTTCATCACCCATGACCTCGGCATCGTGCGCAAGATCGCCGATCGCGTCTGTGTCATGACTGAAGGCAGGATCGTGGAGACCGGGCCGACGCGGGAGATCTTTGACAACCCGCAGCATGAATATACCCGCCATCTCCTGGCCGCCGAGCCCAAGGGCCACCCCCCCAAAGCCGACGACAGCGCTGACACGGTGATGGAAGGCCGGGATATCAAGGTCTGGTTCCCGATCAAGAGGGGGTTCTTCCGCCGCACCATGGACCACGTGAAGGCCGTCGACGGTATCGACGTCACGGTGCGCGAGGGACAGACGCTCGGCGTCGTGGGCGAATCCGGTTCAGGCAAGACGACCCTCGGTCTCGCCCTTGCCAGGATGATCTCCTCCGAAGGCAGGATCAACTTCACTGGCAGGGATATCGGCGCGCTTTCCTTCCGCCAGATGCGGCCGCTCAGGCGCGAATTGCAGATCGTCTTTCAGGATCCTTATGGCTCGCTCAGCCCGCGCATGTCGATTGCCGAGATCATCCAGGAAGGACTGCGCATTCATCAGCCGAAGCTTTCGGAGGAACAGCGTGACCGCATGGTGGTGGATGTCCTGAAAGAGGTGGACCTCGATCCGGCAACGCGTTTCCGATATCCGCACGAATTTTCCGGCGGCCAGCGCCAGCGCATCGCGATCGCGCGCGCCATGGTTCTGAAGCCGCGCTTCGTCATGCTGGACGAACCCACCTCAGCACTGGATATGAGTGTACAGGCGCAGGTGGTGGATCTTCTCCGCGACCTGCAGCAGAAGCACGATCTGGCCTATCTGTTCATCAGCCATGATCTGAAGGTGGTGCGCGCGCTCGCCAACAATGTCATTGTCATGCGTGACGGGAAGGTTGTCGAGACTGGCACGGCCGAGCAGGTATTCGAGAATCCGCAGACCGATTATACGCGCGCTCTGATTGCCGCCGCATTCGACATTGCCACGGCACCACGCGGCGTCGTAAGCGAATAGCGCAGATTTTCCGGAGAAGGTGCATGAACGACAGACCCGGCGGCCGAATCCTGCTCTCGACTACCGGTTTCCGGCCGCAACTCTGGTACGATCTCCTGTCCGCGGAGCGTCCCGTCGTGCTCGAACCGGATGGCGACGACGATCCGACGATCGAATATGCGGTCGTTTGGAAGCAGCCTCCCGGCCTGCTCGCGCGCCTGCCTTATCTCAAGGCCATCTTTTCGATCGGCGCGGGTGTCGATCATATATTTGCCGATCCTGATCTGCCGGATGTGCCAATCGTCCGCATGGTGGCCGACAATCTCACGCAGCACATGACAGAATATGTGGTATGGCGAGTGCTCGATCATCATCGCCAGGGCGCCCTTTACCGCTCGCATCAGAATCGGAAACTCTGGCGTGAACCCCCTCAACCGCCAGCAGAAAACGTGTCGGTGGGCATAATGGGCTTGGGCCAGCTTGGACGCGCTGCCGCGAAAGCCCTGCTGTCGTTGGGCTTTCAGGTCAACGGTTGGAGCCGGACGGAGCGCCGGATGGATGGAGTGACCACCTGGCACGGCGAAAAGGGCCTGACGCCGTTCCTCAACGCCACGGATATCCTTGTCGTCCTGCTGCCCTATACGACGGCAACCGAGGGAATCGTGAACTACGATCTGCTCGGCAAGCTCCGCCGCGACGGAGAGCTTGGCGGCCCGTGTCTGATCAATGCCGGCCGGGGCAAGCTGCAACGCGGCGACGACATCCTTCGCGCTCTGGACGATGACATTCTCAAGGAGGCAAGTCTCGACGTTTTCGAGGAAGAACCCCTGCCGCCCGAAAGCCCTTTCTGGACACATCCGAAAGTCTTTGTCACCCCTCATGCGGCGGCGACTTCCGACCCCCATCATCTTGTCCCGCTGATTCTCGAGCAGATGACCGCCTTCGAACGGGGCGAACCGCTCCGGAACGTGGTGAACCGGGAAGAGGGTTATTGATCGCCGTAGGGTTGGCCCATGCGGCCATCCCTACGCCTGCAGGTGTCAGATCCTGGCAACGAGTTCCGCCAACTGATCGGCACATTGGCCCCAGCCCTCGTGGAAACCCATCTTCTCGTGGGTTTCGCGATCTTCCGCCGTCCAATGGCGTGCGCGAGCCGTGTAACGCGTCTTGCCCCCTTCGTCCTCGAATGTGACGATCGCCGTCATGAACGGCTTGCCGGACGGCATCCACGCCTCGGTATAGGCATCCGTGAAGACCAGCTTCTCGTTCTCCACGACTTCCAGATAGACGCCGGGATTGGGATATTCGTTACCCTCGGGGTCACGCATGACAACCAGACTGGAGCCTCCGGGACGCACGTCGATCTCCACTTTCGACAGCGTCCAGGGCCGGGGCACGAACCATTGCTTCATCAGCTCCGGATCGGTCCAGGCGCGAAACAGTTTCTCGCGTGGCGCGTCGATGATGCGCGTAAGAACGAGCTCGTGTCCGGGATTGGTATCGGCATTTGCAGTCATCTTCCCATCTCCTTTTCAGTCGTTCGGCCAAAAGGACGATCGAGGGGCCGTCCTCCCGACACCTCCTGCAAATTTTTGCGGTCGCCGCCGTGGCATCACGGGCGGCGAAACACGATGGGCTTTCCAAAAAGCGGCTCGATACGGCCGATCGCAGATGACAGCGGCTCGTGCGACACCATCATTGTTGAGCCATTGGCATGGAGGACCTCTGTCGCGCTCGCCATGATCGCAACATGCCCCTTCCAGAAAACGAGGTCGCCACGCCGAAGCCCGGCGTAATCCCTTCCCGGCTCGATCACCTCCCCGGTCGAGGCCGCCTGCATGTCGGAATCGCGCAACACGACCTTGCCTGCCATGCGCATAGCCAATTGCACGAGGCCGGAACAGTCTATGCCGAAGCCGCTGGTACCGCCCCAGAGATAGGGCGCGTAGATCAGCCTTTCGGCTGCGGAAACGTAATCCTCTTCTGCCTCGCCGATCGGTTTCAGATGGCTGGCGATCATCGCCGCGCCGTCCGGCAGGATGGCGTATCGCGTTCCACGTTTTTCGAAAAAGTCGACAATCGTGACGAGTGCGCCCATGGATTGCTCGCCGGCGCGCGGCAGCTTCAATTCCGGCTCGGGATAGACGAAGGTGCGGGCGGCCTGGACAATATGGGTTGCGGACGGACCCTGCTCGCCCAGACTTCGTGTCAGGACATAGCCCACATAGCCGTCATAGTCCGCCTGAACCCAGGCCCATTCTTCCCCCTGCTCGAAGACAGTGACATCCATCCCGTGCAGGAACTGGGTATTCACGCCAGAGCGCAAGTCCGGAGCAGCATGCACGTCCGCGACCGCGCTGACAATGCGGGCAGGACGGCCGGCCACGAAGCGAGCAGCTTCGACCCGGCCCCGCAACTGCTCATCGGCGATATCCTCCCGGAAGGCATGAAGACGCGGGTCGAGGACCTTCATAGCGGCAATTCAGCGGATTTCGCGATGATTACGTCGCCGAAACGCTCCACGAAAAGAGCGCCCTCAACGGTACGGCGGACCAGCACGTTGCGGCGGTCGCGCTCGTCACGATGACGGGAGACGAGCTTGAGCGAACCCATTGTATCAAGCGCCCTTGTGATGACGGGCTTTGTAACGCCAAGCTTGGCAGCCAAGCCACGCACGGTATGCGGCGGTGGGTCGAGATAGATCGTAAGCAGGATCGCCATCTGCCGCATCGTCAGATCCGGCGTGTCGGCCCGGACTTCGGCGAGACTCACTTGCTGCCATAGCCGCAGCGCCTGGCTCGGGCGCATGAAGATAGACATGGACGAAATCCGGTATCATTTCGGCTCCGTACCATTCAATACGACCGACGATCCGATGGCAAGACGGAAGCTGGTCAAGCACCGTAGCGATCGCTCAGAACACGCTCCAGCGCGCGGATCCCCTGTGCCTCGCCGCCGATCAGGCAATGTGGCTTTTCGTTCGGGTTCCAGCCGTAAATATCGAAATGCACCCATAGCCTGGCCTTCTCGACAAAGCGGCGGAGGAAGAGTGCGGCCGTTATGGAACCTGCAAAGCCATCGGAGGTGACGTTGTTCACATCGGCGATCTTGGAGCGCAGCTTGGGATCGTAAGGCTTCCACAGCGGCATGCGCCAGAGCGGATCGGCAGCCGCATCGGCGGCCATTGCAAGCTCGCCGGCAAACCCATCGTCGTCCGTGTAGAAGGGCGGAAGATCGGGCCCCAATGCTACGCGGGCGGCACCCGTCAGTGTCGCCATGTCGATCAGCATTTCCGGCGCCTCCTCGTCCGCAAGGGCCAGCGCGTCAGCCAGTACGAGGCGGCCTTCCGCATCGGTATTGCCGATCTCGACCGTGATGCCCTTGCGGCTGGTCAAGACGTCGCCAGGCCGGAACGCGTTGCTGGAAATGGCATTCTCGACGGCCGGAACAAGGACGCGCAGCCGCACTTTGAGTCCAGCCTCCATGATCATGGACGCAAGGCCAAGGACATTCGCGGCACCGCCCATATCCTTCTTCATGAGCAGCATGCCGCTTGCCGGTTTTATGTCGAGACCGCCCGTGTCGAAGCAGACGCCTTTGCCGACCAGCGTTACTTTCGGAGCGGAGCGTGGCCCCCAGGACAGGTCCAGCAGTCGGGGAGCTTCCGCCGAGGCTCGTCCCACGGCATGGATCAACGGGAAATTCTTCTTCAGAAGCTGGTCGCCCTTCACAACGGAGACTTTCGCCTTGTGCCGGTCGGCAAGCTCCCGGACGGATTTTTCAAGCGCCTCCGGTCCCATGTCATTGGTTGGTGTGTTGATGAGATCGCGCGTGAGATAGACGCCATCCGCAATCCTCTTTATCCGGGTAAGGTCGGCGCCGTCCGGAACGGCGAAACGGATATTCCTGCCCTGTTTCTTGCCGTAGGGGGTAAAGGCATAGGCACCCAGGACCAGGCCCAATGCGGCCAGCTCCGCTTCATCCGGCCGGCTCGCGAAGTGCCAATCGCCTTCCGGCAACAGCCGCGCAAGCTTCCCGGTCGCCAGCGGTGAAGCCGCGGTTCCTGAACCCATGCCGAAGAATGCCCCGGCCAGCGCGCCGTTCTCCCCTGGAATGGTCAGCAGGCTGCCATCGTCACCCTTGAACCCGTTGGCCTTGGCCCAGGACAAGGCACCGGCATCTGCTCCCGACCTTTCCAGCCCGTCGCCCCGGACCAGAAAAACAGGCAGGCAGGAGTTCTTTTTTCGGGCTATCAGCTCAAGGGGCATTAGAAATTTTCCTCTGGTTGCAAAGACACGGCGGTCTTACCTTTCGTCGGAGTTAACGGAAATATTTCTCGTCTCCGACAGCGGGCCGTCATTGACCGAGCGGGCCGACAAGGGTCTGGGGCATGTTCATCAATCGCCGCGAAAGTGCAACCGGGCGCGGGCGCGATAGCGAGGAGATCCTCTGCGGAGACTGCTAAGGCGGCACCGGCAAGCAGGGCCGAATTGCCAAGCCGCCGCATCCCTCATATGTCTTTGGAGAATACAGGACAAACTGATCCCGGCATGGCACGCGCGTTTCTCTTCGTTCTTGATTCCTTCGGCATCGGTGGCGCGGCCGATGCGGAGCGGTTCGGCGATGCCGGTGCCGATACATTCGGCCACATAGAGGCAGCCTGCGCCGCAGGCGAGGCGGACCGGGGGAACCTCCGCCAAGGGCCGCTCGCTGTTCCACACATGCGCTTGCTTGGGCTGGGACATGCCGCTGCCATTGCCACTGGCAGACCGCTGCCCGCCGATGTGATTCCGGCCGGCTTTTTCGGAGCGGCGGAGGAAGTTTCCAACGGCAAGGATACGCCCTCCGGCCATTGGGAAATCGCCGCTGTCCCGGTACCCTTCGAATGGGGCTATTTCCCCGAGATCGTTCCGGCCTTTCCGGCGGAGCTCACCGAAAAGCTGATTACCCAGGGCGAAATTCCCGGCATTCTCGGCAATTGTCATGCTTCCGGCACCGAAATCATTGCTCGCCTCGGGCAAGAGCATATCCGCTCCGGCAAGCCGATCTGCTACACATCGGCCGACTCCGTTCTGCAGATAGCGGCTCACGAAGAGCATTTCGGCCTCCGTCGACTCTACCGGCTTTGCGAGACGGCGCGGCGGCTGGTCGATCCTCTCAACATAGGGCGCGTCATCGCCCGGCCCTTCGCGGGGGAAACACCTGACACTTTCCAGCGCACGGCCAATCGCCGAGACTATGCCGTGCCGCCGCCCGAACCCACCCTGCTCGACCGCGTGGAGGCTGCCGGCGGACGTGTCTTCGGCATCGGCAAGATCGGGGACATCTTCGCCCATAAAGGCGTGACGGAAGTCCGCAGGGCGTCAGGCAACATGGCACTACTCGATAAGGCGCTCGAGGCCATGGACGATGCACGCGACGGCGACCTTGTCCTCGCCAATTTCGTCGACTTCGACACCCTCTACGGTCACCGACGCGACGTTGCGGGCTATGCAGCGGCACTCGAAGCCTTCGACCGGCGCCTGCCGGAAACCATGGCACGGATGCGTGACGGCGACATGCTCATCCTGACCGCCGATCATGGCTGCGACCCGACCTGGCGGGGCACCGATCACACGCGTGAAAGGGTTCCCGTCATCGGTACCGGCCCTGGATTGGCTCCACGTTCGATCGGCCTGCGCAGGACCTATGCCGATATCGGCGAGACGGTCGCGGCTCATCTGGGACTGCCTGCCGGCCGCCACGGAACTTCCTTCCTCGACCAGTTGGACGACCATGCCCGAACTACCTGAGGTGGAAACCATCCGCCGCGGCCTCCAGCCTGTCATGGAAGGCTCGCATATCCTTGCGGTGGAGCAGAGACGTCCGGATTTGCGCTTTCCTTTTCCGGAGAATTTCGCGGCACGTCTGGCCGGAAGGGACATCCTCGCCCTAGGCCGGCGCGCCAAATACATGACCGTTCATCTCGACGACGATGCGGTGCTGATCTGCCATCTCGGCATGTCGGGATCGTTCCGCGTCGAACATGGAAACAGGCAAAACATCCCCGGCGAATTTCATCATGCCCGCTCCAAGGATGAGAAACACGATCATGCCGTGTTCCATCTGCGCCGCAAGGACGGCAGTGATGCGCGCATCATCTTCAACGATCCGCGCCGTTTCGGCTTCATGCTGCTTTCCACCATGACTGAACTGGAAACCCATCCGCTGCTAGCCGGGCTTGGCGTGGAGCCGACGGGAAATGCGCTCGACGGCGAACTGATTTCCAACCTCATGCGCGGCAGGCGCGCGCCGCTGAAGGCTGCCCTGATGGATCAGGGTCTTATCGCTGGTTTGGGCAACATCTATGTATGCGAAGCGCTCTGGCGGGCCGCATTGTCGCCGAAGCGCACGGCCTCATCTATCGCAGGGAGGCCGGGCAGAACGCCCGAACGCTGCCACAGGCTCGCAGAGGCCATCCGAGCAGTGATTGCCGAAGCGATCGATGCCGGCGGCTCATCGCTGCGCGACCATGTGCAAGCGGACGGATCCCTCGGCTATTTCCAGCACAGTTTCAGTGTGTACGATCGTGAAGGCAAGCCTTGCCTCAGGCCGGGATGCGGCGGCACCATAAAACGGATCGTGCAAAGTGGCCGCTCGACCTTCCATTGTCCGGCGTGCCAACGTTAGCCGGCTGTTCCACAATTTGTATGACGCGGCGGCATTGCGCGTGCAAAGTGAGAAACCCATCCTTGCACCTAGGGCGTTCGGCCGATCAGCCCGGAAGATTGAGGGCTTCCTTCAGTCCGAGACCTTCTTTCAGCCGCAGGTCAAGATCGGCTTCGAGATGATCGAGGTGACGAATCATGAGGTTGTTCATGCGTGGAACGTCCCGTGCCTCGAGCGCGTCCAGAATGTCGACGTGCTCACTATGGCCGCAACTCGATGCGCCGGATTTGCCGTAAAGGGCGATAACGAGCGATGAGCGCGCGATCAGCTCTTCCATGAAGCGCAGCAGGATAGCATTGCCGGCGACGGAGGCGAGGAGGAGATGGAAATCGCCGGACGCCTTGATCTCGGCACGGCGGGCGGCGGGGCCACGCTGGCCGATGAAACGTGCTTCCTCGCCGAGTTGCACGCGGAACGCCTCAATGTCGCGCGCTGTTGCCCGTTCGCAGGCGACAGCGGCGATTCCGGGCTCCATCAGCCGGCGCGAGGCGAACACCTGGCGCGCCTCCTCCGGTGAGGGGTTGGCGACGAACGCGCCGCGGTTGCGCTCGATGCGCACCAGACCTTCGAAAGCAAGCATCTGCAGGGCCGCTCGCGCGATCGTGCGGCTAACATTGAACAGCGCGCCGACCTCGCTTTCGGAAAGCTTCGCGGCAGGCGCCAGACGCCGGTCGACGATCGCGTCGCGCAGATGATCGCGAATGGTCTGTGCACGATCCTCCACGCTTCCACCGGTTCTGATGATCTTGAGGTGTTCGATGTTCATGGTGGCCACGTTAGAATGGCTCCTTTTATCCTGAAACAGGCCCTATGGAAGAGCCGCATCTGGCAACGTCACCAAAGATTGCATACGATTCCAGCGATTGATAGCTCACAATCGCCTAAAATTTGTGCATCGCAACACGGGCAGATCCCCCAACTTCGAAGAGAACTTCCAAAAGAACCTATCGAATCAATCGGTTGAGGCACCGCCTCTCAATTGGCACGGGTGATGCTTGCTTCTTGTAAGCAGAAGGAAGCCATATGAGCAAAGCTGCCGCCATCGACATTGCCTCCGTCTCGAAGGTCTATGGCACGACGACGGCCGTCCACGCCATCAGCCTCAAGATTCCGGCCGGCGCCTATTGTTGTCTTCTCGGTCCCTCCGGTTGCGGGAAGACGTCGACGCTGCGGATGATCGCCGGCCACGAGAATATCTCGTCCGGTGATATCAGGCTGGGCAATACGGTCGTCACCGACCTGCCGCCTGCCAGGCGTGGCACGGCGATGATGTTCCAGTCCTATGCCCTGTTTCCACACCTCGACGTCATCGACAACGTCGCCTTCAGCCTGAAGATGAAGGGCGTGCCGAAGGACGAGCGGCGGGCGAAGGCGCTGGAGATGCTGAAGCTTGTACAGATGGACGCCTACGCTTCCCGCCGTCCGGCACAGCTTTCCGGTGGTCAGCAGCAGCGCGTGGCGCTGGCCCGCGCGCTGATCACCGACCCGGAGGCCTTGCTTCTCGACGAACCGCTCTCCGCCCTCGACCCGTTCCTCAAGATCAGGATGCGGGCCGAACTCAAGAAGCTCCAGACCTCGCTCGGCATCACCTTCGTCCACGTCACCCACAGCCAGGAGGAAGCGATGGCGCTGGCGGACATGATCGTGGTGATGAACGATGGTCGCATAGAGCAGGCCGGGGCGCCCCGCACAGTCTTCGCAAGACCGGCCACCGCCTTTGTGGCCCGCTTCATGGGCAACCACAATGTCATTTCGGGGCGCGTGACATCGGTGATGAACAATTCCGTCACCCTCGACGTCAATAGCGGCGGCACATTCGCTGCCATTGGCGGCACACGCGAGATCGGTGAGGGCGTCGATATAGCCGTGCGAACCGATCGCGTCCGTGTCGGGCAGCCGTCCGCGCCCGGACTCGGCTTCACCGGCATCATCACCAACATAGAATATCGCGGCTCGTCGGTGAAGCTATCGGTCGCCGGCGCCGGCATCGAGGACTTCACGGCCATCGTCGGCGAAGCCGCCTTCTATGCCGAGCCGGTCTCGGTCGGCGAAACCGTGCCGCTGGCATGGGATGCCGAGGACGCGATCGTCCTCGGTCGTCTCGACTCATGAACCATCCGCAACAATGAAAACAGGGGAACAGGCCATGACCAAGAAAATATCTGGAGAGCCGGGCATCGGAGCATCGGGAATTACACGCCGCTCGCTTTTGAAGACAGGTGCCGCCGCCGCCGGCCTCGCCGCGGGCTCCGGCGTCATCACTGGCTTCCCGACAATCTGGGCTCAGAATCCGATCACGCTGCGCCAGTTCGGCACCGGCGTGTCGAACCTCAATGCGATCGCTGAGAAGTGCAAGGAAGATCTCGGCATCACTCTGGAGATGACGGCGACCGATTCCGACGCTGCCGCGCAGCGCGCCGTCACCCAGCCGGACAGCTACGACATCGCGGACATCGAATACTGGATTCTGAAAAAGGTGTTCCCGGCCGGCGTCATTCAGCCGATGGATACGTCGAAGCTGACCTACTACGACAAGCTCGTCCCGCTCTTCATCACCGGCAAGCTGACGCCCGACAGCGAGATCGCGCAGGGCACCGCGCCGCACACTGTCGGCTTCGTGGAATCGCAGGATTCCAAAACCTTCGCGACCGAGCCTACCCAATGGTTCACCATGGTGCCGACGATCTACAACGCAGACACGCTTGGCATCCGCCCCGACCTCGTCGGCCGCGACATCACCACTTGGGCCGACATTCTCGACCCGGCATTCAAGGGCAAGACATCGATCCTCAACATACCGTCCATCGGTATCATGGACGCCGCGATGATCATGGAAGCCGCTGGCGAGATCACCTATGCCGACAAGGGCAACATGACGACGGAGGAGATCGACAAGACGATCGACTTCCTGATCGAGACCAAGCGTGCGGGCCAGTTCCGCGCCTTCTGGAAGTCGTTCGACGAGAGCGTCAACCTGATGGCGTCGGGCGAAGTCATTATCCAGTCGATGTGGTCGCCGGCCGTCGCTGCGGTGCGCTCGCGCGGCATTCCCTGCGTCTACCAGCCGCTGAAGGAAGGCTATCGCGCGTGGGGCGGCGGACTCGGGCTGGCCGCACATCTGTCGGGAGCCAAGCTCGACGCGGCCTACGAGTACATCAATTGGTATACTTCCGGCTGGGTCGGCGCCTATCTCAACCGGCAGGGCTACTACTCTGCCGCCATGGAGACGGCGAAGCAGTACATGTCCGACGACGAATGGGGTTTTTGGGTCGAGGGCAAAGCGGCGCAGGGAGACATCCTGTCGCCCGACGGGCAGGTGATGGAGAAGGCGGGCGCTGTGCGTGACGGTGGCTCGTTCGAGGAGCGCATGGGCAAGGTCGCCTGCTGGAACTCGGTCATGGACGAGGACCGCTACATGGTCCGCCGCTGGAACGAGTTTATCGCGGCATAGCCGTCACTCCCGGCGCGCCCTGCGGGGCGCGCCAGCGATGCAAAGGGCCTCGGAGCAGCCGCACCATGACGACGACAGTCGACGACTCCGCCGCGACGGGCGCCCCGGCGGCACAGAGGGGACGGGCCCGCCCGTTCTCCCTCTCCGCCCTGGCCTCCTACCTGCAGGTCGCGCCCCTGGCGCTGATCCTCGGCTTCTTCCTGCTCGCCCCGGTGCTGATGATCGTGGTGGTCAGCTTCTGGGACTACGATTTCGCCCGGCTCTATCCCGATTTCGTGCTGACCAACTACGCCGAGACGCTCGGCTCGTGGGTGACGTGGCGGACCTATCTCAACACGCTGAAATACGCGGTCATTGTCTGGGCACTGACGCTGTTCATCGGCTTCTGGGTCGCCTACTTCCTCACCTTCCATATCCGCACCTCCGCTATGCAGATGGTGCTGTTTCTCGTCTGCACCGTGCCCTTCCTGACCTCCAACATCATCCGCATGATCTCGTGGATACCCGTGCTTGGCCGTAACGGGCTGGTCAATTCGACGCTGATCGAGATGGGGCTTGTTTCCGAGCCGGTCGAATGGCTGCTCTATTCCGACTTCGCTGTGGTGCTCGCCATGGTGCATCTCTACACGCTGTTCATGGTCACCCCGATCTTCAACACGCTGATGCGCATCGACCGCTCGCTGGTAGAGGCCGCCCGCGATGCCGGCGCAACGGGCTGGCAGATTCTGTGGAACGTCATCCTTCCGCTGGCCAAGCCCGGCATGGCGATCGGCACCATTTTCGTCGTTACGCTGGTAATGGCCGACTTCATCACCGTGCTGGTCATGTCCGGTGGCCAGAGCGCGTCCGTCGCCCTGATGATGCGCAACCAGATGTCGCTGCTGCAATATCCGGCTGCCGCCGCCAACGCGGTGGTGCTGCTGGTGCTCGTTCTGATGATGGTGGCAGGCATCCTGCGCGTCGTCGACATCCGCAAGGAGCTGTGACATGAACGGAGAAAGACGCTCTGGCGAATTCTGGGTCCTCGCGATCTTCTTCGCCCTGTTCGTGCTGTTCCTCTACGGGCCGCTATCGGCGATCCTGATCCTATCCTTTCAGGGCCCCAACGGCGGCCTGACCTTTCCGATGAACGGCGTGTCCCTGCACTGGTTCCGCAACCTGACTCAGCAGCAGGCGGTGGGCGATTTCGGCGGCTCGTTCCGCCGCTCCTTCACACTCGGCGTCATGGTGATGCTGGTGACGGTGGTGGTGTCGCTGCTTGCCGGCCTCGCCTTCCGGCGCCGGTTCGTCGGCGCGACCCCGCTATTTTATCTGGCGGTAGCCAGCCTTGTCGTGCCGTCGATCATCATCTCGCTCGGCATCGGCGTCATGTTCCAGCAGATCGGCATCCGGCCGTCCTGGTATGGTTCGGCCTTCGGAGCACATCTGACCTGGACGCTGCCATTCGGGGTGCTGATTATGTTCGCCGTGTTCAACCGCTTCTCCCCGGCTTACGAGGAGGCGGCGCGCGACCTCGGCGCATCCCCGTGGCAGACCTTCCGCCATGTGGTATTGCCCATGATCGCACCGATGCTGGTGGGTGTCGGCCTGTTCGGCTTCACGCTCTCCTACGACGAGTTCGCGCGAACGCTGATGACGGCCGGTACCTACAACACGTTGCCGCTCGAAATCTACGGCATGACAACCAACGTCACCACGCCTGTGCTCTATGCCCTCGGCACCGTGACGACGCTGTTCTCCTTTCTTGTAATCTCCGTTATGCTGGGCGTCATCGTCTGGCTGGGCCGGCGCCGTGCGCGCGTCTAAGACGGTTCCAGACATGCGCATTCTTGTCGTCAATCCCAACACTACGCCAACGATGACGGAAACGATCGCGGCGGCCGCACGCGCCGCGGCGGTCGCGCCGACAGTGATCGAGGCCATCACCTCGACCATGGGGCCTGCTTCCATTGAAGGCTATTACGACGAGGCGCTCGCCGTGCCCGGCCTGCTCGCGGAGATCGCGCGCGGCGAGCGGCGGGGCGCGGCCGCGGCCGTCATCGCCTGCTTCGACGACACCGGGTTGGATGCCGCCCGTGCCATGGCGTCTATCCCGGTGATCGGCATCTGCGAGGCCGCGCTGACGCTGGCCGCATTCATCGCTCGGCGCTTCAGCGTGGTGACGATGTCGGAGCGTTCGCTGGTGCCGGTCGAAGAACTGGTCCACCGCTACGGCATGGGCGGGCGGGCGCTGGTAAGAGCGGCAGGGATTCCGGTTCTGGAGTTGGAAGACCCATCGTCGGGAGCGGTGACGAGGCTGCGCAGCGAGATCGCCCGCGCGCTTGACGAAGACCACGCGGAAGCGATCGTGCTCGGCTGCGCCGGCATGGCCGACCTAGCGGGCGCTCTTCGGCGGGATTTCGGCGTTCCGGTCATCGACGGGGTCGGGGCGGCGGTTAAGCAGGCCGAGGCGCTGCTAGCGCTGGGCCTTTCCACAAGCAAGCGCGGTGCGTATGCCATGCCCGCAGAAAAGTCTTTCGCCGGCTTGCTTGCCGATTTCGCGCCGGGCAGAGCGGTCGCCTGATGATCGTGACGGCGGCCACGATACGCACGCTATCCTTGGCCGAGGTCGAAATACTGGTCGGCTGGGCGGCTGATGAGGGTTGGAACCCCGGCCTTCACGATGCGGCAACCTTCCACGCTGCCGACGAGCAGGGCTTTCTCGGTGCTTTCGTCGGCGGCGAGATGGTCGCGGGGATTTCGGCCGTCGCCTACGGAGAGGATTTCGGCTTCATCGGCCTCTATATCTGCCGGCCGGATATGCGCGGCAGGGGGATCGGCAAGGCTGTCTGGGACGCCGGAATGGAGCGGCTGGGGAGACGCGTCATCGGTCTCGACGGTGTTCGAGAACAGCAGGCGAACTATCGCAGTATGGGGTTTATTCCAGCCTACCGCACGTTCCGGTTCAGCGGCCGCCTCGAAACGCAGATCGATGTGCCCGGCAGCATCCGACCAATCACGCCGGACTTTCTGCCCATCATCGCCGCCTTCGACCGACGTTTCTTCCCCGCCCCACGGCCTTCCTTCTTGCAGGCATGGCTTGGACCTCCGCATGTCGCACTGATGGACATCGACAGCGACGAAGTCCGCGGCTACGGCGTCGCCCGTCAATGCCGCGAAGGCTTCAAGTTCGGCCCGCTCTTTGCGCGAGATGAAGAAGCAGCGACTGCCCTGTTCGGTGCGCTCGCGGAAGCCTGTGACGGCAATATTCATATCGACGTGCCCGAGGCAAACCGGACCTTCAGCCGCTTTTTGTCGTCGGGCGGCATGTCAATGGGATTTGAGACGATGCGCATGTATCGAGGCCCGGTCCAGCAGACGAAACAAGCTGGCGTTTTCGGTGTGACGACGCTTGAACTGGGATAGAAATACACTTCAGCGGCACAAAGGGGCCGCAGTTGCAACTCGCCATCTTCCGGCTTGTTGCCGAAGCGGACCTTATGCCTGCGACGACCGCCCGCGGCAGGCTTTGCGGGCGTAGAGACGGAGCATTCGGCTGATGTCGCTTGCCTTCCTTCACGAAGTCGAATTCGATCGGCGCCGACTGTCTCGCCAGCCGGGCAGCCGATAAATTATGCAGACCCTGCAAATCTGGAATCCTGCATCATTTTTCGGCTTGACGGGTGATCCCGTTCCCCCTTTTGTATAGACTTATAAATCAACAAAGGGGAACTTCATCCGTAAGTCCATGCTTTTTGCGGCGGTATCCGCCGTTCTTTTCTCTCTCGCCTCGACAGGAATGTCCCAGGCCCAGGATGCATTGGAACGGGCCAAGTCGGCTGGCGTTCTGCAGGTTGCTACGGAAATGCAATATCCCCCCTACGACTTCCTGCAGGGCGGCCAGCATGTGGGCTATAATGTCGATCTCTTCAACGAGATATCGAAGGAAATCGGCCTGAAGGTGGAATTCACGGATCTGCCGTGGTCCAGCGTGCTGCCGGGACTGGAAGCGGGCAAATATGACGTTGTCGCGGGTCCGGCTGCAATCACGGAGGAACGCTCGGAACGTTTCCGCTTCCTCGTCCCTATTTCCGAAAGCCAGACGACCATCATGATCCGCACCGACTATGATGGCATTGCCAAGCCCGAGGACATCGCCGGCAAGAAAATCGGCGTCCAACGGGCTGCCACCGCTTCCAAAGAACTTGCGAGCTATGCCGCAACCCTGTCGGAGCCACCTGTTGTCACCGAATATGTCGACTACAGCCAGGCCAATGCGGACCTTGCCGCCGGCCGTCTCGACGGTGTCGCCAACATGTCGAACAATGCCCTTTACGCAGCCGCACAGCGTCCCGAAAGCTTTGCCGTTATCGCCGAGGGTTTCGGGGCGACCAGCTATTCGAGCTTTCTCGGTCGCAAGGATGATGACTCCAAGGCCCTGCTCGACCTCCTGAACGAGGCAATGCTGACGATAAAGCATGATGGCCGCATGGCGAAAATCCAGGAAAAGTGGTTCGGCAAGGCCCAGGACCTGCCGGATCAGGGACCGACCTTCGAATAAGCCGCAGATCAAAAGCCCGTCAGGCCCTTGCGCAGGTCGTCTGACGGGCTTTCAATCGCCTCGCTTCCTGACCAATCCTATATGAATGCCGTTTTGAGGCGATGATCGATCTCTTCCTTACAGAAGCGCTTCCCGTCTTCGTCGACGGAATCCAGGCAACACTTTTCTATGCCTTGGGCTGCCTCGTGGTCGGTTTTCCAATCGCCGTCCTGATCTGTGCGATGCGGATGTCGACGATCGGTCCCCTTAAAGCCCTTGCGACCGTCTATATCAGCTTCCTGCGCGGCGTTCCGCTGATGGTTCAGTTGCTGATTTCCTTCTATTGTCTGCCTGTACTCGGGGTGAATGTAGCGCCGTGGGCGGCCGCTCTCTTCACCCTGGCCATCTGCACCTCAGCCTATATGGCGGAAATTCTACGCGGCGGCTTTCTCGGAATCCCCTACGGACAAATCGAAGCGGCACAGATCTCCGGTCTGACACGACGGCAGATCTTGTTGTGGATTCAGGTTCCGCAGGCCGTACGCCTGACCTTGCCGGCTCTCGTCAATGAAGCCGTGGCCATGGTCAAGGCCTCGTCGCTGATTTCTGTGGTCGGAGTGCTGGACCTGACGCGGGCGGCCCAGAACGTCGCCTCCAGTACGTATCAGCCACTGACATTTTACACGGTTGCCGGGGCTCTTTATCTGGTCATCACGATGAGCGTCGCCACGGGCGGGCGCTGGCTCGAACGCCGCATGGCGGCGGGGAGGCGCTAGCCATGGATTTCTCCGTCCTCACCGACAACTGGCCGCAAATCCTGAACGGCCTCGTCCTGACCTTGAAACTGTGGCTGGGGGGCACCCTGTCCGGGCTTGCCCTCGGGCTGCTCCTGGCCACGATCCAGGTGAACAGCATCGGTGTGGTGTGGCATGCGATCCGGGGCTATTCCGCGGTCTTCCGGGGCGTCCCGCTACTGATCCAGCTCTTCCTGCTTTATTACGGCGGGCCATCGATCGGCTTCGTCCTGTCACCGGTTGCAGCCGGTCTTTTGGGGCTGACGATCTACAGCAGCGCCCAGTTTGTGGAAATATTTCGAGCCGGTTTCGAATCCGTCCCCCGCGGCCAGATAGAGGCAGCCCGGATTTCGGGGCTGAATCGCTTCCAGATCCTTGTTCATATCGAGTTGCCGCAGATGCTGATCATCATCGTGCCGTCTCTGGTGAACCTGTTCGTGATCATGACCAAGGAGACAGCGATTCTGTCTGTCATCTCGATCCCCGATCTCACCGCCGTCCTGAACGGCATCGGATCAACCACCTACGCCTTCGCAGAGACGTTGTTCGCATTGGCTGCGTTCTACTGGATTCTGCTGGAATGCGTCACGATGGCAGGCCGCGTGCTCGAACGACGGGCGAGCCGTTATCTCATTCGTTAGAATGCCGGCAGGCAAGGGAACTGCATATGTCCGACAACACGATCATCAAGGTTTCTAACCTGATCAAGACCTTCGGGAGCACGACGGTCCTGAATGGTGTCTCGCTCGACTTTGAGCGTTCGCAGGTGACCTGCATCATCGGTGCTTCCGGTTCGGGCAAGAGCACACTGTTGCGCTGTATGGCTTTCCTGGAGACCTATGAAGGCGGACGGATCGAGATCGAGGGCCAGTTGCTCGGTTATGTCGAAAACCAGGGTATCCGGCAAAGGGCGTCCTCCAGCCGCATTGCCGAGACGCGGCGCAATGTTGGCTTCGTGTTCCAGCATTTCAATCTCTGGCCGCACATGACGGCGCTCGAAAACGTCGCCAAGCCTCTTTGGCTGACTGCAGGCTGCAGCCGTCAAGAAGCGAGGGAGAGGGGCGCCGCGGCATTGGAGAAGGTAGGCCTGGCGGACAAGCTCTCAAGCTATCCGATCCAGCTTTCCGGCGGCCAGCAGCAACGGGTCGCCATTGCCCGCACACTTGCCAAGGAACCGCATATCATTCTGTTCGACGAGCCGACTTCGGCACTCGACCCCGAGATCGTCGGAGAAGTTCTGCAGGTTATGCGCAATCTTGCCGACGAGGGCATGACCATGGCCGTGGTAACGCATGAAATGGGTTTTGCAGCGCATGTGGCCAACCGGATCGCCTTCATCGACCAGGGCGTGATCGCCGTCGAGGGGAAGCCGCGCGATGTCCTGCTCAACAAGGACAATCCCAGGCTGGTGCGCTTCCTGAAGAATTTCTTCGATCGCAACAATTTCGTGGCCGCCTGAACCGGACTCGCCGGCAGGCACCTCGCGGCCGGCTATAACCAGTGGTAGAGAGCCGCCGTCGTTGACGCGCCACGTCCGAAACTTGAATGCGGTTTGATGGCAGGGATGTTGCGAGCCGGCGAGGATGACACCGCAGCACGATATGAATATCGTGCAAGGATTTCGACACTGCCGGCGCGCAAAAGACCGCCAAGCCGGAATGGAATCCAAGGCATTGGCATTCAGGAACAGACCGCAATCATTTAAAGATGAACGGCTCTAAGCAGCCGTCTCGACGGAAGAGAAGTTGAGTTGGCTATAGATCGCCTTCGGCTGACTATAGTAGAAGGCCCATTCCCGGTCGCCGTAGGAAAAATGCCACCATTCCCCGTCGAAGGGTGCGAAGCCTGCTACCTGCATGCAATAGCGCAGGATCTGACGGTTGCGGGCGGATTCCCGGTCTATGAAGGGCGAGAAGACGTAGGTATCGTCGTCATATTTGTGGATCGGCGTTCCGAAGGGCAGCGGCTTGCCGCTGGCATCGACGATATGGAGATCGACCGCCCCTCCCGTCGGATGCCCAGCCACCTCGGGCACGGCGCTGAAGCGATGTACCGTCTCGTTCAGCTCCACGCCTTCCAGTTCCGGCTGCCTTTCCAGGACGGTTTTCTTGTAGCTTTCGAACTTGAATGTCTGGATATTCAGATGACGATAGCCATAGACAACCTGCAGGTCGCAGTCGGGCATAACCGTCTTCAGGGTCTGCTGAGCCTTTTCCAGCCGATCGACCAATGCTTCGCGAACATAGATCCGATCGCCGGTATAGGCCTTCATCTGCTCGTCCACGACCAGCACCTTCCCGCTGAATTCCGGACCGATCGGCACCATGGCTTCGCCGCAGTCTTCCACCGGTACGGAGGCGAGCTCGCGATAGGTGAGGAAATGGTTTTCCAAAAGGCGGTATATGTTCGGCTGCTCAGTCATCAGCAAGGCTCCTGTGGGACGCGACGCCTTGGACATACTGGAGAGGAAAATCCTGCCGGTATTTTTAGGGGCGGGCGGTGCCAGGAGTTTTGACCGAAAAAGAGAATGCCGCAACCATTATTTGTACATACATATTCGATGCCCAGAGGGTGTTGCCGTTGTGACCAGGCGCTCTGCGCCTATGATGGCGGACTCGCAAAATGGGGTGCGTTACGAATCTGATTCCGGTTCTCGCCCCGATGGGCTAGAGAACGCTGGACACATCAAGAGCGAAGGCGACGTGGCAAACGGTAACGGCAAGGATGCGACCCTTCATCAGACGATCCTGGTCGAGATCGAGGGGCGCATCATGTCCGGCGAATGGCAGCCCGGCTTCCGCCTGCCCTTCGAGGTCGAACTGGCCGAGCATTACGGCTGCTCGCGCATGACCGTGAACAAGGTCATGACCCAACTCGCCAAGGCTGGATTGATCGAGCGCCACCGCAGGGCCGGCAGTTTCGTCACCAAGCCACGTGCGCAGTCCGCCGTGCTGGAACTGCACGACATCGAGACCGAGGTGAAGTCGCTTGGCCTGCCCTATAGCTACAACCTCGTTTCCCGCAAGGAACGCCGTTCCAATGCGGAAGACCGACGGCTGATGGAACTGGCGGATGCCACGCCGATGATCGAACTGCTTGCCGTGCATCGCGCCGGAGGCAAGCCGTTCTGCGTCGAGGAGCGCCGCATCAATGCCGGTGTCGTTCCCGAAGCGACGGCGACCGATTTCACGGTGAGTGCGCCCGGCGGCTGGTTGATCGCCCAGGTGCCGTGGAGCGCAGCCGAAAACCGCATTCAGGCGATAACCGCTTCCGCCGAGATCGCGCGCCTGCTGAAACAGCCCAGAGGAACGGCATGCCTCGTGGTCGAGCGGCGCACCTGGAGCCATGCCGGCCCGGTCACCTTCGTGCGGCTGACCTATCCCGGCGACAGCCACACGCTGGTGGCGCGCTTCACGCCTGAACACAGATGAGCAGCAAGGATACAGAAATGCGGGGCAGGATATACACGCAATGACTATCAATGTGCAAAGCGCGCGCCTGGCCTCCATGCGCCTCTACGAGGCCGAGACATCCCCGGAGCTCGTCGCGGAGCGGTACGGGCTCGCCGTTGCGGATGTCATCGACTTCTCGCTCAATGTGAACCCTTTGGGATCGCCTCCCGGCGCCATCGCGGCCGCGCAGCAGGCGCTGGCCACCACCAATGTCTATCCCGACCTGAATTTCGGCATCCTGCGTTCGGCACTTGCCCGCAGGCACGGGATTGCGGAGAACTGCTTCTTCTTCGGTGCAGGGCTCGACGATGTCATCAAGCTGGTGCTTCAGGCGTGGGTGAGCGAAGGCGACAAGGTTCTCGTCCATCTTCCGACCTTTCCACGCTACGAACTGGAGGCGCGCCTGAGAGGGTGCGACGTCGTCTGCGTTGAAAGCGAAACGCCAACGCAGATTGACGTAGCGAGGATAGAGCAGGCTCTGGCCTCTGGCGGGATCGCCCTGGCCTTTATCTGTACGCCGAACAACCCGACGGGAGCGACCGTTACGAACGCCGACATCGAGCGCTTGGCGCGAGCCTGGCCCGAAACGATCTTTGTCGTGGACGAGGCACTGATCTACCCGCTCGAGGAAGGGGCGATCCCCTTGTGCACGACACTTTCCAATCTTTGCGTCATGCGCACCTTCTCAAAATATTTCGGCCTTGCCGGCCTGCGTATCGGCTACGCGGTGGCGGATGCGCGACTGATGAAGGTAGCCGAAGTCGGCCGGCCCCCGTTCAACATGGCAGTTGCAGCCATGCATGCGGCAACGGCGGCCCTCGATGATGAGACCTTTCTACCCTCTTGCAAGGCACTGTTTCGCGAAGAGACTGACTATTTCAGGGAGAGGCTTTCGGCATTGCCCGCCATCTCGATCTGTGGAGCCAATGCCAACATGCTGCTTCTTGACCTTGGCGAGCGCAACGCCGCCGAGACGACCGAGTGGCTTGCCCGCAAGGGAATTGTGGTCGCGGATGCAACGTCTTTCCGCGGCCTCGAGCGGTACAACATGCTCCGCGTCTCGTTACGGAGCCGTGAGGACAATCTCAAGCTGATCGCTGCATTGGCGACGATGTGATGACCGCAAGGACGCTGGTCCGGGACACCATGTCGAGGTGGATGAAGGACATGACGCATCCTTCCAGTCTTGCGAAAAGACTGCACCATCAAAGCCTGGGATCAAATATCTAGGTGTTTCCTTTCAATATACTGCAATTCTGCGACCATTCAGCGACTCGACGGCGATCTGGGTCTCGTAGATTTCGCTCAGAAGATCTTGCTGAATGACCTCCTGCATAGCACCGTGGGCGACGATGCGGCCGTTCTTCATGGCAATGATATGGTCGGAATAGGCGGATGCCATGTTGATATCATGCAGGACGACGATCACCGTCTTGCGGAACTCGTCCGCCGCCCGGCGGACAAGACGCATGATTTCGACGGCGTGCTTGATGTCCAGATTGTTAAGCGGCTCATCGAGCAGCACGTAATCGGTATTCTGGCACATCACCATCGCCACGAATGCGCGCTGGCGCTGGCCGCCGGACAGTTCATCCAGGAAGCGGTCGGCACAGGCTTCAAGACCCAGAAACCTCAAGGCATCCCCTACGTGCCGTTCATCCTCCACCGTGTAACGCCCCTTGGAATAAGGATATCGGCCGAAAGTCACCAGATCACGCACGGTGAGCCGTGCGGCCATGTGGTTGTCCTGTCTGAGCAGGGAAAGTCTCCTGGCCAGCACGTCGCTCGGCGTCTTCGACACATCCAGCCCATCGACCTGAATCGACCCGGCGTCGGGGGACAGCAATCGGCCGATCATGGAAAGCAGCGTCGATTTGCCGGCGCCGTTGGGGCCGATGATGGAAGTGACCCCGCCCGAAGGAAGCGTGATGGAGATATCGTCCACGACAACAGTTTCGCCGTAGGATTTTGTCACTTTCTCAATCTCAATCATCGGGCCGCTCCCCTGACCACGAGCAGAATGAAGAAGATGCCGCCGATGAATTCGATGATCATGGACAATGCGGCATCGAGGCCGAAGACGCGCTCCAGGACCACCTGCCCGCCGACAAGAAGAGCAATGGCAATGAGCGCCGCTGCCGGAAGAAGGATCGCGTGCCGTGACGCAGGCAATAACAGATAGGCAAGGTTGGCGACCAGTAGCCCGAAGAAGGTGACCGGACCCACCAGCGCCGTCGAAACCGCCACGAGAAGCGTGATCATCCCCAGCCCCAGGGTGACGACGCGCCGATGCTCGACACCAAGAACAATTGCATTTTCGCGCCCCAGCGCGAGTACGTCGAATACCGGCAGCATGCGCATGACAGCAAGACTGACCGCCATCACCATTACGACAGAAAGGCCCAAAAGGGTGCTATCGATCGAATTGAAGCTTGCGAAGAGCCTGTCCTGCAGGACAAGGAATTCGCTTGGATCGATGACCCGTTGCAGGAAGCTCGCCGTGCTTCGGAACAGAATGCCGAAGATGATTCCAACCAGCATCAGGAGGTGCAAACTGCGGACCGCACCTGAAACCAGCCACCGATAGAGCAATCCGGCAAAGACGACGAGCACACTGACCTCGAGCGCGAAAAGAATATGCGGATTGGCGGCCGATATCCGCGAAGCGCCGACAAAGAAAACAAGAACCGTCTGGATGAGAATATAAAGGGAGTCGAAACCCATGATAGAGGGCGTGAGGATCCGGTTTCCCGTGATTGTCTGAAACAGCACCGTGGAGACGGCGATGGAATAAGCGACAAGCACAAGCCCCAGCAGCTTGGCACCTCTGAAGGGGATGATGAAGCTCCAGTTCCCGCGCGCGCCGAGCGTCATGAAGGCGATTGAGGCGGTCAGTGCCAGCAGCGCCAGCACGATCATCGCCATTCGTGTTCTTTTCCGCCGTGCCTCAGGCGACACGAGCGTTCCTCCGCAGGAGCAGGAAAAGGAAAAAGACAGCGCCTATCACTCCCATCATCGTGCCGATCGGAATCTCGAATGGGTAGATGATGAGGCGACCGCCGATATCGCATATGAGCACGAGACCGGCCCCAATCAGTCCCACCCAGGGAAGAGAGCGGCGGATATTGTCTCCCATCATCATGCTGACGACATTGGGCACGATCAGCCCAAGGAAGGGAATGGTGCCGACGGTCACCACCACGGCGGCGCTCACCAGGGCAATGATCGCCAGACCGAGTGAAAGGACACGCCGGTGATTGAGGCCAAGATTGGTGGTGAATTCCTGCCCGAGACCGGCAACGGTGAAGCGGTCAGCCGCCAGATAGGCAAGGGCGGTCAGGCCTGCCACGATCCATAAAAGCTCATAGCGGCCGCGCAACACGATGGAAAAATCTCCCGTCGTCCATGCGCCGATGGATTGCAGAAGGTCGAAGCGGAAAGCGAGAAATGTGGTGGCGGCCCCTATCACTCCGCCAAGCATGATGCCGACAAGGGGCACCATGAGTGTCGAACGAAGCGGGATCGTTCTGAGGATGCGCAGGAAAAGCGCCGTGCCCGCGAGTGCAAAAAGAGCTGCTACCAGCATCTTGACCATCACTGACGCACCCGGCGCGACAAGCATCATGACGAGCATGCCGAGCGTGGCCGAATCCACCGTGCCCACCGTCGATGGCTCGACGAAGCGATTGCGCGCCAGCATCTGCATGATGAGCCCCCCCACCGCCATGCCCATGCCGGCCAGCACCAGTGCGAGCGTTCGTGGAATCCGGCTGGCCAGTAAAATTTCACGGGCATGTGCATCGCCCTGGACGAGACCGCCCACCGTAACGTCCGACACGCCAACGAAAAGGCTCGTCAGGACAAGGGCCAGGAGCAAGAAGCTGGCTGCCGCAAGGCTGGCTGGCGAGAAAGGACTCACAGAATTTCGCTCACACTGGCGAGGGGCAGAAAAGCTTCGCGGCCGGATGGGACACCGACCGCGAACGCCTTTTGATGGCGAAGATCAGTTGTTCCCGGAAAGCGCTTCGGCGATCTGCCTAGCATTCATTTGCATCGCCGTCAGGCCACCGCCGACGAGATACCAGTTCGGTGCATTAAGATAGACGACCTGCTGCTTCTGCCACGCGGTGGTCTGTCGTACAAGATCGTTGTCGAGCAGTTGCTGAGCCGACTGCCCTTCCCGGCCGATTGCCGCATCCCGGTCGAGCACGAACAGCCAGTCCGGATTGTTCTCGAGAATGAACTCGTTGGAGATCGCCTGTCCGTGGGTGCCGGTCTTCAATCCTTCGGCGGCCGGTGTAAAGCCAAAGGCGCCGTAGATGATGCCAAAGCGCCCGCCCGGACCATGCGCGCTCATACGTCCGCCGGTCGTCAATACAACCAGCACGCGTCCGGCATCCTTGGCTGCTTCCTTGAGCTTTTCGATATCGGCTGACAGGGAAGCAAGCTTTTCTTTCGCCTCCGTTTCCTTGCCAAAGATGCGTGCCAGCGTCTCCACATTGGAGCGCATGCTGTTCAGATAGTCTGTTTGATCGACGCTCAGATCGATGGTTGGCGCGAGCTTGGCAATCTCCGCATATTTGGCCGCAGAGCGGCCGCCGACGATGATGAGATCCGGTTCAAGCGTACTGACCGCTTCGTAATCGGGTTCGAAAAGGGTGCCAATCTCGGCCGTGGCGCCGTCACTGTACTTGGCCAGATATTCGGGCTTTGCCCCGCCCGGCACGCCGTCTACCTCAACGCCGAGAGCATCGAGTGTGTCCAACGACGCAAGATCGAACACCAGCACGGTTTCGGGATTGGCGGAAACGGTGGTCTCACCCTGTGCATGCTTGATCGTCAGATCCTGCGCTCGCGTCGGAATGACCGCCGCAGCCACCGCAAGGGCCAAAGCAGTCAGAAAAATCATCGGCTTGTTCATTGTTCTTGCCTTTGTCGAATAGTTAAGTCTCAGTCGTCCACATGATCATGGCCGCCAATGCGGCCGGGTCGCCAATAACCTTCCGACAGTATCTGCTCGCGAGTGAGACCCCGTGCGATCAGGTCGTGCCTTTGCCTGCGCACATTGCTCGTTTCTCCGATCAGATAGGCTTGGCCGCGGCCGGCTGGCAGGCTGAAATCCGCGATCGCACTGGCCATGAGATTACTCGGCCCTGCAGGTTCGCCTCGCCGGTGGAGCCAGCGGACCTCCAGGTCAGCGGCACTCTCCAGGGGCACTTCGTAGTCGGAACCTTCGACCTCGAGAAAGATGAATGCCTTCGCATCGGATGGCATGGTTTCGGCGATATGCGCGATTGCCGGAATGCAGGTCTCGTCGCCGGTAAAGAGATGCCAGTCGGCGTCCTTCTGGAAAACCGTCCGCCCGCGCGGGCCGCGAATATCGATCCTGTCCCCGGGACGGGCGGAAAGCGCCCATCGCGGCCCCGGCGTCTCGCCATGCTTCAGTATGTCGACGGAAATTGTGCCTGCCTGCCGGTCCATGGTGCGGATCGTGTAGTCCCGGCGTCCAAACTCCCCCTCACCGGTGGGGATCATCATCACCACCGCCTGACCGGGCAGATAATCGAAACCGCTGCCTTGGGGCAGTGACAGCACCACCCGACGCATGTTCGATGGCGCATCAAAGCTTTCGACCACAGCAACAGTATAGGAGGGCAGTTTCGGCCGCCCTCGACGGAGGGCAGCCTGCAGCAGATCGCCTTGAGGCAAATTGTCCAATCCTGTTCTCCAGGGCCTAGAAAGTCGTGGTAAGACCAACCCAGAAGCGCCGGCCTTCCGTCTCGGTGCCAAAATCATCCGGGTCGACCCGCTTGTCGAACACGTTGTAGACGGCCCCTTTCAGTGTGACATTGTCGCTGAAGGCATAGGCAGCACCGACATCGAAGATCGTGTAGTCTGGATACTCGCTCACGCCGCCGCGCGTTGATGCGTTGATCTGGGAACCGTGATAGGTGACCAGAGCCCATACGTCTAGATTTTCCATTGCCTGCCAATCGGCCCGCAAGCTGGCCTGATGCTCAGGCGTGCGGGTAAGCGGAAGGCCCTTGAACTCGCCGGAAGTCTGTTCCGAATCCGTGTAGGTATAGCTGCCGCGGAAGGAGAGCGTCGGCGTTGCGTCCCAGGTAGCGGTCAACTCCACGCCTTTGATCGTTGCGCCTTCGATATTGTAGCGTTCCCAAAGGCATTTCTCCGTCCCGCTAATTATGTCGGCGGTGCATTCTTGCCCCGGGTCTCTGATCGCCCCGGTACTTGTATCAATGATGAGATCCGAATTGGCGTTGCCCAGCTTGTTCTTGAAGTCAGTGTAGAAGAACGTCGCACCGAGGGTCAGGCCCTGGTAGGAATCCCATACGGCGCCTATCTCGTAGCTGACGCTTTCCTCGGGGACCAGGTCAGGGTTCGGAACAATGACGCCGGCACCACGCTGGGTCGGATAGTAGTAGCCCGGTGCGATCGATCTTATCTCGGGCGCAAGAAAACCGGTGGAAACACCGCCCTTGACCGTCAGGCTGTCGGTAGCGTGCCATACCCCATAGAGACGTGGACTCGTATGAGACCCGTATATTTCATGGTGATCCAGGCGGATGCCGCCGGTAAGTGCAAAAGTGTCCGTGATGCTCCACTCATCTTCCGCGAACAAGGCCCACTGGTCGATGGAATAGGTTTGGTCGACCGGATCGTCATCATGATCCGTCAACCGTCCATTATTGTACTGGCCGCCTGTAATCAGGACATGCTGCCCGAAAGCATCGAAGGGGGTCGTAAACTTGCCGTCCAGAACCGTGTTGCGCACGCGCGGTATGCGATCGGTCTTATCCCAGTCATCGGCTCCGGCAGCAGACGAATAGCTGGCTCTTCGCCCGAACTCCTGCTGAATGGAAAATTCGGAAGTTGTCGGCCCCCAACGTCCGACATGAGTCAAGGCCCAGCGGCCATGGTCGAAGTCACGATATGAATCGAGCGGGTCTCTGCCTCCGGCTTCGACCGTTTCGCCGACATGGCTGAGACGCCGCATCCGCGTTAAAGAGCCTTCGAGATAGATGTCGTGATCTTCATTGGGCGTGAAGGTCAACCGGCCGCCGATATTGCCCTCCTTCGCCTCCTCGACGCCGCCAACATACGAATCCTCTTCACGCAGGAACCCGCGACCCCAGACCTGAATGCCAACCAGATCGTCAACGACCGGGCCGCTGACATAGAATGACGACTGGCCGGAATTGCCGTATCGCGAATGCTGCTGCGCAGTGCCTTCTACGGTCACACTGCCGGACCATACGTCAGAAACCTTGCGGGTGATTATATTGATCACGCCACCCATGGCTTCCGAACCATAGAGCGAGGACATCGGGCCACGTACGATCTCGATCCGCTCTATGGCAGTGATGGGCGGAATGAAGCTCTGTTCGTAACCGGCACTGCCGTTCGGTCGCGATTCCCGGGTGTTCTGACGCTTACCGTCCACAAGGATCAGCGTATAGGCTCCAGACAGGCCGCGGATATGAATGTCTTTCTCATTGGCCGGGCCGGTCACCGTAACGCCCTGCGCCTCCTTCAGGGCGTCGGTCAGATCGCGGAAAGAACCTTTTTCGAGATCTTCCCGCGTGATGACCGTAATGCTCGCGGGGGCATCGGCGACATTCTGCTCGAATCCCGCAGCAGTGACGACCACCTCCTGAAGCTGTGTTACAACGGGTGCCTGCTCCTGGGCCCACATCGGGGACGGGATAAGGAAGGCGAGGCTCGTACCCAGTATCCAGTTACGCCTGTCTCTGCAGCGCGAAATTCCTCTCGTACGTGAAGTGCTGACGCAGATCATAGTGTTGCCCGTCCGACTAAAACATGAGAACACAACTCCTATTAAATTTGCCTGGAAGCCGGTCAACGATGATCTTTGAGAACAATTCTAAATTCGCAGCGGAGCAACTTCCCGCCAAGGCGGACCGCATGCGGGATCCGCGGACGAACCCTCCAAAACATCGGAGCGCAATGCGCGCGGAATCGGCAAACGAACAAGGGCAAGGTGGCGCAAGTTCCGCTGGCCGCATGGGGCGGCTGAGGCTGCTCATTGCCCTTGACGCGCTGCTTGTTGAGGGAAGCGTCAGCAAGGCCGCGGAAAGGCTGGCTATGGGCACGCCCGCCATGAGCCGCCTGTTGGCCCAAATCCGTGAGACCTATGGCGACCCCATCCTTCTGCGCCGAGGCCGGACGATGGTGCCGACTCCCTTTGCGGAACAGCTGCGGCTGAGGCTGCGAGCCCTCGCAACAGAGGCCGAGGCATTGCTCGAGTCCACCGGCACGCCAGGGCTCGACGGTTCCGCTCCTGCCAGCAAGGTTTTGTCAAGGCCGCTTCTGAAAGCGCCGCCGCTCGCGATGCGCCGGACCGTCTCGCTGGAAGGTGAGCCAAGCCCGGAACAACTCGCACGCAGACTGAACGAGATATCGGCGGATGCCGAACCGCAGCGGCGGCTTGCAAAGCACATTGCCACCATTGGCGGCGGGGCCGGACGATCCCGGCCGCTAACCATGGACGAGGCGGATGAGGCCATGTCCATAATCCTTGATGGTAAAGCAGACCCGATACAGATTGGCGCGCTTTTCATTGCCATGCAGTATCGCGGCATTGTTGCCCCCGAGCTTGCAGGCCTGGCTCGGGCCGCGCAACGAAAGGCAGGGGCTCTTCCATTTGGTGATGGGAGTGCTGACCTCGATTGGCCCGCCTATCTTTCTCCGCGCCGCGGCAGCGCACCCTGGTTTCTGTTCTCAGCCAAGCTGCTCGCAAATTCGGGAAGGAAGGTCCTGCTGCACGGTTTCGGTGGGGACGAAGGCTACTTGAGTGAAGGGCTGAAGTTTCTGGGCATCCCGATATGCGGTTCAATCATGGAGGCTCGATCCTGCTTGGAGAAAGAGCGGATCGCCTTCCTGGGTATCGGCGCTGTTTCGGCGCAGTTGCGCGCCCTTGTCGGCCTCTACGCGCTTTTCGAAATGCGCTCGCCGCTCAATTTGCTCGTGCATCTGCTTAACCCGCTTGGAGCGCGATCCAGTCTTTTGGGCGTACCGGCGCAGCCTTATCGAGAAATCATGCGGGATGCCGCCGCACTTCTTGGGTGGCAGAATCTTACGATTATCGCCAACAGCCGTGATGTCGCACAATTTACCCCGTTCCGGACTACTGAATTGATCCGGCTTGTGCGCGGCGAACCTCGGGAGACCATCATCAAATCTGCTCCGCAACCGCCTCGGCAAGCCAAGACCGGGTTGAATACAATGGAATTCTGGAAAGCCGTTTGGGAAGGGGCTGCGAGGGATGAACATGCCGTCGAAGTGGTCTCCACCACTACTGCCGTAGGTTTGGGACTGCTGGAGGGAGACGCCATGATGTGGGAAAAGGCATATTCATCCGCCAAGAATCTTTGGAGCCAAAGGCCGTAAAGCCTTTGCCACCGAGTGGCCGGAATTGCCGCCTTTGTCGATCGTGTCCAGGTTCCTGCGTTTGCCGTTGCAAGAACCACACAAAGTAAGGAAGAAACCTGTTAGACATCCAGCGGCACTATCAGGAGAGGAATTTCATGGCTTACGAGACGATCCTTGTGGAGACCCGCGGCCGCGTCGGCCTCATCACGCTCAATCGGCCGAAAGCGCTCAACGCGCTGAACTCCACCGTTCTGAAGGAGGTGGTGGCCGCAGCCGAGGCTTTCGACCAGGATCCAAAGATCGGGGCGATGGTTCTGACCGGTTCCGAAAAGGCGTTCGCGGCCGGCGCCGATATCAAGGAGATGCAGCCCAAGGCCTATATCGACGTCTATATGGAAGACTTCTTCGGCGGCTGGGAGCAGTTCACGCGCGTCAGAAAGCCGATCATTGCCGCGGTGGCCGGCTATGCGCTTGGCGGCGGCTGCGAACTGGCGATGATGTGCGATTTCATAGTGGCGGCGGAGAACGCCAAGTTCGGCCAGCCGGAGATCACCCTTGGCGTCATGCCCGGCATGGGTGGCTCGCAGCGCCTTACCCGTTTCGTCGGTAAGTCCAAGGCGATGGATATGTGCCTTACAGGCCGCATGATGGACGCTGCCGAAGCCGAGCGTTCTGGCTTGGTTTCGCGCGTGGTCCCTACCGGAGAGCTGATCGAGGAAACCCTTAAGATCGCGACAAAAATCGCCGAATTCTCCCTGCCGGCCGTCATGATGACCAAGGAATCGGTCAATCGGGCCTATGAGACGACGCTTGCCGAGGGCCTGCGCTTCGAAAGGCGCGTGTTCCATTCCCTCTTTGCGCTCGACGACCAGAAGGAAGGCATGGCCGCCTTCAATGAGAAAAGATCAGCCAATTTCAAGAACCGTTGAGCGTTGACGGAAGCGGAAACCTCCACTATAAGCCCCCACGACTGAGGTGGCCGTCCGGCTGCCCTTTTGTTTTTGCGCCCGTCAGACTGCGGTCCGGGCTTCGGATACAGGATAGAGAGGAAATATGGCCAACACGCCTTCGGCCAAAAAGGCGGTGCGCAAGATTGCCCGCCGCACCGCGATCAACAAGAACCGCCGCTCGCGGGTCCGCACTTTTCTGCGCAAGGTCGAGGAAGCCCTGGCTTCCGGCGACAAGGCGAGTGCGGAAGCAGCTTTCAAGGCCGCACAGCCGGAGCTGATGCGCGCCGCCAGCCGCGGCGTCATGCACAAGAATACAGCCTCCCGGAAGGTTTCGAGACTCGCCCAGCGCGTCAAGTCGCTGAGCGCCTGAGCATCCTCGGCCAGTCCTGCGCCCGGCATTACGGTGCCGGGTTTTTCATTTGCCGCACAATAGTTTGCATGGCTAACGTCTTCGGCTGGTGTCGAGGGCGGCTTTTTACTTTGCCGGCATATGCACGATTCCTCATTTAATTTGCGCCGCAGAAAGACTCCGGCATTTCTGCCTTCAGCGAATTTTTCTATTTATATTCAATAGATTATCCGAGGTCATCCACAGGTTGTTCATACCGGGGGCCGGGACAAAGATGACGTTGATTGTCAAGCAATTTTTTTGGGATTTTTTTTCGCCCGCCGGTCTTCGAAACGGCAGTCGAAAAAGGTTTTGATTCAAAACGATTTACAGCTTTTCAGCGGCAGAAGGGCACCGCCGAGGTTCAGTCGGACAAGGCTGATTCGTAAAAAAAGCGTTAGAGTCGGCCTTGCCCTTTCCACAGCGATTTCGGTAATGTCAGCCCATCGAGAGGGCAGGCTGACGGCCTGATTGACAGCCATAAATCGGCAGACGCTGCGGCGCGGATCGATTCCGTGGACGCTACAGTTTTGCCCTGTCGCATATAACAGGATCGGGCGTTCTTGCTGATCGAAATGATGGTGCATCCGGCTTCCGGGCCGGAAGGTGGTTTCTTTGGCCTGCACTAGGATGACCTGTCAGGACACGTCAATGGTGGTCGAGAACAGAAAGGAGGGATGCAAGCAGATAAGGCGCAGGCTGACTACGAGGAAAAGGCGAATGGCTCATATTGCGGGCCATGAACAGCCAGGCAAATTGTAAAGGCAGGGAAGCGAAAAATGCAAAGCGGCGCTGAAAGAGAAGCCATACGGGGCTTTTCTTTTCATAATCAAATCACCGAGGGGATGGGGATGACGGAGGCGAGCGAGGCAAACGCCAGTTTCGAACGCGTGAAGGCGCAATTGAAAGCCCGTCTCGGCACCGAAGTCTATTCCAGCTGGTTTGGTCGCATGAAGCTTGCGGAAGCATCCAAGGGCATCGTCCGCATTTCCGTTCCCACGGCTTTTCTCCGTTCCTGGATCAATGGCCATTATCTCGGCCTGATCTCCGAATTGTGGAGACAGGAGGATCCTGAAATCCTCAAGGTCGAGATCGTGGTGCGTACGGCGACCCGCAATATGCGGCTCCGGTCCGAGGATGATGCCGCGCCCTTGCGCAAGGTATCAAATCCGGCTCAGACGGCCCTGGGATCAGGCATGATTGCAGCCACGCGGGCGGACAAACCGGCCGCATCGCCGCGCAGCGTCAATGTGGAAGCGGAGGCGCGTTCGCATGTTCTCGGCTCTCCGCTCGACAGCCGCTATACTTTCGAATCCTTCGTCGAGGGCCCTTCCAACAGGGTCGCCTATGCGGCCGCCCGTACCGTGGCCGAGTCGGCATCGAACGCAGTCCGCTTCAACCCGCTTTTTCTCCATGCCTCGGTCGGCATCGGCAAGACGCATCTTCTGCAGGCGATCGCGGCTGCCTCGCTGAGGCGCGATCCGCAATCGCGCGTCGTCTATCTCACAGCCGAATATTTCATGTGGCGCTTCGCCACCGCCATCCGGGACAACAATGCGCTGACCTTCAAGGAGCAGTTGCGCGACATCGATCTGCTCATCATCGACGACATGCAGTTCCTGCAGGGCAAGTCGATCCAGAACGAATTCTGCCACCTTCTCAACATGCTGCTCGACAGCGCCCGTCAGGTCGTCGTGGCGGCCGACCGTCCGCCATCGGAACTTGAATCCCTCGAACCGCGGGTCAAATCGCGCCTGAATGGCGGCGTCTCGCTGGAAATGTCGCCACCGGATTTCGAGATGCGCGTGGCCATCCTGCGCCAGCGCCTCGCCGCGGCCAAGATCGAGGACAGCTCCCTCGACATTCCCGATGAAATTCTCAATCACGTCGCCCGCACCGTCACCGGCAGCGGCCGGGACCTTGAGGGGGCTTTCAACCAGCTCCTCTTCCGCCATTCCTTCGAGCCGCAGATCACCGTCGACCGTATCGATGAGATCCTCGGTCATATCTGCCGCGCCGGAGAGCCGAAGCGGGTGCGTATCGAAGACATTCAGCGCATTGTCGCGCGCCATTACAATGTCTCGAAGACGGAGCTGCTCTCCAATCGGCGCACGCGCACGATCGTCAAGCCGCGGCAGGTCGCCATGTATCTCGCCAAGGTGATGACGCCGCGATCCCTGCCGGAGATCGGCAGGCGCTTCGGCGGGCGCGACCATACGACCGTGCTGCATGCCGTGCGCAAGATCGAAGGACTTTCGGGCGGTGACAATCAGCTCGCGCAGGAGATCGAGCTTCTGAAGCGACTGATCAGCGAGCAGGCCTGATTCTCGTCGGAAACGGACGCCGAAACGCCCGGAGATCCGGGCGTTTTCCCCAGGAGCGCCTGCGAAGGTATGAAACCTGCCTTCGCGGCTTGCTATTTTTTGTGAAATCCTGTCATTTTGCCGGGATTCCAGCCCATTCGCGGCTGTTTCAGGTATATTCGATATCTGGAAAGAACCATCCCGTCCAACCGAGACCGACCCGTCATGCGTGCTGTTCTTGAACGTTCCAATCTCCTGAAATCGCTCAACCACGTTCACCGGGTCGTGGAACGCCGCAATACGATCCCGATCCTGTCCAATGTGCTCCTGTCGGCGGATGGTGCGAGCCTCGAGATGAAGGCGACGGATCTCGATCTGGAGGTCACGGAAGCGACCGCCGCCAATATCGAACAGAGCGGCTCGACGACCGTGCCGGCTCATCTTCTTTACGATATCGTCCGCAAGCTTCCCGATGGAGCGGAAGTGATGCTGAAGATGGATGAAAACGGTCATTCCATGGCCGTGATATCCGGCCGTTCCAGCTTCCGCCTCCAGTGCCTGCCGCAGTCGGATTTTCCGGAGCTTTCGGCGGGCAGCTTCTCGCATATCTTCCGCATGGAATCGGCAGCCCTCAAGGGCCTGATCGAGAAGACGCAATTCGCGATCTCCACCGAGGAGACCCGTTACTATCTCAACGGCATCTTCCTGCACACGCATGAGGAAAGCGGTGGCCTGCGGCTGCGCGCCGTGGCGACCGACGGCCATCGCCTGGCCCGCGCCGAGATCGATGCGCCGGCCGGCTCAGAAGGCATGCCGGGCATCATCATTCCGCGCAAGACGGTCAGTGAATTGCAGAAGCTGGTGGACGATCCGGATGTGGCCGTCACGGTGGAGCTTTCCGATACCAAGATCCGCTTCACCATCGGCAGCGTGGTGCTGACCTCGAAGCTCATCGACGGCACCTTCCCTGACTATCAGCGTGTCATTCCGGTCGGCAACGACAAGAAGCTCACAATCGACCGGCAAAGCTTCGCTTCCGCGGTCGATCGCGTCTCGACCATCTCCTCCGAACGCGGCCGCGCCGTGAAGCTCACCATAGCCGACGGGCAGGTGACGTTGGCCGTCAACAATCCCGATTCCGGAAGCGCTACCGAAGAAATCCCCGCCGACTACGACGCGGACCCGCTGGAGATCGGCTTCAACGCGAAATATCTGCTCGACGTCGCCGGCCAGCTCTCTGGCAGCGAAGCACGTTTCCTGCTTGCCGATGCCGGGTCGCCAACGCTCATCCAGGATATCTCGGATGAACGCGTACTCTATGTGCTCATGCCTATGCGGGTGTGACGAGTGGCATCTTGGTCGATGATCTGCCCAATGCAAGGAGCGAGAAGCCCGCTCAGGTTCGTCTGACTCGCTTGAGTCTCAGCGACTTCCGTAATTATGCGCAGTTGAGCGTGAACCTGCGGGCCGGCGCAGTGGTATTGACCGGTGAGAACGGCGCGGGCAAGACCAATCTTCTGGAGGCTGTTTCCTTCCTGACGCCAGGCCGCGGTTTGCGCCGCGCCGCCTATGGCGACGTCGCCCGCGTCGGAAGCATTTCGGGTTTTGCCGTTCACGCACGGATCGAAGGCCCCTTCGGCACAGCCGAAATCGGCACCGGGACGGCTGCCATATCCGCGGATGGCATGGAGACCGGACGTAAGGTGCGCATCAATGGCGCGACCGCAAGATCAGCCGACGAAATGCTCGAATGGCTTCGGGTCATGTGGATCACGCCTGCCATGGATGCCCTTTTTACCGGGCCCGCATCGGACCGGCGCCGTTTTCTCGATCGTCTGGTCCTCACGATAGACCCGGCACATGGCCGCCGCGCCGCCGACTACGAACGGGCCATGCGCTCGCGAAACCGGCTGCTGGCGGAGGAATCGCGTGACGATGCATGGTTCGACGCGATCGAGACGCAGATGGCGGAAACCGGCGTGGCCTTGGCGGCGGCAAGGGCCGAGATGATCAGGCTCTTGGGCGCGATGACCGACCGTCTGGCCAACAGCCCTTTCCCGAAGGCGGATTTGGCGGTGGAGGGGCCGCTGGAGGTGGCAGTCGGCACGCGCGCGGCGGTCGATATGGAGGAGGACTTTCGTGCCGCATTGCGCGCTGGGCGCGGGCGCGACCGTGCCGCGGGACGCACTCTGGAAGGGCCGCATCGCAGCGAGTTGCTGGTGAGCCACCGGCCGAAAGACATGCCTGCCGCAAGCTGCTCGACGGGCGAACAGAAGGCTCTGCTTGTGGGTATCGTGCTTGCTCACGCCAGGCTCACGGGTGAACTGACCGGTTCTGCCCCGGTTCTGCTGCTCGATGAGATCGCCGCCCATTTCGATGCCGAAAGGCGGGCCGCCCTCTTCGACATTCTCGAGGAGCTGAACTGCCAGGCCTTCATGACCGGGACGGAGGCGTCGCTCTTTTCCAGCCTGCTAGGCAGGGCGCAGTTCCTGACGGTTTCGTCCGGCACCGTCCTGCCCACACCGGACTGACAAATCCGCCGCCACGCCTTATCTTTGCTCCATGAACAAACATGAATCCCTCGCCGCTCTCTCCGCCGACGAATTGGAACGCTATGCACGCCATATCGTGCTGCCTGAAATCGGCGGAGCGGGGCAGCAGAAGCTGAAGCGGGCCCGCGTGCTGGTTATCGGTGCCGGCGGGCTCGGCGCGCCGGTCCTGCAATATCTGGCAGCGGCAGGCATCGGCACGCTCGGTATCATCGACGACGATACCGTGTCCCTTTCAAACCTCCAGCGTCAGATCATCCATGATACGGCTTCGGTCGGCATGTTGAAGATCGACAGCGTGCGAAACTCCATCGAAAGGCTCAATCCTCATGTGACGGTGGAGCCGCATCATTTGCGGCTCGACCGGGAAAATGCAGGCCCACTGGTGGCCCGTTATGACCTCGTGGTTGACGGTTCGGACAATTTTGCGACCCGCTACGCGGTCGCCGACGCCTGTGCGGCGGAAGCGCGGCCGCTTGTGACCGGTGCCGTCGGCCGTTTCGACGGATCGGTCACGGTCCTCAAACCCTATGAAAGCGGGCCCGACGGAACATCGCAGCCAAGCTATCGCGACCTGTTCCCCGAAGCTCCACCGGAAGGAGTCGTGCCTTCCTGCGCCGAAGCCGGCATTCTCGGCGCGCTGACAGGCGTCATCGGCACCCTGCAAGCCATGGAGGCAATCAAGCTGATCACCGGCATCGGAGAGCCGCTGGTCGGCCGTATCCTTCTCTACGACGCTCTTTCGGCCCGGTTCGAGACCATGCGCTATAGTGCCCGGAAGCACCGCGGATGACTGTGCGGCTGACAGCCGAGGAGCAGGCAATCGCATCGGGCCGCGACGGCTCGGGCACGGCAATCGCCATGCGCATCGTCGCCGAAGCCGCGCGTCTGATGGGAGCCGAGAGGCTTATTCCGATCGCTTCCGCCCATATCGACGGCGCGCTCTATCACGGCGATTCCGGTACGCTGTTCGCCGAAAGACTGGTCAAGGGCGGCGCAAGGGTCGCAATACGCTCGACCCTCAATGTCGGCGCGCTCGATCTAACCGGCTGCTCGCAAATCCGCCTGGCCGATCCGCAGCGCTCCATGGCGCGGCGCATGATGGAAGCCTATCGGGCGCTTGGCTGCGAGACGACATGGACCTGCGCACCCTATCAGGTCGGGCACCGGCCCGCATTCGGTACGGATGTGGCGTGGGGAGAATCCAATGCGGTCGTCTTCTGCAACTCGATCCTCGGCGCGCGTACCAACCGGTACGGAGATTTCCTCGACATCGCCTGCGCAATCACCGGGCAGGCGCCGGATTACGGCCTGCACAAACCGGAAAACCGTTTGCCTTCGATTACCTTCGATGTCGCAGCCTTGCCGCGCTCTTTCCTCGCAACCGAGATCGCATGGCCGGTTCTCGGCAGTCTCTATGGCCGCGAGATCGGCAATGTTGTCGGCCTGGTGACCGGTATCGATGCCGATCCCGGCGAGGATGCTCTCAAGGCATTCGGTGCCGCAGCCGCATCGTCGGGAGCGGTGGGGCTTTTCCATATCGCCGGCGTCACGCCGGAAGCGCGGCTGAATGCCGGCGAATTCCATGAGGCAGCCTCCAGGTGCCGCATCGTCGTCACGCCGGCAATGGTGGCCGAAGCCAGGGCACGGCTTTCGACGGTCGAAAGGCCGACCGCAATCGATGCCGTCGCCATCGGCAGCCCGCATCTGTCGCTGGAGGAATTTACCCGGCTGGAGCGGCTGCTGGCGGGCCGACAGCTCGCCGTGCCGCTATATGCCTGCACAGGCCGGCATGTGCTTTCAGTATTGGACCGCAATGGACGGCGCAAACCGTTGGAAAATGCCGGAATCGTTATCGTTGCCGATACCTGTGTCGTCGTCACGCCGATCATGCCCGACATCAAGGGCGTGCTGATGACGAATTCCGGCAAATTCGCCCATTATGCGCCCGCCAATACCGGCTATTCGGTGCTTTACGGCTCCCTGGCGGAATGCGTCGAGAGCGCCGTCGCCGGCCGGCCTATCTTCATGGAAGATGCCGCGTGACGGTCCCGTGCGAAATTCTGGTCGAGGGTCCGGCCGCAGCCGGCGAGGCGCTGGTCCTGACCGCGCCCATCAGCTTCTGGGGCGGCGTGGATCCAAAAACAGGACGGATCGCCGATCCCAAGCATCCGCAGCATGGCGAGAATATTGCCGGGCGCGTGCTTTTCCTGCCCGGCACAATCGGCTCATCCTCAGCTTCGGCCGTGCTTCTGGAACTGGTCCGTGCCGGTCTCGCGCCTGCCGCGATCGTCATGCACGAACCGGATGCGATCCTGCTTCTCGGTCTGATCGTGGCGCGGGAAATGGGCTGGCCAGCGCCGGCGGCACTGAAGCTCGACCGAGCCATCCATGCAGCCTTCTCCGGCAAACGCCTCGAAGTCTCCCCGCAAACGGGGATCCGGGCCGCGGCCTAGAGTCGTTCATCTTTAGATGGAAGCGGTTTGATGGCAGGGATTTTGCGCGCCGGCGAGGAGAACACCGCAGCGCGATATGAATATCGTGCGAGGATTTCGACATTGCCGGCGCGCAGAAGACCGCCAAGCCGCAATGGAACCGAAGCATTGATATTGAAGAACCAACCGTAATCGTTTCAATCTGGTCTTTCGCGCCCCCGACGGCGTCGCGCGCGGCTAACGGTACTCATACCGTTAGCCCAGCGCTCCTAGCCGGGACATGAAATCCCGGCGTTCAAACGATTCCATTTGAAGATGAACGGCTCTAAAGCAGCCATGCCTCAGATCCGGTTCGGCAGCACCCGGTCCGGCGGACGATGGCCGTCGAAATAGGTGCGGATATTGATCAGCACCTTTTCGCCCATATCGACGCGGCCTTCGATCGTCGCCGACCCCATATGCGGCAGGATGACGACCTTGCCCTTTTCGGCAAGTTTCACCAGCTTCGGGCTGACCGCCGGTTCGTGTTCGAATACGTCGAGACCCGCACCGGCAAGCTTTCCCGTCTCGATCATGCGGATCAGCGCATCCTCGTCGACAATGTCGCCGCGCGCCGTATTGACGAGATAGGCGGACGGCTGCAGCAGGGCCAGCCGCCGCGCCGAAAGCAGGTGGAATGTGGCCGGGGTCGAGGGGCAGTTGACCGAGATGATGTCCATGCGCGCCAGCATCTGGTCGAGGCTGTCCCAATAAGTGGCTTCCAGTTCATCCTCTATCGCGGGGCTTACGCGATGCCTGTTGTGATAGTGGATCGAAAGGCCGAAAGCCTTCGCCCGGCGCGCGACCGCGGTCCCGATGCGCCCCATGCCGATGATGCCGAGCCGCTTTCCCCAGATGCGTCGGCCGAGCATCCAGGTGGGCGACCAGCCTGCCCATTTCCCGTCCCCGCGCAGCACATTCGCCCCCTCGGTGAGGCGCCGGGGGACGGCCAGCATCAGCGCCATGGTCATGTCGGCCGTGTCCTCTGTCAGGACGTTCGGCGTATTGGTGACCGTGATGCCTCGCTTGGCCGCAGCGGCCACGTCGATATGCTCGACGCCATTGCCGAAATTGGCGATCAGTTTGAGGTTTCCGCCTGCCTGCTCGATCAGCGCGGCGTCGATCTTGTCGGTGATCGTCGGGACGAGGACATCGGCTTCCTTGACCGCGGCGACAAGCTCCGGCTGTGTCATGGGCCTGTCGTCCAGGTTGAGGCGTGCGTCGAAAAGCTCGCGCATACGCGTCTCGATCTGGTCCGGCAATTTACGGGTGATGACGACGAGAGGCTTCTTCCTGCCGGCCATAGTTCCCTCGAATCCGGTCCCTGTTGAGACCTCTTTAACCAAGACAGGCGATAGTTCAAACCGATATCGGCGCCCGGCCCTGTGTATCAAGACCGGCGCGCGAAGAAAAGGAATACGGGCTGTCCGGCCCAATTCAAGGGTCTGAGAGAATACTGGCAGGAGTCGCGAGAATGCCGCCTTTTGCGCCACGCCGCCGGATGCTGGCCGCATTGTTTGCCGGAGCCGCCATGCTGGCGCTCACGGCCGTTCCCGAAGTACTGGCCAATCCTGCCGCCGGCGTGACCCGCGGCCCAAGCGGGCTTCCGTTGCCGCGCTTCGTCAGCCTGAAATCCGGGCGCGTGAACATGCGCGTCGGCCCCGGCGTCAACTACGCCGTCGACTGGATGTATCTCAAATCCGGACTGCCGATGGAGGTCATCCAGGAATATGACAACTGGCGCAAGGTGCGCGACCCCGACGGAGCCGAAGGCTGGATCAACCAGGCGCTCCTGTCGGGCCGGCGGACAGGCATCGCCGCTCCCTGGTTCAAAGGCAAGGATGCCCCAATGCTATTGTTGTCGGAACCGAAGGAAGGCTCCCGGACGGTAGCGAAATTGGAACCGGGTGCGATCGGCTCAATCAGGATGTGCAACGGCGACTGGTGTGAAATGGAATTCGGCGGCCATGCGGGCTGGATCAGCCAGTCGCTCATTTGGGGAGCCTATCCCGGAGAAACGATCGAGGATTAAGGCAGAACCTAAATGCGGCTGACGGCCGGTTGCTGCCGTTCTAGCCTGAACCGCGTGGCTTCAGCCTCACAACGATATCGACATTGGCGATTTCCATCCCCTCCGGCGGTTCGGGCAGATTGTTGACCGTCACCTGACCGTCGATGATGTCCACGAGCCGGTTCTCATGCTCCAGGAAGAAGTGATGGTGGTCCGAGGTGTTGGTGTCGAAATAGGTCTTGGCGCCTTCCACCGGGAGGATTCGCAGCATCCCCGCTTCGGTGAACTGGTGCAGGGTGTTGTAGACGGTAGCTAGCGAAACGCGGTACCCGGCGGCGAGCGCCTCCTCATGCAGCTCTTCGGCCGAAATATGCCTATCGCCCGCCGCATAGAGCAGCTCTGCCAGCACCACCCTTTGACGGGTCGGTCGCAGACCGGCAGCGCGTACGCGCTTTTCAAGGTTTGATGGTTGCCTGTTATGGGTCGCAGCCTTCAATTAAGCTGTTCCTGATCCGTTTTCGAACGTGTTTTTTGCCGCGCTCGATGCGCATAGACTTCCTTTGACATATATTCTTTCGCGCCATACCGATCAATAGCAGCTCAAAACAGGGACCTGCGCCCTCTCTACCGTATATGGGATAACGGCATTCAAGCGGTTTCCACGAAGAAACAAGCTGTGATAGGGAGGGCTCGGAAAAACGAACCGGCCGTGAGGGGCGGTGAACGGGATTGGAATATATGGCGCAAGCAAAATCCAGCTATGACTACGAGGACCTTCTGGCATGCGCCCGCGGCGAGCTATTCGGCCCGGGGAATGCACAACTGCCTTATCCGCCGATGCTCATGTTCGATCGCATCACGGAAATCAGCGCCGAAGGCGGGGAATTCGGCAAAGGCTTCATTCGCGCCGAACTGGATGTAAAGCCGGATCTGTGGTTCTTCGCCTGCCATTTCATCGGCAATCCGGTCATGCCGGGCTGCCTCGGTCTTGATGCCATGTGGCAGATGACCGGCTTCTTCCTTGGCTGGCTGGGCGAGCCCGGCAAAGGCATGGCCCTGTCGACCGGCGAGGTAAAATTCAAGGGCATGGTCACCCCTTCTGTCAAGAAAGTGGAATATGGTGTCGATTTCAAGCGCGTCATGCGTGGCAGACTCGTTCTCGGCATCGCCGACGGCTGGCTGAAGGCGGACGGCGAGCCCATCTACAAGGCTTCCGACCTCCGGGTGGGCCTGGCGAAGCAGGAAGCGGCTTGAGGACCATCGATAATCCAATACGGATCGCCGGCATCCGCCGGCCCAGGAGTGCTATATGAGACGCGTCGTAGTCACCGGCATCGGCATCGTATCCTCCATCGGAAACAATGCGCAGGAAGTCGCCGCTTCGCTGCGCGATGCCAGATCGGGCATCAGCTTCGCTCAGGATTTCGCCGATAACGGCTTCCGCTGCCAGGTCTGGGGAGCACCGACTCTCGACCCGACCGAGATCGTCGACCGCCGCGCTCTCCGCTTCCTATCCAAGGGCGGAGCCTGGAATCACGTGGCCATGGAACAGGCCATCGCCGATGCCGGTCTTGGCGAGGCGGACATTACCAACGAGCGCACGGGCATCATCATGGGGTCCGGCGGTCCTTCGACGCGAACGATCGTGGAAGCCGCAGACACCACCCGGGAAAAAGGCTCACCGAAGCGCATCGGCCCCTTCGCCGTGCCGAAGGCCATGTCCTCCACCGCCTCGGCGACGCTCGCCACCTGGTTCAAGATCCACGGCGTGAACTATTCCATCTCGTCGGCCTGCTCCACCTCGGCGCATTGCATCGGCAATGCCTACGAGCTCATCCAGTGGGGCAAGCAGGACATGATCTTCGCTGGAGGACACGAGGATCTGGACTGGACCATGTCGAACCTGTTCGACGCAATGGGTGCAATGTCCTCCAAGTTCAACGACCAGCCGGAAAAGGCCTCGCGCGCCTATGACGTCGACCGCGATGGCTTTGTCATCGCCGGCGGTGCAGGCGTGCTGGTTCTCGAAGAGCTCGAACATGCCAAGGCTCGCGGCGCAAAGATCTATGCCGAGATCGTCGGCTACGGCGCGACCTCGGACGGCTACGATATGGTCGCCCCGTCCGGAGAAGGCGCGGTGCGCTGCATGCGGCAGGCGCTGGCCACGGTCGATGGCGACGTCGATTACATCAACACTCATGGCACCTCGACACCGGTCGGGGATTCCAAGGAAATCGGCGCTATCCGCGAAGTCTTCGGCGAAAAAATCCCGCATATCCAATCGACCAAATCGCTGACCGGCCATTCGCTCGGCGCGGCCGGCGTGCAGGAATCGATCTACTCGATCCTGATGATGCAGGAAGGCTTTATCGGCGAGAGCGCCCATATCAACGAACTCGATCCCGAATTCGAGGGCGTGCCCATCGTGCGCAAGCGCATCGACAACGCCAGGATCGACACCGTCCTTTCCAACTCTTTCGGTTTCGGCGGCACAAACGCGACGCTCGTCTTCCAGCGTTATTCGGCATAGGATATTCTACGCATGGATGGATTGATGAAGGGCAAGCGCGGCCTCGTGATGGGGGTCGCCAATGACCATTCGATCGCCTGGGGCATCTCGAAGAAGCTGGCGGACCAGGGCGCCGAACTGGCCTTCACCTATCAGGGCGAGGCCTTCGGGCGCCGCGTGAAGCCGCTTGCGGATCAGGTCGGCGCATCGCTTGTCCTGCCTTGCGACGTCGAGGACAGCGCCTCGATAGATGCCGTGTTCGATGCGCTCAAGGATGCCTGGGGATCGGTCGACTTCGTCGTCCACGCTATCGGCTTCTCCGATCGCAACGAACTGAAGGGACCATATGCGGATACCACGCGCGAAAACTTCATCCGCACCATGGTGATCTCCTGCTATTCCTTCACGGAAGTCGCCCGCAAGGCCGCTGCCTTGATGGACAAGGGCGGCTCCATGATCACCATGACCTATGCCGGCTCGGTCCGCGTCATGCCGAATTACAATGTCATGGGTGTTGCCAAGGCGGCGCTCGAGGCCAGCGTGCGCTATCTGGCGAACGACTACGGGCCACGTGGCATAAGGGTGAACGCCATTTCGGCGGGCCCCGTGCGCACACTGGCCGGAGCAGGCATTTCCGATGCGCGCTACATGTTTTCCTACCAGCAGCGTAATTCGCCGTTGCGCCGCACCGTCACCATAGACGAGATCGGCGGATCGGCTCTCTACCTCCTCTCCGACCTGTCGTCGGGAGTGACCGGCGAGATCCACTATGTGGATTCTGGCTACAATATCGTTTCCATGCCGGTCCTGGACGAGTTGAAGCGCACAGGTGAGGGGCAGGATTAGGGGCGTTCATCTTTAAATGACGGCTCCTGGCTATTTCCTCCCCCACAGGATCTTGAAACCGGCGTTCCGGACGGTTTCGCCATAGGCGGAGAAGCTGGCCGCCAAAGTTTCCTCATAAGGAAGGCCGCTATTGGCGACGAGGAAAAGCCGTCCGCCCCGGCTCAGGGCTCCCGCAGCAGCCTTGATGAAGTTTTTGCCGATATCCGGCGCGGCCGCCCGCCCCTGATGGAAGGGCGGATTCATGACGATCGCGTCGTAGCGCTCGCTCAGCGGTTCCGCCAGGAGATCGTGCCAGAAATAACGCGCCGGCAGATCGGGATGCCGCGCAGCAACATTGCGCCTTGCCGCTTCGAGCGAAGCGTAGTGCGCCTCGTAAAGGTCGATGGCCTTTATGCCGGTAAAACGTGCCGCCGCCTCGGCAGACAGATACCCCCAGCCGGCCCCGAAATCCGCCACATGACCCGCAATGTCGAGCGGCAGGTTCTCCAGGAGCAACCGGGAACCCGGATCGATCCGGTCATGCGAGAACATGCCGGGCGCCGTCTCGTAAGCTCCCCCGACAAGTCCCGTATCCGCAGTTTTCGGCACCGAAAGATCTATGGGTCCCTCCTGTCGCTGTAGCCAGATGACGACGCCATGGTGCTTCGAGGCATGGCCTTCGATTTCCAGCAATGCGCCGAGACGCTTGCGAAGGCTTGCGATCCCTTCCGTCTTGCCGCCGGCGACGAGCACTCTCCCGCCGGCTTTCACCCGCCGCAAAGCGTCGCCGATCCAGCGCTCATTCTGTCCGCGATGACGCCCGCACAGCACTAGCACCAGGTCGTAGCCGTCACCGCCGGCTTCCGGTGCTACCCGGTAGCCCGCTCTTTCCAGATCGAGGAAATACGGCCGGAAATCCTGAACCAGGGCAAGGTCGGCTACAAAGCCTGGTGGCGGACGGAATCCGGGCGGAGGATTGAAGACGAGGGCGCGCTCCGCCGGTTCCGGAAGCGGCAGCATGCCGGCTTCGAACGGATAAAAGAGCGTTCTCGCATATCCTTCGGTCACGAACTTCCCCCTGTCTGGAGCCGATTGCCTGCTTCATTCTCGCTCATGTGCCGGAAATCAAGCGGGCAAAGCGGGTTCTTCGCGGGAAGGACGCCGCGCGCAGGGAATGGAATTTCGAGGCCAAAAGTGAAAACGATCGCAATATCCCTTCATATCGTTACTTGGCGATTTATATATCGGAATGCTTCAATGTGAGGGGCCATGGACAAGGACGCGATCCTCAAAGCTTTGGCGCATCCGGTGCGTCGTGACATGCTCGCCTGGCTCAAGGAGCCGGAGAAGCATTTCAAGGAACAGGAGCACCCCCTCGAAATGGGCGTGTGTGCCGGCCAGTTCGAGAAGTGCAAGCTGTCCCAATCGACCGTGTCCGCCCATCTTGCCGTGCTCACGGAAGCAGGCCTCTTGACCAGCAGGCGCGTCGGGCAGTGGGTCTTCTACAAGCGCGACGAAGCCACGATCGCTGCCTTCCGCTCCTCTCTGGACGACATCTGACTTCCTCCCTCAACGTGAAAGGCTTTTTGATGACTACCCTTTTCGACCCTTTCAGGATTGGCGATATCGAAGTGGCCAACCGCTTCGCCATGGCGCCTCTCACCCGAAACCGTTCTCCCAATGCGGTGCCGACCGAGCTTTCCGTAACCTACTATACGCAACGCGCCACGGCAGGTCTGATCATTACGGAAGGAACCGCCATCAGCCCACAGGGTCAGGGCTATGCCGACGTACCTGGTCTCTATGCGCCCGAACAGCTCGCAGCCTGGCGCAAGGTCACCGATGCGGTTCACGCAGAGGGCGGCAAGATCGTCACCCAGCTCTGGCATGTCGGGCGTGTTTCGCATGAAAGCCTGCAGCCCGGAGGAAGCAAACCCGTCGCCCCTTCGGCAATCCGGGCGAAATCGAAGACTTATCTCGTCAACGCCGATGGCACCGGCACCTTCGCAGAGACATCCGAGCCGCGCGCGCTCGAGGCCAGCGAAATCCCCGACATCGTTGAGGACTATCGGCGTGCCGCCCGCGCCGCGGTGAAAGAGGCCGGCTTCGACGGCATCGAACTCCATGCCGCCAACGGCTATCTGATCGACCAGTTCCTGCGCTCCGGCAGCAATCACCGCACGGATCAGTATGGCGGCTCGATCGAGAATCGCACGCGTTTTCTTTTCGAGGTCGTCGAGGCGGTCGTCGACGAAATAGGTGGCGGCCGAGTCGGTATCCGGCTTTCGCCGGTGACGCCCGCCAATGATGCCTCCGATCCCGACCCGCAGCCATTGTTCGAGCACGTCGCGGCAGGGCTTGGCACCTACGGTTTGGCCTATATTCATGTCATCGAAGGCGCCACGGGTGGCGATCGTGCCTTCCAGCAGGGTGAAAAACCGTTCGACTATGCGGCCTTCAAGTCCGCCTACCGAAACGCGGGCGGAACCGGCGCATGGATGGTGAACAACGGTTACGACCAGAAGCTCGCCGAGGAAGCAGTTTCGAGCGGTCATGCCGATATGGTCGCCTTCGGCAAGCTTTTCATCGCCAATCCCGATCTGGTGCGCCGCTTCAAGGAAGGGCTCCCGCTCAATGAGCCGCGGAAGGAAACCTTCTATGGCGGCGGCGCGCAAGGGCTGATCGATTATCCATTCGCGGCATAGCTCTGCGAAGCTTGGAATGAAAAAGGGCGCGGCCTTGGCCGCGCCCTCATCATCTGTTCTCTTCGAACCGGGCCCGCTCTTTTGGGGCCGGCTCCCGATGCTCCCGGATCAGGCTTCCGCCTCTTCCTCGGCATCTTCGCGCTTCTTCTCGTGCACGATTTCCTTGCCGGTCTCCTGGTCTACAACCTTCATGGAGAGGCGAACCTTGCCGCGCTCGTCAAATCCCATGAGCTTGACCCAGACCTTGTCGCCTTCCTTGACGACATCCGTCGTCTTCTGGACGCGCTCGGGCGCGAGCTGGGAAATGTGCACCAGACCGTCCCGGGGACCGAAGAAATTGACGAAGGCACCGAAATCGGCGGTCTTGACGACCGTGCCTTCATAGATCTCGCCCACTTCCGGTTCCGCCACGATCGTGTGAATCCACTTTCGGGCAGCCTCGATCTCCTTCGCGTTGGACGAAGCAATCTTCACCGTGCCGTCGTCCTCGATATTGATCTTGGCACCGGTCTTTTCCACGATCTCGCGGATGACTTTGCCTCCGGTGCCGATCACGTCGCGGATCTTGTCGGTCGGGATGTGCATGACCTCGATGCGCGGGGCGAACTCGCCGAGCTCGCCGCGGCTCTGGGAAATGGCCTTGCTCATTTCGCCGAGGATGTGCAGGCGGCCGTCCTTTGCCTGCTCCAGCGCGACCTTCATGATCTCTTCGGTGATACCATCGATCTTGATGTCCATCTGCAGCGAGGTGATGCCGCTATCCGTTCCTGCGACCTTGAAATCCATATCGCCGAGATGGTCCTCGTCACCGAGGATATCGGAAAGCACCGCGAAACGCTCGCCTTCCTTGATGAGGCCCATGGCGATGCCAGCGACCGGCTTGGCGAGCGGAACGCCGGCATCCATCAGCGCCAGCGAGGTGCCGCAGACGGTCGCCATTGACGAGGAGCCATTCGACTCGGTGATCTCGGAGACCACGCGAAGCGTATAGGGAAACTGCTCCGACGCAGGCATCATCGGGTGGACGGCGCGCCAGGCAAGCTTGCCATGGCCGATCTCGCGGCGACCCGGCGATCCCATGCGGCCCGTCTCCCCGACCGAATAGGGCGGGAAGTTGTAGTGCAGCATGAAGGTTTCCTTATAGGTGCCGGTGAGCGAGTCGATGTACTGCTCGTCCTCGCCGGTTCCGAGCGTCGCCACCACAAGCGCCTGGGTCTCGCCGCGCGTGAACAGCGCGGAACCATGCGTGCGCGGCAGGACGCCCACTTCGGCCACGATCGGGCGGACGGTCGCGAGGTCGCGGCCGTCGATGCGGCTGCCTGTGTCGAGGATGTTCCAGCGGACGATCTTCGCCTGCAGGGATTTGAACACCGCAGCGACCTGCTCGGCGTTCCAGCGCGGATTCTCCTCGCCCTCCGGCAGGAAATGCGCCTTCACCTTGGCCTTGGCCTCATCGACCGCCGCGTAGCGTTCCTGCTTGACGGTGTTCTTGTAGGCGGCGCGAAGGTCGGCCTCGATGAGCTTGAGCATCTCGGCTTCGAGTTCGGAATAGTCTTCCGGCTGGTGATCGCGCGGCTCCTTGGCCGCCACCTCGGCGAGCTTGATGATGGCGTCAATGACTGGCTGGAAGCTCTTGTGGCCGAACATGACTGCGCCGAGCATGATCTCTTCGGAGAGCTGCTGGGCTTCCGATTCGACCATCAGCACGGCCTCGGACGTGCCGGCGACCACCAGGTCGAGCTTCGATTCCGGCATCTCGTCTATATGCGGGTTGAGCACATATTCGCCGCCGATATAGCCGACACGGGCGCCGCCGATCGGTCCCATGAAGGGAACGCCCGAAAGCGTCAGCGCCGCGGAGGCGGCGACCATGGACAGGATGTCCGGGTCGTTCTCCAGGTCGTGCTGCAGGACGGTGACGATGACCTGAGTGTCATTCTTGTAGCCATCGGCGAAAAGCGGACGGATCGGGCGGTCGATCAGGCGGGAGACCAGGGTCTCCTTTTCGCTCGGCCTGCCTTCGCGCTTGAAATAGCCGCCGGGGATCTTGCCGGCCGCGAAAGTCTTTTCCTGATAGTTGACGGTCAGGGGGAAGAAGTCGATGCCCGGCTTCGGTTCCTTGGCGGAAACGACTGTCGCGAGCACGACGCTCTCGCCATAGGTGGCCAGGACGGCGCCGTCTGCCTGGCGGGCTATCTTGCCCGTTTCGAGGATGAGCGGACGACCGCCCCATTCGATCTCTACTTTGTGGTGCTTGAACATGTCTTGTCCTTCTTTGGCGAAGGCCCGCGCCACATCCCGTGACGCCGGAAACGCCTTCGCTCCAGCTTCGTTTGGCGGACGAGCCATGGGCAAGACAACAGGAGGCTTGACCAATCTGCCGGGGGCGTGGCCGGCCGCAAGCGTCCTGCAATCCTGCCCCATGACCTGTCCATTAATGGTTCCGGAACTGAACCCTTTTCCTTACCCGGAACCGGTGGGCCGGCGCGTCAGGCATCGGCCCAATGATCAACCGGCGGGCCCTTGCTGGACCCGCCGGTCGAAATGCTAGCGACGCAATCCGAGCTTCTCGATCAGCGTCTGGTAGCGGCCTTCATCCTTTCCCTTGAGATAGTCAAGGAGGCGACGGCGCTGCGAGACGAGCTTGAGCAGACCTCGACGGGAGTGATTGTCCTTCTTGTGGTCCTTGAAATGCTCGGTCAGATTTTTGATGCGCTCTGAAAGAATTGCGACCTGGACTTCCGGAGAACCGGTATCGTCCTTGGCCGTTGCGAATTCCTTCAAAAGTTCCTGCTTGCGCTCTGCCGTAATCGACATCGGACATTCCTTTCTCATGTGGAGGAAATGGGACGCCCACGGCCGGGATGTCGTCCAGCGGGGGCCTGGATTGCATGGCGCCAAGCGCAATGCTGCCGCGCATATAATGGAAACGGTGGACAATTGCCAGCATAAATATGTCGGCAGTGCCGAGGCTCAGTATTCACGCAAGGCAGCACCCTGCTCCGGTCCGTCGGGCAGAAGACGCCCGATCGGAATGGATATGACGCATTCCAGGCCGTTGCGATGGAATATGCGCGAGATTTCGGCGTCGAGCATTCCGCCCAGCATGCGCTCGATGATCTCCGTTCCGAAGCCTCGTTTCCGGCTTCGCCTGCCGAGCCGTGGGACATATTCGCGCCAAATGATCTCCAGAACATCGTCCTTGATGCGCCAGGAAAGGGAAAGCCTGCCCTCGTGACTGGCGAAAGCGCCATATTTGGAGGCGTTGGTGGCGAGTTCATGGACTGCGAGGCCGATGGTCTGTGCCGCCTGGTTCGAAAGGCGGAATGCCGGACCCGAGAGTTCCATCCGCTTGGGATCATCCGGCTTGAAGGGTTCGACTTGGGCGGTAAGCAGTTCCCGCAGCTCGACCCCGGCCGCCCCGCCGGCGATCAGGAGGTCCGTCGACCGCGCCAGACCATGAATCCGCTTCTGGAAAGAGTCCTGGAATGCCGTGAAGCTGCGGGCATTGCGCGCCGACTGCTTGGCAATGGAGGCAACGACCGTAAGCTGATTCTTCGCGCGGTGGGCCACCTCGCGCATCAGCAGACGGATCTCGTTCTCCGCGCGCTTCCTGTCGACCGCGGCCTCGGCCAAGGCGGAGGACACTGTCGCCACCTCCGCAATCTGATACGGCATTGCCGTCACCGGCTCGCCGGCACCGAGGCGCCGGGCGTCGCGCGCGAGACGACGTACCGGCTTGGCGACCTGCCTGCCGAGCAGCCACGCAGCTCCCGCACCGATTGCGAGCACGATCAGGCCTCCCAGAACTAGCGCGCGAAGAGAACGGCGCATGGGCGCCTCGACCTTGGCCGTCGGCGCCCAAAGCACCGCCTTCCAGCCGCTGTAGTTCGATTCCTTGATGATCGTTTCGTAGCTCTGCTTGTCGGCCCCGGAATTCGCCTCGCCGAAGCCGGTCCGCGACTGGCCATCGACGGGCAGCAGGAAGAACGGCTTGCCGATATTGGAGGACATGAAGGTCGATGCGACAACGTCGCCTTTCGAATCGATGATCGACGCGTTCCAGCCACCGCGCAAATTCTGCTCCGACAGGGCACGAGAGAGATCCTCCGCATTCCGCGTCATGATCAGCAGCCTTGGCGGGCCGTTTTCCGTGCCTAGCGGGAGAATGACGTTGAAAACCCAGTTTTCCGCCGTCTCGTCATACACGATGTCCGAAATGACCGTTCCGCGCGTCTTGAAGGCATGACTTGCGGAGCCTGGATCCGAGATCGCCGGGAGCTCCTCCCCGAGCGGCACTCGCGTATTCATAAGCTGATTGAGCTTCTCGTCGAGCAGGACAAGATATGCCCCTGTCCCCGCCAGCGCCGATTGGGCGCGCTCATAGAAATCCTTTATGTCCCCTTCCGTCAGCGATGGCGTGGTGGAAAGCACCCGCAATGTCGTCACCATGCTGATCAATTCGCGATCAACGCCTTCGGCAATCGAGCCGGCGGTCGCTTCGGCGAGCGTCGTAAGCACCTCGCGTTGCGCCTCGTTATTGCGCTCCAGCAGCACGAGTGACACGCCGATGGCGGGCAGCAACGTCACGAATATCAGCAAAAACAGATAGAAGCCGATAGGTTTCGGCCTTCCGAGCCATGCGCTAAGCTCTCTGGCTCGGCTTCCTATCCTAGCGGCACTGCCACTATTTTCATTCGTCTCGCCGATGACCATCGACCCAAATATCCGTGCCATGACCGGCAGGGCAAGATGTTTGTTGGGTCCTGCGGAAGATCCACCGTCAGCTATCCCGCAAAAACCCGCTTCGGTTTGAACATGCCGGCTTCCACGATACCGATCGCAACCAGCCGTCCATGGGCGCTGGCCCAGGCTTCCGGGGCGTCGACAGGAGCGTCGCGACCACGGATGATGACCGGGTTGCCAAGACGCAGCCGCGTCGCCGCATCGTCGCTGACCCGGACCTCCGGCAGACAATCAAGCGCCGCCGCCGTATCGATCAGCAACTGGTCAAGGGCGCGAAAATCCTGCTCCGCCGTCTCCTCGGCCGCCGCAAGCAGATCCTCCATCGTCACCAGGTCGTCGGTGCCGAAAGGATAGACCTCGACACGCCGCAATTCGGAAATATGGCCGTAGCAGCCGAGATCGCGCCCCATGTCGCGCGCCAGCGACCTTACATAAGTCCCTTTGCCGCATTCCACCTCGAAAATGGCATGGTTTTCATCGGGGATCTCGACCAGGTCGAGACGGCCGATCTCGACCTCGCGTGCGGCGATCTCCACCGTTTCCCCATCCCGTGCCAGGTCATAGGCACGCTCGCCGCCGATCTTGATCGCGGAGAATTGCGGCGGGGTCTGCATTATGAGACCGGTATATCGTGGCAAAAGTTTTCGGATGGCCTGTTCGGATGGCCTGTCGGCAGAGGTTTCCGTCACTTCCCCCTCCAGGTCGTCCGTGTTGCGTTCCTCTCCCCAGGCGACGGTGAAGCGGTAGATCTTGGCTCCATCCATGACATAGGGAACCGTTTTCGTCGCCTCTCCTAGCGCGATCGGAAGCATGCCGGAGGCGAGCGGGTCCAGCGTGCCGGCATGACCGGCCTTGTCAGCCTTGAAGAGCCATTTCACCTTCGAGACAGCCTCGGTGGAGCCCATGCCCGCCGGCTTGTCCAGCACCAGCCAGCCCGAAACGGGACGGCCCCTCTTCTTGCCGCGCCATGCCATTATTCGCCGTCTCCTTCACCGTTCCCGCTCAGATCCCGCGCCACTTCCGGCGACTTCAGGAGCCGATCGATCCTGGCAAAATTCTCGTAGCTGGTGTCGAGGCGGAAACGGAATTCCGGCATGTACTTCATCTGACGCAATGCTTGGCTAACCCGGCCGCGGATAAATCTCGCATTCCTGTTCAGGGCATCGACCACAGCCTGCCCGTCCACATCGCCGAGCGGCGACACAAAGGCGGTGGCTATCTTAAGATCGGGCGACATACGCACTTCCGAAACGGAGATGACCGTCTTTTCGATGACCTCGTCACGCACCTCGCCGCGCTGGAGCAGCTCGGCCAGCGCGTGCCGCGCCTGCTCGCCAACCCGCAACTGGCGCTGCGACGGACCTTTTCCTCGATCACTCATCCTTTACTCTTTCGACCACGAGGCTCGGCGGCCCCGTTCTCGCGGGGACCGCATCGGTCACGAACCTCATCTTCCAGCCTATGCCAGTCATTTCCAATGCAGGTCGGAAACCTCCGACTTCACTTCAGCATCGCTTCCCGGCCCCTAAACGAAACCGGCCGGAAGTGTTCCCGGCCGGCAGGATCATTCTCGCAAGGCCTGCTCAAAGCGTGCGGGTCACATGCTCCACACGGAAGGCCTCGATGATGTCACCGACCCTGATATCCTCGTAGTTTTCGAAGGCCATGCCGCATTCCTGACCGGCAGGAACCTCGGCCACCTCGTCCTTGAAACGCTTGAGGGTTTTCAGCTTGCCTTCGTGGATGACGACATTGTCGCGGATCAGGCGCACACCGGCGCCGCGCTCCACCTTGCCTTCGGTCACGCGGCAGCCGGCAACCTTGCCGACCTTCGTGATGTTGAAGACTTCCAGGATTTCCGCATTGCCGAGGAAGGTCTCGCGACGCTCTGGCGACAGGAGACCGGACATCGCGGCTTTGATGTCATCCACGAGATCGTAGATGATATTGTAGTAGCGGATTTCGATGCCTGCCTGTTCGGCCGCATCGCGGGCCTGCTTATTGGCGCGTACATTGAAGCCGATGATGGCCGCCTGCGAGGTTTCGGCGAGCGAAACATCGCTTTCGGTGATAGCGCCTGCGCCGGAGTGGACGACACGGGCCCGCACCTCGTCCGTGCCCAGCTTGTCGAGGGCGCTGATGATCGCCTCGATGGAACCCTGCACGTCACCCTTGATGATGAGCGGGAACTCCTTCAGACCCGAGGTCTGGAGTTGCGACATCATCTGCTCCAGAGAGCCGCGCTGGCCGGCCTGTTTCGCGACCGCCTTTTCACGCGCCAGGCGCTGCCGGTATTCGGAAATCTCGCGGGCGCGGGCCTCGTTCTCGGCAACGGCAAACCGGTCACCGGCCTGCGGCGTTCCCTGAAGACCCAGTATCTCGACCGGCGTCGAAGGCGGCGCCTCCTTCATCTGCTCGCCACGCTCGTTGATCAGGGCGCGCACGCGGCCCCATTCGTTGCCGGCGACGATGATATCGCCCGGATGCAGCGTGCCGGCCTGGACGAGAACGGTCGCCACCGGGCCGCGGCCACGGTCGAGCTTGGCTTCGACAACCACGCCCTCGGCAGTGCGATCCGGATTGGCCTTGAGCTCCAGAATTTCCGCCTGCAGCAGGATGGCCTCCAGGAGCTTGTCGAGATTGGTGCCCTTGGTGGCGGACACCTCGACGTCAAGCACGTCGCCGCCCATGGATTCGACGAACACCTCATGCTGGAGGAGTTCGGTGCGAACCTTTTGCGGATTGGCTTCCGGCTTGTCGATCTTGTTGATCGCGACGATGATCGGGACTCCCGCCGCCTTGGCGTGATTGATCGATTCCACCGTCTGCGGCATGACGCTGTCATCCGCCGCCACTACCAGAACGGCAATGTCGGTCGCTTGCGCGCCGCGGGCACGCATGGCGGTGAATGCCGCGTGGCCGGGCGTATCGATGAAGGTGATCTTCTGGCCGTTCTGCTCGACCTGATAGGCGCCGATATGCTGCGTGATGCCGCCGGCCTCGCCGGCCACGACATTGGCATGGCGGATCGCGTCGAGCAGCGAGGTCTTGCCGTGATCGACATGGCCCATGATGGTGACTACCGGCGAGCGCGGCTTCATGTCCTCGGGCCTGTCCTCGATATTGAAGAGATTGCCTTCGACATCCGATTCGGCAACGCGCTTGACCGTGTGGCCGAATTCGGCTGCGACGAGCTCGGCCGTGTCGGCGTCGATGACGTCGCCGGGCTTCAGCATCTGGCCCTGTTTCATGAAATATTTGATCAGGTCGACGGAGCGCTCGGCCATGCGCTGTGCGAGTTCCTGAACCGTGATGGTCTCCGGTAGAATCACCTCGCGCGAAATCTTCTCGCGCGGCTCCTGATGCATCGCCCGCTTGAACTTCTCCTGGCGGCGGCGCATCGAGGACAGGGAACGGCCACGGGAATCGCCATCCTCCGAAAGCGCGGAATTGAGGGTGAGCTTGCCACGGCGGCGCTCCTCCTCGCCCTTCGGACGGGTCGGGCGCGGCACTTCAGGTTTTGCCGGAACCCCCCGCTTCGCCGCAGCTCCGCGGCTGCGATCTTCTTCCTCCTCGTCATCGCCGCTGACAACCGGCTCCACGACCGGCGCGCGGCGGCGCGCCTCTTCCTCGGCCCGGCTGCGCGCCTCGGCTTCGGTCTTGAGGCGCGCTTCCTCCTCGGCCTGACGGCGGGCGGATTCCTCGCGCTCGCGATGGCGGCGCTCCTCTTCCTCGGCGCGGATCCTGGCTTCCTCGGCGGCGCGCTTGCGCTCTTCGGCTTCGCGAACCTTGGAATCCTGCAGCGCCCGGCGACGGGCGTCCATTTCCTCGCTGGAAAGCTCGTTCAGAACGACGCCGGAGCGCTCCACGCTGGGCCGCTCAGGCGCAGGCGCCGGCCGCGGTGGTGTTGTCGCGGGCGCGGCCTGTGGTTGCGGCTTCGGCTTGAACACCTGGGCVGCCACACCGGCATCGCTCCGCTCGTCCGGGCGCGAGAATTTCCGCTTCTTCGTCTCGACGACGACAGATTTCGTGCGCCCATGCGCGAAGTTCTGACGCACCGTGCCCTGCTCCAGGCCGGGCCGCTTCAGCGTCAGCGTCTTCTTCGTGTTGACGCTCAGCGTCTTGTCGTCACCAGTCTTCGTATCAGTCATTCCGTATCCTCTGCGGCATGCGCCGCAACCGTGAGCCGGTCATCCGGGGAACCGCCCCGATAACGGTCAAGCGCTACCATACGCTTAAGCGCCGCCATGCCGGCATCCCGCTCGAGCAAGGCAGCATGTATCACATTTGTGCCGCCCAATGCCAAACTCAAATCCGCCTCGGAGAAGAGTTTGTAGGCCGGTATGTCCGGGCCACCGAGATGGACGGTGGCGCGACGGGCAGCCGCAATCTTGCGGATGCCGTCCGGCGACGCCTCGATCGCATGCAGAACGGCCGCCGCCCTGCCGCTTCGGACCGCAGTTTCGACCTTGGCAGAACCCAATGCCACGGCACCGGCCTTTCGCGCAAGGCCAAGCGCACCAAGCGCCGACCTTGCGAGCAAATTATCGACCGTCGCGCCGAGATCCTTCGGCACGCTGACCGGCGCGCGCAGGGCGCGGGCGAAGAGATTCTTCGCCACCGCCTTGTCTATATGGGAACGATCAGCCGTAACCCAACAGCCCCGGCCAGGCAGATTTCCCTTGAGATCAGGAACGACCGAGCCGTCCGGGCCGGCAACGAACCGGATGAGATCCTCCGGCGCCATTGCCCGGCGTGTAACTATGCATGTGCGGTCGTTCATCTCGTTCAAGGGCAACCCCTGCCGGCACGGCAACCATCTCAGGCTTCCGCGGTCTCGGCGGCTTCCTCGTCGCCGGCCTCCTCGGCGGCCAGGTCTTCTTCGGAGATCCAGCCGGCCTTGAGCCGCGCGGCGACCACCATCTGCTCTGCATCGGCGCGCGAGACGTCGAAGTCCGAAAGAACGCCGGTGAAGAACTTCGTCTCCCCGTCCTTGCGCTCCTTCCAGCCGACAAGGTCGTCGGCGGCATAGCCGGCGAAGTCTTCCACCGTCTTCACGCCGTCTTCGCCAAGTTTCACCATCATGGCCGTGGTGATGCCCGGGATTTCGCGCAACTCGTCCGCGACGCCCAGTTCCTTGCGCCTGGCTTCATGCTCGGCCTCGATCCGCTCGAGATATTCGCGGGCGCGGGTCTGGATTTCGGTCGCCGTATCCTCGTCGAAACCATCGATCGAGGAGATTTCGTCCAGATCGACATAAGCGACTTCCTCAACGCTGGTGAAGCCTTCCGAGGCAAGCACCTGGCCGACCATCTCGTCGACGTTGAGCGCCTCCATGAAGAGGGTGGAGCGCTCGGTGAATTCCTTCTGACGGCGCTGCGATTCCTCTTCTTCGGTCAGGATATCGATGTCCCAGCCGGTAAGCTGCGAAGCAAGGCGGACATTCTGGCCGCGGCGTCCGATTGCCAGCGAAAGCTGGTCGTCCGGAACCACGACTTCAATGCGCTCGGCCTCCTCATCGAGGACCACCTTGGCCACTTCGGCAGGCTGCAGGGCATTGACGATGAAGGAAGCGGCATTCTCGTTCCACGGGATGATGTCGATCTTTTCGCCCTGGAGTTCGCCCACGACGGCCTGGACGCGGCTGCCGCGCATGCCGACGCAGGCGCCGACCGGATCGATCGAGGAATCGTGGCTGATGACGGCGATCTTGGCCCTCGAACCCGGATCGCGGGCAACCGAGCGTATCTCGATGATGCCGTCATAGATCTCCGGCACTTCCATGGTGAAGAGCTTGGCCATGAACTGCGGATGCGTGCGCGACAGGAATATCTGCGGGCCGCGCTGCTCGCGCCGCACGTCATAGACATAGGCACGGACGCGATCGCCATATTTGAAGTTTTCGCGCGGGATCAGCTCGTCACGACGGATGATAGCTTCGCCACGGCCGAGATCGACGATGACATTGCCATATTCGACGCGCTTGACCGTGCCGTTCACGATCTCGCCGATACGGTCCTTGTATTCCTCGTACTGACGGTCACGCTCGGCCTCGCGCACCTTCTGCACGATGACCTGCTTGGCCGACTGGGCGGCGATGCGGCCGAAATCCATCGGCGGAAGCTGCTCGGCGATGAAATCGCCGATTTCCGCATCGGGATTGCGCTCGCGCGCCTCGGCCATGGAAATCTGACGGGCAGGTTCCTCGACCTCCTCCACCACTTCCATCAGCCGCTGCAGCTTCATCTCGCCGGTATTCGGATTGATGTCGGCGCGGATATTGGTCTCCTGGCCGTAGCGCGAGCGCGCCGCCTTCTGGATTGCGTCGGCCATGGCGGCGAGCACGATCTTCTTGTCGATCGCCTTCTCGCGTGCCACCGCATCGGCGATCTGCAAAAGCTCTAGCCTGTTTGCACTGACTGCCATTTCATTCTCCCTGGGCAAGCGGCGCGTTTCCGGCGCGCCGGGCTGTGCATTTCTGTTCAGTGTTCATCCTGGGCGTCGTCGGCGGCACCATCGCCCTTCTTCCATTCGCGACGCGCTTTCTTGTCCTTCTTCAGCGCCTCACGGATCAGTTCGTCCGTCAGCACCAGCCTGGCCTCGGCCACAGCATCGAACGGAATGGACACGTTCGGTTCCTCGCCATAGGCGGGCTGATCCCGTAGGATGGCGAAGCCATCATCGCTGACGGTCGTGACACGACCGCGAAAGCGCTTGCGCCCGGCGACGAGAATCGCCGTCTCCAGCTTCACCAGATGGCCGACCGCAGCCACGAAGTCCGACCTGCGCACCAGCGGCCGGTCGATACCGGGCGAGGAAATCTCGAGATTGTAGGCCCCGTCGATCGGGTCCTCGACATCCAGCACCGGTGAAACGGCCTTGCTGGCTTCCTCGCAATCCTCTACGGTCATCGTGCCGTCGGGGCGCTCGGCCATGATCTGCAGCGTCTGGCCGTTCTGGGACGTAAGTCGCACCCGTACGAGACGATACCCTACGGTGCGCAACACCGGCTCCACGATCGCAGCCACACGCGCATCCATGCCGCTTTCGCGGACAATACGCTCCTCGTCGAGGGGTGCATTCTGCGCAGTTTCGGTCATCGACACTCCAGACAGGGCCGTCGGCTAACAAAAAAGAGCGGGACCGGTCGGACCCACTCTTCGCCATAACGACCAAGAATTTGAAACTGATATAGTCGCGACAGGACGCAAATGCAAGCAGGATGAGGCACAGCCTCGACGTCGCCTTCCTTGAAGGCGTCTTCAGGGCGCCACCCATGCAAGCGTGGCATGGCAGCCCTGCCGATTTGCTACTCCCGCTTTTTGCACTCGCATCATATCTATTGTGCAATGCACAATACAAAGGAAAGTCAAATGCCCCGCATCATGAAACGCAGCACCTTGGGCATGGTCTTTTCGCTCATGGGTGATGCGATCGCGGCCGCCGCCGCCGTTCGCGCGCACCGTCAGCCGGACGCGCAGACGCTGCGGCGGCTCGGCATCGATCCGGAGCAGTTCCCCAAGATTTCAAGCTACTGAGGTCTGACCGGTCGCGGTTGCCCGCGCGCTCCCTGCCCCTCGGGCAACGCACCGTGGCAGTGACGACTGGCGGATGACGCGAAACGTCATCCGCCTTTTTCCTTTTCCGATGCGATGCGGTCGCGGACCGCTCAGTCCTCATCGCCTGCAAGCTGCGCCAGCACCTTGCCGCGTCCGCGGGCGCGCAGCACGAGCGGCAGGATCACTGCCGCGGCGGCCAGCAGCAGAAGCACGACCGAGATCGGCGACTGCACCAGCACGACGGGATCGCCCTGGCTTATGGCGAGCGCGCGGCGAAGCTGCTGCTCCGCCATCGGGCCAAGGATCAGCCCCACCACGACCGGCGCCAGCGGATAGCCGAAGCGGCGCATGCCGTAGCCCATAAGGCCGAAGACGAGCAGGATGCCCAGCTCGAAGGAAGACGGATTGGCGCCGATCGTGCCCAGCGTGGCGAAAACGAGGATGCCGGGATAGAGCCAGTGGGTGGGGATGGTGAGGAGCCGCACCCACAACCCGATCAGGGGCAGGTTGAGCACCAGCAGCATCAGGTTCGCCACCAGCAGGCTGGCGATCAGCCCCCAGACCAGCGGCGCATTGGTCGCGAAGAGCAGCGGCCCGGGCTGCAGTCCGAACTGCTGGAAGCCGGCCAGCATGATGGCGGCGGTCGCCGTCGTCGGCAGGCCGAGCGTCAGCAGCGGCACGAGCGTGCCGGCGGCAGATGCGTTGTTGGCGGCCTCCGGGCCCGCCACCCCCTCGATGGCCCCGGTGCCGAACTCCTCCGGCCGGCTGGCGAAGCTCCGCTCCGCCGAATAGGAGAGGAAGCTCGCAATATCGGCGCCGCCTGCCGGCATGGCGCCGATCGGGAAGCCGATCGCCGTGCCGCGCAGCCACGGCTTCCAGGAGCGCCGCCAGTCTGCGAGCGTCATCATCACCGAGCCCTTCACCGCCTCGACCTTCTCGACCGCACGCGAGGGCGAGCAGACGACGGAAAGCGTCTCGCCTATGGCAAAGAGCGCCACGGCCAGCGTGGTCACCTCGATGCCGTCCAGCAGGTCCGGAACGCCGAAGGCGAGCCGCGCCTGCCCGGTCTGCAAGTCGATACCGACGAGGCCGAGCGCGAGGCCGACGAAGAGCGCGGTCAGCCCGCGCAGCGTCGATTCGCCGAAAGCGGCCGAAACGGTCATGAAGGCGAGCACCATCAGCGCGAAATAGTCGGCGGGGCCAAAGGAGAGCGCGAAGCTGACAACCCAGGGCGCGATGAAGGCAAGGCCCAGCGTGGCGATCAGGCCGGCGACGAAGGAGCCGATGGCGGCGGTCGCCAGCGCGGGGCCGCCGCGGCCGGCTCGCGCCATCTTGTTGCCCTCGAGCGCGGTGACGACGGAAGCGCTCTCGCCCGGCGTGTTCAGCAGGATCGAGGTGGTCGAGCCACCATACATGCCGCCGTAATAGATGCCGGCAAACATGATGAGCGAACCGGCGGGATCGAGCTTGTAGGTGACAGGCAGCAGCAACGCCACCGTGAGCGCCGGGCCGATGCCGGGCAGGACGCCGACGGCGGTGCCGAGCGTGACGCCGATCAGCGCGTAGAGCAGGTTCGCCGGCTCGAAGGCGGTGAGCAGGCCCTGGGCCAGTAGCGAAAAAGTGTCCACGCGTCCGGCCCCCGCTCAGATCAGCCGTTCGATCGGACCTGGAGGCAGCGAGAGCTGCAGCCCCTTGGCGAAGACGAACCAGACGACGAAGGCGAGCAGAATCCCGATCGGGACCGTCTTCCAGAGCGGCCCCTTGCCGAAAGCCCGGGCGGTGGCGGCGAACAGCAGCCCGGTGGCAATGGAGAAGCCAGCCGCCTTCAGAAGCAGCATCTGGGCTGCGAGCCCGCCGACGACCCAGACGAGCGGCGGCAGGTTCTGCCGCTCGCGTTCCGGGAAATCGCCGCGCCAGGCCTCGATCGCCGTCCAGACGGCAAGTGCCGCCAGGCAGATACCGATGACCATCGGCATGGTCTTCGGGCCGATGCGGGCATAAGTCGCCACGCCGCCGAGCCGCTGCGCATCCCAGAAGATGACCGCGGCCAGCACCGCCAGCCCGGCCGCGATGACCAGCCCCGCCCGGTCGGGGCGGCGCCGGCCGTCCTGCTCGTGCGGCAGGCTCATTTGACGAGGCCGATGTCTTTCAGAATGGCCGCGGTCGCCTCGATGTCCTCGGCAAGCTGCGCCTTGAACTCGTCACCGGCGAGATAGGTGTCGGCCCAGCCGTTCTTGGCGAGCGCGTCCTGCCACGACTTCGATTCGACCATCTTGCGGATGTCCTCGCCGATGGCGGCCTCCTGCTCGGCGCTGATGCCGGGAGCGGCGGAGACCGAACGCCAGTTCTGTATGGCGACGTCGACGCCCGCTTCCTTGAAGGTCGGCGCGTCGATGCCCTCGACCCGCTCGTCGCTCGAAATGCCGATGATGCGGAGCTGGCCGGCCTCTATCTGCGAGGCGAACTCGCCATACCCCGAAATGCCCACCGTCACCTGCCCGCCCAGGATCGCGGCAAGTGCCTCGCCGCCGCCCGAGAAGGCGACGTAATTGACCTTGGTCGGGTCGACGCCGACCGCCTTGGCGATGAGCCCGGCAGTGATGTGGTCGGTGCCGCCGGCGGAGCCGCCGCCCCAGGAAACCGCTCCGGGATCGGCCTTCAGCTTCTCGATCAGGCCGGCCATGTCCTGGATGTCGGACGAGGCGGGCACCACGATCGCCTCATATTCGCCGGTCAGCCTTGCGATCGGCGTCACCTGATCGAGCGTGACAGGCGAATTGTTGGTGAGGATGGCGCCGACCATGACATAGCCGCCGACCATGAGCTGGCTGGGATCGCCATTGGTGCTGTTTACGAACTGGGCGATCCCGATCGTGCCGCCGGCGCCGGGCACGTTCGTCACCTGCACGTTGCCGGAGATGCCTTCGTCCTGCAGCGCGGCCTGCATGGTGCGGGCGGTTTGGTCCCAGCCGCCGCCGGGGGCGGCCGGCGCCATGATCTTGTAGTCGGCCGCAAAGGCCTGGGTCGAAAGGGCAATGCCGCCAACGGCAAGGGCGGCGAAGAACAGTCTGCGCATGGATTCCTCCTCTTTTCCCTCCGCTGCCGGTGCGTACAGACGGAAGTTCCGCGGCGCGTTGCCGCGTCCGCGGCGGCCCCACGAAGCTCCCCCTGGCGCCTGCGCCACTTATTCGCTGGCGCCGGCGACTTGTCAATGTTGCCGGTGGCGGCCATGAAGCGGGCGTCGCTTCCTATTTCTCGAACACCAGCGCGTCGGGCTCGGCGCCCAGCTCCTCCAGGGCGGCGTTGACATCCTCGACCATCCTGTCCGGTCCGCAGACGTAGAAGTTCTGGCCGAAATCACTCACTCCCCGCCGCAGGAAATCCCGGTCGATGCGGCCGCCGGACAGGCTGCTGCCGGGCTCATCGGTCACCACGAAAAGGCAATCCAGCCCGTCCATCCGCTCCCAGGTGTCGCGCATGATGATGTCGCGTTCCGTCCTGTTGGAGAAGATCAGCCGGTGGCCGGCGATCTCATCCCTGTCGGCCAGGTCGCGCAGGATCGCGATGAAGGGCGTCACGCCGGCGCCGCCGGCGATGAAGGTGCCCTTGCCCTTGTAGCGGATGGTTCCCCAGGGATCGTCGATGAGCAGCGCGTCGCCGGCCTTGAGGCCGGCGAGCTGGTTGGTCACGCCGTTATGGCCGGAATAGATCTTGATGGTGAATTCGAGGTGATCCCAGTCCCTGAGCCCGGTGAAGGTGAACGGGCGCTTCTCCTCACGCCAGCCGTCGCGGTCGATCGCAACCTCAGTCGCCTGGCCCGGCTCGAATTTGAACCCGGCCGGCCGCTCGAATTTGAAGCGGCGCACATTATGCGTCACCTCGCCGGTTTCGAGTATCCGGACCCTGTGTGCCATTCTGCTGTCCTCCTGATGGCCTGACGAGGTGCCGGTCGCCGTCACCTTTACCAGTTATACCGCAAATCGCAGTCTGGTTCCCGCGTCAGACGCGCCTGAAGGTCAGATATGCCGGCACCCGGCCTTCGCGCATCGCCTTTGCCTCGTAGCGCGTCCCCGGCCAACCCTCATAGGGTTGCCGCCAGTCATCGGCGCTTGCCACCTGCCATTCGAATGCCGGATGCCTGTCGCATTGCAGCAGCGTCCAGTTGACATAGGTGTCGATATCGGAGGCGAAACGGAAGGTGCCTTCGGGGCGGAGAACCCGGGCGAAACGATCGAGATTGGACCGGTTCACGAAGCGGCGCTTCCAATGCTTCTTCTTCGGCCAGGGATCGGGATACAGAAGGTCGATCTGCGTGATCGAAGCCTCCGGAAGCCAGTCGAGCAGGCGTGTCGCATCGTCGTTATAGACACGGATATTGCCGGCGGGCGTGCTTTCCAGAGCGGCCATCAGCTTTGCCATGCCGTTCACGAAGGGCTCGACGCCGATGAAGCCCGTATCGGGGTGACACCGCGCCTCGTGCAGGAGGTGCTCGCCTCCGCCAAATCCGATTTCCAGACGGATTTCTGTTACGCGATCAACAAACAGATCCGACAGAGGCGTCGGCGGGGACCGACCTGGATCAATTAGGTAAGACGGCAAAAGCGAGGCCAGCGCGGCCGACTGTTGCGGCCGCAGGGCCTTGCCTCGCCGGCGGCCGAAAAACGCCTCGGTGGCCCTGCGCCGTCGTTCTTCAGCCATTTTCCCGTTGCGGCCGCCTCAGGATGCGACCGCTTCCTTCAGAGCCTTTGCCAGATCGGTCCGTTCCCAGGAGAAGGAGCCGTCGCGGCTCGCCTTGCGGCCGAAATGGCCGTAAGCCGCCGTCTTGGCATAGATCGGCTTGTTGAGGTCGAGGTGCCTGCGAATGCCGGACGGAGAAAGATCCATCACCTTGCGGATCGCCTTTTCCACCTGCTCCTCGGATACCTTGCCGGTTCCGTGGAGATCGACATAGATCGATAGCGGCTGCGCCACGCCGATCGCATAGGAAAGCTGGATGGTGCAGCGATCGGCAAGCTTCGCGGCCACGACATTCTTCGCCAGATAGCGGGCGGCATAGGCCGCGGAGCGGTCGACCTTGGTGGTGTCCTTCCCGGAGAAGGCACCGCCGCCGTGCGGCGCTGCGCCGCCATAGGTGTCGACGATGATCTTGCGGCCGGTAAGGCCCGCGTCGCCGTCCGGACCGCCTATGACGAACTTGCCGGTCGGGTTGATATACCAGGCGCAATCGTCGGCGATCGTGATGCCGCCGGAATTGAGCGCCTCGCGGATATAGGGCTCGACCACCTGGCGCACTTTCTTGTTGTCCCAGCCGGAATCGACATGCTGCGTCGAGAGCACGATCGAGGTGACTTCGGACGGACGTCCATCGACATAGCGCACCGTCACCTGGCTCTTGGCGTCGGGGCCAAGCCTGGCGACATCGCCACCGCCATTCTTGCGGGCGGCGGCGAGCAGTTCGAGTATCTTGTGCGAATAGTAGATCGGGGCCGGCATGAGGTCCGGGGTTTCGCGGCAGGCATAGCCGAACATGATGCCCTGGTCGCCCGCTCCTTCCTCGCCCTGCCGATCGGCCGCATTGTCGACGCCCTGGCCGATATCCGGCGACTGGCCGTGCAGAAGCACGTCGATCTTGACCGTCTTCCAGTGAAAGCCGTCCTGCTCATAGCCGATGGAGCGGATGGCGCGACGGGCCGCGGATTTGAATTTCGACGGATTGACCAGCGGATGGCCGCGGCTGTCCGTCACCACATTGCCGTTCTTGTCCTTCTTGAGCAGGCTGTCGGGAACGCGAACCTCGCCTGCTATGACGACGCGGTTTGTAGTCGCCAGCGTTTCGCATGCGACACGGACCTTCCAGGGATCCATCCCGGATTTCCTTGCCTCTCGATAGACGAGATCGACAATCTCGTCCGAGATGCGGTCACAGACCTTGTCCGGATGCCCTTCGGATACGGATTCACTTGTAAAGAGATAATCGCGGCGCGACACGGGTGTCCCCTCTCGAAAGAAAAGCCGGCATCATGCCGGCGTAAGCCGGAACCCTGTTAGCCAAGCCGGATGGAATTCGTCAAGCGCGCAGTAGCAGGCAGGAAGTCGCGGATGTGAAATAGTTTTCCGCTCCAGCCAAAAGCACACGGTGTGTACCGGTCGGGCCCGTCAGGAACTTGAGTCTTCTTCCTCAGAGGCCAACGCCTTCACCAGATCGATGACCTTGCGCCGCACCTTCGGGTCCTGAATGCGGACAAAGGCCCGGTTCAGCTGCATCCCTTCGCCGGTATTGAGGAAGTCAACGACATAGTTCGCTGAAGCCTCTTCCGCCATGCCGGTTGCGGGACTGCCTTCTTCCTGTCCGGGCGCGCCTTCGAAGAAGAAGGAGACCGGTGCGTTCAGGATGGAGGAGATCGCCTGCAGCCGGCTGGCGCCGACCCTGTTGGTGCCCTTCTCGTATTTCTGGATCTGCTGAAACGTGATGCCGAGAGCTTCTCCCAGCTTCTCCTGACTCATTCCCAGCATGTTACGGCGCAAACGAATCCGGCCGCCCACATGGACGTCTATGGGATTCGGCTTCTTCTTGTTTTCTCTCATTTTTCCCTCGCCGTTCGGTGCCGGCTCGTTAATGGCCGCGCGCATACCTTTATGGCAGGCATTGCGGTCGAAGGTCGGCGTTTCACTATGTCTGCCGGAAAGTTCCGGTGTCAATTCGACTTGAAGCGGTACCGGACGCTGACGATCAAGGCTGAAATTCCGAAAAGTGCCAATAACATGAAACCGTTAACACCTGGCTTACCAATGCTCGGTCCTCCGGCAGGGCCGAGCGGCACGTCGGCGTCCAGAACTCCGTAAGCATTGAGGGCAAAAGCGTTCACAATACGCCCATGGGGGTCGACCACCGCCGATATCCCGTTATTGGCCGCCCGCACCAGCGGCAGCCCGGCCTCGACTGCCCGGATCCGTGCCTGCCGGAAATGCTGGTAAGGCCCCGGCGTGTCGCCGAACCAGGCATCATTCGTCAGGTTCAGGATGAAATCAGCTCCCGCGGCATCCGCGAGCACCAGATCGGGAAAGATGATCTCGTAGCAGATGAAAGGCAAGGCGCGAATGCCATCGTCCAGGATAAGCGTGCTGCGCAGGCTGCCGGGCGAAAACGGTCCCACGCTTTCCACAAGCTCCGTGATGCCGAGCTTTCTCAGCAGGCCGCCCAGAGGCACATATTCCCCGAACGGGACGAGATGCACCTTGTCCACCGCATCCACGATCTCTCCAGCGGAGTTGATCGCGACGACCGCATTGTAATAGCGCGTCTGGCCGCCGCTGGTCGCAGGCGCCTCCGAACGGACCGCGCCGGCAAACAGCATCTGGCCATCCTTGATCACCTCGCCGACAGCCACCAGCGCGTCCGGTCTGTCGGTGAAAAGGAATGGAACGGCCGTTTCGGGCCAGATGATCAGCCGAGGGCTGGCCCGACCTTCGCTCGTCGGCTCGGAGGAAAGATCGAGATACGTCTTAAAGATGCTGTCACGTATATCTTCGTCCCACTTCTCGGACTGTTCGATGGAGGGTTGCACGATCCGCACCGGCAGCATGCGCTCGGCCGGCGGCGCGGCGGCAAGGCTTGCATAGCCGTAGCCGAGATGCAGGAGGACGAGCGCGAGGCCGCAGGCAAATCCAGGGCGCAGATGATTGCGGGAAACGAGCAATGCGGGGAGCGAAAACAGGAAGACCGAAAGCACGTTCATGCCGTTCATGCCCACGATCTTCACCGATTGCATGAGAAGAGGGATGGGCATGGCCGCATAGCCGACGGCGTTCCATGGAAAACCGGTGAGAACGAAGGACCGCAGCCACTCGGCCAGGCCGAAAGCGAATGCCAGGCCCAATATCCGGCCTATCCCTTCGCTCCAGAAGAACCAGGCGACGAAACAGGCAAATCCGTAGAAAAGAGCAAGCAGCGCAGGCAGGCCAAGAACGGCGAAAGGCAGAGCCCAGGCGAATGCGTAGCCCTCCACCAGGACCGCTGCCCCCGTCCACCACAGGCCGGCGACGAAATAACCGAAGCCGAACCACCAGCCGGTCGCGAAGAAAGGCAGTGCGCGGCGCATGATGCCGCCGCCATTCGTGCTCACCACGCCGTCGAGCAGCCAGACGAGAACCGGGAAGGATATGAAGCAGACGGCGAGGAAATCGAAAGGGGCCTGTGCGAACGCGGCCAATGCGCCGGCCAAAAAGGCGGCGAGAACCCGCTTCCACCCCCGAAGCAGGATCACCCGGCCTGCCAGAGTTCCCATGGCCCCCATCAAGACGTCCGCATAGCGAGAATCACGGCGGACTCTTAACAGTCCCGCCGCGTCTTCAAAACCCCGCAGCCGTCAGACAGTATCCGATTGCGGGCCCTCTCCGGCCTCCGCCGGACGGAGAACCCGACGCCGGCGTTCGCCCGCCCGGTTCTGGACGATGCGCACGCGTTTCACCCGGCGCGGATCGGCATCCATGACCTGCAATTCGAAACCGGGAATGGCCTGCACCACTTCGCCGCGCGCCGGCACGCGGCCGAGCGCGTTGAAGATCATGCCGCCGATCGTATCCACGTCCTCGGCATGCTCGCCGGCCTTGAAAGCGTCGCCGATGACTTTGGCCACTTCCTCGATCTCGGCCTTGCCGTCGACGATGAAGACGCCGTCACCAGCCTGCTTGATCATCACCTCGTCTTCGTCATGCTCGTCCTCGATATCGCCGACGACCATCTCGACGATGTCTTCCAGCGAGACGAGCCCGTCCGTGCCGCCATATTCGTCGATGACAAGGGCCATCTGGATGCGGCCGGCCTGCATGCGGGCCATCAGGTCGGAAGCCAGCATGGAAGGCGGCACGAAAAGGATGGGGCGCACGAGGTTGAGGTCGGAGATCTTGCGGGAGAGATCGACATTGCCAAGATCGAGCGCACCCATGGCCGGCTTGCGGCTGCCGCGCCTCTTCTGCCTTGCCGAACGCGTGATATGGGCGACCACGTCGCGGATATGGACCATGCCGCGCGGGTCGTCCAGTGTCTCGCCATAGACCGGCATGCGGGAATGGCCGGACTGCTCGAAACCGGCCAGGAGATCGCCAAGCGTGGTGGAAAGGTCGACCGCCACGATATCGGCACGCGGCACCATGACGTCCTCGACACGCAACTCGCGCAGCCGCAGGATGTTCTTGAGCATCGCCCTTTCGCCGGGCGAGAAAGCAGCCGTGTCGCCTGTCTGTTCGGCGAGCGCATCGGCCAGGTCCTCGCGGAGCGACGAGCCGTTCCGCCATCGGAACAGGCTCGAAATGCGCTCGCGCAGCCGCCTTCGGCCTTCGATTTCGCCGGAGGATCTACTCGATCCCTCTTCGCCCTCTTCGGGCTGGGCCGGCTGGACCGCAGGAGCGTCCGCCACAGCCATCTGGGAATGTTCGTTCATCGTCTTTCGGTCGTTTGACACCCTCAGTTATGCATAAGGATCGGCGATGGCAAGACCTTGCAGGATTTGCCGTTCCAGCGCCTCCATCGCTTCCGCTTCGTCATCCGTCTCATGATCATAGCCCAGTAAATGCAGAAAACCATGAACGACAAGGTGCGAAAGATGGTCCTCGACGGGCTTGGCCTGTTCCTGTGCCTCCCGAAGAATCGTCTCGCGGGCGAGCACGATGTCGCCCAGGATCGGGGGCTGCACACTGCCGGGAAGCGTCGGCCCGGCCGGAAATGACAGGACATTGGTCGGCTTGTCCTTGCCGCGCCATTCGGCATTCAGGCCGCGTATATGCGCGTCGTCGGTAAAGACGATGCTGACTTCCGCTCCTTCGGGCAGGGCGGCTCCTGCCTCCCGCGCCGCCGCGTGGATGGCCCGCCCGGCGAGCGCGTAAAGTCCTTCCGGTTCCGGCCAGTCGCCCGCCTCGATCATGCAATCGACCGAAACGCCACTCTCCTCGCGGCTGTCAATCCGAGGGTCAGCGGACATCAGCTTTGCGGCGGCTTCCCCGCTGTTCCGACGCCGGTCGCGTCGCGGTCATAGGCCGCCACGATCGCCGCCACCAGCGGATGACGCACCACGTCGCTTTCATTGAAGCGGACCGTGACAATGCCCGGCACCTCGTCCAGCACGCGCAGCGCCTCCACCAGACCGGACTTGGTGTTGGGCGGCAGATCGATCTGACTCGGATCGCCGGTGACGATCATGCGCGCATTCTCGCCGAGGCGCGTCAGGAACATCTTCATCTGCATCGGCGTGGTGTTCTGCGCCTCGTCCAGGATCACGGCGGCATTGGCCAGCGTGCGGCCGCGCATGAAGGCAAGGGGGGCGACCTCGATGACGCCGGCGGCCAGCGAGCGCTCCACCTTTTCGGCCGGCATCATGTCGTAAAGCGCGTCATAGAGCGGACGCAGATAGGGATCCACTTTCTCGCGCATATCGCCCGGCAGGAAGCCCAGCCGTTCCCCGGCCTCCACCGCCGGGCGGGAAAGCACGATGCGCTCGACCATGCCGCGTTCCAGAAGCATTGCGGCATAGGCGACGGCGAGAAAGGTCTTGCCGGTTCCTGCGGGTCCGATGCCGAAGACGAGTTCCGCCCGCTCCAGGGCGCGCATATAGGCATCCTGGTTGGCCGAGCGCGCATAGATGGTGCGCTTGCGGGTCGAGATCTGGGCAGCGGCCATCTTGCCCTTGCGCTCCATGGTCGGCAAGGTGAGTTGGTCGTCGGCGGCAAGCGAAAGGCGAACGGCGCCGTCGACATCGGAAGGCGAAAGCTCCACGCCCTTCTGCGCCAGCTCGTAGAGGTGGTCGAGAGCCCGGCGCGCCTGCTCGGCGGCCGTAGAATCCCCCTTGATCGAAAGCTGGTTTCCCTTGGAGCGGATGTCGACCCCGAGCTTCTGCTCCAGTCTTGCCAGATTCTCATCGAACGGGCCGTAAAGCGCGCTGGCGAGTTTGTTATTGTCGAAAGTCAGTACGATATGCGCCATGTCCGAGGCCCCGGAGGGCCTGTTCTTCAACTCCGTCGTGGCGGTCAAGCGCGTCTCCTCTATAGGACCGGCTCGGAGAAGAGGCTGTTTGCCCCCGCCTCCGTGATTCGCACCCGGACAATGTCACCTATTTCGCCAGCCGTTTCATCAACAATCACCGGCTGCAGCCAAGGCGACCGGCCCACAATCTGACCGGTCCGGCGTCCGGGCTTCTCGATCAATATATCCATTTCCTTGCCGACCAGGCCAGCCGCAAAGGCCTTCTGCTGTTCCGTCAGCAGCGCCTGCAGGCGCTGCAGCCGCTCGTCCTTCACCTCTTCCGCCACCTGAAACGGCATGTCTGCGCCCGGTGTTCCCGGCCGCGGCGAATATTTGAACGAGAAGGCCTGGGCATAGGTGACCTCTCGCACGATCCGCATGGTGGCCTCGAAATCCTCGTCGGTTTCACCCGGGAAGCCTACAATGAAATCGCCCGACATGGCGATATCCGGCCGTGCCGCACGGATGCGGTCGATCAGGCGAAGATAGTCCACGGCCTTGTGGCGGCGGTTCATCGCCTTCAGGATACGGTCGGAACCCGCCTGTACCGGCAGATGCAGATAAGGCATCAGCTTGTCGAGATCGCGATGGGCGGCAATCAGTTCGTCGTCCATGTCGCGCGGATGGCTGGTCGTGTAGCGCAGCCTCTCGATACTGGGCACCTCTGCCAAACGGAAGAGCAGCCGGCCGAGTCCCCATTCGCCGTCCGGTCCCTCGCCATGCCAGGCATTGACGTTCTGGCCGAGCAGGGTCAGTTCCCGCACGCCGGCATCGGCCAGCCGACGCGCCTCGTCGAGGATTTGCGCCACCGGCCGCGAGACCTCCGAACCGCGCGTATAGGGCACCACACAGAAGGTGCAGAACTTGTCGCAGCCTTCCTGAACGGTGAGGAAGGCGGTCACGCCGCGGCTGCGGACAGCCCTGCGCTCGGGCGCCGGCAGGTGCTCGAACTTGTCCTCGATCGCATAATCCGTCTCGACGATCTTCTCGCCGCGCCGGGCGCGGCCCACCGCATCCGGCAAGCGATGATAGGTCTGCGGACCGATCACCAGATCGACGGCCGGCGCACGGCGGATGATCTCCTGGCCTTCCGCCTGTGCGACGCATCCGGCAACGCCGATGATGAGCTCGTCGCCTTTCTCGGCGCGCTCCTCCTTCAGCTTGCGGATGCGGCCGAGCTCCGAATAGACCTTCTCCGCCGCCTTTTCGCGGATATGACAGGTATTGAGAAGAACCAGATCGGCCTCCTCCATCACCTCGGTCGGCTGATAGCCGTCACGCGCCAGCGCATCGGCCATGCGCTGGGAGTCATAGACGTTCATCTGGCAGCCATAGGTCTTGACGAAGACCTTTTTGGCCCTGGCCGTTACCGGACCATTGGCCTCGGCTGCTTCCTCGCGCGGTTCTGCCAGTGTCGCATTCTGTTCCATGCCGGGCTCTCTACCGGTTTTCGGTGACAAAAAACAGACGATTCTGCATGAAAAAGGTCAGCGGCCGGCGACCGGCGGATCCCTGAGCGCCTTGGCCAGCATAGTCCGCACGCTGCTTTCGACCTCCCGCGTCACCGCCTTGCGGTCATTGCCGGAAGCGAACAGCACCGGTTCGCCGAAATACACCTCCACATCCATTGCCCGTCTGGCAAACAGGCTTTTCAGATGGGGCACCAGGGGCGTGTCGCCGATCCAGGCGATTTCGGCACGTTCGCGGCCGCTCATCGGCAACCCGTAAAGCCTTGTATAGGCGATGGCGACCGGCTGGACGAGCACGCTGTCGCCGGGCAGGTTCTGCAGCGCCATCTGGGCTGCGCCGAACAGCGTGCTCTTGAACGGCATGACCCCGCTGCCCGGACCGGTGGTGCCTTCCGCGAAGAGTACCATCGGATCGCCGTTGGCCAGGCGCGCGGAAAGCTCGCGCGCCTGATCCCCCGACTTGCGGCGCATTTCCCGTTCCACGAAGACGGAACGCTGCAGCCGGGCGAAGGTGCCCAATATCGGCCATCCGGCCATCTCGGACTTGGCGACGAAATGCACCTCCGCGATGGAGCCGAGCACGACGATATCGCTCCAGGAGACATGATTGGCGGCGATCAGCAACGGGCGGCGCTCCGCAATCCTGCCGTGGGTCCGGACACGCAATCCGAGCACGCGGGCGGCCAGCCTGTGCCATAGACGCGGCACGCGCCCGTCCCGTATCCAGCCGGTACGCAGCGCGAAAAGCTGTATGGGGAGAAGCAGCAGCGTGGCGACCGCCATGGTCGTCAGCCCCACTGCCATCCGCATATTGCCGATTGCGCTCGTCATCTTCGTCGCCTCGATCTGCTGTGCTAGCGAAGGTCGCGGCGCATGACCAGCGCGCCGGTCGGACGGTTCAGCGCGTCCCGGTAATAGTCGGGGCGATTGCCGACCTGCCGGAAGCCGAGCCGGCGGTAGAGCGCGATCGCCGGTGCATTGGTTTCGTCGACTTCGAGGAACAGAGCCTCGGCGCGAGCGGCATGCAGTTCGCGCAGCACTGCATCCATCAACTGACGGCCTATGCCGGCTCTGCGATGGGAACGCGCTACCGCCAATGTGAGGATTTCCGCCTCGCCGGCCGCAAGCCGCGCCAGCACGAAGCCGACTAGGGGCGCTCCACGCCGACCGATCTCAACGGCCCCAAAGCCGAAAGCCGGATCCTGCAGGAGAAGGGAGGAAAACTCCTCCTCGCTCCAGGGACGGACGAAATCCTCTTCGTGAAGTTCGGACAGCCGGCCGCTGTCCTCCTGTGTCAGCGGTCGGACGGCATATTCGCGCGGCTGGGAGATGAACGGGATGCGAATCATCTTTCTTTCCGCGCAAGCGCGAAACCGGCCTGCGGCTTGGCATCCGGCTCGCGCAGATAAAGCGGCTTTGGCGGCGGTCCGCCGAAATTCTTCACGGAAGCAATGCGGGCATAGGTGGCGATATCGGCTGTCGCCGCCGCCGGACCCAGATCGAAGCCGCCGCCGGCTGCTTCAGCGATCAGGCAAGCGCCATTGCCCGCAAGAACGGCGCCGACGCGCAGAGCTTCTTTCGCCGCGGCTTGCGCCGGCATGGCCGAAGCCTCGATCAAGGCAGTACCGCTCCCGTCGAAAAGCTGGACGGACAGGCCTTCGGGGCGGCTGCCGATCGCAACCATGACCGACCGCCCCGGCCAATCCTCCGCCGTCTCGGCTGAGACTGCTTCCAGCGTCGTTACGCCCAGAGCCGGTATCTTCAGGGCGAGGGCGAAACCGCGCGCGGCCGCCACTCCGACCCGCACGCCGGTAAAGGAGCCCGGACCGATGGACACCGCAAGTCCGTCGAGATCTGCATAGGCTGCACCTGCCGCCTGCAGGGCTTCCGTCACCACCGCCATCAGGTGCTCCGCATGGCCCTTGCCAATGTCGAGAACCGAGCGGCCAAGCTCCCCGCTCTGGGTGTCGAAAACGCAAGCGGCACAAAGGTCCGCGGCGGTGTCGATGGCGAGGAGCTTCATGCGGAGCCTCCCCGCAGCGGCAGCCGGTAGCGCGGCAGGAACCGCCCTGGAATGGAGCCCGACGGCGTCCGGCTTTCCAGAATCGCGCCTTGTTTTTCATAGAAATCGCACGCGCCCGGATCGGCGTCGAAGACCAGCGCTCCGGCGCCATGCTTTATCGCCTCCGACTTCGCCCAATCGAGAAGCACTTTGCCCACGCCCTTTCCCTGACAGGCCAGTTCCACGAACAACTTGTCCAATTCGGCCTCGTTGCCGGCAAAGGATATCTCGGCGATGCCGGCGCGGACACCATCCATTTCGGCGACCATGATCCGGGATGCCGGCCTGGCAGGATCGACCGTTAGTTCGCCCCGGCAGGCCTCCATGAACGCCGCGTCATAGCCATGCACCGCCTTCGATCGCAGGCAGAGCTCGGTGAGAGCCGGACCTTCGTCAGGTAACGGAGGTCTCAGCCGCAGCATCGACGTCCCGCGCCTTCAATTCCAGCCGGCGAGCATGGAGAACCGGCTCGGTATAGCCGTTCGGCTGCTCGCGGCCCTTGAACACCAGATCGCAGGCTGCCTGGAAGGCGATGGAATTGTCAAAATCCGGGGCCATCGGGCGATAGAGCGGGTCGCCGGCATTCTGCCGGTCGACGACGGCCGCCATGCGTTTCATCGTCTCCATCACCTGCTCGCGCGTGCAGACGCCGTGATGCAGCCAGTTGGCGATATGCTGAGAGGATATGCGCAGCGTGGCGCGGTCCTCCATCAGGCCGACATCGTTGATGTCCGGCACCTTGGAGCAGCCCACACCCTGGTCCACCCAGCGCACCACATAGCCGAGGATGCCCTGAGCATTGTTGTCGAGCTCCTTCTGGATTTCCTCGGGCGACCAGTTCGGCCGCGAGGCGACCGGGACCGAGAGAATGTCCGACAATTGGGCGCGCGGCCTGTCCTTCAACTGCGTCTGTACGGCCTGCACATCGACCTTGTGATAGTGAGTGGCATGAAGCGTTGCGGCGGTGGGCGAAGGCACCCATGCCGTATTGGCCCCGGCCTTCGGATGTCCGATCTTCTGCTCCAGCATCGCAGCCATCAGGTCGGGCATGGCCCACATGCCCTTGCCGATCTGAGCGTGGCCGGAAAGCCCGCATTCGAGACCTATATCGACGTTCCAGTTCTCGTATGCCTGGATCCAGGCGGCCTGCTTCATATCGCCCTTGCGGATCATCGGCCCGGCTTCCATGGAGGTGTGTATCTCGTCGCCGGTGCGGTCGAGGAAGCCTGTATTGATGAAGACCACCCGCTCGCTAGCGGCGCGGATGCATTCCTTGAGGTTGACCGTCGTGCGCCGCTCCTCGTCCATGATGCCCATCTTGATGGTGTTTCCGGCCATGCCGAGCGCATCCTCGACGCGGCCGAACAGCTCGACAGCGAAGGCCACCTCGTCGGGACCGTGCATCTTGGGCTTCACCACATACATGGAGCCGGCGCGGGAATTCGCGCGGCGGCCGTTGGGTCCGATGTCGTGCAGCGCAATCAGCGCCGTGAACATCGCATCCATGATGCCCTCCGGCACCTCGTTGCCGTCGCGGTCAAGGATTGCCGGATTGGTCATCAGGTGGCCGACATTGCGCACCAGCATCAGAGAGCGGCCGGGCAAGGTAATCGCTGTGCCGTCCGGCGCGGTGATACGCAGATCTTCCGCAAGCGCGCGGGTAACCGTCTTGCCGCCCTTTTCGAACGTCTCCTTCAGGTCGCCCTTCATCAGGCCGAGCCAGTTGCGGTAGACTACGACCTTGTCTTCCGCATCGACGGCAGCAACCGAATCCTCGCAATCCTGGATTGTCGTCAATGCGGCTTCCAGCACCACATCCGCGATACCGGCCTTGTCGGTCCTGCCGATCGGATGGTTGCGGTCGATCACGATCTTCACATGCAGGCCGTTATTCACGCAAAGGACGGCATCCGGATTCGCCTGGTCACTGATATAACCGGCAAACCTGGCCGGATCCTTGAGGCCGGTCCGGCCCGCATCCGTCCCGACCACGAGCCTGCCGCTCTCTACGGCAAGATCCGTCGCATCGCTCCACGAGCCGGATGCCAGCGGCACGGCTTCATCGAGGAAGCTCCGCGCCCAGGCGATGACCTTCTCGCCCCGCTTCGGATTGTAGCCATTTCCTTTCTCTGCGCCATCGTCCTCGGGGATCGCATCGGTGCCGTAGAGCGCGTCATAAAGCGAGCCCCAGCGCGCATTGGCCGCGTTCAAGGCATAGCGCGCATTCATCACCGGCACGACGAGCTGAGGGCCGGCAACCGCGGCGATCTCCGGATCGACATTCGCGGTCGTTACCTGGAAATCAGGGCCCTCGGGCAGGAGATAGCCGATTTCGCGCAGGAAATCCTCGTATACCGCGAGGTCGGAGGGGGCGCCATTGTCGCGATACCATTGATCGAGCTTTTCCTGCATGCGGTCCCGCATGGCGAGGAGTTCGCGGTTTCTCGGCGCAAGATCGTGCACGATGGCCGAAAACCCCTTCCAGAAGGCGGCAGCCTCGACACCCGTTCCGGGCAACGCTTCGCCGACCAGGAAGTCGTGCAACCGGCGGTCCACCGCCAGTCCCTCGATCTCGACGCGATCCGTCATATGGCTAACCTCCGCTTCGTCATCCTGCATGGTCTCATGCGCTTTCACCACGGCAGGGCCGAACGGTCAATTCATTCCGGGCGTGAAGGTCTTTCTTGCTCATGCATATCTCATTGCGCAATTCTCGGCCGGCCGGAGGCGACAGCGGTGACGATCGCCTCGATGAACTTGCGCTGCCCTTCAACCGTGGCGGCGCGGATATCGTTCTCCAGCACCGTTCTCGCTTCCTCGGCGCCCGCCGCTTCGGCTCTTTCCCGGGCGATCCTGCGAATCGTCTCCTGCGCAAAGGCCATGGCCGCCTCCTCGTCGGGGAAATCGCGGATCGTCGTGCCGGCACTGACGCGGAAAAGCCCCTCGTTGGGCTGGCTCACCCTCGCCTCGGCGCTCACCCGCACCTGGCCGACCACCGCACCCAGCGCATTGGCGACGTCCGTATCGGCCGGCACGATGCATTCGCTGCCGACCAGATCGCCCAGCCGGGCATAGTGCAGCGGCGCGGACGCCCCGAGGCCGATGACCGGACGGTCGAGGGTGAGCGAGAAACGCGCTATGCCCTTTTCGCCATCGACGGCGCGGCGCACCAGTGCATGGGCGACGGTCGCCGGACCATCCATGCCGTCTTCGGCGAAAGCCGTCTCGAAGATCACTTCCGCCGAACGGCGGGCAAGCGCGGCCAGAACGCGCTTGCAAAGCGCCTCGGGAGTGTCCGCTATGGCCTGGCCCCGGCCATCGCGGCGGCGGGCGAAGAGGCCCGCGCCGAGACGGGCGGCCTCCCGGTTCCAGGTTTCCTGCCGTCCGAGAACATGCGCGGCGTCGGAGGGCGTGAAGCCGGCTATGTGGACGAGGCCGCGCGAAACGAGCCGGTTCAGGGTCGCAAGCTGTGCCGTCGATGTCAAAAGCCCGTCTAATGCTACAGGCTCGGGGCCGATGCGGCCATAAAGCTTTTCCTCAGCCTGCGAGAGGCCGGCGGCAAAGCGGTCGGGGATGCCCGCACGGAAGGCGAAGCGCCCGTCGAAGCGGCCGGGATTGGGCTGGCGGAGCTGGCGTTCCAGCCCCTCCAGCACGACCCGGCCATGCAGGTGGGCGGCCAGCGAAAGCGGGACCAGCCGGCGCGGACCGAGCACGAGGCGCGGATCGAGCGCGCCTTCCTCCAGCCCGATCTCCGAATCTCCGCCAAGGCCGAAGGTACGCATGGCAACCGCCTCCACCATGGTGCGGAAGCCGCCGACGGTGGCCCCTTCCGGGTCGATGCGCGGACGCCCCTTGTCGAGCACGGCGACATCCGTGGTGGTGCCGCCGATATCCGACACGATCGCATCGTCGAGGCCGGTCATGTGACGGGCACCGACGAGGCTGGCGGCGGGGCCGGACAGGATCGTCTCGATCGGGCGCTGGCGGGCGAAGCCGGCCGAGACCAGAGCGCCGTCTCCGCGCACCACCATCAGCGGGGCGGAGATGCCACGATCCTGAAGGAACGTTTCGGTGGCGGCGATCAGGCGGTCGATGAGGGAGACGAGGCGGGCATTGAGAAGCGTGGTGAGGGCCCGGCGCGGGCCGCCGAGCCGGGAGGAGAGCTCGTGGCTTGCCGTCACCGGCAGGCCCGTCGCCTCCCGCACCCTTTCGCGCACGGCAATCTCATGCGCCGGATTGCGGACGGCGAAATAGGCGCAGACCGCGAAGGCGGAGACGGATCGGCCGAGAGCATCCAGCTCCGACTCCAGAGCCTCCATATCAAGCGGAGTCTCGTTGCCGTGGACGTCATGGCCGCCGGGCAGGAAGATCACCGGATCGGCTCCGAGCGCCGTCCTCAACCCGTCGCGGGCGAGATCGGCCTCGGAGAAGCCCACCATGACCAGCGCCACTCGCCCGCCCTGGCCTTCCACCAGGGCGTTGGTGGCGAGCGTGGTGGACATGGAGACCAGCCCGATCCGCGCCGGATCGATCCCCGATTCCGCCAGCACCGCATCCACGGCGCCCGCGATGCCGACGGCCAGATCGTGACGCGTGGTCAGCGCCTTGGCCTTGGCCATGGCGCCGGCCGCCTCGGAGAAGAGAACGGCGTCGGTATAGGTGCCGCCGGTGTCTATGCCCAGGCTGAGCGGCCCGGCCGGCTGGTTCCTTGTGTGCATCGTAACGGCTTTTCCCGCACCGGGGACAATTTCCCCGCTTCAGGATCAATGCTCCTACCGCAGCTTCGGCACATAGGAAAGCCGCCGCGGTTTCCCGCGACGGCGCAATGATTGCAGTATGCCTGTGCGTCAGCGCGTCCACACGACGGTGCGCGTGTCGCGCTGGACCAGAACCGGGCCGGTCTCGGTGTAGATATAGCCATAGGCCGGGTCTTCCGGCACTGGCCTGATCTCCACCTCCGGCGGCACGACGGAACCGGTGGTGATGGTGGTGTCGACCGTTACCGGATCGACCGGGTTCTGCTCGACATAGGTCACCGTCTGGTCGGGCACGACATAGCCCGGCGAATAGACGACTTCGCGCGTCTGCGCCTTGACGATGACCGGACGGCCATCCGCATAGACATAGGCATAGTCCGGATAGTCGGGGATCGGCTGCAGCGTCGCGGTCTCGGGCACGACAGCGCCCTCGACGATGCGGCCTTCCAGCGTCACCGGCTCGACCGGGTTGGAGACCACATATTCGACGGCGGGTTCCGGCACGGCCGTCTCGGCGCCGATCACCGCGCCGGTAAAGCCGCCGACCACGGCGCCGATCGGTCCGCCGACAACCGCGCCGGCAATGGCGCCGGTGGCCGCGCCGCCGGCAGCACCGACGCCGCGGCTTCTGGTTTCGGTCGTTTCACGCTCGGTCTGCACAGCGCCATTGTCCCTTTGCGACACGGCGGGAGGATCCTGCGCGATGGCGGGAGCGGCACCGAGAGCGGCAAGGGCCACAGTAGCGAGAAGAAGCTTACGCATTATTCTTCCTTTCGTTCCTTGGTCGTTTTCACGTCCCTCGCCGCATAAAACCGCCGAACGCCGTCGGGGTTCCCGATTTTGGTCGGCAGACGGTCACGCAAGGCGCTGATTCAGCCCTCCCGATCCGCTTTCCCATCCGCTGGCCCATCCGCTGGCCCATCGGCCGGCTGGTTCATCAGCTCATCGACCATATCGCGGATCATGCCGTGGACCCTCTCGACCCGTTCCTCCGTGTCGCAGCAGGGCGGTATCATCGGTCCGCCAAGGAGGGTCCAGTCGTCCTCCGGGCGCCGGGATAGGCATTTTCCGGCGCGCCGGCATACCCCCTCGCGGCAATCGCGGAAATGATCGCACAAGGTCGAAGCGTGCTGTGCCAGCCCGAGATAGACGCCCATACAGCGGTGGTCCTCCTCCGCCAGTCGCCGGTTCACCGCGTGTTGCGCATCGGTCTCGCCGGGACGGCGCGGCAAATGGCGGACCTTGAAGCGCGGCCAGGGATCGTCGGCCGGGATATGGACAAAGTCGTAGCGGTCCGTGACCTCGTGATTGCTCCAGTCCATCGGCTTGTATACGGGCTTCGGCGTCCGGTAATCCGCCAGCGGCCGGACCTTCATCGGGATCCTGTCCCAGTCCTCCTCCGGATCGAACCCCATTCCGGCCGCAGCACCGGCGATGGTCCAGTCCGGGTCGAAGCCATTGTCTTTCTCGTCGTCCATCTTTCCTGCCTCTCGTTTGTCGGTTGGGGAAATGACGGCCGCGCGCAGGCATTCCCGCGCCGCAGGCCGGGTTGTTGAAAATTTGGGGGAGACGGGCGGTCGAAGGATCGCTCATCTTTTTGTTGTTTGGTGCGATCTCGCAACCGCCCGTCCGGCGATTTCCGTTTCCGCCCGTTCCGCTGCCCCTGCTTGCCATCGCAGGGCTGTGTGCTCGTCCAGCACGCCCCGGCCRTAGTACCGGGAGGGGAACCCTTGGACGGAACCTCCCCGGCCCCGCCTTACGAGGGCAGGACGGAGGCGCCGGCCCCTCCCCGCACAACGACGTCTCGAGATGCGTCCCCGGCGGGAGGAACGCGAACAATCATAAGGGAGAAAAAACGGGCGGGGATAAATTGGCCGGTTTACGGATGGCGGCCACCGGCAGGGAGGCGGGCTCGAAGGCCCGCAAAGCCAGGCTCAGCCTGGGGTTTCGAGCCAGATGGTGACCGGCCCGTCATTGACGAGCGCCACTTTCATATCCCCGCCGAAGACGCCGTTGGCGACGGTCACGCCATGCGAGGCGACTTGCGCCGAGAAGTGCTCGTAAAGGCGCCTGCCCTCCTCCGGCGGGGCGGCAGTGGAGAAACCGGGGCGATTGCCTTTCGTTTCCGCCGCCAGCGTGAACTGGCTGACGATCAGCGCCGCACCGCCCGTATCGATAAGCGAGCGGTTCATCCGGCCTTCATCATCCCGGAAGATGCGCAGATTGACGACCTTCCGCGCCAGCCATTCGGACTGTTTCTCCGTGTCGCCCTGCATTGCGCAGACGAGGATCAGGAGGCCGGGACCGATGGAACCGGTGACAGTGCCGTCAACGGTGACGGAGGCGGAGGAGACGCGCTGGATGAGGGATCGCATGGGCTGAGAGAAAACTCCTTTGGCCACATTTCTTCCAAATGATGCAGAGTGTGGCAATGGCCCTTGACGGTGAGTGGTGTGCCTGTCGAAGAGTCGAGCCAGGAGGGCGTTTAGGGGGGGTGCTTGCCCAAAATCCCGTGAGGGTTTTGCAAGTGGCCAATCCCTCATCTCATTTGCTCGAAGAACACCGTCTGCGAGGATCCCTGCGTCTCCGGCGAATGGCGCGTCGACCGGCTTTCCTTTAACGAGGATCGCCATCCTGACCGGATCGCCCTTGTTGTAATCGGTGAGCCGGTACCGTCATGCAAAGCGGCAGAGCGGGACGGTTGCCGAAGTCGCTCACAGCACCCTTTGCCTTTCGTCCAAAACCGATTATGAAGCCCCGGAAAAACCAAGGAAATCGGGAAGATCATGGTCACGATCAGCGCAAAGCCGAAGCTCGTAACAGTGTTTGGCGGCTCCGGTTTCGTCGGGCGGCATCTGGTGCAGGCGCTGGCGCGGCGGGGCTACCGGGTGCGCGTGGCCTGCCGCCGGCCGGAGCTTGCGAATTACCTGCAGCCGCTCGGCAGCATGGGGCAGATTCAGCCCATCCAGGCCAATTTGCGCTATCGCTGGTCGGTGGACCGGGCGGTGGAAGGCGCCGACCATGTCATAAACCTGGTCGGCATCCTCGCCGAGAGCGGCCACCAGCGTTTCGACGCCGTGCAGCATCTGGGAGCGCGCGCGGTGGCCGAGGCGGCACGCGCGGCAGGCGCGCCGCTGACGCAGGTTTCCGCGATCGGCGCCGACATCAATTCCCCCTCCTCCTACGCCCGGACGAAGGCGCTCGGCGAGGCGGCGGTGAGGGAAATCGTCCCCGAGGCCGTGATCTTCCGCAGCTCGATCGTGTTCGGCCCGGAGGACAAGTTCTTCAACCGTTTCGCCGCCATGGCGCGGATCTCGCCCGTCCTGCCGCTGCTCGGCGGCGGCTCGAACAGGCTCCAGCCCGTCTATGTCGGGGACGTGGCCGAAGCCTATGCGCGCGCCGTCGATGGCGATGTAGAGGGCGGCCGCATCTACGAGCTCGGGGGCCCGGAAGTCCTCACCTTCCGCGAATGCATGGAGGAGATGCTGCGGATCATCAACCGCAGGCGCATGTTCGTCTCCGTGCCGTGGCCAGTGGCGCGCCTTCAGGCGAAGGTGCTGGGCATGCTGCCCAATCCGCCGCTCACGCCGGATCAGGTGAAGCTGCTGCAGATCGACAATGTCGTCTCGCAGGCCGCCGAAGAGGAAAAACGCACCCTGAACGGGCTGGGGATCGGCGCCCATTCCATCGACGCCATCGTGCCTTCCTATCTGTGGACCTATCGTCCGGCCGGACAATTCACCAAACCGCAGCACTGAGGCGGCACCGTTGGGGCTGGGCGAAATCCTGCTGCCGGACGGGCTCGCCGCCCTTCCGGCCCTGCTTCTCGTCGCCGCCAGCTTCTTCACATCGGCGCTGACGGCCGCCTTCGGGGTCGGCGGCGGCGTCGCCATGCTGACGCTCATGGGCTTCTTTCTGCCGGTCGCGGCGCTGATCCCGGTCCATGGGGCCGTGCAGCTTGGCTCCAATACCGGACGCGCATGGCATCAGCGGGCAAATATCCGCCTCGACATAGCCGTGCCTTTCGTGGCGGGAAGCCTGCTCGGCGCCATTGTCGGCGTCTTTTTCGTCTTCCAGATCCCCGACGCGGTTCTGAAGCTCGTGCTCGGCCTGTTCGTCATCGCGGTCACCTGGGCGAAACTGCCGGGCGTGGAGAAGCTGAGCGCCGCCGGGCTTGCGGTCGGCAGCGCGTTTCTGGCGCTTCTGAGCATGTTCGTCGGCGCCACCGGCCCCCTGCTCTCGGCCTTGCTGGCGCAGATATTCGCCGGCGACCGCAAGGCCCTGGTCGCCACCCATGCCGCGGGAATGACCGTGCAGCACGCGCTCAAGATCGTCGTCTTCGGCTTTGCCGGCTTTGCTTTCGCGGCTTGGCTGCCCCTGATCGCCCTGATGGTGCTGTCGGGCTATCTGGGAACCGTCTACGGCACGCGCTGGCTGGAAAGGCTGCCCGAGGAGACCTTCCGCCGCTGGTTCCGGATCGGCCTCACGCTGCTGGCGCTCGATCTCGTCCGGCGCGGGATCATGGGACTTCTTTAGGATCAGCCCCAGATCAGCAGGGCGATCAGGCCCAAGGTGCCGACGGCGAGCCGCCACCAGCCGAAAAGGCGGTAGCCGCGCCTGGAGACATAATCCAGCAGCCAGCGCACGACGATGACGGCCATGACGAATGCCGCGATGAAGCCGGCAAGGATGAGGGTGAAATCCGAGGCAGTCAGGATGCCGCGGTTCTTGAACAGGTCGTAGGCAAAGGCTCCCACCATGGTCGGCATGGCGAGGAAGAAGGAGAACTCCGCCGCCGAGCGCTTGTCGGCCCCCAAGAGCAGCGCCCCGACGATGGTCGAGCCTGAACGCGAGGTGCCGGGGATCATGGACAGGCACTGGAAAAGGCCGATCGCGAAATAGACCCGCATGGGAAAGGCGGTCACGTCCTTGTATTTCGGCTGGGTGGCCCAGCCATCGACCCACAACAGCACGAAGCCGCCCAGGATGAGCATGATGCAGATCAGCATCGGCGTCTCGAAGAGCACGGTCTTGATGAAGCCATGCGCCAGCGCGCCGATCACCGCCGCCGGCAGGAAGGCGAGCAGGATGCCGGCGACGAAATGCCGGGTCCGGGGGTCGCGCGGCAGATCCACCACCATCTGCCGCAGGCGCCCGAAATAGACGCTGAGAATGGCGAGAATCGCACCGAGCTGGATCAGCACCTCGAAGGTCTTGCCGGTCGATTCGAAACCCAGGAAATGGCCGGCCAGCAGGATATGGCCCGTGGAGGAGACGGGTATGAACTCCGTCAGTCCCTCAAGGAGCCCGAGCAGAAGCGCTTCCACAATGGTCTGATGGTCCAAGATGCCTCCGGAGCGGGAGCCGCTTGTAATGGCCTTTTAACGCCCCTATAGCTCGGAGCGACGTTCCAGCGCCCGGGGAATCGGGCGCCTGAGGATTAGCGTTGCGGCCACGAAATGGCCAGAGCGATCATAAAAATTAGCCGATCATGCTGACCCTGTTCCATCATCCTCTTTATGCATCCTGCCGCTTCATCCGGCTTGCCTTTGGCGAATATGGCGAGGAAGTTGCCCTCATCGAGGAACGGCCCTGGATGCGGCGCAAGGAGTTCCTCACCATCAATCCGGCCGGCACGGTGCCGGTACTCCTCGCCGAAGGCGATCATCCGATCGTCGGCGCGAACGTGATCGCCGAATATCTCGACGAGACCCGCGGCGCCTTGCGGCGCGAAAGGCGGCTCATGGCCGAAGATCCCATCCAGCGTGCCGAGATCCGCCGGCTCATGGACTGGTACCTCGTGAAAACGGACAGCGACGTTGCGCGCCATCTTGTGCGCGAAAGGGCACTGAAGCCGCTCATGGGGAGCGAGCACGGCAGCAGCTCGCCGGATTCCACAGCCATCCGCGCCGCGCGCGCCAACATACGCCAGCATCTCAAATACACGAACTGGCTCGCCGGCACGCGCGACTGGCTCGCGGGGCCGCGGTTGAGCTATGCCGACCTGGCCGCCGCCGCCACGCTTTCGGTCCTCGACTATCTCGGCGAGATCAACTGGAGCGAATATGCCGCAGCCCGCGACTGGTACAGCCGCATGAAATCGCGGCCCTCCTTCCGCCCGCTGCTCGCCGATCGCGTGCGCGGCCTGTCGCCCGTCTCCCACTACGCGGACCTCGATTTCTGATGAAACCCGCCGGCATCTCCCACAAGGCAGACCGGCTCCGCACATTCATCGAGACCGAGGCGGAAAGGGCCGGCTTCGACGTCGTGGCGGTGACGAGACCCGGTGCCGTGCCCGAAAGCGGCGAAAGGCTTTCCGAATTCCTGCGCAAGGGCCGCCACGGGACCATGGACTGGATGGCCGAAACGGCCGAACGCCGCGCCGCGCCTGAAAATCTCTGGCCGCAAGCCCGCTCCGTCATCATGCTCGGCATGAATTACGGGCCGGCCGGGAACCCGCTCGACATCCTGAAAAAGAAGGATCGCGCGGCGATCTCTGTCTATGCGCGCAATCGCGACTATCATGATGTGATCAAGGGCCGCCTGAAGGAGCTGGCCGGCCGCTTTGCCGCCCGCAGCGGAGCCGAGGTGAAGGTCTTCGTGGACACGGCGCCGGTGATGGAAAAGCCGCTGGCCGCCGCGGCGGGACTTGGCTGGCAGGGCAAGCACACCAATCTCGTCAGCAGGCGGCTGGGCTCGTGGCTGTTCCTGGGATCGATCTTCACGACGGCGGAATTGACGCCCGACGAAGCCGAAACCGACCATTGCGGCTCGTGCCGGGCATGTCTCGACATCTGCCCGACCGACGCCTTCCCGGCACCCTATCAACTCGATGCGCGGCGCTGCATTTCCTATCTGACGATCGAGCATAAAGGGCCGATCCCGGCCGAATTCCGCAGCGAGATGGGCAATCGCATCTATGGCTGCGACGACTGCCTCGCCGTCTGCCCCTGGAACAAGTTCGCGGAGGAGGCTTCGGAAGCGAAACTGAAGGCGCGCGAGGATCTGAAGGAGCCGCGGATCGGGGATCTTCTGCTGCTTGACGACGCCGCCTTCCGCAGCCTCTTTTCCGGCTCGCCGGTGAAGCGCATCGGCCGCGACCGCTTCATCCGCAACGTGCTGATCGCCGCAAGCAATTCCGGCGACCGCGATCTGGCCCCCGCCTGCCGGAGGCTCGCCGAGGATGCCTCGCCCCTTGTGCGCGGCGCGGCCGCATGGGCCCTGTCGCGCCTTCTTCCCGCGGCCGAATTGAGGAAATTCGCCGAGCGGGCCCGGCTTCTGGAACGGGATGCGGACGTGCTGGAGGAATGGGACGCGGTTCTTGCGCCCGATGCGATGATAGAGGCGTAGAGGTGCGGGTATTTGTTTTCGGAGCCGGCTTTTCCGGCCAGGCATTTGCGAAAGAGATCGCAGGCACTGCGGAGTTCGTCGGTGGGACGACCCGCTCGCGCGAAAAAGCGCCGGCCCTGGCGAGATGCAGCATGAAGCCCTTTCTTTTCGAGGGAAATGCCCTTTCGGCCGAAATCGCATCCGCGCTCTCTTCGGTCTCGCATCTGGTCATCTCGATCGCTCCGGGGGAAGATTCCGATCCGGCATTCCTCGCCGCGCGCGAGACGATCCTGTGCTCCATGCCGGCCCTTGAATGGATCGGCTATCTTTCGACCGTCGGGGTCTATGGCGACCATGGCTGTGCATGGGTCAACGAGGAAAGCGAATGCCGGCCGGTCTCGCGCCGGTCGGCGGCGCGGCTCCAGGCCGAGGAAAGATGGCTGGGGCTCGGAAGGGAGCGCGGCTGTCCGCTCGCAATATTGCGCCTTTCGGGAATTTACGGGCCCGGAAGGAATGCCTTCGTCAATCTCGAACGGGGCACTGCGCGGCGGATCATAAAGCCCGGCCAGGTCTTCAACCGCATCCATGTCGATGATATTGCCGGCGCACTGCTCCATCTCGCGCAGGGCCGCATCGGGGGCATCTTCAACGTCAGCGACGACAAGCCATCCCCGCCGCAGGACGTGGTGGAACATGCCGCCCGGCTGATGGGTATCGAACCTCCGCCGGAGGTTCCCTTCGAGAGCGCCGGGCTCAGTCCGATGGCGCGTTCCTTCTACGACGAGTGCAAGCGCGTGGCGAATGGCCGCATCAAGGCGGCAGGATACCGATTTCGGTATCCCGACTATATCGCCGCGCTTGACGACATGTGGCGGCGAGGCGCGTGGCGCGGCCAAGCCTGAACCCGACATCCTCGAAAATCAGGGCCAGACATGGTATGATTCGCCGCGAGGGGCCCGGAAGGGGATTTGCGACCGAATGTGGAATTCGAGCCTGCGGCTTCTTGCTCTCGCCGCCAGCCTGGTCCTTGGGGCCTTTTCCTCCGATGCAGCGGGCGAACCGCTTGCAAAGGAGCTTTTCGGCGCCAAAACGCTTCCCGCCGCCGCAGAACCAGCATCATACGGATTTTATTCCAAGGGATGCTTCTCCGGCGGCATGGCAATCGCCACCGACGGGCCGCACTGGCAGGCCATGCGGCTTTCGCGCAACCGTCGCTGGGGCCATCCGGATATGATCCGGCTGATCGAGCGGCTTTCGCGCGATGCGGCAAAGGCTGGCTGGCCCGGCCTGCTGGTCGGCGACATCTCCCAGCCGCGCGGCGGACCGATGCTGACCGGCCATGCCTCGCACCAGATCGGGCTTGACGCGGATATCTGGTTCACGCCCATGCCGAACCGCAGGCTTACGGCGGCCGAGCGCGAGTCCGTCAGCGCGGTTTCCATGCTGCGGGACGGCTCGCTCCATGTGGACGACCGGAAATGGACGCCCTTGCATGCGGCGCTTCTGAAGAACGCGGCCCGCTATCCGGAGGTGGAACGCATACTGGTCCATCCCGGCATCAAGAAGAAGCTCTGCGATACCGTGAGAGGCGATCGCTCCTGGCTGCGCAAGGTCCGGCCCTTCTGGGGGCACGACTATCATTTTCACATCCGAATCTCATGTCCGAAAGGCTCGCCCGGTTGCAGCTCACAGAATCCGCCGCCTCGAGGTGACGGCTGCGATCAGTCTCTTGCCTGGTGGTTCACCGAGGAACCGTGGCGGCCCGCCAAAGGTCCGGAGAAGCCCAAGGCGCGCGACATCATGACCCTGGCGCAATTGCCGCCGGCCTGCCGCACCGTGCTGGCCGCCGCTTCGCCGCCGTCCGAACTTGCCGTGACGGTCACGGGGCCCGAGGCCCCGGTCATGGCCACCACGGTAAAGGCCTATGACACCATCGACCCGGCGGAAGCCCTTTCGAGCATTCCGGCTTCGGCGATCCCCCTGCCCATGCCCCGACCGACAGGGCGCTGAACTTGCCGGAAAGGTCTTTCCCTTGCCGGCGGCCTTGCATATAGCTTCAACCGATTTACACCCGTGCTGCGTGATGTAGAGCGCAGGCGCTGATGCGGCTTGCAATCGGTTGTGTCATGGGATGGCATCGAACGAAGCGGCTGCGAAAATTGTTATACGCAGGCAGTCACGCACAATATTCGGGAGCCGGATCCGTCTGAAATGTCCATCCAGAACGACGTCCTCAGTTTTCCGATCCTGATCGGGGATATCGGCGGAACCAACGCCAGGTTCGCGATACTGGTCGATTCCTATGCCGAACCGAAGGCGTTTCCTGTCGTCCAGACCGCGGATTACGCCACGATCGACGAAGCTATCCAGGCAGCGGTCCTGGACCGGACCTCGCTGCAACCGCGCTCGGCCGTTCTGGCCGTCGCCGGACCGGTGGACGGCGACGAGATCGACCTGACCAATTGCGACTGGGTGGTTCGCCCGCGCAAGCTGATCTCCGAATTGGGCCTTTCCGATATCGTGATCCTCAACGATTTCGAGGCGCAGGCGCTCGCCGTGGTCGCGCTTGGCGAAGAACATCTCGAAAGGATAGGCAGCGGCATTGCGGAAGAAGCCGGCAGCCGGGTGGTGCTCGGTCCCGGTACCGGCCTGGGCGTGGCGGGCCTCGTCAACTCCCGCCGCATCTGGATTCCCGTGCCCGGAGAAGGCGGGCATGTCGATCTCGGCCCGCGTTCACCGCGGGACTTCCAGGTCTTTCCGCATCTGGAGCCGATCGAAGGCCGGATTTCGGCCGAGCAGTTGCTGTGCGGCCGCGGTCTGGTGAATATCTACCGCGCGGTGGCGAAAGCTGACGACAAGGAGCCGGCCTTTTCCACCCCGTCGGAAATCACGGCGGCCGGGCTGGAAGGCGCCGATCCGATCGCGGTCGAATCGCTCGACATATTCGTGACCTGCCTGGGCCGGCTCGCCGGCGACCTGGCTCTGATCTTCATGAGCCGCGGCGGCGTCTATCTTACCGGCGGCATCGCGCAGAAGATCGTTCCCGCGCTGAAGAACGGCAAATTCCGCGCCGCGTTCGAGGACAAGGCGCCTCACAGAGCGCTTCTGTCGGCCATGCCGGTCTTCGTCATCACGCATCCGACCGCGGCATTGACGGGCATCGCGGCATACGCCCGCACGCCTGCACGATTTGGTGTCGAGACTGCCGGAAGAAGATGGCGGGGCGCTTGAGCAAGGCCTGATTGCGCGGACCCTCGGCAATTCTGCGATTGCAACGGCCGCCGGGAGCAGGCATACGCATCCCGGCAATGCCGATTGCCCCCTGAGGGGGCGGCGGGAATCAAGAGCGGATCTGGTTGTTGGGCTCAAGAACAGGGAAAAAGGCGGATCCAGGCGAGGTCATTGCCGTCCTCAGGCGGGTGCTCTCGGAGAACGGCCGCGAATATGTCCCGTCTTATGTGCTGGCGGTTATCTGCATGGTGGCAATCGCCGCCACCACGGCCTTCACGGCCTGGATCATGCGCGACATCATAGACGAGGTCTTCTACCGGCAACGATGGAACCTGCTGTGGAGCATCTGCCTCGCCATCATCGCCGCCTTCACCATTCGCGGGCTGGCGACCTACGGTCAGGCGGTCCTCCTCGCCAGGATCGGCAACAATATCGTCGCCCGCTATCAGCGCCGCATCTTCGATCATCTGATGAAGCTCGGCATCGGCTTCTTCACGACGACCCGCTCCGGCCAGCTTGCCGCGCAGATCAGCCAGAATGTGACCGGCGTGCGCGACCTCCTGAACATGACGCTGACCTCCGTCGCCCGCGACGCGCTCTCCCTGATCGGGCTGGTGGCAGTCATGATCATGCAGGATCCGTTCCTGTCCCTGATTGCTCTTACCATCGGCCCGCCCCTCATCCTGTCCGTCAACTACCTGATGCGGCGGTTGAGAAAGGCGACGCGCGAAGCGGTGGAGATCAATTCTCGCCTGCTCGGGGCCATGCAGGAATCCACTCAGGGGATTGCCATCATCAAGGCCTTCACGATGGAGGATCAGATTGCCGAGAAGATGAGCACGCTGATCTCCAATGCGGAAGCGCGCGCCAACCGGATTTCCCGCGTCTCGGAACGCCTCGGCCCCATAACGGAAATTCTCGCCGGCCTCGCCATTGCCGGTGTGCTGGCCTATGCCGGCTACCGGGCGACCACCGCCSCCGAGCCGCCCGGCTCCGTCTTCGCCTTCATAACCGCGCTGCTGCTGGCCTATGACCCCGCCCGCCGGCTTGCGCGGGTGCAGGTCAATCTGGAGCGCGCGCTCGTCAATGCGCGCATGATCTACGAGATCCTCGACATCGAGCCGCAGCAGGGCGATGTTCCGGGGGCGTCCGAACTGACGGTCGATCGGGGCCATATAAGGTTCGACAAGGTCGTTTTCTCCTATGCCGAAAAGCTGCGCATCCTGAAGGGCGTGAGCTTCGAGGCGAAGGCGGGCAAGACGACGGCAATCGTCGGCCCCTCCGGCGCCGGAAAATCGACGCTTTTTGCGCTCCTGCAACGTTTCTATGACGTGGATGGCGGGCGCATCGAGATCGACGGATGCGATATTGCCGGGGTGACGAAGAAGTCGCTCCGCCGCTCGATCGCCTATGTCTCGCAGCAGCCCTACCTCTTCGAAGGGTCGATCCGTGACAATATCCGCTACGGCCGGCCGGACGCCACCGATGAGGAGATCCAGGAAGCGGCGCGCCTCGCCCATGCCGACGAATTCATCCGCCAGCAGCCGAACGGCTACGACACCATGGTGGGGGAGAACGGCATGACCCTGTCGGGGGGCCAGCGGCAGCGACTTTCCATTGCGCGTGCCATCGTCCGCGATGCGCCGATCCTGCTCCTCGACGAGGCGACATCCGCACTCGACAGCGAATCGGAAGCGAAAGTGCAGGAGGCGCTCGAGGGGATCATGCGCACGCGCACGACGCTGGTCATCGCGCATCGCCTTTCCACGGTCGTCAACGCCGATCACATCGTCGTGCTGGAAGACGGTCGTCTCGTGGAACAGGGGACGCACAAGTCGCTTGTGAGGAAGCCCGGCGGCGTCTATGCCCGCTTCCACAGGATGCAGCGCGAAAAAAGCGAGAACCTTCTCGAGGACGTTTCGGGCGATGCCGGCGGAATGAAGGAACCTGCAAGGACGGAAACGGCGGACCAGGAGGATCGCAGATGAGCGATATGGGCCTTGTCATCGTTGGCGCCGGCGGCCGCATGGGCCAGACGCTGGTCCGGACCGTTCATTCCATGGAAGACGTCCGCATCGTTGGGGCCGTGGAGCGTTCGGGCTCGCCGCATCTGGGCAAGGATGCCGGAGAGCTTGCCGGCCTCGGCAGCCTGGGCATGCCGATCTCGGACGACCCGCTGCCAGTCTTCGCCCGCGCCGACGGCGTGCTCGATTTCACTACGCCGGATGCCACGGTGGAATTTGCCGGCTATGCGGCGCAGGCTCGCATCGTACATGTCATCGGCACGACCGGCTGCTCGGAAGAGCATGAGGCAAAGATCAGGGCTGCGGCGCGTCATGCAACGGTGGTCAAGTCCGGCAATATGAGCCTTGGCGTGAATCTGCTCGCCGTTCTTGTGAAGCAGGCGGCAAGGGCTCTGGACGAGGATTTCGATATAGAGATCGTCGAAATGCACCATCGCAACAAGGTCGACGCACCTTCGGGCACGGCGCTGCTGCTCGGCGAGGCGGCTGCCGCCGGCCGGGAAATCCGGCTTGCGGAGAAAAGCGTTCGCGTGCGCGACGGCCATACCGGCCCGCGCGAACCGGGAACGATCGGCTTCGCCACCCTGCGGGGCGGTTCCGTCGTCGGGGACCACTCGGTGATCCTGGCGGGCAGCGGCGAACGCGTGACGCTGACGCATCAGGCCGAGGACCGCGCGATCTTCGCCCGCGGCGCGGTAAAGGCGGCGCTATGGGCGCGCGACAGGAAGCCGGGGCTTTATTCCATGCTCGACGTGCTCGGGCTCAGCTGACATTTCCAACCACACCGTAAGGAAGGAAGCTTAAGACATGTCCGGAACCCTCGTCCTCGTCCGCCATGGCCAGAGCGAATGGAACCTCAAGAACCTTTTCACCGGCTGGAAGGACCCCGGGCTGACCGAGAAGGGCGACCAGGAAGCGCGCTCGGCGGGCAGAAAGCTGAAGGAACGCGGCTTCAGGTTCGACATCGCATTCACCTCGGTTCTGAAGCGCGCGCAAGTGACGAATGACCTGATCCTTGCGGAGCTTGGCCAGACCGGGCTTGAGACTCTGCGCGACCAGGCGCTCAACGAGCGCGACTACGGCGACCTCTCCGGCCTGAACAAGGACGATGCCCGCGCCAAATGGGGCGAGGAGCAGGTGCATGTCTGGCGCCGTTCCTATGACGTGCCGCCACCCGGCGGCGAGAGCCTGAAGGACACCGGCGCGCGCGTCTGGCCCTATTACATCCGCACCATCCAGCCGCATGTCCTGCGCGGCGAGAGCGTCCTCGTGGCCGCCCACGGCAACTCGCTGCGCTCGCTGGTCATGGTGCTGGACGGGCTTTCGGCCGACGAGATCGTGAAGATGGAGATCGGCACGGGCATTCCGATCATCTACAAGCTCAACGCGGATTCGACCGTTGCCTCCAAGGAGGTGCTTGAGGGCTGAGGCTCCAGCAAGGCGGATTTTGCTGCCGCGACAAGAAATCCGCGTTGACACGGTAGGCTCGCCCGCTTACATCGGCAGCGCACCTAGCCCAGGTGGCGGAATTGGTAGACGCGCACGGTTCAGGTCCGTGTGCCGCGAGGCGTGGAGGTTCGAGTCCTCTCCTGGGCACCATCTTTCCCCCCAAATTTCCCTGTCCAAGCCCGAATCGTCGCTTGCATGGCCGATCCGGCTGGGCGGTCAGCGATGCGCCGGGCGCTTACGAGCGGGGGCCTTCAGCCTTCATTTGCGCAGTTCCTTGCCCCGGCCGCCACTCGCGGCGGCCGGGGAGGTGCACAGAGAGAAAGTGACGCAGCGGAGAGGCCAGGGAGGGTGCCGGGAGAAGCGTTCCTTTCCGCCACGCGCCCTAACTTGAGCCATGAAGGATTGTTCCCGGCCCGAGCGACAATACGATTGTCGCTCCAGGACTTGGGGCCGTCGAACCCGATCGCCCAGCCGCTGCGGCAGCGTGGTGCAAATGCGCGATCTGGGGATTGTCAATGGCGCCTGCCCGGCACCGCCAACTGATGCCAGGGCAATGCATTTTCCGGGAAACAAGAGCTTGCCATTTCGAGAACGACCATGAGCGCGGCAATAATGCCGGTGGCCACGACTGCAAGTGCTGCCGCTTCGGCCCCAAGACCCGCGTCCTCGAGATTGAGGAGAGCGACGCCGAGCGTTTCGGTGCCCGCCGACCACAGGAGAGCGGAAATGGTAAGTTCGTTGAAGGCAAGCAGAAACACCATCAAGCCTCCCGCCGCGACCGAGGGCAGCACGAGCGGAAGGATGATGGTCCAAAGACGCGCCGCGACCCCCGCGCCATCTATCAGGGCAGCCTCTTCCACATCGCGCTCAAGCGACGAAACAGCCGCGATGACCGGCTTCAGGGCAATCGCCAGGAAGGACGCCAGATAGGCGAAGACAATGATCCATGCCGTGCCATAGATGGTGAGGCCGCCCAGCGGCAAGGGATTCACGAATAGAAGTATGCAGGCGATCGCAACGACCACGCCAGGCAGGGCATAGGGCATTTCCACGACCGGAAGTATCGCCATCCGCGCCCATGCGAGGCGCCGGTCGATGACATAGGCGAGGAGGAATGACAGGATGGCCAAGATCACTGCGGCTCCTCCCGCATAGGCAAGCGAATTGGCGAAGGCGCGTTGAATGAGCGCCTGCCTCCACAGCACTTCGGTATATTGGGACAGGGTCAGGGTTTCGAAACTCAGCATCACGCCGTAGGCAGGCACCAGCGACCTGGCGACGAGCGAGGCCAGGGGCAGCAGAATGGTTGCCGCGAAAAAGAGCCACAAGGCAGCCTCGGTGGGACCGGTTACCGCCCGCCGGCGGATGAACGGCTCCATCTGGCGCTCGGCATCCGTTCTGACATTCCGTCGGGACATCAGCCAGGCCGAAGCGACCACGGCCGTCCCCGCGATCAGCGCGATCAGCAGGGACACCAGAGCGGCGTCGTTGATCGCGCCGCCTCCGAAACTCGCCAGTCGCCGGTAAACCATCGTGGGCAGGGTCAAAACACCGACCGGCAGGCCCAGCAATGCTGGAATGCCGAAATTGCCGACACCCGCCACAAAGGAAAGAAGGATGGCCGAGAAAATGTTGAGCCGGATGACGGGAAGGATCACGTCCCTGACGATCGCCAAGGGACGGGCGCCATCCAGCATGGCCGCCTCCACAAGCATTTTCGGGACGCGGACAAGCCCCGAAGCGATCACGATGGCGACCAGGGGCGCATGGTGCAATCCCATGACAAGGGCAATGCCCCCGAAACCAAGCATCGGATTGGCGGTTCCCGGCGGCGGCGCGAGACCCAGGAAATTGAGGATCGGAGAGGAAGGCCCCGCCAGCGTTTTGAAGGCCAGCGCAGTTACCTGCGGCGCCACCATCAGCGAGAGCACGAACACAAAGGCGAGCGAGCGCCGGGTCTTGAGTTCCATCGTCGCCAGGGCAAGGGCGACGAGGCTTCCGACCGGGACCGCCAGAAGCGTGGAGCCGGCGGCGATTGCCAGCGTGTTGAGCGTCGCCCGCATGACCGCGGGCTCGGTCAAAAGCGCGACCGCCTCGGCTGCACCCGATGCAAAGACGTGCGAGGCGGCCGCGACGAGCTGAATGATCGGCACGAGGCAGAATACCAACACGGCCGCAACGACGAGAGCGGAGATGAAGCCGCCCTCGCTGTCCGACCAGCTTTCCGTTCTCCGGCGTCCAGGGTCGAGAACGGAAGCGATGGAATGCGATGTCATGCCGGTCTTTCGCACATGCCGTCCGGCTCAGTCCTGGCCGAAGATGCCGGCGAATTTTTCCTTGTCGGCTTCCGCGGATTCCAATGCCTTCTGCGGATCGAAGGGCATGACCTTGATCTCGGAAAGCGGAGGGAAGCCATCCGGCGGCGCCACATCGGGATGAGCCGGCATGTAACCCTGAGACACCGCCATTTCCTGACCTTCGCGCGAGATCAGGAAATCGACGAATGCCTTGGCGGCCTCGGGGTTCTTCGTATTGGCGAGAATGGCGACCGGCTCGGAAATGGCGGAGACGCCCTCTTCAGGGAACACGAAATCGACAGGAGCGCCCTTCGCCTTCTCGCGGATCGGCATGAAATCGACGATCATGCCATAAAGCTTTTCGCCGCCGGCAACCGCCTGCAAAACGCCGCCATTGCCGCCGGAGGCCTGCGCGCCGCTGGCGGCCAGTTGCTCGTAGTAATTCCAGCCCTGCTCCAGGTTGGCGACGATCGCCTGGGTATGGATGAGCGCGGCACCCGAGGTCAGCGGAGACGGCATTGCCACCTGGCCCTTGGCCTCCTCCTTCAGAAGGTCGCTCCAGGAGGCAGGCTTCATTGGTGCATTCGTGTTGTAGACGATACCGGTGGTGATCAGCTTGGTCGGGAACCACATCCGCTCCAGATCCTGGATCGCCTCGTCATAGGCGGAAACGTCCGCTTCCGGATAGGCCATCAGCTTGCCGTCCTTTGCCATGTCCTCCATCGTGACGCTGTCCGCGATCAGGAGCAGATCGGCGGGAGAGGAGCCGGCTTCCAGTTCCGCCTGCAGCTTCGCCATGAGCTTCGTCGTGCCGTCACGAACGAATGTCACTTTCACGTCCGGGTATTTTGCCATGAAAGCATCGATGGTCTGCTGGGCATCGTTGTTCGGCTGACTTGTGTACAGGGTCAGCGTACCCTCCACCGCCGCCGCGCCGGAAACCGCGCCCAGCAGCGCAGCGCCTGCGACAAAGGCCTTCACAATTATATGCATCACACGCTCCTTGCCATTGAGGGAAGATGAATCGGCGTAGGCGCGCTGTGTTACCTTTCTATGACAGCGGGCTCCACAATACGGCAAGCCCTGATTCCGGTGGCGGCCGGCATTTGCCGAATGGATCAGCGGTTGACGCGGCGGACGGCTTCATGCTGAAGGAGGGGCGACCTGTCTGCCTTTCTCAGGAGAATTCCATGGCACTGCACAAGAACCTAATCGACGGCGAATGGATCGAAGGGGAAGGCGTTGCGAATATCAACCCTTCCGACACGAACGACGTGGTCGGCGAATATGCGCGGGCAACGGCGGACGACGCCAAAGCGGCGATTGCCGCGGCCAAGGCCGCCGCCCCCTCCTGGTCGCGCTCCGGGCTTCTGGAAAGGCATGCGGTCCTGCGCAAGGCCTCGGACGAGATCCTGGCTCGCAAGGACGAGCTGGGCCGGCTGCTTTCGCGCGAAGAGGGCAAGACCCTGGCCGAGGGCATTGGCGAGACCGTGCGCGCCGCGCAGATATTCGATTTCTTCGCCGGCGAGGCCTTGAGGCTTTCCGGCGAGACCGTTCCCTCCGTGCGTCCCGGCGTCGGTGTCGAAATCACGCGCGAGGCTGTCGGCGTGGTGGGCATCATCACGCCGTGGAACTTCCCCATTGCAATCCCCGCCTGGAAGATCGCACCAGCGCTCTGCTACGGCAATACGATCGTCTTCAAGCCAGCCGAACTCGTGCCCGGCTGCTCCTGGGCGATCGTCGATATCCTGCACCGGGCCGGCCTGCCGAAGGGCGTCCTCAACCTCATCATGGGCAAGGGTTCGGTCGTCGGCCAGGCGATGCTCGACAGCCCGGATATCGACGCGATCACCTTCACCGGCTCGGTCTCGACGGGTAAGCGGGTGGCAGCCGCCTCGGTCGAGCACATGCGCAAGTTCCAGCTCGAAATGGGCGGCAAGAATCCGCTCGTCGTGCTCGACGATGCCGACATGAACACGGCAGTCGAATGCGCGGTGAACGGCGCATTCTTCTCCACCGGCCAGCGTTGCACCGCCTCTTCGCGCCTGATCGTGACGGAGGGCATCCACGACCGCTTCGTGGACGCCGTCACCGAGAGGCTGAAGAAGCTGGTGGTGGACAATGCCCTGAAGGAGGGCACGCATATCGGTCCCGTCGTGGACGAGAACCAGCTCGCCCAGGACGAGAAATATATCGGCATAGGCCGCGAGGAGGGCGCCAGACTGGTTTTCGGCGGAGAACGGCTGAATCGCGAGACCCCAGGCTTCTATTTGCAGCCAGCATTGTTTACCGAGACCACCAACGAAATGCGCATTTCCCGCGAGGAAATCTTCGGCCCGGTGGCGAACGTGATCCGCGCCAAGGATTATGACGAGGCCCTGGCGCTGGCGAACGACACGCCTTTCGGCCTTTCGGCAGGCATCTGCACGACCAGCCTGAAACATGCGACGCATTTCAAGCGCAATGCGGAAGCAGGCATGGTCATGGTGAACCTTCCAACGGCAGGTGTGGATTTCCATGTGCCTTTCGGCGGACGCAAGGGCTCGAGCTACGGTCCGCGCGAGCAGGGGCGCTATGCGGCGGAATTCTATACGACGGTCAAGACCGCCTATACGCTTGCCTGAACAATCGGATCGAAACGGATTCGTTTTTCGGAATGATCCGGTGATCAATCAAACATCCGGAACGCTGTGCACCACTGGATGCACAGCGTTCCGGACATGTCAGTTGCGGCGGGCGGGGCCTTTCCGTTCCGCCGATGCCGCCCAGAGATTGATGTTGGCGTCGCGGGCGTAGCGGTCGATCTCGGAAAGTTCCTCGTTCGAAAATTCAAGATTCTGCAGCGCGCCAACGCAGTCGTCCACCTGCTCGGGACGGCTTGCACCGATAAGGGCCGTGGTGACGCGTCCGCCGCGCAAAACCCAGGCAATCGCCATCTGCGCCAGTGTCTGGCCGCGCCGTTTGGCTATCTCGTTCAACGCCCGGATGTTCTGGATATTCTGCTCGGTCAGGAAGTCTTGCGAAAGAGACGCCTTTTTCGACGCCCGGCTCTCCTCCGGGATGCCTGAAAGATATTTGTCCGTCAGCATCCCCTGGGCCAGCGGCGAGAAGACGATGGAGCCGATGCCGAGTTCATCCAGCGTGTCCAGAAGGCCGTCTTCCTCGATCCAGCGATTGATCATGGAATAGCTGGGCTGATGGATGAGGCACGGCGTCCCCAGCTCCTTCAGGATCGCGACCGCCTCGCGGGTGCGGCGCGAATTGTAGGAGGAGATGCCGACATAAAGCGCCTTTCCCGACCGGACCGCCTGATCCAGCGCCATCATGGTTTCCTCGAGAGGCGTTTCGGAATCGAAACGATGTGAGTAAAAGATATCGACATAATCGATCCCTAGCCTTTCCAGGCTCTGGTCAAGACTGGCCAGCAGATATTTGCGGCTGCCCCATTCACCGTAAGGGCCGGGCCACATCCGGTAACCGGCCTTGGTGGAGATGATCATCTCGTCCCGGTGGCCGGCAAAATCCGTGCGCAGGAGCGTACCGAAGGCGATCTCGGCCGAACCGGGAGGCGGGCCGTAATTATTGGCCAGATCGAAATGGGTGATGCCGAGATCGAAGGCGCGGCGGCAGATCGCCTGTTTGGTCGTGTGCGGCGTGGCGTCGCCGAAATTGTGCCAGAGACCGAGAGAAATCGCCGGCAGCTTGAGCCCGGAACGGCCGCATCGGTTATAGATCATGGTTTCGTACCGGTTTTCCGTCGGACGCCAATTCATTTCCGCTTCTCCGTTGTCTTGTCATGCCCCGGCGTCGTCAACCGTTCCGCCACGAGCGCCGCGAGTTTTTCCGCTACTTCGTCCTTGCCCATGGCCTCCCATTCGTCCACGCCGTCGGCGGTCACGACGCGAACCAGATTGTGGTCTCCGCCCATCACGCCGGACGGGCCGAGTCCGCTGTCATGGGAAACGTCATTGGCAATGATGATATCCGCACCCTTTTTCGCGAGCTTGGCGCGGGCATGCTCGATCAGGTTCTCCGTCTCGGCGGCAAAGCCGATGACGAGCCGGGGCCGCTTCTTGTGACGACCCACCGAGGCCAGAATGTCCGGATTTTCGACGAGAGGAAGGGTGGGCGCACCTTCTCCGGCGCGTTTCTTCATCTTTTCGCCACTCTCCATCTTCGGCCGCCAATCGGCCACCGCCGCGACGAAGATAGCGGCATCGGCAGGCAGCAGCGCTTCGACGGCATCATGCATCTCGCGGGCGCTCTGGACGTGGGTCGTCGCAACGCCGAGGGGGTCAGGAATGGCCACCGGCCCGGAAACGAGATGAACCTCGGCGCCGAGACGGGCGAGCGCGCCAGCAATGGCGTGGCCCTGCTTGCCCGAGGAGCGGTTGGCGATATAGCGCACCGGATCGATCGACTCGTGGGTGGGGCCTGACGTGATGACGATCACGCGTCCTGCCAAAGGCTTCGGACCCGGGTCCAGCATGCCTTCGATTGCCGAGACGATCTCCAGCGGCTCCGCCATGCGGCCTTCGCCCGCCTCCCCGGTCTCTGCCATTTCACCGCGGTTCGGGCCGACGAAGCGGACGCCGTCGCCCTTCAGGGTCTCAAGGTTGCGCCGGGTCGCCGGATGGCTCCACATATGCGGGTTCATGGCCGGCGCCATGAGCACTTTCTTGTCCGTCGCCAGAAGGACGGCGGATGCGAGGTCGTTGGCAAGGCCGGCCGCAAGCTTCGCCATGAGATCGGCCGTCGCCGGGGCGACCACGACCAGATCCGCCTCGCGCGACAGCCGCACATGGCCGACATCGTACTCGTCCCTGCGGTCGAAGAGATCCGTGAAAACATGATCCGCCGACAGCGAGCCGACGGAAAGAGGCGTGACGAATTCCTGCGCCGCCTGAGTCATGACGCAGCGCACCGACGCGCCCCGCTCGCGCAGGCGGCGGATGAGATCAAGGCATTTATAGGCGGCAATCCCTCCGCCAATGATCAGGAGGATACGCTTTCCGGAAAGGATCATGGGCTGCCGGCATCCCTCGCTCATGCCGGCGTCAGCGCCGGCCGCACATCGGTATGGACGAAATCATCGCCCTTGAAAAGGAGCGGCAGGTCGCGGGTTGCCGCGAGAGCATAGGCGAAGCAGTCACCCATGTTCAGGTTCGCCGGATGACCCGTGCCGCGTCCATATTTCGCGTAGCCGACCCTTGCGGCCGCAAGCTGGGGCCGGTCGAAAGGGACAGAAATCAATTCAAGCCGTCCGGCCAATTCGTCAAGTCGCGCGGGGCCATCTTCCATCCGGCGTCGGACAGCAACACAGTGAGCCTCATGAAGCGTCGCAACACTGACGAACAAGGTCTCCGCCGCATGGCAGGTCGTGGCAAAAAGACGGGCCTCGGGTTCCTTGTTGAGGATTGCGATCAGGACGGACGTGTCCACAACAAGAGATTTCAAAGAAGGCCCTCGTCCCACATCTCATCGCTGACCTTCTTAAGGTCGAACGGCGTCTCGGGCTTGATGCCCAGTTCCAGGATCTTCTCCACCGGAACTTTCCTGCGCTTGCTCAAGCCAAGGCTCTCGGCAAGAAGATTGCGGGCCTCCTGTTCCATGGAGACGCCATGCTCCGCCGCGCGTTTGCGCAGTTCCTTTTTCACCGTGTCATCAAGATTACGGATCGTGAGAGTACCCATGAACTCTTCCTTTTCCAGGGAAGATAGCGCCGACACAATCTGCATGCAATGCTAGCACTGCATGCCATGCAGGCGTCAGCTCACCTGCCAGGCGATCCAGATCAGGGCCAGTGCCATCAGCCAGAGGGCGATGCGCCCAAAACGGCTATGACGTGCTTCGGAGCGGCCGATAGCCTCGGCCGTTTCGCTATCGAAACGAAGGCCCTTTTCCGCCATGGCGTCGATTTCGCGCGAAAGCCTTTCCGTGCGGGCGGCGAGCTCGGGCGCCTGGCGGGCCAATGCCAGCAAGGCAGCCACGCCCTCCCGAGCATCCGTGATCAAGGCGCGGGGGCCGAGATTGCCGGCTATCCAGTCCGACACGACCGGCTCCGAGGCCCTCCACATGTTGAAATGCGGATCCAGCGTGCGCGCCACGCCTTCCACCACCACCATGGTCTTCTGCAGCAGAAGCAGCTCGGGCCGTGTCTGCATGTCGAAAAGTTCGGTGACCTCGAACAGCAGCGTCAGCAGCCGTGCCATGGAGATGGTCTCGGCAGACTGGCCGTGGATCGGCTCCCCGATGGCGCGCAAGGCCTGCGCAAAAGCAGCGACATCATGATGGGCCGGCACATAGCCTGCCTCGAAATGCACTTCGGCCACGCGGCGGAAATCGCGCGTGATGAAACCGTAGAGGATTTCGGCCAGAAACCGCCGCTCCTTCTTTCCGATCCGGCCCATAATGCCGAAATCGACCGCGACGATCGTGCCATCGGCCTGCACGAAGAGGTTTCCCGGATGCATGTCGGCATGGAAGAAGCCGTCGCGCAGCGTGTGCCGCAGGAAGGACTGGATGAGATTTGTCGCCAGGCGTTCGAGGTCGTGCCCAGCCTCGCGCAGGCCCTCGACATCGGACATCTTGATGCCGTCGACCCATTCGAGGGTAACGACGTCCCGGCCCGTCCGCTGCCAGTCGACCCATGGCACACGAAAGCCGGGATCGTCCTTGGTGTTCTCGTGAAGCTCGGAAATGGCGGCCGCCTCGAGGCGCATATCCATCTCGATCTTGGTCGTCTGGGCAAGCGTCCGCGCCACTTCCACCGGGCGCAGGCGGCGCGAAGAGGGTATGAAGCGTTCCTGCAGGCGGGCCGCCAGGAAATAGCTTTCCAGATCATTGGCGAAGCGCCTGCGCACACCCGGCCGGATGACCTTCACCGCAACGGGCACCTGCTCCCCGTCCCGGTCGATCGTTGCAAAATGCACCTGCGCTATCGATGCGGCCGCCACGGGCTCGCTGAACTCGCCGTAGATCTCGTCCAGCGGCCGGCCAAGGGAATCCTCTATCGCGGCGATGGATTCGGCCATCGGAAAGGTATCCATCCGGTCCTGGAGATTGGCCAGATCGCGGGCCAGTTGCTGACCGACGACATCGGGCCGCGTCGCCAGGAACTGGCCAAGCTTCACATAGGATGGACCAAGCCTGTCGACCGCCTTGGCCAGCCGTTCCGACCGGTCGCGCTTGCTGGAACGGCGGCGTGAGAGGAGCTTCGCCATCCGCCAGCCGAAACGGGGCAGGCCCGTAAGCTGGTCGCCGGGAAGCGCGGTGACGACGCCCTCGCGTACCAGAACCCAGCCCGCATGCGCGAGGCGGAAATATGCGCCGACTATGCTCATGCGGCGATTTTCAAAGCTTCCAGCCGGAATGCAGCGCGGCAATGCCGCCGGAATAATTGCGCCAGGTGACCCTTTCGAAGCCGGCCCGGCGTATCATGGCGGCGAAATTCTCCTGATTGGGGAACTTGCGGATCGATTCGACGAGATAGCGATAAGGCTCGCCGTCGCCTGCAACGGCGTTCCCGATCCTCGGAATGGCCTGGAACGACCAGGCTTCGTAGACCTTGTCGAGAAGCGGCATCTCCACCTGCGAAAATTCGAGGCAGAGGAAGCGTCCGCCGGGCCGAAGCACCCGGAAAGCTTCCGCAAGGGCGCGGTCGATATGCGGCACATTGCGGATGCCGAAGGCGATCGTATAGGCGTCGAAAATCGAATCCTCGAAGGGCAGCTCTTCCGCATTGGCTTCGACGAAATCGATGGCCGCGCCGGGATGCGCCCTCGCGGCGCGGTCGCGCCCGACGCCAAGCATGGAGCCGTTGATGTCGAGCACGGTAACCTGCGCATTTTCGCGGGAAGCCTCGAGGATGCGGAAAGCTATGTCCCCTGTGCCGCCGGCAACGTCCAGCGCCCTCCAGCCCGGCCGTTTCGGCGGGTTCAGCCAGCTGATCATGGCATCTTTCCACAGCCGATGCAGGCCGCCGGACATGAGATCGTTCATCAGGTCATAGCGGTTGGCGACGCGATGGAAGACGTCGTTGACCAGCCTCTGCTTCTCATGCTCACCCACCTGGCGGAAACCGTAGCTGGTCTCCATGCCTCCGTGTGCTGTCGTGCGCTGTTCGGACATCGTCATCTTCCAATGGAACGAGGGACCATAGCCCATCCTTGGTGGGGGCGCTATTGTCAAGCCCGGCGCCGCATCGAAGCGCCGCGGCGGAAGAACAAGAGGGCCTGGATATGGTTCCAAAAGCCGAACTGCATTGCCATATCGAAGGGGCGGCTCCGCCGGAACTGGTCGAGCGGCAGGCACAGAAATACGGTAAGGACATTTCCGCCTTCGTTCGGGACGGCGCATTCGTCTGGCACGACTTTACCAGCTTCCTTGCCACCTATGACGCGGCGGCCGGCCTGTTCCGGACCGGGGAAGATTACGCTTTGCTTGCCGAGCATTATCTGACCGGCCTGGCCAGGGAGGGTGCCCTTTATTCCGAGATCTTCATCTCTCCGGATCATGCGCGAACGGCAGGCCTGCCGCCTGCCAAATACACGGACGCGCTCGGCGAGGGCATCCGGCGAGCGAAGGAGAAGACCGGAATAGAAGCCCGGATGATCGTGACCGGCATCCGTCATTACGGCCCCGAAGCAGTGGAAGCAGCCGCCCGCTTTGCCGCGGATTGCCGACATCGGCTGGTCACCGGTTTCGGCATGGCGGGCGAAGAACGCTTTGGCGATTCCCGGGACTATATCCGGGCTTTCGACATTGCCCGCGACGCCGGCCTCGGGATAACGGTCCATGCCGGCGAACTCGCAGGCTGGGAGAGCGTCGCCGCCGCGCTGGACCATTACCGTCCGTCGCGGATCGGCCACGGTGTCCGGGCCATCGAGAATCCCGATCTCGTGCGCAAGATCGCAGATGAGAGCGTGGTTCTGGAAGTCTGTCCTGTCTCCAATGTCGCGCTGCAGGTGTTTCCGGATTTTGCCCACCATCCCTTTCCGCAGCTTCGGACAGCGGGATGCAGGCTGACGCTCAATTCCGACGATCCGCCCTATTTCGCGACCAGCCTCGCGCGCGAATATGAAGTGGCAGCCCAGCATTTCGGGCTGACGGAAGGAGAACTCGCCGGCATCACGCGAGTGGCAATCGAGGCCGCATTCGTCGACGAGCGGACCAGGGCCAGACTTCTTGCGTCCCTCGAGCAGCACACGCCCGACGAGACAAAGCTGTGATCGCGATTTTCTTTGCGGTGTTGTCGGGCGCTCGAAGCCGCTAGTATCAAACCGACAGATATTTACCGGAGAGTGCAAATGAACGGCGTGACCGTCGTCGATCATCCGCTGGTGCAGCACAAGCTCACCATAATGCGCGACAAGGAGACCTCGACGGCAGGGTTCCGACAGTTGCTTCGCGAGATATCGCTGCTGCTCTGCTACGAAGTGACCCGCGACCTGCAGCTGACGACGCGGATAATCGAAACGCCGCTTCAGACCATGGAAGCGCCGACGCTTGAGGGCAAGAAGCTGGTCTTCGCTTCTGTTCTGCGCGCCGGCAACGGTCTCCTCGACGGCATGCTCGATCTGGTACCCGCCGCCCGGGTCGCGCATATCGGCCTTTACCGGGACCATGAGACCCTGGAGGCGGTGGAATATTTCTTCAAGTCGCCAAGCGATCTCGCCGACCGCCTCGTCATTGTCGTGGACCCGATGCTTGCGACCGCCAATTCGGCCATCGCGGCAGTCGACAAGTTGAAAAGCCGGGGGGCGACCAATATCCGCTTCCTGTGTCTGCTGGCTGCGCCGGAGGGCATCGAACGCTTCACGACAGCGCATCCGGACGTACCCGTATTTACGGCTGCCATAGACGAGCGTCTCAACGAGTCCGGCTATATCGTGCCCGGTCTCGGCGATGCCGGCGACAGGATGTACGGGACGAAATAGGTCCTATTCTTCGCCGGCAATGCGGCGCATGACGGGATTTCGCGGCACGGGTCTTTCATCGGCAATGCCGTATGCACGGGTGACGCTGGCCACGGCCTGCTTGGCATCCCCCGTCGAGCGGGCATGAACCATCGCCAGCGGATCGCCACGCCGCACTTCGGCGCCGATGGGCAGGAATTCCGTCAGACCCACGGTGTGATCGACCTTGTCCTCCGGCCGTCTCCGGCCGCCGCCGAGCTCGACCACGGCGAGCCCGATATCGCGCGTGGCAATCGCCGAAACAAACCCGTCGCGGCGGGCCTTGACCGGGACTTTTACCTTCGCTTCCGGCATATGCTTCCGACAATCCTCGATGAAATCCGGGGGACCGCCGAGGGTTTTGACCATACGGCCGAAGATTTCTGCCGCGCGGCCGCTATCCAGCGCCTCGCGGGTGCGTGAAGATGCTTCCTGGTCGGAGGCCGCGATGCCCGCGGCCCGAAGCATTTCCGCCGCCAGGGCCATCACGACCTCGCCGAGTCGCGGATCGCGTCTGCGACCGGTAAGAAAATCGACGGCGTTGATCACCTCGACTGCATTGCCCGCAGCCGAGGCAAGCGGCTCGTTCATGTCGGTAATGAGCGCAGCGGCAGGAAGCCCGGCGCCGTTGGCCACCTCGACAAGGCTGCCCGCAAGCGCGCGCGCCTTGCGGGCATCGGCCATGAACGCGCCATTTCCCGATTTCACGTCGAGAACCAGCGATTGCAGGCCGGCGGCAAGCTTTTTTGCCAGGATCGAGGCGGTGATGAGCGGTATGGATTCGACGGTCGCCGTGACGTCGCGGATTGCATAGAAACGCTTGTCGGCGGGAGCCAGATCGGCCGTCTGACCGATGATGGCGCAGCCGACCTCCCGCACCGTCTTGCGGAACAGGGCATTGTCCGGCTGGCTTTGATAGCCCGGGATGGAATCCATCTTGTCGAGCGTGCCGCCCGTATGTCCCAGGCCGCGTCCCGAGATCATGGGCACGAACGCGCCACAAGCCGCCACGATCGGCGCCAGCATGAGCGAGACATTGTCGCCGACGCCGCCGGTGGAGTGCTTGTCCGTTACCGGGCCGGGGAGATAGGACCAGTCGAGCACCTCGCCGGAATCACGCATGGCAAGGGTCAGCGCGACGGTTTCCTCGCGACTCATTCCATTGAGGAATATAGCCATGCCGAAGGCGGCAACCTGCCCCTCGGAGATGACGCCGGAACTGAGCCCGGACACAAAGGCCGCTATCTCGTCGGCGGTCAGCGCGTCGCCGTCGCGTTTCTTGCGGATGATCTCCTGGGCGAGCATGGCTCAAGCTGCCTTGCCAGGGAGTTCTCGTTCTATGCCATCCCCGTGGGGGGTGATACGCGCTGGCTCATCCATCCAGCCGTGCCTTCAGCAGCTCTTTGAGGACCATCGCCAGCCGGGCGCCGCCGATGGGGGCCATATCCTTGGTCTCCTCATGCGACATCTCCGCGCCCGTCATGCCGGCGGCGAGATTGGTGATCACCGAGCAGGCGGCGACCTTCAACCCGCAAAAGCGGGCCAGGATCGCCTCGGGAACGGTGGACATGCCGACCGCATCCGCACCGAGAATGCGGGCCATGCGGATCTCGGCCGGCGTCTCAAAGGTAGGGCCGGAGAACCACATATAGACGCCGCGGTGAAGCCGAAGGCCGACGCGTTCGGCGGCTGCGAGTATCGCCGCGCGCAGATCAGCATCATAGGTCTCGGTCAGACCAACGAAGCGCCGGTCGCTCGCCTCCCCGATGAGCGGATTCGCGCCGGAAAAATTAATGTGGTCCTCGATCAGCATGACGGAGCCGGCCGGCATTTCCGCATGCAAGGATCCCGCTGCATTGGTCAGAATCAGCGTCGTCACGCCTATCCCCGCAAGGACTTCGATCGCCGGACGCATGGCCGCAGCATTGCCGTGCTCATAATAATGGGACCGTCCGGCCAGCATGATGACGGGCGAACCGGAAAACATGCCGGCGACCAGTTCCCCGGCATGTCCGGTCACGCCGCTCTGCGGGAAGCCGGGAAGCTCCGCATAGGGAATGCGAAGCGCATTTTCGACGTCTTCCACGAGACTGCCGAGACCGGAACCCAGTACGACGGCAACAGTCGGCGCAAGCCCGCCCAGCCTTTCGACGAGACGATCGACAGCCTCCTTCACCGGTTCTGTTCCAAGTTAAAACCGCGCGGGAAGACGGACGTGAACGGGACGGATTCCACGATACCGGTCTCGTCGCACAGATGCAGGGTCGCATCGCTGGCGACGAATTCCGACAGGCGCTGCCGGCATCCGCCGCAGGGCATGATGCGCGGCATCTTCTCCGCCACGACCGCGATTTCGCAAATCGTCCCGCCGCCTGCCATGACGAAGGCACCGAGCGCCGTCGTCTCCGCGCACCAGCCTTCGGGATAGGAGGCATTCTCGATATTGCAGCCAGCATGGATTCTGCCTTCGGCGGTGCGCAGGGCGGCGCCTACCGGGAATTTCGAATAAGGCGCATAAGCCTTGCGCATAGCCGCTTCCGCCGCCTCGAAGAGATCATGCGCCATGCTTAGCGCTCCTTGACATAGGGTTGCCCGCCGGCACGCGGCGGGATCGCCTTGCCGATGAAGCCAGCCAGAAGAATGACGGTCAGGATGTAAGGCAGCGCCTGCATGAACTGCACCGGGACGGGGCCGATCAGCGGCAGGGGCGTGCCTTGAAACCGGATCGATGTCGCGTCGAGGAAGCCGAAGAGCAGGCAGGCGAACATCACCGGCACGGGTTTCCACTTGGCGAAGATGAGAGCGGCGAGCGCGATGAAACCACGGCCGGCAGACATGTCCTTCACGAAGCCGGCATTCTGCGCCAGCGCCAGATAGGTACCGGCCAATCCCGTCAGGATGCCGGTGCAGATCACCGCGCGATAGCGCAACCATTCCACGGAGATGCCGGCGGTGTCGACAGCCGCGGGGTTCTCTCCAACCGCCCTCAGCCGCAATCCGAAGCGCGTGCGGAAAAGCACCCACCAGGTGAAAGGCACCATGAGGAAGGCGATATATACGAGGATCGAATGCCCCGACAGGAGCTCCGAATAGATCGGCCCGAGGATCGGCACATCACGGACTGCCTCGGCAAAAGGCAGGCGGACGGCTCCAAACCGGCTGTCAGCACCTAGGAGCGGCGTTCGCCCGCCCTGGCTGAACCATGCCTGGCCGAGAATAATGGTCGAGCCGGCGGCAATGAAATTGATGGCGACGCCGGAGACGATCTGGTTGCCGCGATGGGTGATCGAGGCGAAGCCGTGGACAAGCGAGAGAAAGACAGAGATGGCCACGGCAGCACAGAGCCCGAGCCAGGCCGAACCGCTCACCGCCGCCGCTGCGCCGGAGGCGAAGGCCCCGGCGAGCATTTTCCCTTCCAGCCCGATGTCGAAAATGCCGGAGCGTTCGGAATAGAGTCCCGCCAGTGCCGCAAAGAGCAGCGGCACGCTCAGCCGGACCATGGAATCGAGAAGCAGGACGAGAGTGTTGAAGAAATCCACTTCAACCTCCCTTCTCGGCCGCCAACCCGGCCGATCGTGGCTTGAGGCTGGCGAAGATCGTCTGGATATAGGGCCGGAACATGTTCTCCAGCGCGCCAGCGAAAAGGATTACCAGCCCCTGAATGATGACGATCATGTCGCGCGAGATTGCCGGCATCTCGAAAGCGAGTTCGGCACCGCCCTGGTAAAGCATGCCGAACAGGATCGCCGCTGGTACGATCCCTGCGGGATGGGATCGGCCCATCAGAGCCACGGCGATGCCGACAAAGCCGGCGCCGGTGACGAAATCTAGCTGCAGCCTGCCCTGGTCGCCCATGACCGGGTTGAGCGCCATCATGCCCGCCAGGGCGCCTGAGATCAGCATCGTGACGATGATGATGCGCGTTTCGCCGATGCCCGCATAACGCGCCGCGCGGGGGCTGTGGCCGCGCGTGCGGATCTCGTAGCCCAGCCGCGTGCGCCAGATCAGCACCCAGACAAGGAAAGCCGCTATCAATGCCAGCAGGAAGGAAAGGTTGAAGGGCGCGGAACGGATGGGCAGTCCGAAGGCTTCGATCACCCAGTTGAGCTTCGGCAACTGCCCGCCTTCCAGAAAGGTACGGGTCTGCGGCGCCATGGAGCCGGCGGGCTTCAACACGTCCACCAGCAGATAGACCATCAGGCTGGCGGCGATGAAGTTGAACATGATGGTGGTGATGACGATGTGGGAACCGCGCTTCGCCTGTAGATAGGCAGGGATCAGCGCCCACAACGCGCCGGCCGCCGCGGCCCCGAGGGTTGCCAGCGGAAAGTTGATCCACCACGGGAACGTACCGTCAAAGCTGAGGCAGATGAGAGCCACGCCAAGCCCGCCGACATAGGCCTGGCCCTCACCGCCTATGTTGAAAAGTCCGCAATGAAAGGCGACCGCCACTGCCAGTCCGGTGAAGATGAAGCTCGTCGCGTAGTAGAGCGTATAGGCGATGGCCTGCCCGCCGCCAAATGCGCCTTCGACGAGTATGGCTGCTGCCCGGAACGGGTTCTCTCCGACGAGAAGCACGACCAGCCCGGCGACGATGAAGGCAACCAGCAGATTGACGAGCGGAATCAGTCCGTAATCGGCCCAGGCCGGAAGCTTTGCATAGGGAGTGCTCACTCAGCCGCCTCCCTATTGTCGATACCGGCCATCAGGAGGCCGCATTCGCGTTCCGTGGCATCTGGGCCCCGCTCGCCTACGATGCGGCCTGCAAACATGACCAGTATACGATCGGCCAGCGACCTGATCTCGTCCAGCTCTACGGAAACAAGCAGCACCGCCTTGCCCTGATCGCGCATATCGATCAGGCGCCGATGGATGAATTCGATGGCGCCGACGTCAACGCCGCGCGTCGGCTGGCCGACGATCAGCACCTTCGGGTCGCGCTCCATCTCGCGTGAAAGCACGATCTTCTGCTGATTGCCGCCGGAGAAATTCGCGGTTTTGAGGCGGCAGTCGGAAGGGCGGATATCGTATTTTCCGATCTTTTCCCTGGCATCGTCGCGGATCGCCTCGATATCGAGGAAGGGGCCTCGCAGATAATGCGACTGGTCGTGATAGCCGAGAATGGCATTCTCGTTCTCCTCGAAGGCCAGCACGAGGCCCATGTGATGGCGATCCTCGGGAACATGGGCCAATCCGCGCTCGCGCAATTCGCCCGGATCGGCCTCGCTCGTCAGGTCGATGGGCTGTCCCGCCAAGGTGACGGTCCCGGAGACCGCGACGCGAATGCCTGAAATGGTTTCCAGCAATTCCGACTGCCCGTTGCCGGCAACGCCTGCGATCCCCACGATCTCGCCGGCGCGGACATCGAAAGAGACATTGTCGACCATGGTCACGCCGCGCGAGTCCTTGACCGTCAGATTGCGGACCGAAAGCAGGACCTCACCCGGCGCGGCGGTCCCCTTTTCGACACGCAACAGGACCCGGCGGCCGACCATCAGCTCGGCAAGCTCTTCGACGGTGGTCTCACTGGTCTTGCGCGTTGCCACAAGCGCGCCCTGACGCATGACAGAGACATTGTCCGTGACCGCCATGATCTCGCGCAGCTTGTGCGTGATCAGCACGATCGTCTTACCCTCCTCCTTGAGCTGGCGGAGAATGCGGAAAAGATGATCGGCCTCTGCCGGGGTCAGAACGCCGGTCGGCTCGTCGAGGATCAGGATATCGGCGCCACGGAACAGCGCCTTCAGGATTTCCACGCGCTGCTGCAATCCGACCGGAAGCTCTTCCACGACCGCATCGGGATTGACCTCCAGCCCGTAGTCGCGCTCCAGCCGTTCAAGCTCCGACCGCGCCTTGGCAATAGAGGTCTTCAGTAGCGGTTGGCCCTCGGCCCCGAGGATCACGTTTTCGATGACGGTAAAGTTCTGCACCAGCATGAAATGCTGGTGCACCATGCCTATGCCCGCGGCAATGGCGTCGCTTGGCGTTTTGATGGCGGCGGGCTTTCCACCGATACGGATTTCGCCGCTGTCGGCCTGATAGAAGCCATACAGAATCGACATCAGCGTCGACTTGCCGGCGCCGTTCTCGCCGACAATGCCGTGAATGGTGCCCGCGGGGATCGCCAGATTGATATCCCGGTTGGCCTGAACCGCGCCGAAACTCTTGTTGATGCCGATCAGCTCGATCGCAGCTTCCGCCATGCTCCGGTCTGTCCCCTGTTTTGTTTTTGGTCAAATCCGTAACATGCCGGATATCTGTTGCCAATCGACATGGAGCGACATGGACTCTCGACAAAAGCGCCAGTGCTTGTCAATTTCCGGCCCATGACGAACTCAGCTATCGATCCCTTCACTTTCAACACCACCCCCGCCATCGTCTTCCGCGACGGCGCCACCGGGCAGCTCGGTGAAATAGCGGCAAGGAAGCTCGGCAAGAAGGTGCTCTTCATCACCGATCCGGGGTTGCGCGCGCTCGGCCTGACCGATCAGGCGGTCGCCTCGATGGAGGCGCAAGGCATGACGGTGACGATATTCGATGCGGTAGAGGCCGATCCGTCACGTGCGACGCTGACGAAAGCGGTCGAAACCGGCCGGGCAGCAGGCGCAGACGCGGTGGTCGGCTTCGGCGGCGGCTCGTCGCAGGACGTCGCCAAGCTCTGCGCGCTCCTGTTGGGCTCGGGCGAGGATCTGGACGAGGCATGGGGCGTGGGGAACGCCAAGGGACCGCGCCTGCCGCTGGTGCTTGTGCCGACAACCGC
>NZ_VLJP01000045.1:118042-164786 GCF_007829525.1 Mesorhizobium sp. J18
CCGCGCCTGCCGCTGGTGCTTGTGCCGACAACCGGCTCGGAGGTCACGCCCGTTTCCATCATCACGGTAGGCGATGAGGAAAAGCGTGGCGTCTCCTCTCCCTTGATCCTGCCCGATCTGGCAATTCTCGATCCGGGGATCACGATCGGCCTGCCGCCGGCAATCACCGCCGCCACCGGTGTCGACGCCATGGTCCATGCGATCGAGGCCTATGCGTCGAAATCGGCCAACAACAATCCGGTCTCACGGGTGCTGGCCCGGGAAGCGCTGCGGCTTCTCGGGGCCAATATCGAAACGGCGGTGTTCGACGGAAGGAATGTTGCCGCGCGTGGGGCCATGCTGCTTGGCTCCATGCTTGCCGGCCAGGCCTTCGCCAATTCGCCTGTCGCGGCCGTCCATGCGCTCGCCTATCCGATCGGAGGCACGTTCCATGTGCCGCATGGCCTGTCGAACGCGCTCGTGCTGCCGCATGTGCTGCGCTTCAACGCGCCCTGTGCCGCGCAACTGTATGCGGAGATCGCGGCGGATGCCTTCCCGCATCTGGCGAGCGAGGAAGGCACGCAGGCACGCTGTGCAGCCTTTATCGAGGAATTGGCCGGACTTTCAAAGAAGCTCGGCATGCAGACTCGGTTGCGCGAGGTGAATATTGGCGAGGAGCATCTGGCCAAGATGGCGGCCGATGCGATGAAGCAGACGCGCCTGCTGGTCAACAATCCGCGCGAAGTGTCGGAAGCCGATGCGCTGGCGATCTACCGGGCGGCATGGTGAGCAGCAATGCCTGAACGCCCCGCACCCTCCTCGCGCGGCGACTATCGCGCCTTCCGCACCATCACCACGCGCTGGATGGACAATGACATCTACGGCCACATGAACAATGTGGTGCATTATTCGCTCTTCGACACGGCCGTGAATGGCTGGCTCATCGAGCAAGGGGCGCTCGATATCCATCGCGGCGGCCAGGTCGGACTGGTGGTCGAGACCGGCTGCCGCTATTTCGCCGAAATCGCCTTCCCCGATATTGTTACCGCCGGCCTGAAGGTTGCAAGACTTGGCACGTCGTCGGTTCGCTACGAGGTCGGGCTCTTCCGCAACGACGAATCGCAGGCAGCCGCCGAGGGTTTTTTCGTGCATGTATATGTCGACCGTGAAAGCCGCAGGCCAATGCCGCTGAACGAGCGGCTTCGAGCTGCACTGGAAGGGATCACCCCATGAGCGAAGACCGGCTGACGAAGCTGGAAATCCTCGCCGCCGAACAGGAAAAGACGATCGAGGAGCTTTCCGACCAGATCGCCGAGCAATGGAAGGTGATCGAGCGGATGCAGAAGGCGCTGGAAGCGCTCGGCGAACGTTTCGTGGCCCTGGAAGAGAGGTCGGCGCCGGAAATTCCGGTGACCAAGCCGCCGCACTACTGATCCGGTTTCCGCGATCCAGAGCCGTTCATCTTCAAATGGAATCGCTTGAAGATGAATGGCGGACGAGCAGTCAAAAGAAAACCCCGCGACGTCTCCGTCGCGGGGCCGATGATCATCGAGGGTCCGGGACGACTATTCGTCGCCTTCCTTGGCCCCCTGCTTCTTGAGCGCGGCGCCAAGAATGTCGCCCAGCGAGGCACCGGAGTCGGTCGAGCCGTACTGAGCCACGGCTTCCTTCTCTTCAGCGATTTCCAGCGCCTTGATCGAGACGGTGAGACGGCGTGTCTTCTTGTCGAACTGGGTGACGCGCGCATCGACCTTCTGGCCAACGGCGAAGCGTTCCGGACGCTGCTCGTCACGATCGCGCGACAGGTCCGAGCGCTTGATGAAAGTCTCGATATCGTGATCCACAAGCCGCACGTCGAGGCCGCCATCCTTGACGCCGATGACCTCGCAGGTGACGACCGCACCCTTGCGCAGTTCGCCGGAGGCGGCGGCATCACCGATGGCGTCACGGCCGAGCTGCTTGATGCCCAGCGAGATGCGCTCCTTCTCGACATCGACGTCGAGAACCTGCGCCTTCACCATGTCACCGCGGTTGTACTCCTCGATCACCTGCTCGCCCGGACGGGTCCAGTCGAGATCAGAGAGGTGGACCATGCCGTCCACATCGCCGTCAAGTCCGATGAACAGACCGAATTCGGTCTTGTTCTTGACCTCGCCCTCGACGACCGAGCCGACCGGATGGTTGCGGGCGAAAGCCTCCCACGGATTCTCCAGCGTCTGCTTGAGGCCGAGCGAGATGCGGCGCTTGACCGGATCGACCTCGAGCACGACCACCTCGACTTCCTGGGTGGTCGAGAGGATCTTGCCCGGATGGACGTTCTTCTTGGTCCAGGACATCTCGGACACGTGGATAAGGCCCTCGATCCCCGGCTCCAGCTCCACGAAGGCGCCGTAGTCGGTGATGTTGGTGACCGTGCCATTCACCTTCTTGCCCAGCGGATACTTGCCGCCGATGCCTTCCCACGGGTCGGCCTCGAGCTGCTTCATGCCAAGCGAGATGCGGTGGGTTTCCTGGTTGATGCGGATGATCTGCACCTTCACCGTCTGGCCGATATTGAGAATCTCGGTCGGATGGTTGACGCGGCGCCATGCCATGTCGGTGACATGCAGGAGGCCGTCGATGCCGCCGAGATCGACGAACGCGCCGTAGTCGGTGATGTTCTTGACCACGCCCTCGACCACCTGACCCTCTTCGAGGTTCTGGACGATCTCGGAACGCTGCTCGGCCCGGCTCTCCTCGAGCACGGTACGGCGCGAAACGACGATATTGCCGCGGCGCTTATCCATCTTGAGGATTTCAAACGGCTGCGGCGTATGCATGAGCGGGCTGACGTCGCGGATCGGCCGGATATCGACCTGGCTGCGCGGCAGGAAGGCCACGGCGCCGTCGAGGTCGACGGTGAAGCCGCCCTTGACCTGATTGAAGATGACGCCTTCGACGCGCTCGCCCTTGCTGAACTTCTCTTCGAGCTTGACCCAGCTCTCCTCGCGCCGCGCCTTCTCACGCGACAGCATGGCCTCGCCGAGAGCGTTCTCGATGCGCTCGACATAGACTTCGACTGTATCGCCAGGCTTCAGGTCCTTGGCGCTGGCCCCGAATTCCTTCAGAGCGACACGCCCTTCGACCTTGAGGCCGACATCGACGATCGCCATGTCCTTTTCGATGGCGGTGACGGTACCCTTAACGACGCTGCCTTCGACGGCCTCGCTGGCCGAAAAGGATTCTTCGAGAAGGCTCGCGAAATCCTCGCGAGACGGATTTGATTTCGACATTTATGCTCCTGGAAAGCCCCACACTGCAGGGGCGGCGCCGGTGGTTCGTGTTGCGTCTGGTCTGCCTTCATCCGAGCTTGTGGCTCTTGTGCCGCCAAGCGGCAGTTCCGGCGCATGAAGATGCTGGCAGACCGGCTCGTCGGATTGGAAATCAAAAGGCGGCCAGCCGTCCTCAAAGGGAAAGGCAAGCGCCGCCGCTTTCAACCCTGCTCCTCGCGGCTATTTCTTTTCGGCCAGTGACTGGTCGATCAAGGCTTTCGCCGCCAGAAACGCCGCTTCTATATCCATTTCGCTGGTATCAAGCAAGTACGCGTCTTCCGCCGGCTTCAAGGGCGAGTCCGCACGGCTCATGTCGCGCGCGTCCCGGCGCTGGATATCGGCGAGGATTTCCTCGTAGGTTGCGCTGCCGCCGCCATCGGCAATCTCACGAAAGCGACGCGCGGCACGCACCTCAGCGCTGGCGGTGACATAGAGCTTTACCGCAGCATCCGGGCAGACGACCGTACCGATGTCGCGGCCGTCGAGGACCGCACCCGGCGGCGTTTGCGCGAAAGCGCGCTGCTTTTCGACCAGCGTCTGCCGCACCGTTGGCATCACAGCCACGCGCGAAGCTGCCTCGCCAATGCCGTGGGCCGACAGTGCGCGACGGTCCAACGCGGCAACATCGACATTCCGGGCTGCGCCCGCTGCAAGCTGTTCGTCGTCAAGAGGAAGGTCTTCGGCCAGCAAAGCCCTGGCAACTGCGCGATAGGTGAGGCCGGTATCGAGGTGATTCAGTCCGTAATGGGCGGCCAGCCGGCGTGCCAGCGTGCCCTTGCCGGAAGCAGCCGGCCCGTCGATCGCGATGATTAGCGGATCTGGCATCCTTCACACCGATCTCGTAATTCCGCCGTCGATGCGGATGTTCTGGCCGGTAATGTAGCCCGACCTGTCCGAGGCGAGAAACGAAATGAGCTCGGCGACCTCCTCCGATGTTCCGTAGCGCCGCATGGGAATGCGGCTGCGGCGCTCTTCCTTCTCGGGCAAGCTGTCGATGAAGCCGGGCAGGACATTGTTCATGCGCACATTGTCGGCGGCATACTTGTCCGCGAAAAGCTTCGTGAAAGCGGCAAGCCCCGAGCGGAAGACGCCCGACGTCGGAAAGGTGTCCTCGGGCTCGAACGCCGCATAGGTGGAGATATTGACGATGGAACCCGATTTCTGCGCCTGCATGAGCGGTGTGACAAGACGCGCTATGCGAATGACATTGAGGAGATAGAACTCCATGCCCAGTTGCCAGTCTGCGTCGGAAATCTCAAGGATCGCGCCTTTCGGGCCATGCCCGGCACTGTTGACGACGGCATCCACGCGACCATACCGGTCGAGCACGGCTTTCGTGAAACGCTCCAGATCTTCCACCGAACGGTTGGAACCCGTGAAACCGAGGCCACCCAGTTCCTTTCCCAGTGCCTCTCCCTTGCCGGAGGAGGACAGGACTGCGACGGAATAGCCGTCGGATGCGAGCTTGCGCGCCGCCGCAGCACCCATGCCGCTGCCGCCGCCGATGATCATGGCCACTTTGGTTTCCGCCATTTCCCGTCTCCTGGTCTGCCTTTATTCGATCGCGGCGCCGAGGCCGCCCATGAGATCCATGAATTCCGGAAAGCTCGTCGCGATCATGGTCCGATCGTCGATGCTCACGGGCTTCTCCGTCGCCAGCCCCATGACGAGAAAGCTCATGGCTATGCGGTGATCGAGATGGGTCTCGACCGTTCCTCCGCCGATCCCCCTGCCGCCTGGCCGGCCATGCACCACCAGCGAAGCCGCGCCTTCTTCGCATTCGACCGCATTGGCCTTCAGCCCGTTTGCGACGGCAGACAGCCGGTCGGATTCCTTGACACGAAGTTCTTCCAGCCCCTCCATCACCGTGCGCCCTTCGGCGAAAGCGGCGGCCACAGCCAGGACCGGATACTCGTCGATCATGAACGGGGCACGGTCCGCCGGCACGGTCACCCCCTTCAGCTCTGATCCACGCACGTGCAGGTCGGCCACTTCCTCGCCGCCGGCCAAACGCCTGTTGATGATCTCCATGTCGGCATTCATGTCGAGAAGGGTCGTGATCAGGCCCGTCCTGGTGGGGTTCATCAGAACATTCTCGACCACGATATCCGAACCCGGCACGATCAGGCCCGCGACGATCGGAAAGGCAGCGGAGGACGGATCCCCCGGAATATCGATCACCTGCCCGGCCAGCCTGCCGCGGCCCTCGATGCGGATATGCCGGGCCTTTTCCCTGTCCGTCACTATCTCGATATTCGCTCCGAAACCCGCCAGCATCTTTTCCGTATGGTCGCGCGTCATGACAGGCTCGACGACAGTCGTCACCCCCGCCGCGTTCAGGCCCGCCAGCAGCACGGCCGACTTCACCTGTGCCGAGGGCATCGGCACCCGGTAGGTGATCGGCGCGGCATGCTTGGGGCCCCTAAGCACTATCGGCAGGCGATCACCGGGGGCCGATTCCAGGACTTGCACACCCATCTGCCGCAGCGGATCCAGGACACGTCCCATGGGCCGCTTGGAAAGCGACGGATCGCCAACGAACCTCGTCGCCATGTCATAAGTGCCGACCAGTCCCATCGTCAGGCGCGCGCCGGTACCGGCATTGCCGAAATCGAGCGCGCCGTCCGGCTCGAGCAGGCATCCGTTGCTCGTGCCCTGAATGATCCATTCGCGGTCGTTTCTGACGATCCGTGCGCCCATTGCCTTCATCGCTTCGCCAGTGCGCAAGACGTCCTCGCCTTCGAGGAGCCCGGTCACGCGGGTTTCACCCGAAGCCAGGCCGCCAAACATCAGGGCGCGGTGAGAGATCGACTTGTCGCCTGGCACCCGCACCGTTCCCGAAAGTTCGGCGGATTTTCGGGCGGTTGCTGGCCGCATGTTTTCTTGAAGGCTCATGGAATCCTCGGGCAGCGGCATTTGCCGGACAATAGCGGCGGCTTCCTAGCACGGCGCATGGGGCTGGTCATCCCCTTGCCGCAACCCTTTCCGGCGCGCGCCAAACGCCTTTGCACTTCAAGTTTCAATAGGCTTTGACAGCGCCGCCCGTTGTGGTTATGGGGACGAAAATTCCAGGACAAGAAAGCTTCCCGATCCCGGCTTGATGACGGTTCGGGAGCCGGCGAAGCCGGCTTTAAGAGACCATGAGGCAGCAAGGTGGCCAAACCCGAACTCGGTACGAAACGCATTTGCCCGGAAACGGGCCGGAAGTTCTACGATCTGAACAAGGATCCGATCGTGTCGCCCTATACGGGCCAATCCTATCCTCGCAGCTATTTCGATGCCGGCAATGAAGGCGCCATCGACAATGAAGAGGATGTCGAGGATCGCGAGACCGACGACGAGGATGAGGACACGGAAATCATCTCTCTCGAGGATGCGGACGACGAAGCCAAGGGAGACGAACAGACCCTGCCGGATCTGGATGACGATGACGTCGATCTCGGCGATGACGATGACGACACCTTCCTCGAAGATGACGAGGAGGATGAAGACGACGATGTGAAGGACATCATCGGCGGCGTCGACGAGGACGACGAACACTGATGCTCGCGGTCTTGCATGCGGCATAAGAAAATTTGGCGCATGCAAGGTCTTGATCTTCGATGCGGGCGGGTCTAGAAGCCGCCAGCATCATGGCGCGGCGATGTTCCGCGCACGACCTCTTCGCCGCAAGGCGATGGCCCAGACAGGGCCAGGTGTGGGGCCATAGCTCAGTTGGGAGAGCGCTTGAATGGCATTCAAGAGGTCAGGGGTTCGACTCCCCTTGGCTCCACCATTTCCTTCCGATTTCAGGATTCCTGAACACGCCACGCGCCTCCGACAGAACAGGCGGTCGGCAGCTTTTTGACGCCGCAATCGCGGCCGATCACATACATTACAAGATCGTAATATAGCTGCCGAATTCTTGCCTCATTCCGAAATTTTCTGTGAGCCGTTGCCTGCCCGAGATGCCGGCAAATTCCACACAGAGCTTCATCATCGGAGGACATGATGAAATTCGCGCATGCGTTTCCCGCCTCGCTTGCTTTAGCCGCATTGCTCACGATGGGTCCTGCGACCGGTTTCGTCGGCCCGGGTCCGGCCCATGCGCAGGAACCGCCTTCCGCATCGGATTCGGGTCCGCCTAAAGGCCTCTGGCTGACGACCCCCTATCCGATGCTGTCCGCCCAGGCGGGCGAAGAGGTCTCGATCGATCTCAGCCTCACCAATGAAGGTCTGCCGCCGCAGCGCGTAACCATCGGCATCGACGGGCTGCCGGAGGGCTGGACATATGAAGTAACCGGCGGCGGCCGCCAGATCGGCGCGGCCATGGCCTCGCCTGATTCGACACGGGACATGACCTTGAAGATCACGCCGCTGGCCGATGCCGAAAAGCGGGTGTACGAATTCGAGGTCACGGCGACGGGCGGCTCGCAGGATATCGTTCTGCCCATCGCAGTGACCCTTACGGAGACCCAACCGGCACAGCTTACTCTTGAGCCTGAACTGCCGGCCCTGCGCGGCACGGTCCGCTCCACCTTCGACTTCCAGGTGGAGATCAAGAATGACGGCCAAGAAGACACCGTCGTCAATCTACTTGCCGAAGCGCCCTCCGGCTTCGAGGTGACGTTCAAGGAGCGGTATGGAAGCAACGAGCTGACCAGCCTGCCGCTCAAGGCCGGGGAATCGAAAAACCTCTCCGTCGGCGTGAAGCCGCCTGAAAGCATGAAGGCCGGCCAGTATCCGGTGCAGATCGCCGCCTCGGGAGACGGTGCGACGGCGCAGTCCCAACTGGTGCTCGACATCACCGGCCGGCCCGAACTCGCTCTGGCCGGACCCGGCGGGCGCCTGTCCGGCAATGCGGTCGCGGGACAAGAGCGCAGCTTCACCTTCACGATCGAGAATCGCGGCACGGCCCCGGCAAAACAGGTCGAGTTCTCGTCGAGCCCGCCTTCGGGATGGGAGGTCGCCTTCGAGCCCGAGCAGATCGAAGAGCTTCCATCCGGCGAGACAGCGGAAGTGAAGGTCAAGATGACCCCGTCGGAGAAGGCGATAGCCGGCGACTACGTGGTTTCGCTGCGCGCCAATGGCGATGGCGCATCCGACAATGCGAGCTTCCGCGTGACGGTCGAGACGTCGACGGTCTGGGGAGTTGCCGGTCTTGGCGTCATCGCGGCCGCGGTGGCTGTGCTTGGCTTCGCCATATCACGGTATGGCCGGCGATGAGCGTGGTTATAGAGACGAAAGGCCTCGTCAAGCGCTACCGCGGGCATGTCGCGGTGAACGGGGTCGATCTCACGATCGAGAGGGGCGAGGTATTCGGCCTTCTCGGCCCGAACGGATCCGGCAAGACGACCACCATCCTGCTTTTGCTGGGCCTGACAGAGCCCAGCGGGGGCACGGTGAGCGTTCTCGGGCTGAACCCGTTGCGCGACCCGCTTTCCGTCAAGCAGCGCGTCGCCTTCCTGCCCGATCAGGTCGGTTTCTATGACCAGCTTACGGCACGTGAGAATCTGGTCTACACTGCGCGGCTTGCCGGCATCGAATCCGGCATGGCCCATCGCCGCATCGATGAATCCCTGGCCAGGGTGCGGCTGGAAGCGGTCGCGGACCGCCGCGTCGGCACGTTCTCGCGCGGCATGCGCCAGCGGCTCGGCATTGCCGAGATCATCCTGAAGCAGCCGGAAATCGCCATTCTCGACGAGCCCACTTCAGGCCTCGATCCGCAATCCACTCACGAGCTCCTGACGCTCATCGGCGATCTCGCGCGCGGCGGGATGACGATCGTCCTGTCTTCTCATCTGCTCGATATGGTGCAGTCGATCTGCAATCGCGTCGCCTTGTTCAACCGCGGAAAGATCGGGCTTTGTGGGCCGGTCGAGACGCTCATGGGCGACGTGATGGGCGGCACGCATACGGTCGAGGTCGATGCCGCCGGAATTGATCTGAAGGAGATACTTGCCGGCAAGCCGCATGTGATGCGGGTGCGCCAGGACCGGCAGAACAACTGGCGGGTCGACACCGATGCCGATGTGAGGCCCGAAATCGCGCGTCACATCATAGCTGCGGGCGGGGAGCTGCGCAGAATGTCGATCCGCCAGACCAGCCTCGACGATGTCTATGTCCGGTATTTCGAGGAGGCGGCAAATGTTCAGGCAGCGTGAAGGGTCCCCATTCCGGGGCCTGGCAGTGGTGGCGCTCAAGGAGGCCGCCGATCACATGACGAGCATGCGCGTCCATCTCGTCATGCTGCTGATCCTCCTGACGGCGCTTGGCTCCGTTTACGCGGCCATAGGGCAGATCAAGGAGACGGTTGGCGAGGACGCATTCCTGTTCCTGCGGCTGTTTACGACGGCAAGGGAGCCTCTTCCGTCCTTTGTGGCGTTTCTCGGCTTTCTTCTTCCGCTGGTAGCCATCGCCCTCGGATTCGATTCGATCAACGGCGAGTATAACAGGCGGACCTTACCGCGTGTCCTGTCACAGCCGATCTATCGCGATGCCCTGCTGACGGGAAAATTCGTCGGCGGGCTGATCATCATCGGCATGTGCCTGCTCGTCCTGTGGCTGCTCATGACAGGTCTGGGCATATTACTGCTCGGCCTTCCCCCGAGCGGGGAGGAGGTGTTGCGCGGGATCGCCTATCTGTTTGCCGCATTCGCCTATGCCGGCGTGTGGCTCGCAGTGGCACTGCTGTTCTCGACATTGTTCAGGACACCGGCCACATCCGCACTTGCCACTTTGACGGTATGGCTCCTGATGACGGTCTTCTGGTCGATGCTTGCGCCGCTTCTCGCCGGTGTCCTGGCGCCGATCGATCCGCTCGATCCGATGACCGCAGTGCATCAGGTGGAAGTGCAGCAGGCGATCGCTCGCATCTCCCCGAACGTCCTCTATGGCGAGATGACCTTGGGGCTTCTCCATCCGGAAACGCGGACCTTCGGGCTGCTTTTCCCAAGCCAGGTGAGCCAGGCCTTGATGGGCGCGCCGCTGCCGGTCTCCCAAAGCCTTATGCTGATCTGGCCGCAACTGTCGTCGATGATCGCAGCCTTCCTGGTCCTGTTCACGATCGCCTATGTGTCGTTCCAGAGGCAGGAGATACGGCCGTAGGGGTATCACACCTTGGGGCAATGACAGGTCGGCCCGGCTTTTGGCCGGGCCGACTCGCGTTAATCGGATTCTCCGAATGAATTAGAGTTTGAGCGTCCGGTAATAAGCTGTATAGGTCGATGGCAGCGCTGCCAAATCTCTTTCGCCTGCCTGCAGGCCATTCGGAGTTGCCATGACCCGCGATACAAAATTCACCAATCTTCGTTCCCGCGCATGGTTCGATAATCCGTCCAATCCCGACATGACGGCACTCTATCTGGAGCGCTATCTGAACTATGGCTTGACCCAGGAGGAATTGCAGTCCGGCAAGCCGATCATAGGCATCGCCCAGACAGGATCCGATCTGTCGCCCTGCAATCGTCACCATCTCGAACTTGCCAAACGTGTTCGCGATGGCATCCGCGAGGCAGGTGGCATCGTCATCGAATTTCCGGTGCATCCGATTCAGGAAACGGGCAAGCGTCCAACCGCTTCGCTTGACCGCAACCTCGCCTATCTCGGACTGGTCGAGGTTCTTTACGGCTATCCGCTCGACGGCGTCGTGCTGACCATCGGCTGCGACAAGACCACGCCCGCCTGTCTCATGGCCGCGGCGACGGTCAATATTCCCGCGATCGCCCTGTCCGTGGGACCCATGCTCAATGGCTGGTTCCGTGGCGAGCGCACCGGCTCCGGAACGATCGTCTGGAAGGCGCGCGAACTGATGGCGGCAGGCGAGATCGACTATCCGGGCTTCGTCAAGCTGGTCGCCTCCTCCGCGCCGTCCACGGGCTATTGCAATACGATGGGCACGGCCACCACGATGAACTCCCTGGCCGAAGCCCTGGGCATGCAATTGCCGGGTTCGGCGGCCATACCCGCGCCATATCGTGACCGCCAGGAAATGGCCTATCTCACCGGAAAGCGCATCGTCGACATGGTGTTCGAGGACCTGAAACCGTCGGATATCCTGACCCGCGATGCCTTCATAAACGCCATCAGGGTCAATTCGGCGATCGGCGGCTCCACCAACGCGCCGATCCATTTGAACGCGCTTGCCCGGCATGTCGGTGTCGAGCTTACGATCGACGACTGGCAGACCTACGGGGAAGACATACCGCTTCTGGTCAATCTTCAGCCGGCTGGCGAATATCTCGGAGAAGACTACTATCGGGCCGGCGGCGTTCCCGCCGTGGTCAATCAGCTCATGCGCCAGGGCCTCATCGCCGAAGATGCGCTGACGGTCAACGGACGCTCGATCGGCGACAATTGCCGGGGTGCCGAAATTGTCGACGAAAAGGTTATTCGCCCGATCGACCAGCCGTTGAAGACCCATGCCGGCTTCCGGGTCCTGCGCGGCAACCTGTTCGACAGCGCGATCATGAAGCTGTCGGTGATCTCGCCGGAATTCCGCGAGCGCTATCTGTCGAATCCGGATGACCCGATGGCCTTCGAGGGGCGGGCGATCGTGTTCGACGGGCCGGAGGACTATCACGCCCGTATCGATGACCCGTCGCTGGAGATGGACGAAACCTCGATCCTTTTCATGCGCGGCGCCGGGCCGATCGGCTATCCCGGTGCAGCCGAGGTCGTGAACATGCGTGCGCCCGACTATCTCATCAAGCGCGGCATCACATCGCTTCCCTGCATCGGCGACGGGCGGCAATCGGGAACTTCCGGATCGCCGTCCATCCTCAACGCCTCCCCGGAAGCAGCGGCGGGCGGAGGGCTGGCGCTGCTGAAGACCGGAGACAGGGTTCGCATAGATCTCGGACGCGGCTCGGCCGACATACTGATCCCGGACGAGGAGCTGGAAGCCCGCCGGGCGGCGCTGGCGGAGGCGGGCGGCTATCATTACCCCGCCCATCAGACCCCATGGCAGGAGATCCAGCGCGGTATCGTCTCGCAGCTCGAGACCGGCATGGTGCTTGAGCCTGCTGTCGCCTATCGCCGGCTCGCTCAGGGCGGCGTGGACGGCAAGAGCGCGAAGGTGCCGCGCGACAATCACTGATGCAAGTGGTCTTGCCGTACAAGCGGCCGTCCGGAGCCTGATAACCATGATCGCAATCGGTGGAGCCTTCGGGGCCGCCTGACTGGAGGATGTTGATGAGGATATTGATACTCGGTGCTGCCGGCATGATCGGTCGCAAGCTGACAGATGCGCTGCTGGCGGAAGGCACCCTTTCCGGCCGCCGGATCGAGGCGATTGATGCCTTCGATGTGGTGGAGCCGGCATTCGCCGACGGGCGGGTTGCGGCAAGCGGGGGAGACATTTCAGATGCCGCGACGATCGACCGGCTCGTGGCGAAGCGCCCAGACATGATTTTCCACCTGGCTGCGATCGTTTCTGGCGAGGCAGAGGCGGATTTCGACAAGGGCTACTGCGTCAATCTCGACGGCACCCATCACCTTCTGGAGGCGATACGAAAGCAGGGCGATGATTACCACCCGCGTCTGGTCTTCACCTCCTCCATCGCCGTCTTCGGGGCGCCATTCGAAGAACCAATCACGGACACTTTTCTGCAAGCGCCTCTGACGAGCTACGGCGCGCAAAAGGCAATCGGGGAACTCCTCCTCGCCGACTATACGCGAAAGGGTTTTCTCGACGGCATCGGCATTCGCCTGCCGACCATCGTCGTGCGTCCCGGCAAGCCGAACAAGGCCGCCTCCGGCTTCTTTTCCGGCATTATCCGGGAACCCCTGAACGGCCAGGAGGCGATTCTTCCCGTAAGCGAAGATGTGCGCCATTGGGTGGCAAGCCCGGCGGCGGCCGTCGGTTTCCTTCTGCATGCCGCGACGATGAACACCGCCAAGCTCGGTCCTCGCCGTTCGCTCACCATGCCCGGCCTGTCGGTCACGGTCGGCGAAATGATCGAGGCCCTTCGCGACGTGGCCGGCGAGGAGGTTGCCCGTCTCATCCGTCGCGAACGCGATCCTGTCATCGAGACGATCGTCGCGGGATGGCCGCGGAACTTCTCCGCCGACCGGGCTCTGGAGGCCGGCTTCAGGGCGGATCCCGACTTCCACTCGATCATCCGCGCCCATATCGCCGACGAGGAGAAAAGGAGACAATCATGACCGCCCGTCCCCGCGTGGGCTTCATCGGCGTCGGGCTGATGGGGCACGGCATGGCAAAGAATATGGTGGAAGCGGGCTATCCGCTGACGGTTCTCGCCCACAGGAACCGCGAGCCCGTCGAGGACCTTAAGTCGCGGGGGGCCACAGAGGTAGACGATGTCGCGGCCCTCGCCGCCGCTTCCGACGCGATATTCCTGTGTCTGCCCGGCAGTCCCCAGGTCGAGGCTGTCGTCGGCGACATCCTTGCGGGCGAGTGCTCCGGCAAGACCATCGTTGACTGCTCTACGAGCAATCCGGTCTCCACCCGCGCGCTGGCCGCCGCATGCCGCAAAGCGGGAGTCACATTCATCGACGCGCCCTTGTCGAGAACGCCCAAGGAAGCCTGGGAAGGCACGCTTGACACGATGGTCGGCGCGACCGAGGACGACCTGGAACGCCTGCGCCCCTTGTTCGAATGCTGGGCGGGCAAGATTGTCCGTGTTGGCGATACAGGGGCCGGCCACACCATGAAGCTTCTCAACAATTTCGTCTCGCTGGGCTATGCGGCGATCTACGCGGAGGCACTGGCGATTGGCGCCCGCAACGGCATCAGTGCCGACACATTCCACGGCGTCATCCAGGGCGGCCGAATGGATTGCGGATTCTACCAGACCTTCATGAAATACGTGATCGAGCGGGATCGCGATGCTCACAAGTTCACGCTGCGCAACGCGCACAAGGACATGCGGTATCTCGTCTCGCTCGCCAATGAGAGCGGGATAGCCTCACATGTCTCGTCAAGCGTCAAGAACGGGTTCGCGACCGCGGAGGCGATCGGGCGCGGAGACGACTTCGTGCCTTTCCTCTCCGATATCGTGGCGGAGTTGAACGGAATTTCAAAAGCCGGCGAAACACCGTCCTGATCAGCAGGCAGGTCAATTGAGAGAGGCAGAAGCATGAACCGGATCGATCTCGAAGGGCGCGTTGCGGTCGTGACAGGCGGGGCCCGCGGCATAGGACTTGCTACCGTCGAGCGGATGCTGGCAAGCGGCGCGTCGGCAATCATATGGGACATGGACGGGACGGCGATAGATGAAGCAGTCGCCAGGCTCGGCCCCAAAGCCAGTGGCCGTGTGGTCGAACTCACCGACGAAAGAGCGGTGAACGAAGCGGCCAGGCAGGCTTTCGGCGAAGCCGGCAAAGTGGACATCCTGGTGAACAATGCCGGAATTACGGGCGGCAACGGAAAAACCTGGGAGCTGAGCCCGGAAATCTGGCGCAAGACGGTGGAGGTCAACCTGATCGCACCCTTCCTGACCTGTCGCGCAATGGTGCCGATGATGATGGAGAAGGGCTATGGGCGGATCATCAATATCGCCTCGATCGCGGGCAAGGAAGGCAACCCGAACGCTTCCCACTATTCGGCCTCAAAAGCCGGCCTGATCGGCCTCACCAAATCGCTGGGCAAGGAACTTGCCGGTTCCGGCATCCTCGTCAATTGCGTCACACCTGCCGCTGCGCGCACCGCCATCTTCGACCAGATGAGCCAGGAGCATATCGACTACATGCTCTCCAAGATACCGCTCGGCCGGTTCGTCGAACCAGCCGAAATCGCTGCCATGATCGCCTGGCTGGCCTCGGAGGATTGTTCCTTTTCGACGGGAGCCGTTTTCGACATTTCCGGCGGGCGGGCAGTCTACTGATGCCCTGAGCGCATCAGGTGGCAGCACGACGCCGCCATGCGCCCGCCAGAAGCAATATCCACAAGAGGATAAGGAAGATACCGAGAGCGGCGGCGATCGGCCGATCGAAGAAAGCGATGATCGATCCGTCGGTCTTGATCATGGTGGTGACGAAGTTCCGCTCGAGAATCGGGCCGATCACTATGCCGAGAATGCATGGCGCGATCGGAATGTCATTTTCTTCCATGAAGAAGCCGAGCACACCGAATACCAGCATCACGATGATCCCATAGGCCGTATTGTTGGAGGCAAATGCGCCGACAATGCAGAAGGCGAGAATGATGGGCATCAATACCGCGCGCGGGGCCTGAAGCAGACGCTTCGCCAGCTTGATCGCCATCCAGCCGAGCGGAACCATGAGCAGATTTGCAATTATGAACATGATGAAAACCGCATAGATGGTCTGCGGGTTGAACAGGAACAGGGTCGGGCCCGGATTCAGCCCCTTGACATAAAGCACTCCGATGACGATCGCGGTGATGGTGTCGCCGGGAATGCCGAACACCAGGGCAGGAACCCAGGCACTCGACAGGGAAGAATTGTTGGCCGACGTGCTTTCCACGATTCCTTCGAGATGGCCGGTGCCGAACTTCTCCGGAGTCCTGGACAGCTTCCGGCTGACTGCATAGCTCACATAGGCCGCCACATCGGCGCCGGCGCCAGGCAGAATACCGATCAAGGTACCCAGTACATTACCGCGAACCTGCTGGCGCCAATAGGTGACGACCATGCCGCCCCAATTGCGGAAGATGTTGCCCACCTGGCTCTGGACGCTGTCCCATGGCGGAGCGCCTGCGGCGATCGTCCGGAACACTTCCGAAACGGCAAACAGACCGATCATGGCCGGAATGAAATCAATGCCGGAAAGCATCTCGGTCGAACCGAAGGTGAAGCGGGGGACGCCGGCAGGGTTGTTGAGGCCAATGGTGGCCACGAACAGTCCGATGAGGAGGCTCACCGCCCCCTTCAGCGGTGATGAAGCGCCGATGAAGGCCGCGCAGGTTAGCCCGAGCAGCGCCATCCAGAAATATTCAGGCGAGGAGAATTTGAGGGCGATCTCGGCGAGCGCGGGAGCGGCGAAGATCAGGACTGCAGTCCCAAAAAGACCGCCGATCGCAGAGAACAGAACACATGCCCCCAACACTGTTTCCGCCTGACCCTTGCGCGTCATGGCATAGGCTTCGTCGGTATAGGCCGCAGAGGCAGGCGTTCCCGGCATGCGTAGCAGGGCGCTCGGAATGTCGCCGGCGAAGATCGCCATCGCCGCACAGGTGACCATGGCACCGACAGCGGGAATCGGATCCATGAAGAAGGTCAGCGGCACCAGAAGCGCCGTGGCCATGGTGGCCGTAAGCCCGGGAACAGCCCCAACCAGCAGCCCGAACAGCGCAGCTGAGACGAGCGTGAGAAAGACCTGCCAGTTGGCGACGAGTTCGAAGGCGGCGAGGATAGGGTTCATGATTTTTTCTCAGCTCTACCAGGGCAGACGCGGCATGATGCCGAGCGGCAACGGCACCAGGAGAATGCTTCGGAAGACGAAATCGATGATCAAGGCTGCGGCAACGGCGTAGAGGATCGTCTGCCACCAGGGCAGCCGCAGAAGCCGGAAAAGCACGATCAGGATGAGAGTCGTTACCGGAATGAAGCCCACGGGACGCGAAAGCAGAATATAGGCCACCACACACAGAATGGTGATCAGGACAGCGATCATGGCGCCCGGCTTGCGGGTCCATTCCGTTCGCATGATCAGCGGTGCTCCGGCAGAGCGTAATCCGCGTATCAGCATCACGAGCCCGCAAAGGGCAAATCCGACGGCGATGGTCGTTGGAAAAACTGCGGCCCCGAACTTCTGGCCGGGTATGGCAGGAAAGGTCTGGGCATAAAAACCGACCGCCAGCCCGAAGACCAGCAGCAGGACGCCCAACATGGTGTCGCTGAAACGCATCAAGTCCACCTGCAGGTAAAAACCGGCGCGACCATGCAGACAGGAGGTGCCAGACCTCCGCCGCCGGCCGCGCCATGACAAGTTCCGCTATTTTGCCAGTCCTACGGCTTTCATCGTGTTGCCGAGGGCCTGATTGCTTTGGTCCATGAAGCTGGCGAATTCCTCGCCGGCAGCCCAGCGGGTCCCGAAGCCCTGCTTGGCCATGAAGCCGCGATAATCTTCGCTGTCATAGACGGCTTTCAGGGCCTCTATCAGCTTTGCCGAGACATCTTCCGGCAACCCCTTGGGGCCGACAATGCCGCGCCAGGCGCCGATTTGCCAGTCGGAACCGGTTGTTTCCTTCAGCGTCGGCACATCCGGGAAAAGCTGGCTGCGTTCGGGAGCCATGACGGCAAGGGATTTCACCCGGCCTGCCTCGATCAGCGAACGGGCTTCGACGAGCGAGCAAGGCACGATATTGACGCCGCCCGCCACGAGATCCTGCAGCCCCGGCGCGGCACCCTCGCTGGGCACCCAGGACACATTGCCCGGATCGATCCCCTGGTCATTCAGCATGCCGGCGATCGCCAGATGCCAGATACCGCCCTGTCCGGTTCCCGATGCGCGGAAAGACCCTGCCCCGCCAGCCTTGATGGCTTCGAGCAATGCCTCCAGCGTTTCATATTCGGAGTCCGCTGCCACCTGCACGCCAGCGGCATCCTCGTTCATAAGGGCAAGCGGAGTGTAGTTTTCCCATGTCAGATCGGTGAGGCCCTGCCAGTGCATCATGCCGATCTCGACGGTTGCCATTCCCAAGGTGTAGCCGTCCGGTTCCGCCTCGGCGATGGCCGAATGGCCGACGACTCCCGAGCCACCGGTGCGATTGACCACGCTCACAGGCTGACCCAGCTCCTTTTCAAGCAGCGAGCCAATGATCCGGGCCGTGCCATCCGTTCCGCCGCCGGCACCCCAAGGCACGACGATCGTGATCGGCCGGTCGGGGTATTGGGCCATGGCAGGCGATGTTGAAGCAAACGCAGCCGCGATTCCGGCAGCGATCAGTCCCATAAATGATCTTCGAAGCATTCTTCTCCTCCTTCGCTTCAGTCTGAAATTGCCTCCGGCCGGGATTTCACTCCTCCGCAGCCGCTGAACTTATGTCGTCGCCCCCTCGACCAGCTTGAACGCCGTCTCGACGACGGTCGAGGGGGATCCGTCGAGTATCAGTCTGGCGCCGATTTCTCCTACTTCCGCCCGCGGGGTGAGCACCGTGGTCAGCGGTTGCGGCGCAAAGCGACCTATGTCGAGGCCGTTATATCCCATGATGGCAAGCTGCGACGGGACCTCTATGCCCGACGCGATGCAATGGAACAGGCCGCCCATCGCGAAATCGTCATTGGAGAAATAGACCGCGTCGAGCTTCCAGCCGCGTGCGAGCAGACGTTCCAGCGCCGCGCGGCCAGCCTCGGTGGACGACGTGCCGGCGAGCAGCTCCTGGTCGACAAAATCGAGACCATTTTCCGACAACACGGCCCGAAATCCGTTATACCGCTTTGCCGAACGGGGGTCGGTCCCGAAATCCGGCCCGACATAGCCGATCGAGCGATACCCTTTGGCGAGGAGATGCCGCGCGCTGACCGCGCCTGCCTCACGCTGTGAGAAACCGACGACGATGTCGATGCCTTCTCCGTCGGTATCGAAAAGCTCCGCCGTGCGGATGCCGCTGGCGGCCAGCATGGACCGCGTGCGGTCAGTGTGCTCAAGACCCACGATCAGGAAAGCCGCGGGCCGCCAGGCAAGCATCGACTGGATCAGGGCCTCCTCGCGGGCGAGATCGTAGTCGGTCACGCCGATGACCGACTGGTAGCCGACGGGATCAAGCGCCGCGGCCACGCCGCTCAGAAGATCGGGAAAGACGATATTGTGCAGGGAGGGGATGACGATGCCTACGAGATTCGAGCCGGAAGAAGCCAGGGCGCCGGCAAGCCTGTTCGGTACATAGCCCAACCGCTCCACGACCTCCATTACGCGCATTCGCGTCTCTGCCGAGAAGGAGCCGTGATTGCGGATGACGCGCGAGACCGTGCTCATTCCAAGTCCGGCGGCTTCGCTGACTTCACGCAGCGTCACCGACTTTCCTCCCTTGGAACTTCTCGCCGTTTCCGACATGCGCGGCTTTCCCAAAAGCTCCTTCAGCATCCCGCTCAAGGAGGCGGGAGAGAATCGTTCTATACCAAGTTGGCAGCGCTGCCAAATACGGCTTGCCAGGTCATGACCTATGGGTTACCGATTGAAGGCAGCGCTGCCATTCCGGCACAGCGCCCCGCCGAACGGCAAAAAGCCCAAAGCTCAGGGAGGTTGTGTGGACATGAATGAAGCGTCGGCGGACACAGGTGCGGTTACCCTGGTTACCGGTGGCGGCACGGGTGTGGGCCGGGCGATCACGGAAGCTCTCGCCGCGGCGGGCCACAGGCTGGTGATTACAGGCAGGCGCGCCGAGGTACTGGAAAAGGCGGCCGCCGAGATATCCGCCAACGGCCGCACGGTCGTGCCGATTCAGGCCGACATCGCCAATCCTTCTTCGGTGAAGGCGCTTTTTGCGGAGATCATTTCGCGATTCGGGCGCCTGGACGTGCTTGTCAACAATGCCGGCATCAACGCGCCGCCTCTGCCCCTAGAGGAGGTTTCCTTCGACGACTGGAATGCCGTGGTGGCCTCCAATCTTACCGGCGCGTTTCTCTGCACCCAGGAAGCGGTCCGCATCTTCAAGAGCCAGAATCCGCAAGGCGGGCGGATCATCAATAACGGCTCCATCTCGGCAACCACGCCACGGCCGCACTCCGCCCCATATGCAGCCACCAAACACGCGATCACAGGGCTGACAAAGGCCACTTCACTTGAGGGCCGGGCCTTCAATATCGCTTGTGGACAGATCGACATCGGCAATGCCGCCAGCGACATGACGACGACGATCGCGAAGGGCGTCCTCCAGGCCGATGGCCGGATAGCGGCGGAACCCACCATCGACCCGCGTATCGTCGGGGAAGCGGTCGTCTACATGGCGGGCCTGCCGCTCAATGCGAATGTACTGACCATGACAGTGATGGCGAACCAGATGCCGTTCGTCGGGAGGGGGTGAGTTCACAGACGGGCGAAGGGCACGAATCAAGGCCGCGTTCGGAAATTTGGGAGGAGAGTATTTATGGCGTCAGTCGAAATCGCCGACGTGCGCAAATCCTTCGGATCGCATCAGGTGATCAAGGGAGTAAGCGTCGACATAGCGGACGGCGAATTCGTCATTCTGGTCGGACCTTCCGGTTGCGGAAAGTCGACGCTGCTGCGCATGCTGGCAGGGCTGGAGCATATCACCTCGGGCGAAATCCGCATCGGCGAGCGTGTGGTCAACGACCTGCCGCCGAAGGACCGCGACATCGCGATGGTCTTCCAGAACTATGCTCTTTACCCGCATATGACCGTCGCTGAAAACATGGCGTTCTCGCTTGTTCTGAAGAGAGCCTCCAAATCGGAGATCGCCGAACGCGTGAAGCCGGCTGCCGCGATCCTCGGCCTTTCCGATCTGCTCGACCGCTATCCCCGGCAGCTTTCGGGCGGCCAACGCCAGCGCGTCGCCATGGGGCGCGCCATCGTGCGCGATCCGCAGGTATTCCTGTTCGATGAGCCGCTTTCCAATCTCGACGCCAAGCTGCGCGTTTCCATGCGCACGGAGATCAAGAACCTCCATCAGCGCCTTGCCACGACGACCGTCTATGTAACGCATGACCAGATCGAGGCCATGACCATGGCCGACAAGATCGTCGTCATGCATGACGGCATCGTCGAGCAGATCGGCGCGCCACTCGAGCTTTACGACCGTCCCGACAACCTTTTCGTCGCGGGCTTCATCGGCTCGCCTGCCATGAACATGCTCCCGGGCAAGCTCGATCCGAACGATCCGGCCCGTTTCCTGACCAAAGACGGCGTGGCGCTGCCGGTCACGCCGCCGGGGGAAGACGCCAGGGGGCGCGATCTCGTCTATGGCGTTCGGCCGGAGGCGATAGCCCTTGGCGGACCGATCGAGGTGAAGATCGTCGTGGTCGAGCCGACCGGCTCGGAAAGCCAGGTCGTCGGCATGCTCGGCTCAACGGAAATCACCTGCGTTTTCAGAGAGCGGATATCGGCTGCACCCGATCAGGCCATGAATGTCTCGATCGATCCCGCTGCCGTTCATTTATTCGATGCCAAGACGGGGATGCGCCTGGCGGGCTGAAGCGCCGTAAATGACAGCGTGGCGCTGTCGGGAGGATCGCCAAGAGGCGGAGGACCTCTGGTGGAACAAGAAGCGGTGACAAGGAGGCCACCGCGTGACGCAGACGATGCGAACAAAGGAGGAAACGCATGTCTATCAACCGCAGACAGGTAATTGCAGGAACCGCCGGCCTTGCAGCCGCTACCGCTTTGGGCGGCAAGTTCGGCATAGGGAACGCTCTTGCTCAGGACGGAATTCCGACCTTCACTCCGGAGGAAGGGGCAAGCCTTCGCCTCTTGCGCTGGGTGCCCTTTGTCGAAGCCGAGGAAGAGGCCTGGAACGCCAATACGAAGGCCTTCACCGAGGCGACTGGGGTCGAAGTCCGCATCGATCAGGAAAGCTGGGAGGATGTCCGTCCCAAGGCTGCCGTTGCGGCCAATATCGGCTCCGGCCCGGACATGGTCATGGGATGGTTCGATGATGCACACCAGTATCCCGACAAGCTCCTCGACCTCACCGATCTCGGGGTCGCACTCGGTCAGGCTCATGGCGGATGGTATGAGGGGCTGGAAGGCTACGCCAGGCGCGGGGACCAGTTCATCGCCCTGCCGCTTTGCGCTATCGGCAATGCGATCTGTTATCGCCAGAGCCATATGGAAAAGGCCGGTTTCTCGGAATTCCCAAAGGATACGGCGGGATTCCTCGAGCTCTGCAAGGCACTCAAGGCCCAAGGCACACCCGCCGGCTTCCCGCACGGCAAAGCCGTCGGCGACGCCAACAACTATGCCCATTGGCTGCTCTGGAGCCATGGGGGGCAGATGGTCGATGACCAGGGCAAGGTGACCATCAACAGCCCGGAAACCCTGGCGGCCATCGAATATGCCAAGCAGCTTTACGACACATTCATTCCGGGCACGGAGAGCTGGCTCGACATCAACAACAACCGCGCCTTCATGGCAGGCCAGGTGTCGCTCACGGCCAACGGCGTCTCGCTCTACTATGCAGCCAAGAACGACCCGGCCATGGCAGAGATGGCGGAGGACATCCGCTCCGTCACGCTGCCCATCGGTCCAATCGGCAAGTCTGTGGAGCTGCATCAGACCTCGACGCTCTCCGTCTTCAACCACACGAAATATCCGGAGGCGGCGAAAGCCTATCTCGCCTTCATGTACCAGGCCGACAAGATGAATGCCTGGATCGAGGGGGCCAGCGCCTATTGCTGTCAGCCGCTGAAGGCCTTCGCGGACAACCCGGTCTGGACCTCGAACCCGATACACGAGCCATATTCGCATGCTTCGGAGAGCCTGCGGCCCAATGGCTATGCCGGCCCGCTCGGGGCTGCTTCCGCCGGCGTCATGGCCGACTATGTGCTCGTCGACATGTTCGCCGAGGCCGTTACCGGCCAGCGCAGTGCGGAGGAAGCGGCTGCCAATGCCGAGCGGCGGGCGAATCGCTACTATCGCGTCTAGCGGCCGCGAAACGCCACTTCGCCCCCGCGGCGGAGTGGCGACCATTCACCGCCGGCAGTCGAAACCCGTTTGCCGACGGACGCGCCGATAGCGGAGTTTCGTTGCATCATGAATGGAGACCGGTGAAGCATGTCCAGCCATTCCATTGCTGACCAGCCCTCGGTTCAGAACAGGCCGTCCGTGCTGGAGCGGATCGTGCAGAGCCGCAACGGCCTCGGCTTTCTCTTCATGCTGCCTGCAGCGGCCTTTCTTCTCTGCTTCCTGACCTATCCGCTTGGCCTTGGGGTCTGGCTAGGGTTTACCGACACATCCATCGGCCGTCCGGGAATTTTCATCGGGCTCGAAAATTACATATGGCTCTGGAACGATTCCGTGTTCTGGCTGTCGGTTTTCAACACCATGCTCTACACCGTGGTGGCATCGGTGCTGAAATTCGGGCTTGGCCTCTGGCTGGCGCTGATCCTCAACGAGCATATGCCGTTCAAGAATTTCTTCAGGGCGATCATCCTCCTGCCCTGGGTCGTCCCGACGGTTCTGTCGGCTCTTGCCTTCTGGTGGATTTTCGATTCCCAGTTTTCCATCCTTTCCTGGGTGCTGATGGAACTCGGCCTGATATCCGGGCCGATCAACTTCCTCGGCGAGCCCAACAATGCGAGAGCATCCGTCATCGCCGCCAATGTCTGGCGCGGAATTCCCTTTGTGGCCATATCCTTGCTCGCCGGACTGCAGACCATTCCCCAGTCCCTGCACGAGGCCGCAGCACTTGACGGGGCAACGCCCTGGCAGCGGTTCCGGCGCATTACGCTGCCGCTTCTGACACCCATCATCGCCGTGGTGATGACTTTCTCGGTGCTTTTCACCTTTACCGATTTCCAGCTCATCTATGTGCTCACGCGTGGCGGGCCGGTGAACGCGACGCACCTGATGGCAACGCTTTCCTTCCAGCGTGCCATTCCGGGCGGCCAACTCGGAGAAGGCGCGGCGATCGCGGTGGCGATGATACCATTCCTGCTGGCAGCGATCCTGTTCAGCTTCTTCGGCCTGCAACGCCGCAAATGGCAGCAGGGTGGGCGCGATTAGGGAGGACAAGATGAGTCGGAACACAGCCGCGCCCGAGACCGTGCAGGACGACATTGTCGGGATGGAGCAGTACAATACCCTGCCGCGCAGGCTGGTCGTGCTCTATCTGCCGCTTGCGGTTTTTGTTTTCGTACTTCTGTTTCCGTTCTACTGGATGGCGATCACCGCCATAAAGCCCAACCATCAGCTCACCAACTACGAAACCTACAGCCCGTTCTGGGTGGTCGAGCCGACGCTGCAGCATGTCCGTTATCTTCTGTTCGAGACCTCCTATCCGGGCTGGCTTTGGAACACGATGATCGTGGCGGTCTTCTCCACCATCCTGTCGCTGGCGGCGGCCGTGTTCGCCGCTTATGCGATCGAGCGGGTGCGCTTTACCGGAGCGCGCGTGACGGGCCTGCTGATCTTTCTCGCCTATCTGGTACCGCCCTCGATCCTGTTCATTCCGCTCGCCTTCATCGTTTTCCAGGTCGGGATCTACGACTCGCGTCTTGCGCTGATCCTTACTTATCCGACTTTCCTGATTCCGTTCTGCACCTGGCTGCTGATGGGCTATTTCCGCTCCATCCCCTTCGAGCTGGAGGAGAGCGCATTGGTGGACGGTGCCTCGCGCTGGCAGATCCTGACCAAGGTGGTGCTTCCGCTTGCAGTGCCGGGCCTCATTTCGGCGGGGATCTTCGCCTTCACCCTGTCATGGAACGAGTTCATCTACGCTTTGACCTTCATATCCTCCTCGGAAAACAAGACGGTGCCGGTCGGCGTTCTGACCGAGCTGGTGCGCGGCGACGTTTATGAATGGGGAGGTCTGATGTCGGGCGCGCTGATCGGCTCGCTTCCCGTCGTTATTCTCTATTCCTTCTTCGTCGACTACTACGTCTCGTCGATGACGGGAGCGGTGAAGGAGTAGCGTTCAACTTGGGCTACGACAGCACGTCGTAATAGCGCAGGATCCAGGAAATCTGGGCGACCAATGCGAAGCTGACCAGGGCCGCATGGTAACGCCAGTCCCTGACGAACATCGCAATCACCGCGAGCAGAGCCAGAAGCCCCTGGCGGATCGGATACTCGATCCCCAGGGCCTGGAAGTGCGCCGTGCCTTTCAGCAAAGTGTCGACGACGTCGATGGCGAAAAGGCCGGCAAGCAAACCGTAGAACCATTTCTGACGCGAATGGAAATAGTCGGCGAAGCCGGCATAGTCATCCATGCGGTCCGGAAAAAGCATTGCGCAGATGAAGAAGAACAGAGCGGCGTAGCAGATCACGAAAACGTAAAGCGGGAAGGTCCAGCGATCGACATGCACAAGCCCGAACTCGAACCACCAGAAGTGGATGACCGCGGAAAGGAGGAAGGCGACCCAGCCAAGATGAACCGGATAGATCTGGTCGCGGCCGGGATGCTGCACGAAACGCGCAAGACCCGTCAACAGGCGCGTGACGCTGAGCCCCATCACGACCCCTAGAATGATGCGAATATGGACGAATTGATCCGGGTGCGGCGCCGGTGCTTCCATACTCCCTCCTTCGAAGCTCGGAGAGCATAGAACCCCTATAGCGACATGAACATGCCTAGCCTGTCTTCGATTTCATACGATAGCGAAAATCGCAGTGGCTCGCGCCCTTCATGATGGTCTGGGTGCGCGTCAACTCCATGTCGGGATTGTAGCCGATGCAGAAATCGCCATCGCGGTTGCATGACAGAAGATGCCCAATATCGCCGAGGCCCATCTCCTTGTACATTTCCGAATAGCGGCAGCGCGTGACGTTGAAGTCCAGCTTGTCCTTGCTCGCCTCAAGCACTTCGATCTGCAGCGCGTCATCCTTCGTCCACAGAGGCATGATCGCAAGAAAGTCCTCCAGGTCCGGCTTGCGGCCCAGAGCTTCGGCAAATCCTTTGCCGTGCTCAATCGCCGCATTAGTGACTGCCTGACCGATCACGGCCTGCGCCTCCTCCTCGCCGGAGCGCTCGCGGATCACCTCATAGACGTGTTTCAGCACCATGGCCTCGATACGGCGGCGCTGGAGGATCGGCATCTCCTGCATCTGGGCATCTCCCGTCATGTTCAGTCGAGCTTCAATTCGGCGAGATCACGCCGCTTGTACCAGGATAGAATCAGCGGAGCGATCCGCCTCGCAATGGGATGAAACGGGATCGGCTCCGGCTCGGTCAGCGGCAGGGCCAATTCCCTGGCCGGGACGCCGTCCACTGCTGCCGCCAGCTCGCGCCCAAGGGAAACCGAAAGCGCCACGCCACGCCCATTGCAGCCGGTCCAGCTCCAGAGGTCCGGCCCAAGCTTGTGGAAATGCGGAAAGCGGTCCTGCGTGATGCCGATGCGTCCGCTCCATATATGGGTGAACCGCATGCCGGCCAGCTGCGGAAAGGCCTTGCCGATATTCTCGCTGGTGCGGGCGGCCACGCGCGATTCGGCATTGTAGGCCCCGAGGACGGAACCGCCGGTGATCAACCGGTTGCGCGCGTCATAGCGGAAGAAGCGCAGATCCGCGCGCGTGTCGGAAACGGCCTGCCGGCCCGGCACCACCGTCGCGCGCAGATTGTCACCGATGGGCTCGCTCGCCATCTGCCATGACAGGATCGGCACGATGGTTCGAGAGATGCGCGGTTCGAGCCTGTCTACCACGGCATCCGTATAGGCGTTGGTGGCGAGCACCAACGCACGCGCCAGCACTGAGCCTCGATCCGTGCGTATCCGCCAGCCGTCGCGCTCGCGTTCATAGCTGGTCACTGCCGAATTCTCGTGCAAGGTGACGCCTTGGCGCATGCATGCATCAGCAAGGCCGCGTGCCAGCGCCAGCGGATTGATGTGACCGCCAGTCGGGTTGAGCATGCCCCCATACCAGAAATCCGAACCGAGAAGCCGCGCCGTCTCGGCCTTGTCCAGAAATTCGGCAGGCGAGCCATGCCGCCGCCAGGCCTCGACGCGTTTTTCGCTCAGCCGGACGCGGCCAGGTGAATGGGCGGGCTGGAACCATCCCGTCTGTTCCGCCTCGCAATCGATTCCCTCGGCCTCGACCAGCCGGAAAAGCATTTCGGCGCTCTGCCCGATCAGATGGGCGAGCCGCTCGCCGGTCTCGCCAAAGCGCTGAACGAAGGCATCCGGCTCGGCAGCAGACATGGTGGGAATAACCTGGCCGTTGTTGCGGCCGGATGCACCCCAGCCGACCGCCTGCCCTTCGAGAAGCGTCACCTGCCGGCCGCGTTTTGCCAGATGCAGGGCCGTGGAAAGGCCGGAGAAGCCGCCACCGACGACAACGACATCGGCTTCCGCCTTGCCTTCCAGCGGCGGCGCGGGTTGGCGGGGCGGCGTAACGGCGGCCCATAATGAATTAGGCCAATGAACGGCAGTTGTCATGCGCTGTTCCTGAAAGAGACAATCGGCATTTCGTGAGGCATCCAGAACCAGCGCAGGGCTTCCGCTTCGGCATCGAACCTCAGAGGCTCGGCATTCAAGCCGGCGCCTTTGTCGGCCAGCTTCTCTGCCTCCGCCATGCAGGCTGCGAAATCCGGCGCGGCGAATGCCGGCCGTCCGGTAAAGATGGTATCCAGCGTGATCTCCTGGTGCCGGGCCGGGGTCTCCACATTGGCCCGCCAGACACCAGCCTCGGCATCGAGCCGGTACAGAGGCAGGAGATCGGCGCCACGGCGAGCGATGAAAGCAACGGCGGCGGCGATGTAATCTGTCACCTCGTCGGAGAAGACATAGTTGACACCGAGCCGGGCCCATCCCGGCCGGAAGGCGGAAAGCCCCCGCGCTACCGCCCTTTCATGCGCGCGGGCCGTGGCGTCATCTATGCCCAGAAGGGCGTGCCCATACGGTCCGGCACAAGAGCATCCGCCGCGCGCCTGGATGCCGAAAAGATCGTTGAGCAGGGCGACCACAAAATTATGGTGGAGGAAGCGTCCGCTGATCCTGATATTGAAGGAATAAATGCCGACGCGCGGCGCATCGATGGGGCCGAGCCGCTCGATCTCCGGAATCTTGGACCAGACGGCTTCCAGGCGCGCCATCTGCGCCTGTTCGCGCACCTCGATGCGATGCGGTCCTATCCGTGACTTCAATTCAAAGACCATCCCGGCGCGGATGTTTTCCACGATGCCCGGTGTGCCTGCCTCCTCGCGCCGCTGCGGGTCCGACACATAGGTATGGCTGTCGCGCGTGACGTAGCTCACCGTACCGCCGCCGGCGACGGTCGGGCGCGGGCCATCGAACAGTGATTTGTCCGCCACCAGGACGCCGGAGGCGCCGGTACCGCCAACGAATTTGTGCGGCGAGAAGAAGCCCGCATCGATGCGGTCGCCGGCGCCGGGCGCGCTTTCACCCATCTCGATGGGTATATAGGGCCCGCCCGCTGCAAAATCGCAGACGAACAGTGCTCCATGGGCATGCAGCAGCCGCGCAAGGGCTGCGAGATCGCTCTTGACGCCGGTGACATTGGAAGCGGCCGTGAAGGCGCCGATCCTGAGCGGGGCCTCAGCTCGCTCGGCAAGGGCGGTCGCCAGCGACGTCAGGCAGATGCCGCCGGCATTGTTGAGCGGGATGCGCACAAGATCGAAGCCGCTTTCACGCCATGGAAGATCGTTGGAGTGATGCTCGTAGGGCCCGACGAAAACGACGGGGCGCCTGAAACCCCGCATTTGCGCATATTGCTGCAAGGTGCGTACTAGCTTGTCTGCCGCGGCGGTTGCGCCGCTGCCGGTGAATATGACCGCGTGATTCTCGTCCGCGCCTACCGCCTTGCGGATCGCCTGCCTTGCTGCCTCGCGCAGGCGAGTGGTATGCCGCCCTGTATAGGAGGTCTCCGTATGGGTGTTGCCGTAGAAGGGGAGAACCCGGTCGCGGATCGCCCTTTCAATGGGCTCGAGCGCCCGCCCCGAGGCGACGTAATCGGCATAGACGAGAGGCCTTGGGCCGAACGGCCCGGGGATCGCGATCCCCTCGCCTATCAATCCGTCGCGCAGGGTATCGATATCCGGCCAGGTTGAATGTTCCGTCATAGTCATGCCGCTGTCCCGGCAAGGAGAGGAGGTGTCCAGTCCCGTCCCGGGATCGAATCGAGAAGCTTTCTGGTATAGGGATGGCCTGGGTTGGCAAAGACGGTTGCGGTCTCGCCGATCTCGACAATCCTGCCTTTCTCCATCACCGCCACGCGATCGCAAAGCTGGGCGGCAACTCGCAAATCATGCGTGACGAAGAGAAGCGACAGAGAAAGCCTGTCACGCAATTCCGCCAGCAATTTCAGGACCTGCGCCTGAACCGAGACATCCAGCGCCGAGACCGGCTCGTCGGCAACGATAACTTTCGGATTAAGGGCCAGCGCACGCGCTATGCCGATGCGCTGACGCTGGCCACCGGAAAATTCGTGCGGATAGCGCTCGGCCGCAGCCGGGCTGAGTTCGACCAGCGCCAGCAATTCGCGTGCCCGCGAGCGCGCCGCCTCAGGATTCTCGCCATGGACGATCGGCCCCTGCGCAATCAGGTCAACCACACGTTTGCGCGGATTGAGCGATGCCATCGGATCCTGGAAGACCATCTGTATGTCGCGCCGCCTTGCGCGCAGTTCGCCGCGCGTGGCTTTCAGCATGTCGGTGTCTCCGAGCATGACCGAGCCGCCATCGGCGTCGAGAAGGCGCGTGACGCAGCGCGACACGGTGGTCTTTCCCGATCCGCTTTCCCCCACCACGCCGAGCGTCTCGCCTTGCCGCAGTTCGAAGGAAACATCGTCAACGGCGGCGACCGCATTGCGCCGTGGCGCAAGGATACCGCCCCTCGTCTTGAACGTCTTGTGCAGGCCCTCCACGCGCATGACCACCGGTGCGGTGTCGAAACTTTTCGGAGCAGGCGGATTAAGACCCGGGACGGCGGCGATCAAGGCCTGGGTATAGGGATGCCTGGGCCGGTTCAGGACTTCCGATACGGTCCCTTGCTCGACCAGTTCACCCTGCCGGAGCACGGCTACCCGGTCGGCAATCTCGGCCACAACGCCGAAATCATGGGTGATGAAAAGCACGCCCGTGCCGAATTTGGCCTGCAATTCACGGATGAGCTTGAGCACCTGAAGCTGGGTCGTCACATCGAGGGCGGTGGTCGGCTCGTCGGCTATGATGAGCTTCGGCTGCAGGACAAGCGCCATCGCAATCATCACGCGCTGGCGTTGCCCGCCGGAAATCTGGTGCGGATAGGCATTGACGGCCGATGCCGGGTCGGGGATGCGGACCTGCTCCAGTATCTCCAGAACACGCGCGCGCCGCTCCTTGCGCGAAAGCGAGGTGTGGATGCGCAACACCTCCTCGATCTGCCAGCCGACCCGCTTCTGCGGGTTGAGGGCCGTCATCGGCTCCTGGAATATCATTGCCATCCGACTGCCGCGCAGGCTGCGCATCTGCTTCGCAGAAAGTGTGCTGAGATCCTGGCCCTCGAAGCGCACGGTGCCTGCCACCACCCGCACGCGCGGCTCGGGCAAAAGGCGCATGATGGCGCCGGCAGCGAGCGACTTGCCGGAGCCGCTCTCGCCTACGAGACAGACGATCTCGCCGGAACGAACCGTCAAATTCAGGCCGTCGATCGCCAGCGGACGATCCGAACCTTCCGGCAGCGCGATCCGAAGGCTCTCGATTTCGAGGATCGGACTGGTTGTTTCGTGCGCTGTCATGATTTCTTCTGCCGTGGATTCACGGCTTCGTTCAGACCCTCGCCTATCAGGCTGAAGGCAAGCACGGTGAGGACGATGGCGATACCGGGGATGGCTGCGCAATACCAGGCACTGCGCAGGACGGCCTTGCCGGCGCCGATCATGTTGCCCCAGCTTGCGAAATTCGGATCGCCCAGGCCGAGGAAGGCAAGCGCCGACTCCAGCAGGATCGAAATCGCCATGATGACGGAAGCGAAGACGATCACCGGCGGCAGGGCATTGGGAAGTATCTCGCGGAAGATGATGGCAGCGTCGCCGACACCGAGATTGCGCGCTGCCTCCACGAATTCGCGTCCGCGCAGCGAGAGGAATTCAGCTCGCACAAGGCGTGCCGGAGCAGTCCAGGAGACGATGCCTATGGCGATGATCATATTCTGCAGCGACGAGCCGAGAATGGCGACGAGCGCGAGCAGCAGCACGAAATTGGGTATGGTCTGGAAGGCTTCCGTCACGCGCATCAGCACATCGTCGATCCAGCCGCCGAAATAGCCTGAAATGGCGCCGACCAGAATGCCGATGCTGATCGCCACAACGGTCGAGACGATGCCTATCAGAAGCGAAGTTCGCGCACCATGGAAAATCCCGGCAAGGATGTCGCGGCCAAGCTGGTCGGTGCCGAGCGGCGTTGCCCAGTCGGTGAAAGGGGGGACGAGCGGGTCGCCTGCCCGGCGCAGCGGATCGACCGGCTCGACGAAGCCGGCGGTGGCCGCCATGGCAAGCACGATCACCAACAAGACGAGCCCGAGTACCGCGGCCCGGTTGCGCTTGTAGCGCGTCCACATCACGCTCCAGCCGGACGGCGGAGCCGTGCCGATTTCGCTTTCCAGAACGCTCATGTCAGTTCGATCCGCGAATCGAGCCGTGCGTAGAGAAGGTCGATGAGGAAGTTCACCACGATCACCACGATGGAGCTCAGGAAGATGATGCCCATAAGCATGTTCATGTCGCGCTGGATGACGGCCTTGTAGGCCAGCTCTCCAAGGCCGGGCAGAGAGAACACGGTTTCGACGACAACCGAGCCGCCGAGAATGGTCGAGAACTGCACACCAAGCAGGGTGACAACCGGCAGAAGCGCGTTGCGCATGATGTGATGGATCATGAGCCGCCATTCCCCTGCCCCCTTGGCGCGGGCAGTGCGCACATAGTCGAGATCGGCGACCTCGAGCACGCTGGTGCGCATCAGCCGCATATAAAGCGCAAGATAGATCAGCGACAGCGAGGCGGTCGGCATGATCAGATGCAGAGCCACGTCCTTCACATAGTCCCATCCCTCGTAGAAGGACGGGATGGTCTGGATGCCCCCGACCGGCAGCCAGCCGAGCTTGACGGAAAACAGCACGATCATCATCAGCCCCAGAAAGAAGCTCGGCATGGCGTAGAAGACGAGTCCGAGCGTGCTGATGATGTTGTCCGTCAAGGAATAGGCCTTGCGCGCCGCGATCGCGCCGAGCAGAGAGCCGATGCTGACGGCAAAGAAGAGCGAAGAGATCATCAGCAGCAGGGTTGTGCCCAAACGGTCCATGAGCACGGTCATCACAGGCTGCTCATGTACGAAGGACCAGCCGAAGTCGAAGCGGGCAAGCTTCGTCATATAAATCCAGAGCTGCATCAGAACCGGCTGGTCGAGGCCATATTCGGCGCGAAGGCGTTCGATGAACCGGGGATCCGCGCCGCCCATGTCGCCGACAAGCGCGTCGACCGTGTCTCCAGGGGCCAGCTTGAGAAGCAGAAAGGTGCCGACCATGATGATCAGCATGACCGGGATCGCCTGGACCAACCGCCTGAGCATGTAGTTCAACATCGACATTCGCCGGAATTTGCGTCCATCTGTGAGAACCGGCCCGCGCCGACGGCGCAGGCCGGCTCGCCGCTTCTACTGATCCATCCAAAGATCATAGGCCGAGGAAGAATTCCACCGCGGCGTGTTGTGATGGTTCTTGAGGGTCTTGCTGGTGACCGAGATGAAGGGATGTTCGATCGCGAAGATCACCGGCAGTTCCTCCATAGCGAGCTTCTGGATCTCGTGATAGCGCTCGGCCCGTTTGGCTGGATCGAGTTCGGAAGCCGCATCGTCGATCATCTTGTCGAGCTCCGGGTTCTCATAGCCGAACTGGTTGGACCAAGGCGTGCCGACCGGCGCACCGCTGCGCAGCCAGACCATGGTGGAGACAGCCGGGTCGGCGCGGAACTGGTGCCAGCCATTGGCCGTATCGAAGTCGTGGTCGCGATAGACACCGTTGAGGAAGCCGGGCGCATCATTGGTCAGGAGGGTAACCTCGATTCCGATCTCGCGCATGGACTGAGCGAAATATTCCGCCCATAGTTGCGTATACTCACCCCATGGAGCAGGACGATGGCGCAGGCGCAGCCTGACGCCATTCGCGTCGGGCTTGTAGCCGGCTTCGTCCAGCAGCGCCTTGGCCTTTTCCGGATCATATTCATAGGTCCGGACATCATCGGTATAATTGTCTCCACCCGCCGACGGAATGGGGCCGCGGCCCGGCTTGGCGTATCCGCGCATGATCGTTTCGATGGCCCGATCGATATCCAGCGCGTGGTGGATGGCGCGGCGCACGCGCACATCCGCCAGCGCCTTGTTGCGATGGTTGAATTCGATCGTGCTGTGGGCGACGTTGTTCTCGTAGCCTTTCGTGCCGACATCGAAGCGCGGATCTTCCGAAAGCCGGGCTATGTCAGCCATGGAGATGCCGTTGAAGCCCGATTCCTGGATTTCGCCAGCTKCCAGCGCCGCAGCCGCTGCCGAACGATCGGTGATGAAGCGCCATACGATGCGGTCGAGATAGGGATATTCCTCGCCGCGCCAATAGTCTTCGTTGCGTTCGGCGATAACATACTGGCCGCGCACATATTCCACGAACTTGAAGGGGCCGGTACCGACCGGGGCGGCATTGTATGGATTCTGGAGGAGATCAGTTCCCTCATAAAGGTGCTTAGGCAAGGGGTGGCCGAGATCCGGCATCGCCGCCACGAGCAGGTTGAGAGGCATGGGACGCGAATAGCGGAAAACTGCCGTGTGGGGATCCGGGCAGTCGACCGCCTCCAGATTGGCCTGCAGTGTGGAACTGTAGTTCAGAAGCTCCTTCCAGAAATTCATGGCGGTAAAGGAAACGTCGTCGCATGTGAAGGGCTTGCCGTCATGCCACTTGACGCCTTCGCGCAGCTTGAAGGTGATCTCCTTCCCATCGTCGGTACCCGACCACTCTGTCGCCAAAACACCGACATAACCGTCATAGGTGCGGTCGATCAGCGGCTCCACGATCTTGCCGGTTATTTCATAGACGCCGTTGGAAGCACGCAGAGCCGGATTGAGAACCCGTTGCTCCGACACCATGTGATAAAATAGAGTTCCACCGCGCTTGATTTCTTCGTCAGCCGCAATTGCAGGAAGAATCGCGCTGCCCGCTACCATTCCGGCCAAGAGTGATGGCGCAAGCCACCGCGACAGTTTCAACATCGTCCTCTCCATCAAATCCGTTCATGAATGAGATGCTCTGATCGTCGCAATCCTTGCCAGATCAAGTCAACAAAATAAATCCTTATTTTTGACTGTATTGCAAGTTTCATGCTGCAAGATGCCGCGATTTTGAGCATAATGTTCGTTGCATAGGCTTTTGTAAGAGGATCAGATTGCACGACTCTGATTTTGGAGTATCCTGCACTCGAGTGATCCGCATGGAAATCCGTATGCTGATAGCTGAGGGAGATCATGAGCCATCCCGTCGTCGGAATAGATCATTGCTATCTGCTGGTCGAGGATCTTGACCGCAGTCTTGCCCAATTTCAGAAACTGGGCTTCACCCTGTCGCCGCGCGGTCTTCACAGCGCAGCAATGGGTTCCGCTAATCATACGATCATGTTTCCGCAGGACTATTTCGAGCTCCTCGGAATGGTGGCGCCTACGGAGGAAAATGCCGGCAAGCGCGAACTCCTGCGTCGCGATGGCGAGGGGCTTTACGCGATCGCCTGCCGGGCCGGCGACGTCTCCGAGGCAGGGAAGAAGCTGGGCGAGCTGGGGATCGGCACCAACGGATTGCGCAGCTTTGAGCGACCGGTGCCGTTGCCCGGAGGAGGTGAAGGTATTGCCGCCTTTTCCGTTCTCCAGTTCGATCAGAAGGAGGTGCCGGTCGGCATGGCCTTCATGTGCCAGCATCACACGCCCGAGACTGTCTGGCTGCCCGAGCTCCTGGCCCATCGCAACGGTGCGAAAGGATTGGCCGGCGCCGTTGCTGCTCCGGCCGATCCGGAACAGGCGGCCAGGAGTTATGCCCGCCTGTTTGCCGCCGGAAAAGTGACCGAAGTCGAGGGAGGCTGGCAGGTATCTACCGGTTCGGCGCCTCTCACCTTCGTTTCGCGGCAGACAATGGACCAGCGCTATGAAGGCGTAGACCTGTCCGCGACGCCCAAAAACGCTTTCGCCGTTCTGCAGATCGCGGTCGACGATCTCGACAAGGTGCGGCGCGTGCTTGACGAGGAAAATGTCCCGGCCTTTCCGACCGGCCTTGGCATCGTGGTTGCGCCCGCCTATGCGAGCGGTGCAGGCATAGAGTTCATCGAATCATGAGCGACGGCGGCGGTGACCAATCCAAGCCCGCCGCGAAGATTTCGCCCGGAGGGCGCGGGCTCGATGAAATCGACAGGAAGATCCTCGACATCCTCCAGCGGGATAGCGACCGTGCGGTCAGCGCCATTGCGGAGGAGGTAAATCTTTCTTCCACGCCCTGTTGGCGACGCATAAAGCGGCTGGAGGAAAGCGGAATCATCAAGCGACGTGTGGCTATCGTCGATCGGCGGTTGATGAATGTCTCGATGACCATCTTCATAGGCATCAAGGCGCCGCGCCATGAGATGAGCTGGCTCAACGCTTTCCGCTCTCTCATCGAAGAAATCCCGGAAGTGGTCGAAGCATATCGCCTGACCGGCGCGACAGACTATGTGATCAAGGTGGTTGTGCCCGATATCGAGACCTATGATGCGGTCTACAAGAAAATGATCTCGAAACTCGAATTTTCCGAGATCAATTCGTCGATCAGCATGGAGGAGATGAAATTCACGACGGCTGTGCCGACATCCTATAGCTGAGAGCTGAGCTTCACAGCGCTTTGACGGCCACGACGGCATTGGTGCCGCCGAAGGCGAATGCATTGCTGATTGCCGCGCGCACCGTGCGGCTGCGGGCTTCCAGCGGCGTCACGTCGAGATCGCAATCGGGATCGGCTTCGCGATAGCCGGCCGTTGGAGGAACGATCCCCTCTTTCAACGCCATTACACAGGCGATGAGCTCGATCGCGCCGGAAGCGCCCAGGCAATGGGCATGCATGGATTTTGTCGACGAAACGGAAAGTCTGCCGGAATATTCGCCGAACACCTGCTTGATCGCCGCAGTCTCGATCTGATCATTGGCCTTCGTGCCCGTCCCGTGGGCATTTATATAGTCGACATCCTCGGGCTTCAGCCCGGCGTCGCGAAGGCATGCCTTCATGGCATTGGCAGGCCCTTCGATGGTCGGAGCCACGATGTCCGCCGCATCGGCCGACAGTCCGACGCCGGCCAGCTCCGCCAGGATTGGTGCGCCGCGGGCTTCGGCATGCTCCTGCGTTTCAAGCACGGCCATGCCGGCTCCTTCGCCGAGAACCAGCCCCAGCCTGTCGGCTGAAAATGGACGGCAGGCATCTGGCGCCAGGACGCGCAGCGCCTCCCACGCCTTCAGCACGCCATAGATGAGTGGCGCATCTGTACCGCCCGCAAGCATGACGTCTGCGCGCCCCATGCAGAGCTGGTCAACCGCCACGGCAAAGGCATGGTTGGCCGAAGAACAGGCGGAAGTGGCGCCAAAGACAGGCCCTTTCAGCCCGAACTGCATGCTGACCTGGCCGGCCGGTGCGCCGGGCATGACGCGCGGCACCGTAAAGATGCCGGCCCGCGTCTTGCCTTCGAGAAGGATGGAGCGGTAATTGTCCTCGATTGCCTGCCAGCCGCAGACGCCGGTCCCGACGATGGCGCCCGTGCGCTCGGCGTCCAGCGCCTCTGCCGACAGGCCGGCATTCTGCAGCGCCTCTCCCGCCGCGATCACCGCCAGCAGACTGTAACGATCCATCGTCACCAGCCGCTTGTGATCCATGCCATGATCCGGTAGCGCCTTGATTTCGGCTCCGATACGGTTTTTCAGATCGTGGAGCTCGGTGGTTGTGATTTCGCCGATAGCGGCACGGCCGCCACGCATCGCCTCCCATATGACGGTGGAACTGGTTCCTAGAGCGCAGATGCCGCCGAGCCCGGTTATGACGATCCGCGGCCGGGCCATATTAGGACTTGGCGTCGATAAGTCCGCGGACGGCCTCTACGATGTCGCGGATCGTGTGGAGGTTTTCCCAAGCTTCGACCGTGTTCATTTCCACCTGAATGCCAAATTCATCTTCGATGTCGAAAATAATTTCGGTCAATTCCAGCGAATGGATCCCCAGATCCGTCAGCTTTGTCTCCATGGTCACTTCGTTGGGATCCCCTGCCGCATGCGTCCTGATCTTCTCCAGAACGAGCTCTCCGATCTTGTCGCTCTTGCTTTCTATCCGCATGCGGAAATCCCAGTTTCTCCGGCGGCACCGCGCGACCCGGCACCGAACGCGCGCCGGATTGCATCGTTCCTCACGGGCTATAAGAAACCAATTGTGGCGCAGGAACAAGCCGCCCCGGTGGAAACAGAGGCGGCTCACTCGACAACAAGGGATATCGCCGCTGACGCGGATCGTCATGCGATCGGGAAATTACGGCAGAACGATTGAAACGTGGGCCCAAGGAAAAAGACTTACTGGGAAGATGGGTCCTTGCCGGCCACGAAGATGGTCACCGATTCGTTTTCACCGAACTCCAGGGCCACCACGTTGCGCAGCAGAACCTGTCTTGAATCGACGGCGTGGAAGAACATCGCGCTTCCTTCTATGGCTTTGCGAAGGTCTTCGATCTGAGCTCCATGCTTTTCGATAGCCGTCTGGACCTCCGAGCCCTTCTCGTCCAGGTCTGGCAGGAAGACGATATCGACCTCGTTTACGTTAAAGGCCTTGCGGACAGCAGGAATGGTCTGACCCGTATTCTCGATGGCTGCTATGACCCGATCCGGATCGTTCTCGACGCGCTTTTCCTCTGTCTTGACGTCGGAGCCGATGATGGTGTCGATAGCCTCCGTGTTGTCCAATCCCTGGGCAAGCAACGGCATCTGCGGCGCGACCACCGCAAGAAACGCGGCGGCTGCCACAATAAGCATCCACTTGACGTCCGCAATCGCGGGGAACACGGCTTCGCTTGTCACACCAGCGGTCATACAACCCACTCCTTCCAGTCTTCCGGATTCTGCCAGGCGGCCATTGCATAGCACAATGACCTGCCCGAGGTGAAAGTTCCCACTATTGTGTAGCGCAACCTTGCACTCGATATGACGCCATCAAGGCGTCGGGCTTCGTAAACATGGCTGTTGGCCTGCAAGCCAAGGGACGCGCTCGCCGGCTTAGATGACAATGTCCGCCGGTCGTCGCTTCGCCAGAACAAGATCGACATTCGACATGTCGTTGGACGAAACCCAGACACGCCCCTCGGCCTCGGATTTGCCGTGCTCACGCCAACGTTGCAGCAGGCGACGCTCGAGCTCGTCACGCGGTACGTCTAGAAAGACCGTCACGTCGAACAGTTCCTCCAGCGAATCCCAAGGCGAATCGTCGAGCAGGAGATAGTTGCCTTCCACGAGCACGATGCGGGTGTCTGCTCCGATGACATCCGCCGCCGACCTCGCGATCTCGATATTCCGATCGAAGACGGGTATAGCGATCTCGTCCTCGACCGACCGTATCCGCCTGAGCAGGTGCCTGAAACCGGCGAAATCAAAAGTATGAGGGGCGCCCTTGCGCGAGCGCCAACCGCGCGCCTCCAGAAGGGCGTCATCGAAATGAAAGCCGTCCAGACCAAGAACCGCGGCAGTCTGCCCGCCCCCTGCTACGGCGTCGCGGATGGAAGCCGCGAGGGTGGTTTTTCCCGAACCCGGAGGACCGGCAATGGCGACAACCATACGCCTGGCGCTGTGGCCGCGCCGGAATATTTCGGCTGCGATGTGTCCGATCTCCGACACCTGCACCTCCCTCAGGATCTCATAGGCTCGCCAAGACTTTCCGGGCTGCCTTTTCTCGTCAAACCCTCACGGGACAGGCAAGTTCCTTCGAGGCAGGATCTCCCTGAAGATCGATCCTAAAACGCCTTGAACGTCAGAGTGGTCAGAGACCGTATTATGCCAGCGACATTGGCGACATTGTCATTGATGAATTTGCCGATATCGACGCCGTCCTCGATATAGATCTTCATGAGCAGATCATAGTCGCCGCTGGTCGAATAAAGCTCCGACGCGATCTCGCGCTTGAACAACTCGTCGGCGACCTCATAGGTCTTGCCTGGCTGGCATTGCAACTGGACGAATACGGCTCTCATGACTTCTCCTTGCGCGAAACGAGATTCCGCGCATCGCTTCAGCCTGTCAACAGCGTTCGCGTCAAGGGGTGATCGGGATCGGCGAGACCATCGATCACATTGAAATGGTGCCGGTCAGGCTCCTCGACCACGGCGATCGATGCACCAAGCCCAATCCATATATTGGCCAGCAATGCGTTCTGGCGAATGAACTCTGCTCGCTCGCCGGCCCCGACCCAGCATGTAAGGCGTGCATTCGGGAGCGGCTCCAGCAAGGCCGGGCTCTCCACCCGGGCCTCTTCTTCGGCGAGGCCCAGCGTTGCATTCATCGCCGTCCGCATAAGCGGTCGCAGGTCGTGCACGCCGGAAATGGAAACCGTGTTCACGATCCGGTCGCGCACCGGTTGCGATAGAGGCGAAGAGGCACAGATCATGCGCGTGGCAAGGTGACCGCCGGCGGAATGGCCCGTCAGGAATATCGGCCCGCCGATACGGGCTGCAACGGTTTCGATCGCGCTGCCAATCTCGGCGGTAATGCCCGATATGCGGATATCGGGACAAAGCGTGTAGCCGGGCATGGCTACGGCATAGCCTCTTTCGACTGCGCCAGCCGCAAGATGCGACCAAAGGCTTTTGTCGAGCCGCATCCAGAACCCTCCATGCACGTAGACGACCAGACCTTTCGGGGCGCCTACCGGCAGAAAGAGGTCAAAGCAGTTGCGTGGCCGCTCGCCATAGGCGATGTCGATTTCCGCCCGTCCTGTTGCGATCAGGCGTTCGCGATAAGCCCGTGACGGTTCCGCCCAGGCCGAAGGCCAGCGTTCACCCTGCGGAATATTGATGCCGTTGGCATAGGCATCGTCCCAATCGCTCACCTGTCGATGGATCAAGGCCGAACCTCCCGTCTCGCAACCTGATTTCCCATGCATAAGGGCTTGTGATCCGGCTGTCATCCCGCGCAAGGACAAAATACTTCAACCTTAAAATTTCATGCTTGAAATATGTTCGGCACGGTGCGATGCTTCGACAGGTCCTTTGACGCAAGCAGGAGTGGCGGATGAAGATCGCCGTGCTCGGCGGAGGTCCCGCGGGACTTTATTTCGCGATCTGCATGAAACTGCGCGATCCGGCTCATCAGGTGACGGTCTTCGAGCGCAATCGCGCCGACGACACCTTCGGCTGGGGCGTGGTCCTTTCCGATGAGACGCTGGACAATCTGGCGGCCAATGACATGCCGAGCGCGGACAGGATCCGCGAACACTTCGCCTATTGGGACGATATCGCCGTCATCCATAAAGGCGTTCGCACCGTCTCCACCGGCCATGGTTTCTGCGGCATCGGCCGCAAGCGGCTTCTCCTTCTCCTGCAGGATCGGGCGCGCGAACTGGGCGTAGATCTGCGTTTCGAGACGGAGATCGATGATCCGAAGCCCTTGATGGCCGAATATGATCTCGTGCTTGCCGCCGACGGGGTGAATTCACGTGCCCGCAAAGCTTTCGAAGACGTCTTCAAGCCGGATATCGACCTGCGCAAATGCAAGTTCGTCTGGCTCGGCACACATCAGAAATTCGACGACGCCTTCACCTTCATCTTCGAGAATACGGAACATGGCTGGGTGTGGGCCCATGCCTACCAGTTCGATGCCGACACGGCGACCTTCATCGTCGAATGCAGCGAGGCGACTTGGGCCAGGTTCGGTTTCGGTGACATGTCGAAGGAAGACTCGATCGCGACATGCGAAAGGATCTTTCAGGCGCATCTCGGCGGCCACCACCTGATGTCCAACGCCAATCACATCCGCGGATCAGCATGGATCAATTTCCCGCGGGTGTTGTGCGAGCGCTGGTCGCATGAGAATCTGGCTCTGATGGGCGACGCAGCCGCGAGCGCGCATTTCTCCATCGGATCAGGCACCAAGCTGGCGCTGGAAAGCTCGATCGCACTTGCCGATTACCTCCATTCGGAACCCACGCTGGCCGCCGCCTTCGAGAAATACGAGGATGCGCGGCGGCTCGAAGTGCTAAGGCTTCAATCGGCCGCGCGCAATTCCCTGGAATGGTTCGAGGAAGTAGAGCGTTATCTCCATCTCGATCCCGTCCAGTTCAACTATTCCTTGCTCACCCGCTCCCAGCGCATCAGTCACGAGAACCTGCGGCTGCGCGACCCGCAATGGCTTGGCGATGCCGAGGCCTGGTTCCAGAAGCAGGCGGGCGTTGCCGCAAACACCAACCGCCCGCCCATGCTGGCGCCGTTCCGGCTTCGCGGCATGGAACTGAAGAATCGCATCGTCGTCTCGCCAATGGCGCAGTATCGGGCGGTGGACGGTACGCCGACCGACTGGCATTTCGTCCACTATTGCGAGCGCGCCAAGGGCGGCGCCGGGCTAGTCTACATAGAGATGACCTGTGTCAGCCCGGAAGGGCGCATAACGCCGGGCTGTCCCGGTTTCTACAAGCCGGAGCACGAGGCGGCCTGGAGACGGATCGCGGATTTTGTCCATAGCGAGACGGAAGCCAAGATATGCGCGCAGATAGGCCATTCCGGCCCGAAAGGCTCGACGCAGCTCGGCTGGGAGGAGATGGACGCTCCGCTTCCCGAGGACAACTGGCCGTTGCTGGCCGCTTCGGCCGTTCCCTGGTCACCGCGGAATCAGGTGCCGAAAGCGATGGACCGCGCGGATATGGATCTCGTGCGCGATCAGTTCGTAGCCTCGGCACAAATGGCCGACCGCTGCGGCTTCGACATGCTCGAACTTCATATGGCGCATGGCTATCTGCTTTCTTCCTTCATTTCGCCGCTGACCAACCACAGGACGGACGAATATGGCGGCTCGCTTGAAAACCGCATGCGCTATCCGCTGGAGATTTTCCGCGCCGTTCGTGCGGTCTGGCCGGAAGACAAACCGATATCCGTGCGCATCTCGGCAAATGACTGGGTCGGCGACGAAGGGGTGACACCGGCCGAAGCGGTCGAAATCGCCCGCATGCTGCAGGCCGCCGGGGTAGATATTTGCGACGTGTCGGCCGGCCAGACCTCGATCCGGGCAAAACCGGTCTATGGCCGCATGTTCCAGACGCCATTCTCGGATCGCATCCGGAACGAAACCGGCATGGCCACGATGGCGGTCGGCAATATTTACGAGCCGGACCATGTGAACTCGATCCTGATGGCAGGCCGCGCCGATCTCGTCTGCCTCGCCCGGCCGCATCTGGCGGATCCCTATTGGACGCTGCACGCGGCGGCGGCTCTCGGGGACAAGGATGTACGCTGGCCCGCGCCCTATCTGCCTGGTCGAGATCAGCTCTACCGTCTTGCCGAACGCGCGGAGCAGATGACGGGAAAGGTGTAGAAATGGCCGCTCCCCGCCATGCGCTCGTGACAGGAGGCGGCTCCGGCGTCGGCCGTTCGATCGCCTTGGCCCTCGCAGAGGCTGGAATTGCGGTCACCATATGCGGCAGGCGTCTTGAACCGCTTGAGACCGTAGCTGGGGAGAATGGCTATATTCATGCCGAACAGGCCGACATCACGGACGAGGCTTCGGTGAATGGGCTCTATGAAAAGGCCGAAGCCGCGCGCGGTCCTTTCAATATTGTCGTCGCCAATGCCGGTGCCGCTTCCAGCGCGCCGGCGCACAAGACAAGTCTCGACGACTGGAGACGCATGCTCGACGTCAATCTTACGGGCTCTTTCCTGACCGTAAAGCCGGCGCTTGCAGGCATGACGAAGCGCGGAAACGGGCGGATCGTCTTCGTTGCTTCCACCGCCGGCCTCAAGGGCTACGGCTATGTCGCGCCCTATGTAGCCTCGAAGCATGGCGTCATAGGCCTGATGCGGGCCCTTGCCGCCGAGTTCGCCAGGACAGGCGTCACCGTGAATGCGGTCTGCCCCGGTTTCGTCGAAACGGATCTTCTGGAGGAGTCGGTCCGCCGCATCATGGACAAGACCGGCAGAAGCCGCGACGAAGCCCGCCAAAGCCTGATGGCGTCCAATCCACAGGGCCGTTTCATCCAGCCGGAAGAGGTGGCGGGTGCTGTCATGTGGCTGGTCGGGGAAGGAGCCGTCTCGGTCACGGGACAGGCAATCTCGCTTTCGGGAGGAGAGACATGGTGAACGCTCCGCTGGCGGCCCTTCATGCCGATAGCGGCAGCAAGGAGCGGCTGCGGCTCTGGATCAGGCTGTTGCGTGCCTGCCGGCTGATCGAGGCGGAACTGCGCGGGCGGTTGAAGGCGCAATTCGATTCCACCCTGCCCCGGTTCGACGTTCTTTCCGCTCTTAATCGTCGTCCGGAAGGCATGGCGATGAGCGATCTCTCACGTTTCCTGCTCGTCTCCAACGGCAATGTGACAGGCATCGTGGACCGGCTGGTCGCCGAAGGGCTGGTGGTGCGCTCCAGACGCGATGGAGATCGCCGCGCGTCGATCGTGCGCCTGACCGGCCAGGGCATCACGAGCTTCGCACGCATGGCGGCCGCCCACGAGGCGTGGATCGATGAGCTATTGACGAGCGTCAGCCCGCAGGACGCCCGCCAACTGACTTTCATGCTGAAATCCTTCAGAAGCGAATGGGAGAGAGAAACGTGACGTCGATGTCTGGCCTGAAGCCGAAACATTTCCTGTGGCGCATGGAGGGCCGCGCCGCCGTCGTCCAGCTCGACCGACCGGAGCGCAAGAACCCGCTCACTTTCGACTCCTATGCCGAGCTTCGCGATACGTTCCGCGCGCTTGTCTATGCCGAGGACGTCGATGCCGTCGTCTTCCTGCCCAATGGAGGCAATTTCTGCTCCGGCGGCGATGTGCATGACATAATCGGCCCGCTGGTCGAGATGGACATGAAGGGATTACTCGCCTTCACCCGCATGACGGGCGATCTCGTCAAGGCCATGCTAGGTTGCGGAAAGCCGATCATCTCTGCAGTTGATGGCGTTGCAGTCGGTGCGGGCGCGATCATCGCCATGGCCTCGGATATCCGGCTCGCCACGCCGGAAGCCAAGACCGCCTTCCTTTTCACCCGCGTCGGCCTCGCTGGCTGCGACATGGGCGCCTGTGCGATCCTGCCGCGCATCATCGGGCAGGGCCGCGCTGCCGAACTGCTTTATACCGGCCGCGTCATGACCGCGGAGGAAGGTGACCGCTGGGGGTTCTACAACCGGCTGGTGGACGCTCCGGCGCTCGAGGCAGAGACACTCGATCTCGCCGCCCGCATCGCTTCCGGCCCCACCTTCGCCCACGGCATCACCAAGACCCAGCTCAATCAGGAATGGTCCATGAGCATTGAGCAGGCGATCGAGGCCGAGGCGCAGGCCCAGGCCATCTGCATGCAGACGAAGGATTTCGAGCGTGCCTACCGTGCCTTCGTCGAAAAGAAGCAACCGGTTTTCGAGGGGAATTGATGCCTGACCGCTCCTTCCTCACCTGGCCTTTCTTCGAGGAACGGCATCGCGACCTTGCCGGAAGGCTTGAGGATTGGTGCGCGAAAAATCTTCCCGTTGACCATTCCGATGTCGATGCTGCCTGCCGCCGGCTCGTCGCCATGCTGGGCGAGGCAGGCTTTCTCCTGCCGACCGCCGTTGACCCTGCCGATCCCCAGCCGCTTGATGTCCGCACGCTGTGCCTCACCCGCGAGACGCTGGCGCGCCATGACGGGCTGGCGGACTTCGCCTTTGCCATGCAGGGGCTGGGGACGGGCGCGATCAGCCTTTTCGGCACGTCGGAGCAGCGGGAATGGCTGAACAGGACACGCGCCGGCAAGGCGATCTCCGCCTTTGCCCTTTCCGAGCCCCGGTCCGGCTCGGACGTCGCCAACATGGATATGGCCGCCACACGCGATGGCGACGGTTACGTGCTTTCCGGCGAGAAGACATGGATATCCAATGGCGGCATCGCGGATTTCTATGTCGTCTTCGCACGGACTGGCGAAGCCTCTGGAGCCAAGGGCATTTCCGCCTTCCTGGTGCCCGCCGACACGCCGGGAGTGAGGATCGCCGAACGGCTGGAGGTCATCGCTCCGCATCCTCTTGCGCGGCTTTCTTTCGAGGATGTGCGGATTCCTGCATCGGCGATGATCGGCAAGCCCGGCGAAGGCTTCCGCATCGCCATGTCCGTCCTCGACGTGTTCCGGTCGACGGTGGGTGCCGCCGCTCTCGGCTTCGCCAAGCGAGCCCTCGACGAATCCATCAGCCGTGTGCGCGACCGTCAACTCTTCGGCGCGCCGCTTTTCGATCTCCAGATGGTCCAGGGGCATATCGCCGAAATGGCTCTCGACGTCGATGCGGCCGCGCTTCTCGTCTACCGCGCCGCCTGGACCAAGGATTCCGGAGCCCAGCGCGTCACGCGCGAGGCCGCTATGGCCAAGCTCTACGCGACCGATCAGGCTCAGGCAGTTATCGACAAGGCCGTACAGCTTCACGGCGGCGACGGCGTGCGTCGCGGGCATATTGTCGAGAGCCTTTATCGGGAGATTCGCGCGCTCAGGATCTATGAGGGCGCTTCCGACGTCCAGAAAGTCGTGATTGCAAGGCAAATGATGGCAGGGGGCTGACCATGCTTGGACCTTCGGCGCATATCGATACTTTCACCCGGGATAATCTCCCGCCGCAGGATCAGTGGCCTGATTTCCTTCTCGAAGGCTTCGACTATCCTGAATATCTGAACGCGGGGGTTGAGCTGACAGACCGGATGGTCGAACGCGGCTTCGGCGACAATATTGCCCTGATCGGCAATGGCCGCCGCCGCACCTACAAGGAGCTTGCCGATTGGACCAGCAGGCTGGCCCATGCCCTGGTCGAGAATTACGACGTCAAGCCCGGCGATCGCGTACTGATCCGTTCCGCCAACAATCCCGCCATGGTTGCCTGCTGGCTGGCGGCGACGAAAGCAGGGGCCGTGGTCGTCAACACCATGCCCATGCTGCGCGCGGGTGAACTCGCCAAGATCGTCGACAAGGCGGAGATCGGCCTTGCGCTCTGCGACACACGGATCAAGGACGAGCTGGTCGCCTGCGCCAAGGAAAGCCGTTTCCTGAAGCAGGTCGTGGGCTTTGACGGCACAGCGAATTTCGACGCCGAACTTGACAGGATCGCGCTGGACAAGCCAGTGCGTTTCGATGCTGTGAAGACCGGCCGCGACGACGTGGCGCTGCTCGGCTTTACGTCCGGTACCACGGGCATTCCCAAGGCGACCATGCATTTCCATCGCGATCTGCTGATCGTAGCCGACGGCTATGCCAGGGAAGTGCTGAAGGTAACCCCGGAGGACATTTTCGTGGGCTCGCCTCCGCTCGCCTTCACCTTCGGACTGGGGGGCCTGGCGATCTTCCCGCTGCGTTTCGGCGCCGCCGCAACGCTTCTCGAAAACGCTTCACCGCCGAACATGGTCGAGATCATCGAGCGTTATCGCGCCACCGTGAGCTTCACCGCGCCGACCGCCTATCGCGCCATGCTGGCGGCGATGGATGAAGGGGCAGATCTTTCGTCGCTGCGCGTTGCGGTTTCAGCTGGCGAGACATTACCCGGTCCGGTCTTTGAGGAATGGATAAGGAASACCGGCAAGCCGATTCTCGACGGCATCGGCTCGACCGAGATGCTGCACATCTTCATCACCAATCGCTTTGACGACATGGCACCGGCCACCACGGGCCGGCCCGTGACCGGCTATGAGGCAAAGGTGGTCGACAAGGACATGAACGAGGTTCCGCGTGGCCAG
>NZ_VLJP01000036.1:0-8981 GCF_007829525.1 Mesorhizobium sp. J18
GCCGAGCCGAAGCTGGTGGCGGCGCGCGAGACCGGCCTGCAATACGATCTGGAGGAAGGCGGCGACGTCTTCTTCATCCTCACCAATGCCGACGGTGCCAAGGACTTCAAGGTCATGACCGCGCCGGTCTCCGATCCCGGCCGCGCAAACTGGCAGGAACTCGTGCCGCACGAGCCAGGCCGGCTGATCCTCTCCATCACCGGCTTCAGGGACTATCTGGTGCGCCTGGAGCGCAAGGACGGTCTGCCGCGCATCGTCGTGCGCGAGCGTGTTACGGGCAACGAACATGTCATAGCCTTCGAGGAGGAGGCCTATTCGCTCGGGCTCTCGGGGGCCTACGAATACGACACGGAAATCATCCGTTTCTCCTATTCCTCGATGACGACGCCGACCCAGGTCTTCGACTACAATATGCGCACGCGCGAGCGCACGCTCCTGAAGACGCAGGAAGTGCCTTCCGGCCACGATCCGGACCGCTACGTCACCCGCCGCTTGATGGCTCCGGCGCCCGACGGCGAACTGGTGCCGATCTCGCTGATCCACCGTCGCGACATCACGCTCGATGGCACGGCGCCCTGCCTGCTCTACGGCTATGGCGCCTATGGCATCACCATCCCCGCCTCCTTCAACACCAATTGCCTGTCGCTGGTCGATCGCGGTTTCGTTTACGCCGTCGCCCATATACGCGGCGGCAAGGACAAGGGCTTTGCCTGGTATGAGGACGGCAAAAAGGAGAAGAAGGTCAACAGCTTCACCGATTTCATCGCCTGCGCCCGCCATCTCGTGGCAGAAAACTACACGAGCCACGACCGCATCGTGGCGCAAGGCGGCTCGGCCGGCGGCATGCTGATGGGCGCGGTCGCCAATATGGCGCCGGAAGCCTTCGGCGCGGTGATCGCCGAGGTGCCTTTCGTCGATGTGCTCAACACGATGCTCGACGACACGCTGCCGCTGACGCCGCCGGAATGGCCGGAATGGGGCAATCCGATCATCTCGGAGAAGGACTACCGGACGATCGCCGCCTATTCACCCTATGACAATGTGGAGGCGAAGGACTATCCGCCGATCCTTGCCGTCACCGGGCTAACCGATCCACGTGTCACCTACTGGGAGCCGGCCAAATGGGTCGCGCGCCTGCGCGCCAAAAAGACCGGCGACAATCCGGTGCTCTTCCGCATCAACATGGATGCCGGCCATGCCGGAGCCTCCGGCCGTTTCTCACGGCTGGAGGAGGTCGCCTATACCTATGCCTTCGCGTTGAAGGTGGTGGGGATGAGCGAGTAATTGACGGCGGGCGTCATCCCGGCCGGACGAGCGTAGCGAGGAAGAGCCGGGCCCCAATCCGTGACATCTCCAATGTTCCGGGATGGGTCCCGGATATGCCGCCCGGCTCCGCCTCCCGGCATCCGGGATGACGTTCGTGCTCGCTATTCACTGCTCGCCATTCGCTCTCTTGTATCCATTGGCTCTCGCCGGCACCGCCTTCAGATAGGCGGCGATCGCCTGGCGATCCTCATCGGGCAGTTGTGCCATGTTCTGCTGGACGGCCACCATGGCGCCGCCGACGGAATCGAAGTCGGGCGTGAAGCCGCTTTCCAGGTAATAGGCGATATCGGTCTCCGACCAATCCGCCAGCCCGTCCTCGTGCGGCGTAATGTTGGGGACGGTCCCCTCGCCTTCCAATGCACGACCGCCGGCAAGCCACTGATCCAGCCTCGGCCCGCCGGTGAAAAGGCGCGGCGTGTGGCACTCGCCGCAATGGCCCGGCACTTCGACGAGATAGCGCCCGCGCCTGACGGCTTCGGGAGCGTTGTCGGGCAGCGAGATGATGGGTTCCTGCCGCATATAGGCGAGCTTCCACAAGCCTATGCCGCGGCGCAGATTGTAGGGAAACGACAGTTCGTGCCCATCCGTCTTCCCCTCCACTGCCGGCAGGGTTTTCATGAAGGCGAAGAGGTCGGCAACATCCTGCGGCTCCATGCGGGTATAGGACGTATAAGGGAAGGAAGGATAGTAGTGCCGGCCTTCCGGCGAGACGCCCCGCAGCATGGCGTTGGCGAAATCATCCACGCTCCACGAGCCGATCCCGTCTTCGGGATGGGATGAGATGTTTGGAGCGGTGAAGGTGCCGAAGGGCGTCTTCAACTGCAAGCCGCCCGCCAGTTCCAGCCGCGCATCCCCCTCGGCCTTGGGCCGGGCATGGCAGGACGTGCAGCCGCCGGCCCAGAATATGCGCTCCCCGCGCCCGGCATCGCCCGAAGCCATGGAAGCGATCGCATCGGCGTCGAGATAGCGTGGTTCCGTCAGAAACCAGAAGCCGACGCCGCCGGCGATCAGGAGGACGAGGATTGCAACGGCCAGCCTTCGCAGCGGTCAATCTCCGGCTATAGGTCCCGACCCTAGTTCCTCTGGATGCGGAAATCTTCGTGGCAGCCCCTGCAATTGCCGAGGACAGGTGTGATCGCGGCCTTGAAAGCCTCGAGATCGGCGGGACCGTCCTTGCCCGATGCTTCCGCGGCTGCGGCCGAATCGGTCTGGAACTTGGTCACGGCCTCCTGAAAGCCTTCCATGTTCTCCCAGATTTTGGGTGATGCCGTGGTGTCGCCCCCGGTCTCGCTGCCTTCAGGGAAATAGTCACCAAAAGCGAGCGCGGTGGCGTGCAGAGCGTTTATGGCCGCCTTGGCAACGACCGGGCTGTAGTCCATCTCGCCTTTGAGCATGGCGGCAGCGACTCCTGCGGAGGCTGCGTTCGATTCCATGAGCGCCTGACGCACCGCGATCGGATCGTCGGCTGCGGCCACGAGCGAGACGGAAAGGACGAGCGCCGAGGCGGCGAATATGAGCTTCTTCATGAGTATCCCCTGATCGTTCGTGGAAAACTTGCAGAAAACAGCACGTCCGACAACGCTGCGCAAACTGCAATAATCCGCACGATTCCATCACGGTTTCGTGAAACGAAATCCGGAAAGTGTCTGCCTACCCCTTGCCGGCGCATGAAATACGGGCAGCCATTCCGTGCCGACGGCAAAGTCGCCGGAATGATCGAGACATGCCGATTGCCGGCAGCTTCCGCTCAATCGACCTTCAGGTCGACGATCCCCCATTCCTTGCCGTTGACCACCGTCATCTCGCCCTTCGCCTTGCCGAAAAGGGCCTGAGCCATCGGTGAGACATGGGATATCTTGCCCTTTGCGGCATCGGCCTCGTCCTCGCCGACGATCTTCCACGTATTCTTGTGGCCGTCCTCGTCCTCGACTGTGACGCTCATGCCGAAACGCACGACGCTGCTGTTCTTCTCGGGTACCGAGACTTCCGCATTTTCGCGCCGCGCATTCCAGTAGCGAAGGTCGCGCGAGGCGATGGCTATGCGCTCGCGATCCTGCTCGGACTCGGCCCTGGCCAGTTCCTCGCGCGCGGCGGCAATCTCCGCCTCGATCATGGCCAGACCCTCGGGCGTGACCAGGTTGCGATGCGGACTGACGGGGCGCTCTCCGACATCGGGGAGGCCGCTTTCGCCGTCCTGTTCCCGGGTGAATGCTCTGCTCATTCAAGGACTGTATGCGCCGATAGCTGGCAATACAAGTGCACCATGAAGCACCCTTCCGGTGGAGCAAAGGCCGCCCGCTATCCCAAGAAAATTGTATTTCCATCCGAGGGCGGGAACAAAATCCGCGCCTGTTCGTATGACTGAAAGTGGTCAACCGTGAACATGTCGAGACGACCTATGGCACATATTCATCCGAGGCCGAGCGTCGCGATCGTCAGACACCCGACATATCCGATTCTCGTCCCCTTCCCGGTCGTGTGCTTCACCCTGACGCTCCTGACCGACATCGCCTACTGGCAGACGTCCAACCTCATGTGGCTGCACTTTTCGGAGTGGCTGCTTTTCGCCGGCATCGTGGTGGGGGTGGTCGCTTTCCTCGTCGGCCTGACCGAATTTCTGGTGCGTCCGGGAATCCGTGCGCAATGGCCCGGCTGGCCGAATGCGATCGGCAACCTCATCGTGCTCGTCCTCGCCCTCATCAACAATCTCGTCCATACCGGCGACGGCTGGACCGGCGTGATACCTTACGGGCTGATCCTTTCTGCAGCGACCGTGCTTCTCATGCTCGTCACCGGCTGGCTGGGCGGTTCGACGGTCTACCGTTATGCGGTCGGAGCGCGCGATCATGACTAGCCGCCGGAATCCCCGTAACACAAGCGCCATCCTTGCCGGAAGCTGCCTCCTTCTCCTGCTCGCGGGCTGCGGCGATGACGGCGCGGATTTCGACGTCTCCAGCCAGATCGGTCCCGATCCTGTCCTGCCGGAGCCCAGCCACTACGACCTTCTGCCTGACCTGAAGGTCGCCGAGGTGGTCGGCTGGCAGGAAGGGGAAACGCCGACCGTCCCGGATGGCCTCACCATTACGGCCTATGCGGAGGATCTCGCCCATCCGCGCACGGTCCACACCCTTCCGAACGGCGACGTGCTCGTGGTGCAGTCGCGCGAGCCGCCCGGCAAGCCGGTCAACCGGCCCAAGGACGTGATCCGCGGCTGGATCATGTCCATGGCCCAGGGCGGCGGCGGAGACGAAAAGGAAAGCAACCTCATAACGCTGCTGCGCGACACCGATCGTGACGGGCAAGTGGATGAACGAAGCGATCTGCTTACCGGTCTCCATTCGCCTTTCGGCGTCGCATGGTACGAAGGGACGCTTTACGTTGCCGCGGCCGATGCGATCCTTGCCTATCCCTACGAACTCGGCGAGACCGAGATAGCTGCCGAACCGACGGTGCTGACGCCCTTGCCGGGCGGCCCGATCAACCACCATTGGACTAAGGATCTCGCGCTGAGCCCGGACGGGCGCTACCTCTACGCTTCCGTAGGCTCCAACTCGAATGCAGGCGAGCGCGGGCTGGAGGCCGAAAAAGGCCGGGCGGCGATCTGGCAGGTCGATCGCGAGACGGGGGCGGCCCGCGTCTATGCCTCGGGCCTGCGCAACCCCAACGGCCTGAACTTCCATCCCGAAACGGGCGAGTTGTGGACCGTTGTCAATGAGCGCGACGAGCTCGGCCCGAACCTCGTGCCGGACTACATGACATCGGTGCAGGAAGGCGCTTTCTATGGCTGGCCATGGAGCTATTACGGCAATCACGTGGACAAGCGGGTGCATCCGCCGCGGCCTGACATGGTGGAGCGGGCCATCCCGCCGGACTATGCGCTTTCGAGCCATGTCGCCGCCCTCGGCCTGGCCTTCTCGAACGGCTCCGCCTTGCCGGAACCCTATGCGAACGGCGCTTTCATCGGCGAGCATGGCAGTTGGAACCGCAGTTCCTTCAACGGCTACAAGGTCGTCTACGTACCGTTCGAGAACGGCAGACCGGCTGGCAAGGCACAGGATGTCGTCACTGACTTCCTCAACGGCGATCAGGCCCGCGGCCGTCCGGTCGGCGTCGCCATTGACGGCACGGGTGCCCTTCTCATTGCCGACGATGCCGGTAACACCGTCTGGCGGGTCGCGGCGGCGGATGGCTCGGTCACGCCCGAGCCGATCGGCACGGATCGGGTCACGGCAGGCGCAGGCGCCGACGAAGCCCCTGCCGCCGGAGCGGCCCCGGATGCAACCGCTGCTCCAGATGCGGAGGAAGGCGGCGCGGCCCCGGACAATGCCTCTCCAGGCACGGGACAGACCGGGACGAATCCGCCACAGACCGACGTCGCCCCGACGACCTTGCCGGAAGACGCTGTTCAGGATGGTCCGGAGCAGCCGGAATAGCGGCTACGGACCTTCCTTTCGACCAAAGCGGACCATTACCAATTCGGACCGCCGCACCCGGTCTTAAAAGCAACAACCTGCTGCTGTGGTCTTTCAGGCGTTGCTGGCGCGGGGTTTGCGCTGCAAACCGGCCGCCGGGACATGAAAGGACGAGCAATGGCCATCGCCAGGAATACGATCTGCCTGTGGTACGACAAGGATGCCGAGGATGCCGCGCGCTTCTACGCCGAGACCTTTCCCGACAGCTCGGTGGATGCCGTCTACCGTGCTCCCGGCGATTATCCGTCCGGCAAGGAAGGTGACGTGCTGACCGTCTATTTCACGGTTCTGGGCATCCCTTGTCTCGGCCTCAATGGCGGGCCCATGTTCAAGCACAATGAAGCCTTCTCGTTCCAGATCGCCACCGACGATCAGGAAGAGACTGACCGTTACTGGAACGCCATCGTCGGCAATGGCGGCCAGGAAAGTGCGTGCGGCTGGTGCAAGGACAGATGGGGCGTCAACTGGCAGATCACGCCGCGCGTGCTGACCGAGGCGCTGGCGGCCGGCGGCGATGAGGCGAAGCGGGCGTTCGAGGCCATGATGGACATGACAAAGATCGACGTCGGCGCAATCGAGGCCGCCCGGCGCGGTTGACGGCGCCGGCATCCACCGCTCTCGTCATTTGTGCTTGCTTGGGCTGAAACTCAACTTGCCGGGAAGGCTATGGTCGCCAGGGGCCCCGCCGGGCGCAGGACGCCGACCTCGATGCCGCGCCAGTTCTTCAGCATCGGGCGGGAAAGGAAATCCAGCGTCGCTGAAAGTGCCGCATCCTTGGCAAGGAGCCGGGACAGGACGGCCGCCACCATGACCTCCGAGGCGCGGCCGGCGCCGTCGTCGCATTTGATGGCAATGCCGAGCCCGAGTTCCGGAACGGCCGCGCAATAGACGCCTTCCGCCCCGGTCTTGACGAAGATGCGGCTGGCCGTCTTCTCCATCAGTTGCGTGTTGAAGCGGTCCGTCCCGGCGACATGGAATGGCTCGGTCATGCAGGCTGCCAGGAGGCGACGCGCCGCCTTCGCCCGCTCAGGGCCGAGGCCACTGCCTGTGGCCATGCGGGCAAATCCGCGCGCGAGGCTGGCAAGCGGCACGGCATAGGTTGGGATGGAACAGCCATCTGTGCCGCAGACATCCGCCGCATGGGCAGCGCCCGTGACGTTTTCCATCGCCTCGCGCACCATTTCCTGCATCTCGTGACCGGGGGCGACATAGCCCCGATGGTCGATGCCGAGATGGCGGCAGGTGCAGAGAAAGCCGGCGTGCTTGCCGGAGCAGTTATTGTGCAGGCTTGCCGGCGAAGCGCCCGTCCGTGCCAGCGCAAGCGCGACCTGCTGGTTGCTCGGCCAATGGGCGCCGCATTCGAGCGCCGTCTCGTCGAGCCCCGCCTTCCGCAGCATGCCGCGCGCCAGCTCGACATGAGCCGACTCGCCCGAATGGGAGGCGCAGGCGAGCGCCAGCTCTTTTTCGGTGAGGCCGAAGCGGTCGGCTCCTCCGCTTTCGATCAGGGGCAGTGCCTGGATCGCCTTGACCGCCGAGCGCGGGAAGACCGGGCGCGCCGTATCGCCGATCTCCAGCACAGCCTTGCCATCGGCATCGAAAACGACCACCGCGCCGCGATGGCGGCTTTCGACCACATTGCCGCGAAGCACTTCCACCAGGACCGGATTTGCCATCAAATCACCCGAATGCCAGAAATCATCAGAGGCAGTATTAGAGGCGTGAGGGGAAAGCAAATATTGATGCGATTGGCGAAGTTCGTTTCCTTGCTCTTGATCCTCGTCTTCATCTTTCCCGCATTGGCGACCGCCGGCTGGTGGTCGCTCAGGGACCGGCCGGACTCCTGGAGTTCGGCCGACTGGTCGGCAACCGGCATCCTGCTCGACCCGGCCGCCGACGAGGAAGCGGCGGTCTATCTGATGGCGGCGCGCACCGGCGGCCTCAAGGGCGCCTTCTCCGTCCATAGCTGGATCGTTATGAAAGAGCCGGCGGGACGGGAATATGTGCGCTATGACACGGTCGGCTGGGGGATGCCGATCCGCAGGAACGGCTATCCGGCTGATGCGCGCTGGTATTCCAACGATCCCGAGATCATCCATTCCGTGCGTGGGGAGGAAGCGGCAAGGTTGATCCCGCTCTTCGAGGCGGCGATCGAGCGCTACCCTTATTCTGGCCGTGGCGATTACCGCATTTGGCCGGGGCCGAATTCGAACAGCTTCATCGCCTATCTGTTGCGCGAAGTGCCGGAATTCGGGGCTGTCATGCCGCCCAATGCGGTCGGCCGCGACTTCGCGCCCGGTTTCTTTTCGGCGGACTGGTCGCCCGAAGCCTGGGACTTTCACGCCACCTTCGGCGGTTTTCTGGGCTTTGCCGCCGGTTTGCGTTCGGGCCTGGAGGTGCATTTCGCCGGCCTGGTCGCCGGCATCGACTTCATGCGCCCGGCGTTGAAGATCCCGGCCTATGGACGGCTGGAGCTCATCTGATCGCGGCACCTACCATTGCGGCACCGCTTCGTAGCCCCTCTGGCCTGCCCTAATCCGACAGCAGGCCGGCCGCCGAGAACCCGCCGTCGACAACGAGCGTGTGACCGGTGATATGGTCCGATTCGCGCGACAGCAGGAACGAGACGGCCGAGGCGATCTCGGCCGCGCTTGCGGCGCGGCGCTGCGGCGTGCGGGCAAGCCATGAGCGCGATAGTGCTTCACCCACCGCCTGGCCGTCCGCCACCGGCCCGCATGCCACGCAATTGACCCGGATGGCGCTTGGCGCAAGCTCCAGCGCCATGGCTTCCGTCAGCATCTTCAGCCCGGCCTTGGCGGGCGCATAGGCCGTGCCGCCGCTGCTGGCGCGCAGGGCCGAAACGGTGGCGACATTGACGATGGCGAGGGTCTGGCCCATGCGCTCGGCAGCCGCCTTTCCGGCGGCAAACGGGCCGACGAGATTGACCTCCAGCATTTCGCGGAAATGCTCCACGCTGGCATCCTCGAAGGGTATCCCCCCTCCCCGATCCGCACAGCTTACCAGCGCGCCGATCAGGCCGAACACATCGACCACCTGGTCGAAGGCGTCGGCGATCTCGTCCTCATCGGTGATGTCGGCGGCGAGCACCAGCGCATCCTCGCCGGAGAAGCGCTCTTCCGCCTCATCCAGCGCCCCCCCTTCCATATCGATGATGGCGACCGGCCA
>NZ_VLJP01000036.1:9223-33175 GCF_007829525.1 Mesorhizobium sp. J18
CCGCCGAAGACGATGGCCGATTGCCTCATTTGATCCTTTCGAGGATGGAGACGTAGTTGGCGACCGCCGCGCCGCCCATGTTGAAGATGCCGGCGAGTTTCGCATCCGGAAGCTGCATGTCGCCTGCCTCGCCGGTGAGCTGCATGGCGGAAATGGCGTGCATGGAAACGCCCGTCGCGCCGATCGGATGGCCCTTGGCCTTCAAGCCGCCGGAGCGGTTGACCGGCAGGCGGCCGTCGCGCTCCGTCTGGCCTTCGAGCGCTATGCGCGCGCCCTCGCCGCGCGGGGCAAGGCCCATGGCCTCGTATTCGATCAGCTCGGCGATGGTGAAGCAGTCATGGGTCTCGACGAAGGAGAGATCGTCCAGCTTTACGCCGGCATTCTTCAGCGCCCGCGTCCAGGCTTCCGCGCAACCCTCGAAGGCGAGGATGTCGCGCTTTGACATGGGCAGGAAATCCTGCACATGCTCGTTGGCCCGGAAGGCGACCGCACGGCGCATGGAAAGCGCGGTGCTGGTGTCGGCCAGCACCATCGCCGCCGCGCCGTCGGAAACCAGCGAGCAGTCGGTGCGCTTCAGCGGACCGGCCACGAAAGGGTTGCGCTCGCTCTCATGCCGGCAGAACTCATAGCCGAGATCCTTGCGCATCTGGGCATAGGGATTGTCGACGCCGTTCTTGTGGTTCTTGGCGGCAATCTTGGCCAATGCATCCGACTGGTCGCCATAGCGCTGGAAATAGGCCTGTGCGATCTTGCCGAAGACGCCGGCGAAGCCGCCGGGCGTGTCGCCTTCTTCCGGCAGATAGGATGCCTTGAGCAGGTTCTTGCCGATCTCCGGCCCGGGCGTTTTGGTCATCTGCTCGGCGCCGACCACGAGCACGACACGCGCCGCATGTGCATCGATGGCGCGGATGCCCTGCCGCACGGCGGCCGAGCCCGTCGCGCAGGCGTTCTCGACGCGGGTCGCCGGCTTGAAACGCAGCCGGTCATCGGCCTGCAGCACGAGGCTGGCTGTGAAATCCTGCGGCGAGAAGCCGGCATTGAAATGCCCGAGCACGATCTCATCCACGTCTTCCGGCCCGATGCCGGCATGGTCCAGCGCCTCGCTTGCGACCTTGACGATCAGGCTCTCGACGGTCTCGTCCTCCAGCTTGCCGAAGCGCGAATGCGCCCAGCCCACGATGCATGCGGTCATTTCAGGTCTCCATATCTCGCGACAAGTGTAGCACGGCTTGGCCGGCTGTCGCCTCCCTATATATTGTTCAATCCTGAACCTTTGTCACCCCAATCCACACTTTCGTATGGGGATTTTCGTGTAGCTCTGCCTGAAACCTTGCCCCGGCACAACAACCTTCCAATGTCCTTTCGCCCCTAGGATCAGGCTCGGGAAGTCCGGTTTTGAAAGAAATCAGAAAGCGCGGACGGTGCCCACGACGTCCACGACCACATCGAGGCCGTCGAAGGTCTTCGGCAGGTCGCTTGCCTGCGCGCTGCGGGAAACCGACACGTTGATCGCAAGATCGTCGCGGCGCGGATTGAGACAGATTCCGACGCCCAGGAGCCCTTTCCTGCCGCCGAATTTCTTCTCGAAGGCCTTCTGGATTTCGCGCGCCTCGTCCATCGAATGCTTCGTGCCGGCCATGCGATTCCTATACCAGCGTCACGCCCAATTGTTCAGTGACCGATGATATAAGGTTTGCACCGGTAATTCCAACGTTTCCAGCGCCTCCCGAAGCCGAACCGGCAAAGAGCAGTCCGATTGGACGCCCTTCCTCGTCGACGATCAGGGACCCGCTGTCTCCGGGCCTGCTGAAGGGTTGCGGTGCCATATCCGTCTCGATCACCATCTGGCTATCGAAGCGGGCGACGCCCACCCCGACATCGACCAGGTAGTTGTTGACGTTGACGGCGCGCACCCGGCCGCGCGTATGGCGCGTCGTGCGCCCGGTCTTGAACACGGTCATGCCGGGCAGCGCCTCGGCTGGCTCGTCCGGCTGCAGGGTAATGGCCGGCGCGGGTTCGTCGGCGCTGTCATGGAGCGTGGCATGGTCCTCCTTGCGTCCATGCTCCGTGAGGCCCGCCACGGCTGCGTCCACCAGATTCGGGAAGCCGCCGAACTGGATCGGCACGAAACGGATCAGCTCGCCGATGACATCCTCCTCCGGCCGGCCGCCGTCACGCGCGCCGGGCTGCATGACGGTCGTGCCGACAGGCACCGCGTTGACGTCCGCAAGGACATGGTTGTTGGAGAGAATGCCCGTCCTGCCGCTCAGCTTGTCGCGGCAGAAGCAGCCGAGCGTGCCGGCATAGGCAACAATCGTCGGCGATATGCTCGCGCCGAGCCTGATCGGGTCGTTGCGGCCGGTCGTCCATAACGGCTTCTGGCGGCCGATATAAAGCACCTCCGCCTCGCCCCTGGCGGCATCGACGATATCGTCCACGACCGTGCTGCGCAGCTTGTTGCGGTTCTGCACGAGCACGGCCAGCCTTGCATCCTCGCCACTCGCGCCCTCGGCCACGCCGAGCGCGATGTCGTTGACGGCGCGCCGCCGCGCGCTCCTCGGCCGCGCCGATTTCGTCTCGAACAGCATCGGATCGAGAAACAGGCCGGGCAAAGACCGCCCGGCGCCCGCCGAGGCCGGCAGCTGGATGAACTGGAAAATCTGCGAAAATATGCGGGCCTGCAATTCGAGCGCGGATTCGATTCTCATATCGTCCTCCAACACCCGCCCGGCGATTCGGGATCGTAGCAGAAAAACCGGGAGCTTAACCCCTTCTGAGGGAGATCCGCCGGGCCGCTGTGTATCCTGCCGCGCCTGTCCGCGAGCCTATCTGGATTACTGCTCCGCCCAGGGTGATCATGGCCACCGCCGCCGCCATCCGCCATGAGAGCTGCCCCATGCCCAACAGAACCATCAGCCCGGTCGAAAGCACGGGGGCCGAGTAGCCCATCACCCCCAGAAGCGGCGCATTGCCGAAACGCATCCCGTAATCCCAGAGAAAGAAAGCGCCGCCAGCCGGGCCAATGCCCAGAAGCAGGATGACGAGCATGTCCTGCCGGGTGGGCATGAAGATCTCGCCTGCAAAAAGCGCGATGGCAAAGCAGAACAACGAGGCCAGAATGCAGATCGACACCATCGCCCCCATACCTTCATGGCGTGCACGCCGTCGCAGGTTGGAATAGGTAGCCCACAGGATCGCCCCGGCCATCGCCAGCGCGTAGCCCAATGTGTCGCCGGTCTTCACATCGAAGTCCCCGCCGATCAGGATCGCCACCCCGGCAAAACCGATCGCCGCTCCGAGGTAACCCGCCCAGCCGCTGTTCAGCGCGAAGAACAGGTTGCCGATCACGATCAGCCAGGCCGGCCAGAGATAGTTGATCAGCGAAACCGGAATGGCCTCCGCATGGTGGAAAGCCTCGAAATAGGCCAGATGATAGGCTCCAAGCAGGAAGGCCGCCAGCAGCACTTCTGGCGCATAGAGGGGCACAAGGCGGACACGGGCAATCGCGCAACAACCGGTGCCTGTCACTGCTGCAATGGAAAAGCACAGGCCCAGCACGAGATAAGGCGGCATGGCGGCCGCCAGGGCGCCAAGGGCTCCGAGGCTTCCCCATGAGAGAATCGCGATTGCCCCGAGCAGCGTGCCCTTCAAAGCTGTGATCGTCCTATCCGACTGCAAACCGGCCAATCCCGCAGACACTGTCAGCACATCTAAGCCAAAGAGGCTTGCATGTGATGCCGAAATGCTCGCTTGGTGGCCGAAGTCTGCCGAGAGCCGGATACCGGACGGCAATTTATGCTGCGCCCTATGGATTCGCCAAACGACTGGTTACCCCTCGTCAGCCCGTCGATGCGGCGGTGAAAACCGCCCGTTGAGCAGCGTAGGCACGCTTGAAGGCCGCGCGCGCTTCGCCACGGGCAACATAGGCGGAGAGGTTGGGAAATTCGTCCAGCATCCCCGATCCGTGCAACCTGCGCAGCACCGTCACCATCAGCAGATCGCCGGCGCTGAATGCGCCATCGAGCCATTCGGCATCGCCAAGACGGGTGGAAAGGCTGCCCAGGCGTTTCCTGATGCTGCCTTCAAGGGCATGCAGGCGCTGCTCGTACCAAGGCTCCTTGCGCTCGAGTATCATGACGAGGGTGCGATCGAAGATCGGCGGCTCCACCGTGTCGAGCGCGGCGAACATCCACATGACGGCGCGCGCCCGGGCATGCGCGTCATCCGGCAGCAGGCCCGCATGGCTCTCCGCTATATGGAACACGATCGCCCCCGACTCGAACAGGACGAGATCGCCTTCCTCATAGGTCGGAATCTGCCCGAAGGGATGAAGCGCGAGATGCGCAGGCTCCTTCATCGCCTGGAACGAAACAAGACGAACCTCGTAAGGCTGTCCCACTTCCTCGAGCGCCCAGCGAACGCGCATGTCACGCGCCAGCCCCCTGCCGCGGTCGGGGGAGCGTTCAAAGGCGGTAATGGTGGGGGTCATTGAAAAGCTCCGGGTGATTGCGTGACACCATCCAGCCCGTGAGTGACAGCGACGGTCTTTTTCATGGTCCCTCTCCGGTTTTGCGTTTCCTCTCCAAAGGACGAACGGCTGGAGCATCTTCCGACAGCCGGTCCCATTTTCCTGATCGCGGAATTTTCGCCCGGTGGCGTGATGCGGCCCGGTGGCCTGGAATATTGCGGGCTTCAGCCGGATCGGCTTTCATGCGGGCCCGTTTGCGCCCCTTGGAAAGCCACATCCATGTTCTCCGGACTATCCGCCTTCCCGATCACGCCCGCCGGCGCGGATGGAAAGATAGACATCCGGGCCTTCTCCCGGCTTGTCGAAAGGCTTGTCCAGGCGAAGGTCGATTCCATCGGCATTCTCGGCAGCACGGGCTCCTACCCTTATCTCGCGCGCGGACAGCGTCGGAAAGCGGTCGAGGCGGCGCGCGAGGTGTCAGGCGGAAAGGTGCCCCTGCTGGTCGGTTGCGGCGCCCTGCGGACCGACGACACCATCGATCTGGCGAAAGACGCCGAGGCGGCCGGAGCCGACGCGCTGTTGCTGGCGCCGGTCTCCTATCTGCCGCTTCTCGACGACGAGGTCTTCGTTCATTTCGAGACGGTTGCCGCGGCGACAAAACTTCCCCTATGTATCTATAACAATCCGGGGACGACGCATTTCACCGTAAGTTCGGCCCTGCTGGCGCGTCTCGCCGAAATCCCGAACGTGGTTGCGGTGAAGAATCCGGCACCGGCGGCGGCCGACGTCGCAGCCTATCACCGGTCGGCCGCAGAGGTTGTCGATCCCGACTTCTCGCTCGGCTACAGCGGTGACTGGAACGCGACGGAGGCGCTGATTACCGGCGGCAGGGCCTGGTATTCGGTTGCTGGAGGCCTGTTTCCCCGGCCATGCCTTCGCATTGCCCGCGCGGTTCAAGCGGGTGACGTCAAAACCGCCCGGCGCCTCAATGCCGGCCTGGAGCCGTTATGGGCGCTTTTCCGCAAATACAGCAGCTATCGCGTCGTCCATGCGGCTGCGCGCGGCCTTGGACTGGCGGACAGTTATCCGCCGCGCCCGATCCTGCCGCTTTCCTCAAAAGCCGAACAAGAGATTCTCGACGTGCTTGCCAGCCTCGGTCTGGCTGGCGGGCATAGCGGGATGGAGGCTGCGAAATGAGCGAGGACCAGAAGGCGATCCGGCAGGTGGTCGAGACCTGGATGGATGCCACCCGGCACGGCGAAAGCATCCGCCGCTCGATGGCCGCTGACACACGATGCGGACCTGCTGACAGCGCAGAGTTAGGACCAGCCGGAGATTCTGCAATCTGTGGTATGATTATGATAGCCGGTTCAGGAGAATCGGCGCTGGAGTCTCGCACGAGGAGGGAGACGCAATGAATTCCGATGGTATTTCGGCCTGGGCACCGCAATGGCTCAGTGTGATGCGGATAATGTCGGCGCTGCTGTTCCTGGAGCACGGGACGCAGAAACTGTTCAATTTCCCGGCAGCCGCCGAGGCGATGGCATTGTCGCCGCTGATGTGGGTTCAGGCCCTCATCGAGCTGATCGGCGGTGTCCTGCTTGCCCTCGGCCTCTTCACGCGGCCGGTCGCCTTCATCCTGTCGGGCAATATGGCGGTCGCCTATTTCATGGCCCACGCGCCGCAAAACTTCTTCCCCATTCTCAATGGCGGCGATGCGGCGATCCTGTACTGCTTTGTTTTCCTCTACTTCTTCTTCGCCGGTCCCGGACCGTGGAGCGTGGACGCCGCGCGTGGAAGCACCGCGGCCTGATCGCCGGCACGGCATCGATGAGGCAACAAAAAACCCGGCCGAAGCCGGGTTTTTCCTGATCCGCAACGGGAACGAACGTCAGGCGCTTGCCTTCTCGTAGCATTCGAGGACGTAGTCCCAGTTGATCAGATTGTCGATGAAGGCTTCGAGATATTTCGGCCGCGCATTGCGGTAGTCGATATAGTAGGAGTGCTCCCAGACATCGACGCCGAGGATCGGCGTGCCGCCGTGGACGAGCGGATTCTCGCCGTTCGGCGTCTTCATGATCTCGAGCTTGCCGTCCTTGACGGCAACCCAGGCCCAGCCCGAGCCGAACTGGCTGGCACCGGCGGCGGCGAAATCGGCCTTGAACTTGTCATAGCCGCCGAGATCGGAATCGAACGCCTTCTGCAACGCACCCGGCAGGCTCTTGCCGCCGCCGCCCTTCTTCATCCATTTCCAGAAATGGATGTGGTTGTAGTGCTGGGCGGCATTGTTGAAGAGTCCTTGGTTGCTGCCGAAGGACTTCTTGACGATCTCCTCGACCGACAGGTTCTCCATCCCGGCTTCGGCGGCCAGCTTGTTGCCGTTGTCGACATAAGCCTTGTGGTGCTTGTCGTGATGATATTCGAGCGTCTCCCTGGACATATAGGGCTGGAGCGCCTCGTAATCATACGGCAGTTCCGGCAGTTCAAAAGCCATTGCAGGTCTCCCTCTAATCGTCAGGTTGAAAATAAAAACGTCCAGCAGCGGAAATGGGGTACTGCCCCCTGTTTGGCAACTGCGGAGCGGGGAAAATTCTTCCTTTCTCGCCGTTCAGGCTGCCTCTCCCGAATGCGCCCATTCCCAATAGAGATCACGTGCCTTCTTGGCCACCGGACCCGGTTGCAGGTCGCGATCCTCGATGCGGATGACCGGCACCACCTTGGAATGGTTGCCGGTGGAGAAGATCTCGTCGGCCTCCATGAAATCGGCGACGCCCAGGGTCTTTTCCGTGGTCCGGAAGCCGTAATCGGCAAGCAGCGAGATGACGCGGTGGCGCGTGATGCCTGAAAGGAAAGTGCCGTTCGGCGCCGGCGTGAAGATGTGCCCGTCCTTGACCATGAAGATGTTGGAGCTTCCCGTCTCGGCCACATTGCCTAGCATGTCGAGGACGAGGGCATTGTCGAAGCCGCGCTTCTTGGCTTCGAGGATCGCGCGGCCATTGTTCGGATAGAGGCAGCCGGCCTTGGCATTGGTCGGCATGGTCTCGATGGTCGGCCGGCGGAACGGCGACACCGTGACCGAGAAACCGGAAGGCGCGATCATCGGCGCCTCGTAGAGGCAGAGGCAGAACCGCGTCGACTCCGGATCGGCCGGCACACCCATATAGCCGCCATGCTCGGCCCAATACATCGGGCGGATATAGACCGCCGTGTTGCCGTCGAATTTCTTCAGCCCGTCCCAGGTGAGCCCGACGATCTTCTCCACCGATTTCGTCGGTTTGAGGCCGAGCGCCGTCGCCGACGCGTTCACCCTTTGCGAATGCAGATCGAGATCGGGAGCCACGCCCTCGAACCAGCGTGCGCCGTCGAATACTGTCGAAGCAAGCCACATGGCATGGGAGCGCGGGCCGATGATGGGCACGTTGCCCTCGTACCAATCGCCGTCAATGAAGGTCCATGTCGCGGTCTGGGCAGGTTCGGCCAAATTCATTTTCGTAGTCCTATCGATTTTCTTGCCGCATGGAAAAGCGTTTGATCCGCGACGTCAATGTCAACGACGGTTGACTTATCATGCCAGAGACAGGAGTTCCTTGACCCCATGCGGCCTTGAGGTCAAGGTCGTTATCTGCGAGGGAAATCTAGGGTCAGGACCTATTGATATGATCGAAATGGCGCCGGAAACGGCGATGGGATGCAAGGAGAAGCGCGCGGGGCGATGGGGTTCCCCCTTCGGCAAGCTCAGGGGTCGAGCGGTTCGACGCGGCAGATCGAAGCCGTTTCAGCGTCCGCAGGATGTGGGCCATCCGCCCGGCTGCCTTGTCGCGAAGGGCTTGAAAATATCCATATTTCCTGCGCCTTCGCTCCCCGCATCCGAACGGATGGCCCTACACCATTTCGACCAGATCAACAGGTCCTGACCCAAGATGCTTCATTCCTATGTCTTCGACGCCTACGGAACGCTTTTCAACGTCCATGCAGCCGTGCGCCGTCATGCGGGCGAGATCGGCCCGGACGGACAATTGCTGTCGGATATCTGGCGCGCGAAGCAGCTGGAATATTCCTGGGTGGAAACCCTCATGGAAGTCTATTCCGATTTCTGGGTGCACACCGAAAGGGCGCTGGACTTCGCCTTCCAGAAGGTTCCGTCGGCCGACCCCGCCCTGCGCCAGAAACTCCTCGACGCCTATTGGCGCCTCGACTGCTATCCGGAAGTGCCGTCCGTTCTGAAGGCGCTGAAGGCGGAAGGCGCACGTCTAGCCATCCTGTCCAACGGTTCGCCGGCAATGCTCGAATCGGCGGTCAAATCGGCGGGCCTCGACAGCGTGTTCGACAACATCTTCTCCGTCGACGAGATTCGCAAGTTCAAGACCCATCCTTCCGTCTACGAACTCGTGACCACGGCCTGGCGCGTCTATCCGGAGGCGGTTTCCTTCCAGTCGTCCAACCGCTGGGACATAGCCGGCGCCAGCAAGTTCGGCTTCCGCACGGTATGGATCAACCGGACCAACCAACCCGAGGAATACAGCGACTATCCGCCGCGCCTCATCCTGCCTTCACTCGAAGCGCTCCCGGCAACAGGCTGAACCATCATCACGGTTAAGTTGATTGCGTATCGCGTTGCAGAAAGGGCACAGTCCCGCTGCAACCACAAGGGTGCCTTTGTTTCACCACCCTGCGGCCTGAATTGAGAGGCCTATCGCCCGTCGTTTGAGGTTGGAGCGAGATGAACTTGAACGGAAACGATCCTATCTGAGTTCATCCCCTCCAACCTCGGAACCTATCCGAATTGTTTCCGTTTGCTGTCAAACATCATGAAGAGTTCGATGCCTGATTTGCCTATCAGTTCCGCAAAGCTGACGCGCCGCAAATTCCTCAATCTCGCCTCAGTCACAGCCGCATCCGCAGCTCTGGCGGGCTGCTTGAACGTGCCGCGTGAAGCTCCGCCCGGCGCCATGCCGCCGAGCCTGATGCCCGCAGAAACGCCCAACCTCGCCTATTACCGGGAAATGTACGGCCCCCTGATCGACGAAGGATATGAGATTCCGGCGATCCCGGTCGAACAGATCGATCCGCGATTGCTCAGGCAGGTCGTTGCCGACCCGACAGGCGAGCGCCCCGGAACCATCGTTGTCGATACAGCGAACCACTACCTCTATCTCGTCTTGGGCAACGGGCAGGCGATGCGCTATGGCGTCGGCCTCGGCCGCGCCGGCTTCGAATGGTCAGGCCGCGCGAACGTCCAGTACAAGCGGAAATGGCCGAAATGGACGCCGCCGGCGGAAATGATCGCGCGGCAGCCGGAGCTTGAGAAATACAGCGCCGAAAATGGCGGCATGCCGCCCGGCCTCGACAATCCGCTTGGCGCGCGTGCGCTTTATATTTTCCAGAACGGCGTGGACACCCTCTACCGCCTGCACGGCTCGCCGGAATGGTGGTCGATCGGAAAGTCCGTCTCGTCGGGCTGCGTGCGCCTGATGAACCAGGACATCATCGACCTTTATGATCGGGTGCCCGGCAAGGCGCCTATCCTGGTCACCTCGGGTATCATGGCTGTCTAACGATCGGATGGCGGCCTCCAGGGAAGCCGCTACCGCCCCTTCTTCAAGCCGCCAAGGATGCCGCGCACCAAGGCGCGGCCGAGCGAGGTCCCGACCGAGCGGACGACCGATTTCATCGCCGCCTCGACGACGGTCTGCCGGTTGGAGTTGCGGCGTGTGCTGCCGCTGCGCCGTGACGAACTTGACCGGTTGTCGTCGCCAAGGCCGAAATCCGGCAGGGTCCAGCCCGTCCGGCCGTCGCCTTCCTCCTGGGCCTGCTCTTCGGCCTGCATGGCGTCCTTGGCGCGCTTCTGCAGGATCTCGAAGGCGGATTCGCGGTCCACTTCCTCGTCATACTGGCCCGCCACAGGGCTTTCCGCGATGATCTGCTTGCGTTCGGCCTCGGTAAGCGGCCCGAGACGCGAGGACGGCGGCCTGATCAGCGTGCGCTGGACCATGGAAGGAATGCCCTTCTCCTCCAGTGTGGAGACGAGCGCCTCGCCGGTGCCGAGCTTCGTGATCGCCTCGAAGCAATCGAACTCGGGATTGGGACGGAAGGTATCGGCCGCCGTCTTAACCGCCTTCTGCTCGCGCGGCGTATAGGCGCGCAGCGCGTGCTGTATGCGATTGCCAAGCTGGGCCAGCACGGTCTCCGGCACGTCGAGCGGATTCTGCGTGACGAAATATACCCCGACGCCCTTGGAGCGAATGAGCCGTACCACCTGCTCGACGCGCTCCACCAGCACCTTCGGCGCCTCGTCGAACAGAAGATGCGCCTCGTCGAAGAAGAAGACGAGCTTCGGCTTTTCCGGGTCGCCCACCTCCGGCAATTCCTCGAACAGCTCCGACAGAAGCCAGAGCAGGAACGTGGCGTAGAGCCGCGGGTTCATCATCAGCTTGTCGGCGGCAAGCACATTGATCGCGCCGCGCCCGTCCGTCGTCGTGCGCATGATGTCGGCGATCTTGAGCGCCGGTTCGCCGAAGAAGTGTTTCGCGCCCTGCTGTTCGAGCACAAGGAGCGAACGCTGGATGGCACCGACCGACTGCTTGTTGATATTGCCGTAGCGCGCGCCGAGTTCGTCCGCCCGCTCGGCCATGTTGGCAAGCAGGGCCTGCAGGTCCTTCAGGTCGAGGAGCAGCATTCCCTCCTCGTCCGAGACACGGAAGGCGATGTTGAGGACGCCTTCCTGCGCTTCCGAAAGGTTCATCAGTCGCGACAGGAGCAGCGGTCCCATTTCCGATACCGTCGCCCGGATCGGATGCCCCTGCTCGCCGAACAGATCCCAGAAGACGACTGGAAATTTCTTGAACTCATAGGGTTCCAGACGGATCGTCTCGGCCCTTTTGAGCAGGAAATCCTTGGCTTCGCCGGCCATTGCTATGCCCGAAAGATCGCCCTTGATATCGGCGCAGAAGACCGGGACGCCCGCACTGGAAAACCCTTCGGCGAGGATCTGCAGCGTCACCGTCTTGCCGGTGCCCGTGGCGCCGGTCACCAGTCCGTGCCGGTTGCCGTATTTCAGGAGCAGCTCCTCAGCCTTCTGGTAGCTGTCATCCGGCTTGCGGCTGGCACCGAGAAAGATGCTGCTGTCGCCCGTATTCTCCATCGCTTCGTCTCCTCGGTACCGGAAAAGTCCGCAAAAGGTATAGACAGCGCAACTCCCAGCCACAATCTCGTTTTTCACCATGGCAGCCCATTGTGGATGCCTTGCAACAGGAGGAGGGCAAATTCCCGACGCTGCGACCGATGACGCATTGCAGCAGCGGTCGCCGCACCCTAAGATCGATGACTGGCAGAGGAGGGAAAATGGATCCGGCAATTCTCAGGCAAGCGGAATTCCCGGCGATGGATCGCGACGGATGGCTGGCGCTGGTGCAAAAGGCGTTGCGCGGCGAAGCCGGCTATGATTCGCTCGTATCGACATCGGATGACGGCATCGAGATACAGCCGCTTTACGAGCGCGCGGTCGATCCCGCCCGTGTCACGCGTGTCCGTCCGGACCGGCCGTGGCATATCGTCCAGCGCGTCGACGACACCGATCCCGTGCGCGCCAACAGGCAGGCCAAGGAGGATCTGGCGGAAGGCGCCACCGGGCTTTCCCTCGTCTTTACCGGCGCTCCCAATGCCTTCGGCCACGGACTGCCAGCCTCGACCGAAGCGATTTCGACGGCGCTGGATGGAATTCCTCTCTCCAACATGCTGTTGCGCATCAATGTCCATCCGCAAAGCCGCGCCTCCATCGACTGGCTTGTGAAGACGCTGACGGAACGACGCGCCGACCCGGCCCGCCTGACGCTTTCCTTCGGCATCGACCCTTCGGCCGTCTTTGCCGGCACCGGCAAGCTGCGCATGTCGATCGAGGCGCTGGAAGCCTCGCTGCCGCAATCGCTGGCCGGCTTCTTCGCCCTCGACCTGCCCGGCATACTGCTCGAAGCCGACGGCCGCGTGTTCCATAATGCCGGCGCATCCGAAGCGCAGGAACTGGGCATCATGCTCGCAACTGCCGCCTCGCATCTGAGGATGTTCGAGGAGGCGCGCCAGCCGCTGGTCTATGCGGCCCCGCATATCGGCTTCGCACTCAGCGTCGATCAGGATCAGTTCTTCTCGATCGCCAAGATCAGGGCCTTGCGCAAATTGTGGGCGCGCGTGCTGGAGGCATGTTCGATCGAGCCCTTGCCAACTGTCATCCATGCGGAGACCTCCTATCGCATGATGACCTTCAAGGACCCAGAGACCAACATATTGCGCACCACGATCGCCGCCTTTGCGGCCGCCGTGGGGGGCGCCGATTCCATTGCCGTCCTGCCGCACACGATCACCCACGGCCTGCCGGACGGTTTTGCGCGCCGGCTTGCACGCAACACCCAGCTTATCCTGGCGGGCGAAAGCCGGCTGGATTTCGTTTCCGACCCGTCAGCGGGCTCGGGCGCGATCGAAGCCCTGACCGATGCCATCTGCGAGCAGGCCTGGGCGGAGTTTCGCCGCATCGAGGCCGAAGGCGGCTCGCTGAAAAGCCTCGCCTCCGGCTTCATCCAGAAACGCATTGCCGAAATGCGGGAAAAGCGCGCCGCACGCCTGCGAGAGGGCAAGCATTCCATCGTCGGCACGACCGTCTACCCGCTGGACAATGAGCGTCCGGTCTCCACCCTGCCGACAAACACCGTGACCGCCGCGAATGAAGGCGTGGTCTCCTGCGAGCCGCTCAATGCCGTACGCATCGATCAGGCCCTCGGAGACGCGGCATGATCCCTGATTTCAGCACCATAGACTGGTCCGAACCTCGGCTGGCGCCTTCCGGCCCCGGCGAGGATCGCTGGCTGACGCCTGAGGGACTGGAACTGAAGCGCGGCTATGGCGAGGCGGATCTGAAGGGCTTGCGCTTCCTCGATACCTGGCCGGGCGCCGCACCTTTCATCCGGGGCCCCTACCCCACCATGTATGTCCAGCAGCCCTGGACGATCCGCCAGTATGCCGGCTTCTCGACGGCCGAGGAATCCAACGCCTTCTACCGCCGCAACCTCGCCGCCGGCCAGAAGGGCCTTTCCGTCGCCTTCGATCTCGCCACCCATCGCGGCTATGACAGCGACCATCCGCGGGTCGCCGGCGATGTCGGCATGGCGGGCGTGGCGATCGATTCCATCCTCGACGCGCGCCAGCTTTTCGACGGCATCCCGCTCGACCAGATGACAGTGTCCATGACCATGAACGGCGCCGTGCTGCCGATCATGGCGCTCTATATCGTGGCGGCGGAGGAACAGGGGGTAAAGCAGAAGGATCTCGCCGGGACCATCCAGAACGACATCCTCAAGGAGTTCATGGTCCGCAATACCTATATCTATCCGCCCAAGCCTTCGATGCGGATCATCTCGGACATATTCTCCTACACGGCGGAGCATATGCCGAAATTCAACTCCATCTCCATTTCCGGCTACCACATGCAGGAAGCCGGGGCGACGGCCGATCTCGAGCTTGCCTACACGATAGCGGACGGCATCGAATATGCCCGCGCCGGCGTTGCCGCCGGGCTCGACATCGACCGCTTCGCGCCGCGCCTTTCGTTCTTCTGGGCGATCGGCATGAACTTCTTCATGGAAGTCGCAAAGATGCGCGCCGCGCGCCTGCTGTGGGCGACGCTTGTCCAGAAGAACTTTTCGCCAAGCGACCCGCGCTCCCTGTCCCTGCGCACCCACTGCCAGACCTCCGGCTGGTCGCTGACGGCACAGGACCCCTACAATAACATCATGCGCACCATGATCGAGGCGATGGCGGCCACCCAGGGGCATACCCAATCGTTGCACACCAATTCCTTCGACGAGGCGCTGGCTCTGCCGACCGATCATTCGGCGCGCATCGCCCGCAACACGCAGCTTGTCCTGCAGAAGGAATCCGGCACGACGCGCATCATCGACCCGTGGGGCGGCTCCGCCTTCGTCGAGAGACTGACGCACGACCTCGCCGCCAGGGCGCTGAAGCATATCGAGGAGGTCGAGGCGCTGGGCGGCATGGCGGCCGCCAACGAACAGGGCCTGCCCAAGCTCAGGATCGAGGAGGCCGCGGCCCGGACGCAGGCGCGCATCGATTCCGGCGAGCAGATCGTCGTCGGCGTCAACAAGCACAAGCCGGAAAAGGATGTCGAGGTCGAAGTCCTGAAGGTCGATAATGCCGAGGTGCGCGCCCGCCAGCTCGCAAAGCTGCAGCAGCTCAAGGGCACGCGCAACGTGGCGGAGGTGGAATCCGCCCTCAACGCGCTCACCGAGGCGGCCCGCGGCAACGGCAATCTGCTGGAATTCGCCATCAAGGCGGCGCGGGCCAATGCGACCGTTGGCGAAATCTCCTATGCCCTCGAAAAGGTCTTCGGCCGCCATGTCGCCGAAATACGCACCATTTCCGGCGTCTACCGCAAGGAGATAGGCGAGAACGAGGTCATCGATCGCGTTCAGCAGAAGATCGAGCAGTTCCGCAGGAAGACCGGCTCTCCCCCGCGCATCCTGATCGCCAAGGTCGGCCAGGACGGGCACGACCGCGGCCAGAAGGTGATCGCGACCGCTTTCGGTGACCTGGGTTTCGACGTCACCGTCGGCGCCATGTTCCAGACTCCCGAGGAAGTGGCCGCGCTCGCCGCGGAGAACGATGTCCATATTGTCGGCGTCTCGTCGCTTGCCGCCGGCCATTTGACGCTGATCCCCGAGTTGAAGGAGGCGCTGCGGCGTCTCGGCCGTGACGACATGATGATCGTGGCGGGCGGCGTCATCCCGCCGGACGATTACGAGGCGGTGCTGAAGGCCGGTGCTGCCGAAATTTTCCCTCCCGGCACGGTCATCCCGGAAGCCGCTGAACGTCTGCTCGACAAGCTGCTGCAGGATTAGGCTCAGGAGTCGGGCTTCCAGCTGCCCTTCGCAACCCTATGTTATACCATGTGTTATAACATAGGAGTTCCGGGCCATGAACGTGACCATACGCAAGATCGGCAATTCGGAAGGCGTCATCCTGCCGAAGGAGGTGCTGGAAAGGCACAATCTGCGCGCGGGAGATACGCTGCATCTCGTTGACGAGCCCAACGAGCTTCGCCTCCGGCTGCATTCGGAAGATCCGGAAGAGTTCGAGCGCAAGATGAAGGTCGCGCGCGAACGAATGAAAAAATACGAGCGCGCCTATCGTGTTCTCGCTCAATGACCGAGTTCCATACCAAGGACTTCATCGAAGCTCTTCATGCCGAACAGCTCCGCCTTCATGGTGGAGCTGCCGGCGTGCGCGACCATGGAATGCTCGAATCCGCACTGAGTCGACCGCTGCAGAAGGAGGCCTACGGCTCGCCCGATCTTTGTGATCTTGCATCCGCCTATCTTTACGGCATTGTGAAGAATGATCCTTTTGTTGACGGCAACAAGCGTACGGGTCTCGCAGCAGCCGATCTGTTTCTCTATTTCAACGGGCTCTCGTTGGAGACTGACGACGAGACAATAATTCAGCTTGTTACCATGGTCGCTGCCGGCGAGATCGACGAGGACGGCGCCGCCGCCTTCTTCCGCGACTATACTGTTCCGATCGGGAACGAGGCTTAACCTTCAACCTTACTGACCTGCCGCCGCGCTGCCTGCAAACAGCATCGCGGCTTACGGGCTTAGGGTCAGGAGCTTCCACGGTTGTCTATCCTGGAAACATCGGATCGCGTCCGGTCCCAAGTTTTTCTTGATTGACGAGTCAATTAAAAATAATCTCGCTTTCATGCCCAAGGTCGGAATGGAACCTCTGCGCAAGCGCGCGCTGATCAATGCCGCGATCCATGCCATAGGCGAGCATGGGACGCTCGACGTCACCATGTCGGACATAGCCGGCCGCGCCGGCGTCTCGACCGCTCTCGCGCATCATTATTTCGGCGCCAAGGAAGACCTGCTGCTCGCCACCATGTGGCATATCCTCGCCGAACTCGGAGCCGACGCCCGCCGCGCGCTGAAGAACGCCCGCGGCCTCGACCGGGTCCGCGCCGTGATCGCGGTAAACTTTTCCGAAAGCCAGTTCAGGCCGGAGATCATCGCCGCCTGGCTCGCCTTCTATGTCGCCGCCCAGCGCTCGCCTGAACTGCGCCGGCTCCTGCGCGTCTACGCCCGCCGGCTGCATTCCAACCTGATGAGCGGGCTGACCGCCGTCATGGGCCGCGACGAGGCCACGCAGACGGCCGAAGGCATAGCGGCTCTGATCGACGGCCTCTATATCCGCCGCGCGTTGAAGGACGGGCCGCCGGATGCGGCCTCCGCGATTGCGCTGGTGGAAGACTATCTCGACACCAGACCCGCCGGTCGGCCAGGCCGCGGCCAGCCCAGGATCAGGACCCTATGAAGCGCCCGAACATCCTTGTCATCATGGTCGATCAGCTCACCGGCACGCTGTTTCCAGACGGGCCGGCGGAGTTCCTGCATGTGCCGAATCTGCGCGCGCTGGCCGCGCGCTCGGCACGCTTCGCCAACAACTACACCGCCTCGCCGCTCTGTGCGCCGGGCCGGGCCTCTTTCATGAGCGGACAATTGCCTTCGCGCACGCGCGTCTATGACAACGCCGCCGAATTCGCCTCCGATATCCCGACCTTTGCCCATCACCTGCGTGCGGCCGGCTATCACACCTGCCTGTCGGGCAAGATGCACTTCGTCGGCCCGGACCAGCTCCACGGCTTCGAGGAGCGGCTGACGACGGACATCTACCCGGCCGATTTCGGCTGGACGCCAGACTACCGCAAGCCCGGCGAGCGCATCGACTGGTGGTATCACAATCTCGGCTCCGTCACCGGCGCCGGCGTGGCCGAGATCACCAATCAGATGGAATTCGATGACGAAGTCGCCTTCCACGCAGTGCAGAAGCTATACGATCATGCACGTGCCACGGACGATCCCGAGCGGCGGCCGTGGTGCCTGACGGTCTCCTTCACCCATCCGCACGATCCGTTCGTCGCCCGGCGCAAATATTGGGACCTTTACGAGGACTGTCCGGCGCTGGAGCCTCAGGTCGGCTTCATCCCCTACGAGAGCCAGGACCCGCATTCGCAGCGACTCTATCGGGCCAGCGACTACTCGTCCTACGAGATCACGCCGGAGCATATCCGCCGTTCGCGGCAGGGCTATTTCGCCAATATCAGCTATATCGACGACAAGGTGGGCGAAATCCTCGACGTGCTGACGCGCACGCGCATGGCCGACGATACGGCCATCCTGTTCTGCTCCGACCATGGCGAGATGCTGGGCGAGCGCGGACTGTGGTTCAAGATGAGCTTCTACGAGGGCTCCTCGCGCGTGCCGCTGATGATCGCCGGCGGGGACGTCACGGCGGGCCTGATCGAGACACCTGTCTCTAATCTCGACATCACGCCGACCCTTTGCGACCTTGCCGGCATCGACATGAGCGCCATAAAGCCCTGGACGGACGGCGTCTCGCTGCTGCCTCTGACGAAAGGGGCCGAACGCGGCGCGCCGGTCTGTATGGAATATGCCGCCGAGGGCTCCCATGCGCCGATGGTGGCCATCCGCGAGGGCCGCTACAAGTTCGTCCATTGCGAGATAGACCCTCCGCAACTCTTTGATCTGGAATCGGATCCGCATGAGCTCACCAACCTTGCCGCCGAGCCGGCGAATGCCGAGCTCGTGGAAAGCTTCATGGCGAAGGTCCGCGCCCGCTGGGACDKGGCGGCCTTCGACGCCGCCGTGCGCGAAAGCCAGGCAAGACGGTGGATCGTCTATCCCGCGCTCAGGAATGGTGCCTATTATCCGTGGGACTTCCAGCCGCTGCGACAGGCCTCCGAGCGCTACATGCGCAACCACATGGACCTGAACGTGCTGGAAGAAAACAAACGCTACCCGCGAGGAGAATGAGATGATCACTGTCCACGGCCGCGCTTCTTCGGCCAATGTCCAGATCGTCATGTGGACGATCGCGGAACTCGGCCTTCCTTATCGCCGCATCGACGTCTCCGGCCCCTATGGCGGCAACGACACGCCTGAATTCCTGGCCATGAATCCGAACGGGCTCGTGCCCGTCATCCAGGACGGCGACCTGACCATGTTCGAGAGCGCGGCAATCATGCGCTATCTCGGCGCGACATATGGCGACGACACCTTCTGGCCGAAGGATCCGTCCCGGCGGGCATCGCTCGACATGTGGGCGGAATGGGCTAAGACCACCTTCGTGCCGGCCATCGTGCCGATCTTTAGCCAGATGGTGCGCACGCGCGAAGTCGATCGCAATATGGCACTGGTCGAGAACTCGGCCAAGCAGCTCGCAAAGGTGGCGAAGATCGCGGATGCCCGTATCGGCAACGGACCCTTCCTCGCCGGCGCGGCGCTGACTTTCGCCGACATCGTCTTCGCCCATCAGCTCTATCGCTACTTCACGCTTGATTTCGATCGCGCCGAGACGCCGAACCTCGAGGCCTATTATGAGCGGCTGGCCCAACGTCCGGCCTATGCCGAGCATGTCATGGTCTCCTATGAGGAGCTCAGGGCGAAATGATTCCAACGCTCGACCATCTCAAGGAAGCCTATCGCGTCACTTCCGCGGTCACGCAGGAAACGCCGCTGCTGGAAAGCCGCCCGCTGGCGGCGGAGACAGGGGCGGCGCGCGTCTTCCTCAAGCCGGAATCGCTGCAATGGTCCGGCTCCTTCAAGGTGCGCGGCGCCTATTGGCGGCTGACGCGGCTCTCCGAAGAGGAAAAGCGGCGCGGCGTGGTTGCCTATTCATCGGGCAATTTCGCGCAAGGGCTGGCGGCAGCCGGTCAGGAGCTCGGCATTCCCGTCACCATCGTCATGCCCGAGGATGCGCCGGCGGCGAAGCGCGATGCCACCGCCGGCTACGGCGCAAGGGTGGAGCTTACCCATCACGGCGACCGGGCGCGCGAGGAAGTTGCTTCTGCCCGTGCCCGCGAGATTTCCGATACCGAGGGGCTGACTCTGCTCCATCCCTTCGACGATCCCGAGATCGTCGCCGGGCAGGCCGGCACGGGGCTGGAGGCCGTCGCGCAGCTCGACAAGCGCGGTCTGAAGGCCGATATCGTGCTTTGCCCGGTCGGCGGCGGCGGCCTGATCGGCGGTGTGGCGCTCGCCTTTCACTATCTGTCGCCGGAAACGCAGGTGGTGGCCGTGGAGCCCGCAGGCTTCAATGGCATGGGCACCTCGCTCGGCCTCGGCCGGATCGAGACGGTGTCGCTGGGCGGCAAGACCATTTGTGACGGGCTGATGGCTCGCCGCCCTGGAGTGGCTCCGTTCGAGGCGATCGGCGATATCGGCCTGATCGCCCGCACGGTCGAGAACAACGCCGTGCGCCGCGCCATGCGCTTTGCCTTCGAACGCATGAAGCTGGTGCTGGAGCCTTCGGGGGCCGCCGCTCTTGCTGCGTTGATGGAGGGGACGGTCGAGGCGAAAGGCAAGACCATTGTCGTCATTGCGACGGGCGGCAATGTATCGCTCGCCGATTTCATGAGGCATGCCGGCGATGCTTGAACCTGTGCATGTCCGCAACCTTACCCTCCCCCTTGAGGGGAGGATCGGCGCCACGCGCGCCAGGGTTGGGGTCGGAACGACAGCAGATCGACAATTACCTCCACCCCGCTGCCTTGCAGCGACCCTCCCCTCAAGGGGGAGGGTAAGGCGGCCGTCGCAAGGCCACCGCCATGCTTGAGGCCGATTTTGTTATCGTCGGTTCCGGCTCGGCCGGCTCGGCGCTGGCATACCGGCTGTCCGAGGACGGCAGGCATTCGGTCATCGTCATCGAATATGGCGGATCGGATTTCGGTCCCTTCATCCAGATGCCGGCTGCCCTGTCCTTCCCGATGAACATGCGCCGCTATGACTGGGGCTATTCCACCGAGCCCGAACCCAATCTCGGCGGGCGCGTGCTGGCAACGCCGCGCGGCAAGGTTATCGGCGGCTCCTCCTCCATCAACGGCATGGTCTATGTGCGCGGCCATGCACGCGATTTCGACCACTGGGCGGAGGAAGGCGCCGTCGGCTGGGCCTTCGCCGACGTGCTTCCCTATTTCAAGCGCATGGAGACCTCCCATGGCGGCGAGGCCGGCTGGCGCGGCACGGACGGTCCGCTGCATGTCCAGCGCGGCAAGCGGCTCAACCCGCTCTACGCCGCTTTCACCGATGCGGGCCGGCAGGCAGGCTTCGAGATCACGGACGACTATAACGGCTCCAAGCAGGAAGGCTTCGGCCCCATGGAGCAGACGATCCATATGGGCCGCCGCTGGTCCGCCGCCAATGCCTATCTGCGCCCCGCCCTGAAGCGCAGGAATGTGAATCTCGTCAATGGTTTCGCGCGGCGTGTGATCATCGAGAATCAACGCGCGACCGGCGTCGAGATCGAAGCTCGCAGAAAGATTCAGGTCGTTAAAGCGCGGCGTGAAGTCATCATCGCCGCCTCGTCCATCAATTCGCCGAAGCTCCTGATGCTTTCCGGCATCGGGCCGGCACAGCATCTTGCCGAGAACGGCATCAAGGTCGTCGCCGACCGGCCCGGCGTCGGACAGAACCTGCAGGACCATCTCGAACTCTATATACAGCAGGAATCGGTCAAGCCGATCACGCTCTATTCCAAGCTCAATCTCCTGTCCAAGGCGCTGATCGGCGCCGAATGGCTGCTGTTCAAGACGGGACTCGGCGCATCGAACCATTTCGAGGCCGCCGCCTTCCTGCGCTCGCGGCCGGGCATCGAATATCCGGACATCCAGTATCATTTCCTGCCGGTCGCCATCCGCTATGACGGCAAGGCGGCGGCGAACACGCATGGCTTCCAGGCCCATGTCGGGCCCATGCGCTCCAAATCGCGCGGCTCGGTGACGCTGCGTTCGCCCGATCCCTTCGACAAGCCTGTCATCCGCTTCAACTATATGTCGCATCCCGACGACTGGTCGGAATTCCGCCATTGCATCCGGCTGACGCGCGAGATCTTCGGCCAGAAAGCCTTCGATGAATATCGCGGAAAGGAAATCTCTCCCGGCGCCCATGTGCAGACGGATGAGGAGCTCGACGCCTTTGTCCGTGATCACGCCGAAAGCGCCTATCACCCCTGCGGCACCTGCCGCATGGGGCGCGCCGACGACCCCAGGAGCGTGGTCGATCCCGAATGCCGGGTGATCGGCGTGGATGGCCTGCGTGTTGCCGATTCCTCGATCTTCCCGCGCATCACCAATGGCAATCTGAACGCTCCCTCCATCATGGTGGGCGAAAAGGCGGCGGACCATATACTCGGCCGCACGCCGCTTGCCCCCTCCAATCAGGAACCGTGGATCAATCCGCGCTGGCGGGAAAGCGACCGGTGATCCGCCCACCCTCTCCACAAGGGGAGGGTAAAACGACACAGCAAACGGAGCACGCCATGAACGCCCAGCCCAAGGCATCCCATTATATCAACGGCCGCTATGTCGAAGACGAGCAGGGTGCTGCGATCGAGGTGATCTATCCCGCCACGGGCGAGACGATCGCCACTGTGCATGCCGCCACGCCCAACATCATCGAGCTCGCCATCGAGGCCGCCCGCTCGGCGCAGGCCGAATGGGCGCGGCTGAAGCCGGTCGAGCGCGGACGCGTGTTGCGGCGCGCGGCAGACATGCTGCACGAACGCAACGAGGAGATCGCACGGCTGGAGACGCTGGATACCGGCAAGGCGATCCAGGAGACGCGGGTGGCAGACCCCGCCTCGGCGGCGGAGGCGCTGGAATTCTTCGCCGGGGCCGTGGCGGCCTTCAACGGCGAATATGTCGATCTCGGAGGCCCCTTCGCCTATACGCGGCGCGAGCCGCTCGGCATATGCGTCGGCATCGGCGCCTGGAATTATCCGATCCAGATCGCGGGCTGGAAATCCGCCCCGGCGCTTGCCATGGGCAATGCGATGATCTTCAAGCCCTCGGAGACCACGCCGCTCTCGGCCCTCGTCCTGGCCGAGATCTATACCGAGGCGGGCCTGCCGGACGGCCTTTTCAACGTCGTGCAGGGCCTTGGCGATGTCGGCGCGGCACTTGCCGGCCACCCGGCCGTCGCCAAGATATCACTGACCGGCTCCGTGCCGACCGGCCGCAAGGTGCTCTCGCTGGCCGGGTCGCAGATGAAGCAGGCGACGATGGAGCTCGGCGGCAAGTCGCCGTTGATCGTCTTCGAGGATGCCGATATCGAAAATGCCGTCGGCGGCGCCATGCTCGGCAACTTCTACTCGACCGGGCAGATCTGCTCCAACGGCACTCGGGTCTTCTTGCAGAAGGCCATCCATGACCGCTTCCTCGACCGCCTGACGGAGCGCACCAAGGCCATCCGTCTTGGCGATCCGCTCGACCCGGAAACCCATCTTGGCCCACTGGTCAGCAAGGCACAGCAGGAAAAGGTGCTTTCCTATATCGAAATCGGCAAGCAGGAGGGCGCCACCCTTCACTGCGGCGGCGGCGTGCCGCGCCTGCAAGGGCTCGAAGGCGGCTTCTATGTCGAGCCCACCATATTCACCGATATGCGCGACGACATGCGCATCGCCCGCGAGGAAATCTTCGGCCCGGTGATGAGCATTCTGCGCTTCGATGACGAGGAAGAGGTGATTGCGCGGGCGAATGATACAGAATTCGGGCTTTCGGCCGGCATCTTCACGCGCGACATGGCGCGCGCGCATCGCGTCATCGCCCAGTTGCAGGCGGGCACCTGCTGGATCAATACCTATAACCTGACGCCGGTGGAAATCCCCTTCGGCGGCGTCAAGCAATCCGGCATGGGCCGCGAGAACTCGCTCGCCGCGCTGGCCCATTATTCGCAGCTCAAATCCGTCTATGTCGAGACGGGAAATGTCGAAAGCCCGTACTGACGTCTTGCAGTCGCGCAGGACGGCGGCTATAAGCCCGCCGACTGGTCACGGAGTGTAGCGCAGCCTGGTAGCGCACCTCGTTCGGGACGAGGGGGTCGCAGGTTCAAATCCTGCCACTCCGACCAGAAATCAAGCGGCCCACTGGAAATCTGAAAGCCTCTCCGCGCTCCTCCGCGCCAGCTTCGCTCCACGACGCCGACAAATCTCCAGGCACCTCCCGTCGGAGCGTCCGAGAAATATCGACCGATCGATCCTGCCTGTAAGCGGCAGGCGACGCGAAGCCTATTCCCCAAGTTGTGACCTGCCACTGAGTTTTTCCTCCACTTGAGATTAGAGTCCGGCCTTGATTGAAGGACGGACAGATGAAGCGGAAGCGATTTACGGAAGAACAGATCATCTCGGTGCTGCGGGAGCAGGAGGCGGGTGCGAAGGCCGGTGATCTGGCCCGCAAACACGGGATCAGCGAGGCGACGCTGTATAATTGGAAGGCGAAGTATGGCGGCATGGACGTATCCGACGCCAAGCGCCTGAAGGCTCTGGAAGAGGAGAACGCGAAGCTGAAGAAGCTGTTGGCCGACCAGATGCTGGAAGCGGCCGCGCTTAAGGAGCTTCTGTCAAAAAAATGG
>NZ_VLJP01000037.1 GCF_007829525.1 Mesorhizobium sp. J18
CTGCCGCGAAAAGGGCGGCCCAGATCTGAACCGTCTGGCCGTAATAGGAGCCGGCGAGCAGGCGCGCGCCAAGGCCGGCAACGGCGCCGGTCGGCATCTCGCCGACAATGGCGCCGACAAGGCTGATGGCGACCGCCACCTTCATGGAGGTGAAGAGATAGGGCAGGGCGCTCGGCCAGCGCAGCTTCCAGAAAGTCTGCGACGTGCTGGCATTGTAAGTGCGCATCAGATCAAGCTGGATCGCCTCGGGACTGCGGAAGCCCTTCACCATGCCGACGACGACGGGGAAGAAGGACAGATAGGTCGAGATCAGCGCCTTGGGGAGCAGACCCGAAAGGCCGATGGCGTTCAGCACCACGATGATCATGGGCGCGATGGCCAGAATGGGGATCGTCTGGCTTGCGATCACCCACGGCATCACGGATTTGTCCATGGCGCGGTTATGGACAATGCTCACGGCAAGCAGGATGCCGAGTGCCGTGCCGATAACGAAACCGAGCAGGGTCGAGGAAAGGGTGATCCAGCCGTGGTAGACCAGGCTGCGCTTGGAACTCGGCCGGACGTCGACCGTGGTCTTCCAGATCTCGGCGACGACCTGATGCGGCGAGGGCAGAACAGGCCGTTCCTGCGCCATGGTATCGCGCGCGAGCTGCATTGCCGTCCATTCCTGGCCATCGCGGCGATAGGTATCCAACTGCCACGGTGCGTTCAGATAGACGGTGAAAGCGTACCAGATGGCAATGATCGCCAGCACGACGACAAGGATGGCGAAGGTCTTGCTCTCGGCGACACGTCGGAAAGCCGCCGTCGAAGCGTTTGAACCCGCGCCCGGCGCGGCCATGGGAGCCGAGGCGGTCATGTGGGAATTACCCGCTCACTCATAGCTGTGCCCCGCGCGCAGGCCCTCGCGGACGCGATGCGCGATGGCGAGGAATTCGGGAGACTCGCGGATGCCCAGCGGCCGCTCGCGCGGCAGGGTGGATTCGATCACATCGGTCACGCGGCCGGGACGCGGCGACATGACGACGATGCGGGTCGAGAGATAGACTGCCTCCGGGATGGAATGGGTGACGAAACAGATCGTCTTGTCCGTGCGCTTCCACAGCTCCAGAAGCTGCTCGTTCAGGTGGTCGCGGACGATCTCGTCCAGGGCGCCGAAGGGCTCGTCCATCAGGAGAAGATCGGCGTCGAAAGCGAGCGCCCGTGCGATGGAGGCGCGCTGCTGCATGCCGCCGGAAAGCTGCCAGGGATATTTTTTCTCGAAGCCGGTGAGATTGACGAGATCGAGCGTGCGCTTGATGCGTTCGCGCTGCTCCTGCTTCGGATAGCCCATGATCTCCAGCGGCAAGGCGACATTGCGCTCGATGGTGCGCCACGGATAGAGCCCGGCCGCCTGGAAGACATAGCCATAGGCCCGCTTGCGCCGTGCTTCCTCCGGCGACATTCCGTTGACGCGGACGGTACCGGAGGTCGGGCTTTCCAGGTCGGCGATAACGCGCAGGAAGGTGGTCTTGCCGCAGCCCGAAGGGCCGATGAAGGAGACGAATTCGCCCTTTCCGATGGCGAGATCGACATTGGAGAGCGCCTGCACCGGGCCGTCATTGGTCTGGAAGGTGAGGCCGAGGCCGGACGCTTCGACGACGGATGCCCTCGCATTGCGTTCCCCTCCCCCTTGAGGGGAGGGGGATGCTTGCATACTCATCACACCCCGCTCACCGGAATGCCCTTGCGCTCGACCTTGCGCGGCGCGGTGATCTCCTTCCATTGCGACAGCGCGCGGTGGACGGGCGCATTGGGCTCGCGCGGGACGAATTTGCCGTGGCCGGGCTTGGCCTTGACGGCAAAATCCTCCACGGCGATCTCACCTCGCGTCAGCACATATTTGGGCAGGCCCTTCACCTCGATGCCCTCGAAGACATTGTAGTCGATCGCCGATTGCTGGGTCCCGGCGGTGATCGTCTTCGTCTTTTCAGGGTCCCAGACAACGATATCGGCATCCGCGCCTTCCACGATGGCGCCCTTCTTCGGATACATGTTGAGGATCTTGGCGATGTTGGTGGAGGTGACGGCGACGAACTCGTTCATTGTCAGCCGGCCGGTATTGACGCCGTAGGTCCACAGCACCGGCATGCGGTCCTCAAGACCGCCGGTACCGTTCGGGATCTTGGTGAAGTCGCCGATGCCGGTGCGCTTCTGCTCCGTCGTGAAGGCGCAATGGTCGGTCGCCACCACCTGCAGGCTGCCCGCCTGCAGGCCGGCCCAGAGGGAGTTCTGGTGCTCCTTGTTGCGGAAGGGCGGCGACATGACACGCCGGGCTGCGTGATCCCAATCGGAATTGAAGTATTCGCTCTCGTCGAGCACCAGATGCTGGATCAGCGGCTCGCCATAGACCCGCATGCCTTTCTGGCGGGCGCGGCGGATCGCCTCGTGGCTCTGCTCGCAGGAAGTATGCACGACATAAAGCGGCGTACCGGCCATGTCGGCGATCATGATGGCCCGGTTGGTCGCTTCGCCCTCCACTTCCGGCGGCCGGGAATAGGCATGCGCCTCCGGCCCGTTGTTGCCCTCATCCAACAGCTTCTGCGACAGCGCGGCGACGACATCGCCATTTTCGGCATGCACCAGGGGAAGCGCGCCCAGCTCGGCGCAGCGCTGGAAGGACGAATACATCTCGTCATCGTCCACCATCAGCGCGCCCTTGTAGGCCATGAAATGCTTGAAGGAGGTGATGCCGCGCTCCACCACCTGCGGCATCTCGTTGAATACCTGCTCGCCCCACCAGGTGATCGCCATATGGAAGGAATAGTCGCAGCAGGCGCGGGTGGACTTGTTGTCCCACATCTGGATAGCTTCCAGCAGGGACTGGTTGGGCGAGGGGAGGCAGAAATCCACGACCGTGGTCGTGCCGCCGGCCAGCGCCGCGCGCGTTCCCGACTCGAAGTCGTCGGAGGAATAGGTGCCCATGAAGGGCATTTCGAGATGGGTGTGCGGATCGATCCCGCCCGGCATGACATAGCAGCCCGTGGCGTCGATCACCTCGTCGCCGGAAAGGTTCTCTCCGATATCGACGATCGTCTCGCCGTCGATCAGCACATCCGCCTTCCAGGTGCGGTCTGCGGTGACGATGGTTCCGTTCTTGATGACTTTCGACATTTTTTCTTCCCCTACAATCCCGTCTCGTTGGTGTTCAGGCGGGCACGTTCGGCAGGCGCGGGCCGGCCAGTCTGGAGGTTCCCGCCAGGATCGGCCGCTCTATGAGCAGATGAACCAGAAGGCCGGCCGCCACGGCGGCAGCGGTGAGCACGAGCAGGGTCAGCATGGGCGGGATTGACCATGGCGCGCCGAAGGGCATTGCCAGCTTCACGACCAGGCTCATGGCCGGCAGATGGACGAGATAGAGCGAATAGGACGCGTCGCCCAGGAGCACGATCCATTTGGGCACCGGGACTGCGCCCGCCGCAAGCCCTGCCACCATGGCCGTGGCGCCCAGGCCGTATGCCACGGTGCGGATACCCTCGTCCCATTTCAGGCCACCGAGGACCTCGCTGAAGCCCACGCTGAAAAATATGATCAGCCCTGCCCACAGCGCCAGCGGGGCCGCATTTGGTCCAAGCCGCTTGTATGCGGCCGCCGCGGCCATGCCGAAAAGGAACAGCAGGTTGTAGTGCGAGAACAGGAAGCTCACCGGCCATTCGACCTTGGAGAGCAGGGCGGCGAGGCATCCGGCCATCCAGAGAAGGAAGATGACGGCTCCGGCGCGGAAGCTGACGATCAGCAGCACGAACATCAGGTAGAAGAGCATCTCGTAGGACAGCGTCCAGGCAACCTGCATGATCGGGACGTCCTCGACAGGCCAGAGCAGGAAAGCGGCCGCCACCGACCAGGGATCACGCGCGCTTTCGGGCCCGAGTTCCGGCGTCACCCACAGATACATGACCAGAAGGCTGGCCAGGACCAGCCAATAAAGCGGGTAGATGCGCAGAATGCGCTTGCGCAGGAAGCGTTTCGCTCTTTCGGGCCGCCCGAAATCCGTCGCATGGACGAAGATCATCACGAACCCGGACAGAACGAAGAAATATTCGACGCCGGCATAGCCCATGGAGAAGCCGGGCCATGCCGTCTGGCCGGTGCCGTAGAGCGACTGGGGGATGAAGTAGTTGTTGGCGTGGAACAGCGTGACCATCAGCGCGGCCATGGCGCGGCCAGCCTGCAATCCGTCGAGACGCCGGCGGTTTTCCATCACCTGATGATCTCCGCTGTCTTTCCCCTCGCGCGGAACGAATGCCCGCTAGAGAGCAGGCCGGGTTGGCCGGTGAAAAGCCCGAATGCATCGAAACCCGTCAAGCGCAGCCGCACGCGGCGCGTCCACGACCGGACGATCCGATCCTGACAGGGATGATGCTCCCCCTTACTCGCTATGACAAGATATCCGGGCCGGCCGGAATCCTCCTGCCGGGCAGCCCCGATAGCGGCCGGATTGCTTCGCTCTCGGACCAACTTTTGCGTTCCCTCCGGTCATCTTAGGCGCGGCGGGAGACCACCGCCCGGCGCCTCGCCGAAAGCGGCGGGGCGGTGTGGCCGCTTCATTCGACGATCTCCGCCGTTTCCACCACCGCATGGAACAGCACATTGGCGCCGGCGGCAGCCCATTCCTTGGAAATCTCCTCGGCCTCGTTGTGCGACAGACCATCGACACAGGGGCACATGACCATGGCCGTCGGCGCGACCCGGTTGATCCAGCAGGCATCGTGGCCGGCGCCCGAAACGATGTCCCGGTGGGAATAGCCGAGCCGTTCGGCCGCCTCGCGGATGGTCTTCACGCAGCCCTCGTCGAAGGTGACGGGATCGAAATGGCCGACCTGCTCGACCTCATATGAAATGTCCATCGCCTCGGCGATGGTGGAGATGCCCTCGCGGATGCGGGCATCCATCGTGTCCAGCACCTTCTTGTCCGGCGATCGGATGTCGATGGTGAAGACCGTCCGGCCGGGAATGATGTTGCGCGAGTTCGGATAGACCTCGACATGGCCGATGGCGCCCACGGCATGCGGCTGATAGTCCATGGCGACCTCGTGCACCAGTTCGGTTACACGGGCCATGCCGAGCCCGGCATTGCGCCGCTTTGGCATGGGCGTGGAGCCGGTGTGGCTCTCCTTGCCGGTAAGCGTCACCTGCAGCCATTTCAGACCCTGGCCGTGCGTGACGACGCCGATATCGATGCCTTCGTCCTCCAGGATCGGACCCTGTTCGATATGAAGCTCGAACATGGCCTTCATCTTGCGCTGGCCGACAGGCTCGTTGCCCTTCCAGCCTATGCGCTCGAGTTCGTCGCCGAAGCGCTTGCCCTTGGCGTCGGTGCGGTCATAGGCCCATTCAAGATCATGCACGCCGGCAAAGACGCCGGAGGCGAGCATGGCCGGGGCGAAACGCGTGCCTTCCTCGTTGGTCCAGTTGGTGATGACGATGGGGTGTCTGGTCTTGATGCCGAGATCGTTCAACGTGCGGATGAGTTCCAGCCCGCCGAGGACGCCGAGCACGCCGTCATATTTGCCGCCGGTCGGCTGGGTGTCGAGATGGCTGCCGACATAGACAGGAAGGGCGTCGGGATCGGTGCCCTCGCGGCGGGCGAACATGTTGCCCATCTGGTCGAGCCCCATTTCCAGTCCGGCTTCCTCGCACCATTCCTTGAAAAGGGCACGGCCTTCGCTGTCCTCGTCGGTCAGCGTCTGGCGGTTGTTGCCGCCTGCAACGCCGGGCCCGATCTTTGCCATCTCCATGATCGAGTCCCAGAGACGGTCTGCATTGATGCGGAGATTCTCGCCCGGCGCTGCCATTCTCTCTCCTAGTCCTTCAACTCGATTTCCACGAACGACATCGGCTGTTCGCCGTCATTGATGACATTGTGCTCCACGCCTTCGTTGCGGCGATAGGCGATGCCGGCTTCCATGTCGGCCCGGCGGCTTCCTCCTCCGGGCTCCTCCAGAAGCATGTGGCATGGCGTCAGCGTGGTGATGACATAGTCCATCCCGTGCCGGTGCCAGCCGGTTTCCGCGCCGGGGGCAAAGTCCCAGCGCGTGACGCGCACCTTGTCGTCGTCGATGAGCACTTCATGCGTGGCCTGAGGACGGCTCATTGCTTCACTCCACCATTTTCAGCACTTCGCGCACGTGATCGATCAGTTCATCGATCTGGCCCTTGGTGATGATAAGCGGCGGCGAGAGCGCGATGATGTCGCCCGTGGTGCGGATCAGCGCGCCCCGCTCGAAGGCTTTCACGAAGGCCGAGAAGGCGCGCTTGGTGGGCTCGCCGGCGATCGGCTCCAGCTCGATCGCACCGACGAGGCCGATATTGCGGATGTCGATGACATGCGGCGCGTCCTTCAGCGAATGCAGCGCGTCCTCCCAGTAAGGGCCGAGTTCCTCGCCGCGCGTCAGCAGGCCTTCTTCCTTGTAGGTGTCGAGCGTGGCGAGTGCCGCCGCCGAGGCGATCGGGTTGCCGGAATAAGTATAGCCGTGGAAGAACTCGATCAGATGTTCCGGCCCGTTCATGAAGGCGTCGTGAATCTCCTTCTTGACGAAGACCGCGCCCATCGGGATGACGCCGTTGGTGACGCCCTTGGCGGTGGTGATGATGTCCGGGACGACGCCGAAATAGTCCGCCGCAAAGGGAGCGCCGAGGCGGCCGAAACCGGTGATGACCTCGTCAAAGATCAGCAGGATGCCGTATTTGTCGCAGATCTCGCGCAGGCGCTTCAAATATCCCCTGGGCGGGATCAGCACGCCGGTGGAGCCGGCCACTGGCTCGACGATGACGGCGGCGATGGTGGAGGCGTCATGCAGGGTGACGATGCGCTCCAGATCGTCGGCAAGCTCGGCGCCATGCTCGGGCTCTCCGCGAGTGAAGGTGTTCTTGCCTGGAATATGCGTGTGCGGCAGGTGATCGACGCCGGTCAGCAGCGTGCCGAACATCTTTCTGTTCGAAACGATGCCGCCGACCGAGATGCCGCCGAAATTGACGCCGTGATAGCCGCGCTCGCGACCGATCAGGCGGAAGCGCGAGCCTTCGCCCTTGGCCCGCTGATAGGCGAGCGCGATCTTGAGGGCGGTATCCACCGATTCCGAGCCGGAATTGGTGAAGAAGACATGATCCATGCCTTCCGGGGCGATATCGACGAGGCGGTTGGCCAATTCGAAGACGATCGGATGGCCCATCTGGAAGGCCGGCGCATAATCGAGCTCGGCCGCCTGTTGCTGGATCGCTTCCGTGATCTTCGGCCGGCAATGGCCGGCATTGACGCACCACAGGCCGGCGGTGCCGTCGAGAATCTTGCGGCCGTCATCGGCCGTATAATGCATATCCTTTGCCGCCACGAGCATGCGCGGTGCCTGCTTGAACTGCCGGTTCGCCGTGAACGGCATCCAGAACGCACGCAGATCGTTCGGCTTTACATTGAGCCGGTTCGACATGACCAAGCCTCCGTTAGATTTCCCCTTTTGTCCCGGCCAAAGCTTGGTTTTGCCTCATGGATTATGCTACGCAAAATTTGACCGTTTGGACAAACGTTAACACCGCCAGATAGGCGGTCAAGGGCAATAGTAGGGGAAAGATACCGGGTGCTGCGCGCGCCACATCTCGGGCAAGAACTGGGCCAGAGCCTGAGTGGGGGAGTTTAGGTAGGCCAATGGGACGCACAGATGGAAAGTTCGGTTAAGCCGCGACGCACGCGCATCCAGCGTGAGAAACGGGAGATTATCCTCGAGGCGGCGCTGGAAGTGTTCTCCATGCATGGCTTCCGCGGTTCCACGATCGATCAGATCGCTGAGGCAGCCGGCATGTCGAAGCCGAACCTGCTCTACTATTTCCGCAGCAAGGAAGACATCCACAACACCCTGCTCAGCCGCCTGCTTGAGACCTGGATTGCCCCCCTGCGCGAGATCGATGCCGAAGGCGATCCGGTGACGGAAATCCGCTCCTATATTCGTCGCAAAATGGAGATGGCGCGGGACTTTCCCCGCGAAAGCCGGCTCTTTGCCAACGAGATCCTGCAGGGGGCGCCGCGCATCCTGCCCATGCTCGATACGGACCTGAAGAATCTCGTCGACGAGAAGGCCAAGGTCATCAGGCTGTGGATGCGGCAGGGCAAGCTGGTGAATGCCGATCCGTATCATCTGATCTTCTCCATCTGGGCGACGACCCAGCACTATGCGGATTTCGACGTGCAGGTGCGCGCCGTGCTCGGGCCGGACCGCGGCGGCGAAGGGCGCTTCGAGGATGCAGCCCGATTCCTGGAGCAGCTTTTCATCGGCGGGCTCGTGCCGAGGGGGTAAGGTCGGCTGGATCACAGGGACCTGTTCGAGCCAGGCGGCGGCCCGCCCCATAAAGGTCGGACAACCAGAGGAGTGCCCACTCGTCATGGTCCCTGACCGAAATGGGTACAGTTTTGGGGACAAAGATGGACGACATTTGCGTCGTCGGGCTGTACACTGGGCCATTGCCAAGAGGCGGGGGCACACCCGGGAGGTCTCACATGGCAAGCTGGCAACCTGATCCGTCATTCTATCCGTCGCCGCGCATGGCGGCCAAGGCGCCGGCCGAAAAGCTCGCCTATGTCGCCGCTTTCGATCCTGACCGCGCAAAGCCTGATGCGATCGCGGTCGTCGATGTGGATCCGGCATCCCCGACCTATTCGGAGATCGTCGGGCAGGTCGACATGCCGAATACCGGCGACGAACTGCATCACTTCGGCTGGAACGCATGCTCATCATGCCTTTGCCCGAATGCGCCGCATCCGCATATGGAGCGCCGCTATCTCGTGGTGCCCGGTTTGCGCTCGTCGCGGTTGCACATCATCGACACCAAACCCGACCCGAGAAACCCGCAGATCGTCAAGGTCATCGAGCCGGAAGAAGTGGCCGAAAAGGCAGGATACACCCGGCTGCACACGATCCATTGCGGCCCCGAGGGCATCTACGTCAACGCGCTCGGCAATGCCGAAGGCAAGGCGCCCGGCGGCATATTCCTGCTCGATCCGGAAAGCTTCGAGGTCCTGGGCCAATGGGAGATGGATCGCGGGCCGCAGAAGCTGGCCTATGACTTCTGGTGGCATCTTGGCCACGACACCATGATCACCAGCGAATGGGGGACGCCCGACACCTTCGAGGAAGGGCTCGTTCCGGAGGTCCTGCTCGGGAGCAAATACGGACGGCGCCTGCATTTCTGGGACCTGCACAAACGCAAGCACCTGCAGGAGATCGATTTCGGCGAGGAGCACCAGCTGGTTTTCGAACTGCGCCCGGCGCATGATCCGACCAAGGCCTATGGCTTCGTGGGCTGCGTGATCAGTCTCAAGGATCTCTCCGCCTCCATCTGGACCTGGTATCGCGAGGGCGACAAATGGGCGGTGAAGAAGGTGATCGAGATCCCGGCGGAGCCGGCCGATGCTGATGTTCTTCCTCCGCTGCTCCAGGGTTTCAAGGCCGTGCCGCCTCTGGTCACCGATATCGATCTGTCGATGGATGATCGTTTCCTCTACGTCTCCTGCTGGGGAACGGGCGACATGATCCAGTATGACGTGTCGGATCCGTTCGAGCCGAAGGAGACGGGCAGGGTGCGCATCGGCGGCATCGTCTCGCGCGCCACTCATCCCGGCGCCAGGAATGGAGCCTTGAATGGCGGACCACAGATGGTCGAGATCAGCCGTGACGGGCAGCGGGTCTATTTCACCAATTCGCTCTACGGTCCGATCGACCCGCAATTCTACCCCGAGGGGATCGATGGCTGGATGGTAAAGCTCGATGTCGGCGAGAATGGCGGCATTGCATTCGATGAGAAGTTCTTCGTCGACTGGCCGAAGGGCCATCGGCCGCATCAGGTGCGGCTGGAAGGCGGAGACTGCTCTTCGGATTCCTACTGCTATCCGTGAGCCGCCGATTCCCGCCCATGCGAGGCATGACATGTCGCCCTGGCTGATGCTGGCCGGGCTCGGTGCCTTTCACGGCATCAACCCGGCCATGGGCTGGCTTTTCTCGGTGGCCTTGGGACTGCATCGGAAGAGTCGGCGTATTGTCTGGCTCTCGCTCGTCCCCATCGCGCTTGGCCATGCGGTGTCGATTGCCGTGGTGATGGCCGCCGTTCTGACCATCGGGCTGGTTGCCGATCAGCGCCTGCTTGAGCTGATCGCCGGCGCGCTGCTCATCGGCTGGGCTGCATATCATGCTCTTTACGGCCATCGGCATCGCGTGCGCGTCGGCATGCAGACGGGGCTTGTCGGCCTCGGCCTGTGGTCCTTCCTGATGGCGACCGGACATGGCGCCGGCCTCATGCTGGTGCCGGTGGTCCTGCCACTTTGCCTTTCCTCCGGCCCGGCGGCGGAACTGACGGCGGCCGGTTCCCTGCCGATCTCGCTGGCGGCGGTCGGCGTGCATATGGCCGCTATGCTGGCCGTGACGGCAACGGTTGCCATCTCCGTCTATGAATGGATCGGCGTCGGGTTCCTGCGGCGGGGCTGGATCAATCTCGACTATCTCTGGACCGCCGCTCTCGTCGGAGCCGGGCTCATCCTGATCGTTTAGCGCGCCTCACACAGCCGGCGCTGCGGTCAAGCGTTCGTCAGTCCTCCAGATAGGCAAAGGCGCCGGTAGCGCTGACGGCCGTTCGTGTGTCACCTTTGGCGCGCATTTCGACCCGCGTATAGGCCATGCGCTTGCCGTTCGAGAGCACGTCGACGCGGATATCGACATCGCCCGGCTTGAGCGGACGGATGAAATGCGTCGTCAAGTCCACCGTCGTGCATATGCGGAAGCGGCCGTTCAAGGCCGCCAATGTCACGACGGAGCAGGTGTCGGCGGCCGATGCCGTTGCCTGGCCGCAGATGACGCCGCCGACATGCACCAGACGCGGGTTTTCCGGCAGCAGGAAGCTGCCGCCGCCGACATCGAAGGAAACGGGCCGCAGGTTCAGTTCCACGATCCAGGGCGCGAAAACCTCCCGAAGCGTCTTTTCCGCCTCGCTTATCCCGAATTCCGGCATTCTCCTCCTCCAATATGTTACGAAATATTGAAATACACGCCAGTTTTTGTTACATATCCATATGCGCAGCGCCAGGGGCCGCGCGCAAGGATGGAGGAGACGGCATGTATAGCCAAGGGCTTATCGGCGCGAAGACCGAAACAACCGAAGACGAGGCCTTCCTCGCCGCTTTCCAGGCGCGTATCGATGCCGAAGAGAAGATCGAGCCCAATGACCCGATGCCGGAGGGCTATCGCCGCACGCTGATCCGCCAGATCGGCCAGCATGCCCATTCCGAGATTGTTGGCATGCTTCCCGAAGGGAACTGGATCACGCGCGCGCCCTCGCTGCGCCGCAAGGCGGCCCTTCTGGCCAAGGTGCAGGACGAGGGCGGCCACGGCCTCTATCTCTATTCGGCGGCGGAGACCCTCGGCGTCAGCCGTGAGCAGATGACGGAGGATCTGCTTTCCGGCAAGGCGAAATATTCCTCCATCTTCAACTATCCGACCCTGACATGGGCCGATATCGGCGCCATCGGCTGGCTGGTCGACGGCGCTGCGATCATGAACCAGATTCCGCTCTGCCGCTGCTCCTACGGGCCCTATGCGCGAGCGATGATCCGAATCTGCAAGGAGGAAAGCTTCCATCAGCGCCAGGGGTACGAGATCATGATGACCTTGGCGCGCGGAACGCCGGAGCAGAAGGAAATGGCGCAGGACGCGCTGAACCGCTGGTGGTGGCCTTCCCTGATGATGTTCGGCCCGCACGACTCCGAAAGCCAGCACGGCGACCAGTCGATGAAGTGGAAGATCAAGCGCTTCACCAATGACGAGTTGAGGCAGAAATTCGTCGATGCGACTGTGCCGCAGGGCGAATTCCTGGGCCTGACCTTCCCCGATCCGGACCTCAAATGGAACGAGGAGAGGGGCCACTACGATTTCGGCAAGATCGACTGGGACGAATTCTGGCGCGTGGTGAAGGGCGGCGGCCCGATGAACCGTGAGCGCATTGCTGCCCGTAAGAAGGCGTGGGACGAAGGCGCATGGGTGCGTGAGGCCGCCCTTGCCCATGCGCAGAAGCGCAAGGCCCGCCGGGAAGTGGCGCGGATGGCGGCGGAATAAGGGGGGGGGAGGGGCCCATGCACTTAGCTGAGTTGAATATTGCCAGGCCGTTGTTCCCGCTCGACGATCCTCGCATGGCGGGTTTCGTCGACAATCTCGATCGGGTGAACGCAATCGCTGAACGCAGTCCGGGTTTCGTATGGCGGCTTGTCGGTGACGGCAATGACGCAACCGATATCCGTTTCGACGACGATCCCGATGTGATCATCAACATATCCGTCTGGGAAACTGCCGAGCATCTGGAGCACTTTGTCTGGAATACGGTCCATAAGCAGATTTATCGCCATCGTCCGAAATGGTTCTCCGGCTTCGGCCGCCCTTATTTCGTCATGTGGCATGTTCCCGTCGGCCATCGCCCGACCTTGCAGGAGGCGCGCGAGCGGCTCGACTACCTGACGGCAAATGGCTCCAGCGAACATGCCTTTGGCTGGGAAGGCCTGCCGCACCTGAAACGCTGGATGGAAGAACGCTGCGCTTGAGGACAGATCCGATGACAAAGAACCAGATACCCCTTTGGGAAGTGTTCATTCGCCCGCGAAACGGGCTGGCGCACAAGCATTGCGGTTCGGTGCATGCGGCCGACGAGGTGATGGCGCTTCAGGCGGCGCGCGACGTCTATACGCGGCGCGGGGAGGGCACATCCATATGGGTCGTGCCGTCCTCGGCGATCACCGCCTCCGACCCGGAGAACAAGGACGAGAATTTCGAGCCGGCGCTGTCCAAGGTCTACCGGCATCCGACCTTCTACGACATTCCCGACGAAGTGGGTCATATGTGATGTCGGCCGACAAAGCCCATCTGGTCACCTTCCTGCTCCGGCTCGCCGACGACCACCTGATTCTCGGTCATCGGCTGTCGGAATGGTGCGGCCATGCGCCGATGCTGGAGGAAGACCTTGCGATGCCGAATATCGCGCTCGACCTGATAGGGCAGGCTCGCGCGCTGTATGCCTATGCGGGCGAGGTCGAGGGCAGGGGGCGCGGCGAGGACGATTTCGCCTATCTGAGGCGCGAGCGCGAATATGTGAACTGCCTGCTTGTGGAGCGGCCGAACGGCGATTTCGCCCATACCGTACTGAGGCAGCTTTATTTCGCGGCCTTCATGGAGCCGATGTGGCGTGGCATGACGGCCTCCAGCGACGAGACGCTTGCAGGCATCGCGGCCAAGGCCGTGAAGGAGGTCGCCTACCATATCCGCCATACGGGCGAATGGGTGATCCGGCTCGGCGACGGCACGGAGGAAAGCGCGCGGCGCATGCGCGAGGCGGCCGACGCGCTGGCGCCTTTCGTGGATGAGTTGTTCGAGAGCGACGAGGTGACTGCGGCCATGGCCGCAGCCCGCGTCGCGCCGGAGCCTGCTTCGGTGCGGGCGGAATTCGATGCGGTGATAGACCGTATCTTTTCGGAAGCCTTCCTTGAACGCCCGGCCGGAGCCTGGCCGAGGACCGGCGGGCGGCAGGGCCGGCATGGCGAGGATATGGGCTATCTGCTGGCCGAGCTGCAATACATGCAGCGGACCTATCCGGGAGCGGTGTGGTGATGACGACGGCACTTTACCCTCCCCCTTGTGGGGAGGGGCGATCCGCGCAGCGGAGCGGGACGGGGGTGGCGACATTCATCTCCAATGCCCACCACCCTGCTCACTCGGTTCGCCACCCTCCCCACAAGCGGGAGGATAAGACTGCTGCCGAGGCGCGCGCCTATGTCGCTGCCGCCGCCGTCCCCGACCCCGAAATCCCGGTCCTCACTGTCGAGGACCTCGGCATCCTGCGCTCCGTCACGATCGAGGACGGTGTCGCGGTGGCCAGGGTCACGCCAACCTATACCGGCTGCCCCGCCGTGCTGGCGATCGAGCTCGCGGTCGAGGCCGCGTTGCGCGATGCCGGCTTCGAGGCGCGGGTGGAGCGGGTGATGTCGCCGGCCTGGACGACCGACTGGATCACGGAGGAAGGCCGGGCCAAGCTGAAAGCCTATGGCATCGCGCCGCCCGCGAAGGCTTCCAATTCGATCCGAGCGCTTTTCGGCGAGACGGAAGTGGCCTGCCCGCGCTGCGGGTCGCTGGAGACGGCGCGCATCTCCGAATTCGGCTCCACCGCGTGCAAGGCGCTCTACCGCTGCGAGGCCTGCCATGAGCCGTTCGACTATTTCAAATGTATATGAGGCCCCATGGCAACGCGTTTCCATGAACTGAAAGTGGCCGAGATTACGCGTGAGACGCCGGAGGCGGTGGCGATCGCCTTCGAGGTGCCGGAGGAACTGAAGGACACTTTCGCTTTCCGTCCCGGCCAGTATCTGACGCTTGCAGCCGATATAGACGGCAGCGAGGCACGGCGCTCCTATTCCATCTGCTCCGCGCCGGGCGATCCTCATCTGCGTGTTGGCGTCAAGAAAGTGGCCGATGGCCGCTTTTCCAGCTTCGTCAACGAGCGTCTCGGGGTCGGCGACACGATCCGTGTCATGCCGCCGGAGGGCCGCTTCACCTCTCTTGCCTCTCTTGCCGGCGACCGGCACGACTATCTTCTGATCGCTGCCGGTTCGGGCATCACGCCGCTATTGTCGATCGCCAGGACCGTGCTCGGTCACGAGCCGGAAAGCACGATCACGCTGCTCTACGGCAATCGTTCCACCGAGACGATCATGTTTTCGGAGGCCCTGCAGGACCTGAAGGACCGCTATCTCGGCCGGTTCACGCTGGTGCATGTGCTGTCGCGCGAGAAGCAGGACGTTGAAATCCTCAACGGCCGCGTGGATAGCGCGCGCGTGCGGCTGCTTTCCGAACGCGGGCTGATCGCGCCGCTCGATGCCGATGGTGTTTTCCTCTGCGGTCCGGGCGAGATGATAGACGATGTTTCGGCAACCCTGCAGGAAATGGGCGTCGATCGCGACCGGATACGTTTCGAGCGCTTTACTCCGTCGGGCGATGCGCCCGCGCCGCGCAAGCGTTCCGAAGCCGCCCGAAAGGCTGCCGAGGAAGGCGTGGCGATCGAGGTGGTGCTCGATGGCGTACGCCGCAGCTTCGGGATGACCGGGGCCGACGAAACGGTGCTCGATGCAGCCCACCGGGCCGGTCTCGAGCTTCCCTATTCCTGTGCGGGCGGCATGTGCTGCACCTGCCGCTGCCGGATCGTGGAAGGCAATGCCGAGATGGCGGTGAATTTCTCCCTGGAGCCCTGGGAGATCGAGGCCGGCTTCACGCTCGCCTGCCAGTCGCGCCCGACGAGCGGCAAGCTCGTGCTGGATTTCGACGCGGCCTGATTGCAAGGCCTGCGGGTGCGCTTCTACGTCTGAAGCTGCGCGCGGAGCCGCTTGGCCGTCTGTTGCAGCTCCTCGTTTGGGATGAGAGGGGTATCTCTGTATGTCACCTTCTGCTCCACGATATAGCGGCGGGAGGTGATGTCGTCCTTGGCGACGAGCGGCACCAGATGCGCGTGCGCGTGTGGGACGTCGCCTCCCGTGAACAGGAAGCCGACCCTCTCGACCTCGTAAATCTCCTTCAGGATTCGGGCCAAGCGTTGGCCGGTCAGCAGGATATGGCTGGCAAGTTCCGGCGGCAGTTCGTCGAACCAGCGATAGTGTTCGCGCGGGATAATCTGGATATGGCCAGGCCTGATCGGATGGACGTCCAAAAAGGCAACGATCCCGTCGTCCTCATGGACGATGCCAGCTTCAACCTCTCGGCTCGCGATCGCGCAGAAAACGCAGCGATGATTGTGGAAGTTCTTCATGGCTCTCTCCGTAAAAAATGTTGCAATCTCACGCCCGTCTGTCCGGCGAGGCTGCAGCATTTCTCAGTTCAAGAGCGCACGCTCCCATTGCCCCGCTTGGTCATGTGACAGACGGGGAGTTGCATTCGCTTGTAGAGGTGCGCCTTCGAAGCCATTGGCGCTTCATAGCACCTGGACGGGACCGGGCAAATACTTGCCGTCAAATATCTACCGCCCTTCGCGGATGTCCGTCAGCGTCCGGGTCGGCGTGATGGCCTCCGGGTCGAGCTTGATCTCGATGATGGCAGGCTTGCCGCTTGCCCGCGAGCGCTCGAAAGCCGGTGCGAAATCCTCGGTCTTCTCCACCGTCTCGCCGTGGCCGCCATAGGCGCGGGCCAGTGCGGCGAAATCCGGGTTGACCAGGGTCGTGCCGGAGACGCGGCCCGGATATTCACGCTCCTGATGCATGCGGATAGTGCCGTAAATGCCGTTGTTGAGCAGCACCACGATGATCGCCAGACCGTATTGGTTCGCGGTCGCGAATTCCTGCCCGTTCATCAGGAAATCGCCGTCGCCGGCAAAGACGATCACCTCGCGCTCGGGGAAGAGCTGCTTGGCCGCCACTGCCGCCGGCACGCCGTAGCCCATGGAACCGGATGTCGGGGCGGCCTGCGTATTGTACCGGCGGAAGCGGTGGAAGCGGTGGACCCAGGTGGCGAAATTGCCGGCGCCGTTGGTGATGATCGCATCATCCGGCAGGACCGTTTCCAGATAGGACATGATCGGCCCCATATGCACCGCGCCCGGCCCGGTCTCCGGCGGCGTCGACCAGTCGAGATAGGCGCCATGTAACTGCTCGGTCAGTTCGGACCATTCCGGCCGCGCCTTCGGTCCACGGCCTGAAAAGGCCTCCGTAAAGGTCTCGGGGGAGGCGTTGATCGCCAGCGTCGGCCGGTAGACCCGGCCCAGCTCCGACGGGTCGGGATGGACATGGACCAGAGTCTGGTCGGGATAGGGGCTCTTCAGCAGCGTGTAGTCGGAGGAGGGCATCTCGCCCATGCGGCCGCCGATCAGAAGCACGAGATCGGCCTGCTTTATACATGCGGCAAGCTTCGGATTGGGGCCTATGCCAACGTCGCCGGCATAGCAGGGATGAAGATGGTCGAAGAGCATCTGGCGACGGAAGGAGCAGCCAACAGGCAGCGCCCAGCTTTCCGCCGAGCGCTGGAACCTGGCCACCGCCTCCGCACTCCAGCCCGAACCACCGAGGATGACGAAAGGCCGCTTCGCCTTTTCCAGCAGTTCCTCGAGCCGCTGCATCTCATGTTCGCCCGGATGGGTGGCAACCGGTACATAAGGCTGTGCGGCGGGTGCGTCCGCCGTTTCGGTCAGCATGTCCTCGGGCAGGGCGATGACGACCGGGCCGGGACGGCCCGAAGTCGCGACGGCGAAGGCACGGGTGACGAGTTCGGGAACGCGGCGGGCATCGTCGATTTCGACAACCCATTTAGCGATCGAGCCATAGAAGGCCTTGTAGTCGACTTCCTGGAAAGCCTCGCGCTCGCGGATGCCGCGCGCCACCTGGCCGATGAAGAGGATCAGCGGAATGGAATCCTGCGCCGCGATATGGATGCCGGCCGAGGCATTGGTGGCGCCGGGGCCGCGCGTGACGAAGCAGATGCCGGGTTTTCCGGTCAGGCGGCCATGGCAGTCGGCCATCATGGCCGCGCCGCCTTCCTGACGGCAGACGATCGTCTCGATGGCGGAATCATGCAACGCGTCGAGGACAGCCAGATAGCTTTCGCCGGGAACGCAATAGAGCCGGTCGACCCCGTTTGCTTCCAGCGTCTCGACGATCAGTTGGCCGCCAGTCTTCATTTAACCTTGCCTTTCAACTCGCTCAATTCTTGCAGGATTTCTTCCGTATGTTCGCCGAGGCGTGGCGAAGGCCGCTCATAGGAGAGCGGCGTCTTCGACATCACCATGGGCGCCCGCACGGAAGGCAGCTTGTTGCCGTGCCCGTCGTCGATATCCATGCGCATGCCGCGTGCCACCACCTGCGGGTCGGCGAACATCTGCTCGATATTGTTGATGGGGCTCGCCGGAACGCTGGCCGCATCGAGCAGCGGCAGCAGCCTATCGCGTTCCCATTCGGCCAGCGTGGCGACCAGCATTTCGCGCAGCCGTGCGCGGTTGGTCACGCGGGCGGGATTGGTCGCGAAATCGGGATCGGTGGCAAGATGATCGAGACCGACCACCTTGCAGAAGCGCTGGAACTGCCCGTCATTGCCCACCGCCAGGATGAAGAAGCCGTCCTTGATGGGCAGCACTTCGTAAGGCGCGATGTTCATATGGGCGTTGCCCATCTGTACCGGCGGCTTGCCCGAGACCAGATAGTTGAGGTTCTGGTTGCCGAGGACGGAAACCTGGGTGTCGAGGAGGGCCATGTCGATATGCTGCCCCTCGCCGGTCCTTTCGGCATGCCGCAGCGCCGCCTGGATGGCGATGACGGAATAGAGCCCGGTGAAGATGTCGGAAACGGCCACGCCCACCTTTTGCGGCTCGCGTCCCGGCTCGCCGGTGATGGACATCAGGCCGCCGATGCCCTGGATGATGAAGTCATAGCCGGCGCGCGGGGCATAGGGGCCGTCCTGGCCGAAGCCCGTGATGGAGCAGTAGACAAGGCGCGGATTGATGCCGGCGAGGCTTTCGTAGTCGAGGCCGTATTTCTTCAGGCCGCCCACCTTGAAATTCTCGATCAGGACATCGGCTGTCCTGACGAGCTCACGCACCGTCTGGGCGCCTTCCGGCCTGGAAAAGTCGATGGCAATGGAGCGCTTGCCGCGATTGGTCGAATGGTAATAGGCGGCCGAGAGGTTCTCGCCGTCCCTGCCGGAGACGAAAGGCGGCCCCCATTTGCGCGTATCGTCGCCGCCATCGGGATTCTCCACCTTGATCACGTCTGCGCCGAGGTCGGCAAGGAGCTGGCCTGCCCATGGCCCGGCCAGGATGCGCGCCAGTTCGATGACGCGGACGCCCTTGAGTGGTGCTTCGGACATGAGCGACGGGGGTTCCTTTTTTGCGAATGCCTTGCGGCTTCGGAGCCGCTCCATTTGAAGATGACCGGCTCTAGCAAACCAGCATCGTGCTGTCACTGGCACTCAGGTTGTGTTCCGGCGTACCAGATTCTCGGCCTGAAACCTGTCCGCCTGCCGGAGAGCCCATGTCGCAAAGTCCTCCATGATGATGTCCCGATTCAACTCGTTGAGAGATTCGTGCCGGGTTTCGGCATAAATATTTGAGACGACATCGGAAAATCCCATCTTGCGCAAGCGCTCGGCAAGCTTGGTGACGGACTTGCCGTCGCCGGTGGAAGGATCTGCCGCGCCGCCGGTGAGGTTGAACGGCATGTCGCGGGGCACGGTCACGAAATTGCGGTCGTCAGCGCCCAGGAAGATGAAATCGAAGACGGCCCGCCACATGCCCACCGAGGCCGGCCAGCCGCATAACGGGTCTGCGATATATTTCTCCACTTCCGCCTCGTCGCGTGACAGCCAGTTGAATTCGGTCCGTCTGTCCGGCACCTGATTGTTCCAGGCCCCGAATGTCAGCCGGGGCAGGAGGCGCGAGGGAACGTCGGAACCGAGGCGGAAACGTTCCCAGGCAAGGATCGCCCTGGCCGCCCGGCCTTCGATGCCGGCGGAGAAATTGGCGTTCCAGATCGCCGCCGCCTTTGCCCGGAGTGGGTGGCGCAGGATGAAATTGAGGGCGATCAGGCCACCCATGGAATGGCCGAAGACGATCACCGGCAGGCTCGGGCGATCTTCGGCAATGCGGTCATGGACGGCAAGAATGTCGGCAATGACCTTGTCGGCCGCAGGTTCCGACCCGAAATGGCCGAGCGGTGCGCCGGGCGCCTTGGTATAGCCGTGACCGCGATGGTCGTGCGCATAGGTGTCGAAGCCGCGCGCGGCCATGAAAGCCGCAAACCGTTCATAGCGCGCCGAGTGCTCGGCGAGGCCATGGTTGATCTGAAGCACGCCCCGTGCCGGTTCCTCCGCGCGCCTTATGCGAAGGCTGAGCGTCGCGCCTGTCGGCGTAGACAGTTTTTCCGGCTGGTCGAATGTCATCGCATCCTCTTGGGCGGGGAAGGAGATGGCGAAATTCATGGCAGGTCAAGAGTTGGATCGCCTTCATTTCCGGCAGAGCGCCCTGACTGTGATTAATAAATAGGCATGATAAAAAATTGCTTACATTGAGAGCATTTTCTTCTTGCCAGTCGCGCCCGGCTGGTACATGGTGCGCCGCACAACATGGTTCTGCAGTCGTTCGATGCAGCCTCCAGGGGAACAAAGAAGCAAAAGGCCGGCACAAGCCGGCCTTTTGTCTTTTCTAGCGCCAGAGGGTAATCGGCGTGCCGTCCGACAAGGCGCCTGAATAGTAGTCCGCGCTGTCGCGCTTCAGCACTGCGATACGGTTGCCATTGGCTGCATAGAGGAGCAGTTCGGCTTCATAACCTGTAAGGCTGTCGTCAAGTCGCCAGTCATGGGCCGTGGCAAGCATCGGGTTGCTGCAGTTTCCGGCCGAAAGTTTCCCCTTGTTCGCGCTGCCGCCTTTCCAGCGCGTCGTTGCGCTGACGGATATGGAGCAGCCGCAGTCCTGCGAACCGTCGGTCGCCGTCCATGTCCCCCGCAGATCGTATTCGGAACGGATGGTCGCGGCAACACCACCGGCCACGACGCCGCCGACAGGGCCGGCAACCCCCACGCCGACGCCCGAGACGACGCCGCGCCCGATCCCCCTGCCGACATTCCAGGCCGTGTCCGATCCGAAGGCGACAAGGCGGCGCGGTTTGGCCGGCGGTCCCGAGGGAAGGGGGATGGCGCATTGTTTGGCGGCGGGTACGGCGGTGGAGGACAATGCGGCCTGTCCCTGCGCGGTCGGCGCGAATTCGGCCGAGCCGTCGCCGGCCGTCCGGCAGGCTGCGAGGAACACCAGTGAAATTGTTGCTAGTGACAGTCTGAGAATCGCCCCTCTCCGTTCAATCGCTGCCAGGATGCTGCGCCGACCCATGGGCGATGACCATGGCGAGACTTTGAAGGCGTTACGGGAAAGGCGGGACATTGCCCCGCTGCCCGCTTTGGCCTACATACGGCGCGACGAGATTTCTCTAGGGCTCCGTATGTTCGACTGGACGCTCTAACACCCTGATTGAGCATCGGGTTATGGCGAAAAGTGGAAGCCGCTTTTCGGTCCGGTGCGCTAACACGAAGAACGGAGTTCGACGCGCCCCATGGCACGCCAGTTCATCTACCACATGGCCGGGCTCAACAAGGCCTATGGCACCAAGAAGATCCTGGAGAATATCCATCTCTCCTTCTATCCCGACGCCAAGATCGGCATCCTCGGCCCGAACGGCGCCGGCAAGTCCACCGTCCTCAGGATCATGGCGGGCCTCGACAAGGAGTTCACCGGCGAGGCCTGGCTGGCCGAAGGCGCGACCGTCGGCTACCTGCCGCAGGAGCCGGAGCTCGACCCGGCGCTGGACGTGCTCGGCAATGTCATGGTGGGCGTGGCGGAGAAGAAGGCGATCCTCGACCGCTACAACGAGCTGATGATGAACTACTCCGACGAGACCGCGGAGGAGGCGGCGAAGCTCCAGGACCAGATCGACAGCCAGAACCTTTGGGACCTCGACAATCAGGTCGAGATGGCCATGGAGGCCCTCGGCTGCCCGCCGGGCGATGCCGACGTCACCAAGCTGTCGGGCGGCGAAAAGCGCCGCGTGGCGCTCTGCCAGCTCCTCCTGCGCCAGCCGGACCTTCTGCTTCTCGACGAGCCGACCAACCATCTCGACGCCGAGACGACGGCGTGGCTGGAAAAGCATCTGCGCGAATATCCCGGCTCCGTGCTCATCATCACCCACGACCGGTACTTTCTCGACAATGTCACCGGCTGGATCCTCGAGCTCGACCGCGGTCGGGGCATTCCCTATGAGGGCAACTATTCCGCCTATCTGGAAGCCAAGGCCAAGCGCATGGCGCAGGAAGGCCGCGAGGAGGCCGCCCGCCAGAAGGCGCTTGCCCGCGAGCGGGAATGGATCGCTTCCTCGCCCAGGGCCCGGCAGGCCAAGTCAAAGGCGCGCATCAGGGCCTATGACGAACTGGTCAAGGCAGCCAATGACCGCCGTCCCGGCGAGGCGCAGATCATCATTCCCGCCGGCGAGCGGCTCGGCCAGGTGGTGATCGAGGCCGAGGGGCTGACAAAGTCCTTCGGCGACCGCGTGCTGATTGAGGATCTGAATTTCAAGCTGCCGCCCGGCGGCATTGTTGGCGTCATCGGCCCGAACGGCGCGGGCAAGACGACGCTCTTCAAGATGATCACCGGACAGGAGAAGCCGGATTCGGGTGTGATCCGCATCGGCGAGACGGTGCATCTCGGCTATGTCGATCAGAGCCGGGATCATCTCGACCCGAACAAGACCGTCTGGGAGGAGATTTCCGGCGGCAATGACATCATCAAGCTCGGCAAGCACGAGATGAACAGCCGTGCTTATTGCGGCGCCTTCAACTTCAAGGGCGGCGACCAGCAGCAGAAGGTCGGCAATCTCTCCGGCGGCCAGCGCAACCGCGTGCATCTCGCCAAGATGCTGAAGTCGGGCGGCAACGTCATCCTGCTCGACGAGCCGACCAACGACCTCGACACCGAAACGCTGGCGGCGCTCGAGGACGCGCTGGAGAATTTCGCCGGCTGCGCCGTCATCATCAGCCACGATCGCATGTTCCTCGACCGGCTCGCAACCCACATCCTCGCCTTCGAGGGCGACAGCCATGTGGAATGGTTCGAGGGCAATTTCGAGGAATACGAGCAGGACAAGATCCGGCGCCTGGGGCCGGAATCGGTCAATCCGAAACGGGTGACCTATAAGAGGCTGACGCGGTAGTTGCCCTATTCCTGCTCTTGACTCGTGCTTTACTCGGCATAAACCGGCCAGGGAGCATTATTGGTGCGGGCGCACCAAGGAGCAGCAGATGCTACGGCGAATAGACGAGGGCGATGCGCTCGGCATTGCGCTCAAGGAAGAATCGAAGACCATGAATCGCGTTTCCTTGAGCGGCATCGGGGTGGAAATCCCTGAAACCTCGATCTCCAACAAGGAACTGGTCGAAAGCTTCAACATCTGGGTGGAGCAGGAGAACCGGCGCCGGGCGGCGAAGGGACTGGAGCCCCTGCCGGGCTCCAGCGCCGAATTCATCGAGCACGCCTCGGGCATCAAGGCGCGTCACGTCCACACCTTCGAGGGCATACTCGACCCCGATCGCATGGCGCCCTTCATTCCTGCCCGCGATGACGACGACCTCTCGGTGACGGCGGAGTTCGGCGCCAAGGCCGGCCGCAAGGCGCTTGAAGATGCCGGTGTCGATCCGGCCGAGGTCGATATGGTTATCTGCGCCGGCTCGCATCTGCAGCGCCTCTATCCGGCGATCGGCATCGAGATACAGAAGGAACTCGGCACCGGCGGCGCGGCCTTCGACATGAGCCTCGGCTGCTCGTCCGCCGTTGCCGGGCTGCATATCGGCTTTCATCTGGTTCGCTCGGGAGCGCATCGCCGTGTGCTGGTGGTGACACCGGAGCTGATCACGGCCCATCTCAACTTACGCGACCGGCAGACGCATTTCATCTTCGGCGACGCGGCGACGGCTCTGCTGATCGAGGCGCTGCCGCAGGGCGAGGAGAAGGCGGGCCGGTTCGAGGTAGTCGACACGCGAAGCTGGACCCAGTTCTCCAACAATATCCGCTCCAATTTCAGCTATCTGAACCGGGCCGCGCTGGAGGATACGAGCATGGTGCCTTCCGAGGGCAACCTGATCAAGCAGCAGGGTAACAAGGTCTTCAAGGAAGTCACCGTCGCCGGCCATCGCTTCATCGTCGATTTCCTTGCCGAGCACGGCCACACGCCGGAAACCGTGCGGCGCTTCTGGCTTCATCAGGCCAATGCGCGCATGAACGCCATGATCCTGAAACTCTCCTTCGGCGGCGTCGAAGTCGGACACGATCGGGCGCCGATGGTGCTCGACCGTCTTGGCAACACGGCCGCTGCCGGAGCGATCGTCGCCATGGCTGAAAACCACAAGGACATGAAGGCCGGGGAGTTCGGCCTGCTCTGCGCCTATGGGGCCGGTTATTCCATCGGCGGCGCGCTGATGCGCATGATGTGAGAAAAGGCGGTCGGGACCACACCGCGCAAACAAAACCGCTACACGTCGACCGCATCTTGCTCGTCGGCTTCCAGAAGCCGCGTTGCGCGCCAGGTGGTCAGCACCTCGTTGATGTCGTCGAGCACGAAGAAACGTGCTGCATCGCGGTCATAGCCCTCATCCAGAAGCCTGTCATATTCCGTATGCTCGTGACGCACATGGGCGACGATGGCCAGCCAGACGGCAACGGAGGGCGGGAGTTCGCGCAGCTTGCGGTCGTTGGCCAGCGTCCGGATCTTTTCCGCATCCGCATAGGGCGCGAACGGGACGAGGCTGGTCAGCGCCTTGCCCACCGCCCGCTGCCGTCCGGTGGACGCTTTCATCTGCCGGTCTCCGGGCGAGTGGCATCCGGATAGGCATCGACGGAGGCAAAATAGGGCTTCACGTCGATGACCGGCGTGCCGTCGAGAGCGTCGATCGCATCAAGGCCAAGGATGCCTTCTTCCATGTCGAGTGCGGTCAGGCGGGCTATATGCAGGCCGATCGGGTTCGGCCGCGCAGGCGAGCGCAGGGCGAAGACGCCCTTGGGCCTTCCTGCATGTCTGGGTTTCTGGATGATGAGATTGCGCGGCGCATGCTGGAGCCAAGTCAGCACCGCCACATGGCTGAAGCCTTCGAGTCCCGCCAGACCGTGCCGATAGGGCCGGGCAATCTCGATGCTTGCCGGCAATCCGCGCTCGCGCGCGGCGGCCATGTTCTTCGGACAGTCCTCGCGCGTCTTCCAGGGTGAGACGACGCCGCCGATGAAGACGAGGCCGGCATCTGGGGCAGCCTTGGCCGGGTCGAAGTCCAGGGCAATCTCCCCCTCGCGCTGGCCCAAGGGCGTTTTGCTGGCAGCAGCGGGATACGTCATGAAATTATCCGATCACGACATGCGGGCTTGCCAAGCTGCCCAAATCCATATAAACATATCTTTATATGTTTCTGGAGTGGCTGATGCTGACACGCCCGGCAATCCATCTCGATACCATGGTTGATACCCTGAAGGCGGCAGCCGAATCCAGCCGGTTGCGCATTCTGGCGCTTCTTTCCAAGGGTGACCTGACGGTTTCAGACCTGACGGAAATCCTCAACCAGTCGCAGCCGCGTGTCTCGCGGCATCTGAAGCTGCTGCTCGATGCGGAGCTGATCGCCCGCTATCAAGAGGGTTCCTGGGCCTATTTCCGGCTGGCCGACAGCGATGCGGCACGTGAATTCATCCAGGGAGTGGTGGCGCGCATCGATCTCAGCGACCCCGTGGTCGACCGTGATCTGGAGCGGCTTGCGGCGGTCAAGCATCGCCGCGAGGAACGGGCAGCGGAATATTTCAGCCGCAATGCAGCGAGCTGGGACCAGATACGCTCGCTCCATGTGCCGGACAAGGCGGTCGAGGCCGCTTTGAAGAAGCTGATCGGCAATCGGCCGTTTCAGTCCATGGTCGATCTCGGCACCGGCACCGGCCGTCTGCTGGAGCTTTTCGCGCCGCTTTACCAGCGCGGTGTCGGCATTGATCTCTCGCGCGAGATGCTGGCGGTCGCCCGCGCCAATCTCGACCGGGCAGGGGTGACCAATGCGCAGGTACGGCTCGGCGATCTCTATGCGCCTCCGGTGGAGCGTGACCGCCACGATCTCGTGACCATGCATCAGGTCCTGCACTATCTGGAGGATCCTGCATCGGCCATTCGCGAGGCGGCGCGCCTGCTGCGTCCGTCGGGACGGCTCGTCATCGTCGATTTCGCGCAGCACGGGCTTGAATTCCTGCGCGAGGAGCACGCCCATGTGCGTCTTGGATTTTCCGACGGGCAGATCGCGGAATGGCTCGACGATGCCGATCTGGATCTCGAGGATACCATGGATTTTGCCCCCCGCGGCGACGCCGACTCCGGCTTGACGGTCAAGCTCTGGCTTGCCCGCGACCGGCGCCTCCTCATCGCCGACCCTTCGAACACATCCGCCATGCAGGAGACCGCCTGATGTCGCAGTTCCGACTTTCGCGCCGGCCCGATATCGGCGGCAGGATTGGCGTATCCTTCGAGTTCTTCCCGCCGAAGAGCGACGATATGGAGCGCCGCCTTTGGGAAACGGTGACGCGTCTTGCGCCGCTTAAGCCGCGTTTCGTGTCGGTGACTTACGGCGCCGGCGGTTCGACGCGCGAGCGCACGGCGCGCACCGTGCGGCGCATTCTCCAGGAGACCAGCCTGACGCCGGCCGCGCATCTCACCTGTGTCGATGCGGATCGGGAATCGGTGGATGGCGTCATCGCGGAGTTCGTTGCCATGGGCGTCAGGCGCTTCGTGGCGCTGCGCGGTGATCCTCGCGAAGGCGTAGGCGCGCGCTATCGTCCGCATCCGCAGGGCTATACCAATGGCGCCGAACTGACGGCGGCCTTGAAGGCTCGCGGCGATTTCGACATTTCGGTATCAGCCTATCCGGAAAAGCATCCCGAGAGCTCCGATTTCGCGACCGACATCGACATGCTGAAGCGCAAGGTCGACAATGGCGCGACGCGGGCGATCACCCAGTTCTTCTTCGACAATGATCTCTACGAGCGTTATGTCGAGCGCGCGCGGCGGGCCGGAATCTATATCCCGATCGTGCCGGGCATCCTGCCGGTGCACAATTTTGCGCAGGTGGCGAATTTCGCCGGCCGCTGCGGCGCCCATGTGCCCGTCTGGCTTGCCGAGCGTTTTGAAGGGCTGGAGAACGACCCGCAGACCCATGCGCTCGTCGCTTCGGCCGTCGCGGCCGAACAGGTGCTCGACCTCGTCGAACGCGGGGTGGACGATTTCCACTTCTATACGATGAATCGCGCCGACCTGGTCTTTGCCATTTGCCACATGATCGGCATCCGGGCCGCTTCCGAAGCGGAGATGCGGCCTGCGGCGGCATGATTGTCGGGATGCGTCCATGAAAAAAGGCCGGGGATTCCGGCCTTCATGTTTCCGCCAGCCTGGCGGCTCCTGACCCACGTCCTGCTAAGGCAGGACTCCGATGATGAGAGCACCGATAAAGGCGAACGCAGCACAAATCACAAGAGCGTTGATCGGCCGTGTCAGTCCCATGGCAAAGCCTCCTCTCATGGAATAGGGCCGGATTCTACGGGCCTTCGCGCCGTCAGCAAGGAGATTTTGTGCTGCGGTGCCGAACGATTGTGAAAAATCCGACCTGATATTTAGCCCTTTCGGTTGATTTTGCTGGCGAAAAGGAACCATTCACTTTCTGTTAATGAGCGACGTCCCGAGTCATTGCGGATGGCGGTTGAAGATGCGGCCGTCGATGGTGACGAGGCCCAGGCCGATAAGGCCCATTCCGACGAATTCGAAAGTCTCCAGCCTTTCTCCCAGAAAGATGGCGCCGAGCAATATCGCGCTGACCGGGACGATCAGGGTAACCAGCGAGGCATTGGTCGCGCCGGCTGATGCGACGATGCTGAAATAGATGATGTAGGCGAAGGCGGTCGAAACCAGCGCCAGCGCCAGGACGGCGCTCCAGACACCGGCGCTTGCCGCGAACAGGTCCGATGGGCCGTGCAGCAGCAGCACGACCGGAACCATGATGAGGGAGGCGGCGGTAAGCTGTCCTGTCGCCAGGACCGGCGGAGCTACGCCCCGGAAGCGTCGCACGAGAATGAACGAGAAGGCGTAGGCAAGGGCAGCGCCGATCAGCGCCAGCTTTGCCCAGATCGGCCCGCCTATGCCCGCCAGCGCGCCGGGCCCGATCATGACGGCGGTGCCGGCAATCCCGCACAGGATGCCGAGTATCTTCGCCCGGGACAGCTTTTCGTCGGCGAGGAACATATTGGCGAGGATGGCGGTCCAGAAAGGGGTCGTGGCGTTGAGAATGGCGGCAAGCCCCGCGCCGAGCTCGGTCTGGCCAGCGAAGATCAGCGAGAAGGGGATGACATTGTTGATGAGCGCCAGACCGAACAGGCCGGCCGCATGGGGCAGGGCGAGCCGGAAGGACGGACCACGCGCCAGAAGCCAAAGCTGCAGAGCGGCGGCGGCGATGACGACGCGGAACATGACGAGCACCAGAGGCGCGATCTCCGCCACCGCGATACGGGCGAAGAAGAAGGACCCGCCCCAGATGACGCCGAGCAGGATGATCAGCGACCAGTCCCTGAGCGACATCTGCGGCGCTGCCGCTCGCGTTCCTGCCTCGACGGTCATTCATGTCTCCCTGCAGTCCGCCCACTCATAGGCGTGGCGTTCATTGTGCACCACCCGTTTCTCAACAACCGGTCATTGCAGGCCGATCGGCAGCTTTTTTCCGTCATTCGGCGCTGTTAGCGTGGACCCGCACCAAGGAGAGACCATGCAGCGATTCGAGACCGCCCGAGAAACCGCGCTGACGCTGCGGCCCGACGAGCCGATCTACTGCTTCCGGCCGGACGTGCTGAAGGCGGATGCCCGCCGGTTCATGGACCTGTTCCCCGGCAAGACGGCCTATGCGGTCAAGACGAATGGCGAGCCGATGGTGCTCAAGACGCTCACCGAGGCCGGCGTGAAGGCCTTCGACGTGGCGTCGCCTGCGGAGTTCGCGGCGGTCCGCGCCGTCGCGCCGGATGCCGAGATGCTCTACATGCATCCGGTCAAGGCGCAGTCCGACATAAGGCTGGCGCTCGAGGAATACGGTATCCGCGTCATCGCGGTGGACCACGAGGACGAGGTGACGAAGCTCACCCGCGTGGTGCGCGCCCTCGACATCGACCCGGGAACCGTCACTGTCTTCGTGCGCCTGCAGACCAAGGGCCATGCGGCCTATGAATTGTCCAAGAAGTTCGGTGCCGGGGCAGCCGCGGCCGTCGAGCTTCTGCGAAGACTGCACCGCTCCGGCTTCAGGACCGGCATATGCTTTCATGTCGGCAGCCAGATCGAGGATCCCGATACCTATGAGCGCGCGCTTGCCTCGGCCGACTGGGTGCGCAACCGGGCCGGCCTGCCGCTTGCCGGGCTCGATGTCGGCGGCGGGTTCCCGGCCGAATACGAGCAGGACCCCAACCGCAAGTCGGTAGAGATGCCTTCGCTCGACGAGATCATGGCGCGGCTGAGGAGCGACATAGCCGAATGGGGCTTTGACGAGATGCCGCTCGTTGCGGAGCCGGGCCGCGTGATCGTTGCCCGCGCCTTTTCCCTGATCGTGCGGGTTCTCCTGCGCAAGGGCAGGCGGCTCTATATCAATGACGGCATATGGGCGTCGCTGTCGGACTCATGGACCGGCAAGATCACACTGCCGGCGCGCTTCATTCCCGATCCGGCGATACGCAATCGCAACGGCAGCGAAAAGACCATCGTGCCTTTCCGCGTCTGCGGGGCGACCTGCGATTCCGTTGATATCCTGTCACGGCCGTTCTGGCTGCCGGAAACGGTCGATACCGGAGACTGGATCGAGATCGGCCATATTGGTGCTTATTCCATGGCGCTCAGGACGCGGTTCAACGGCTTCTATCCCGACACCTTCGTCGAGGTGACGACGCCCTTCGGCGAGGGCGGCATGCCGGAGGGCTATGCGACCCTCGAAACCATGGCCGATTAGGCCGCAGCTCTAACTGTCCACAGGGCCTGGAACTACTGGAGGTTGGTGAGCAGCGCCGGGGTCGGCCAGCCATCGGCGGGGAAACCGAGCCGTAGCTGCTCCTGGCGCACCGCATCCCGTGTGCCAGCGCCGAGTACGCCGTCGATGTTGCCCACGTCATAGCCGCGGTCGGCCAGCTTCTGCTGCAGGAGCTTCATCGCCTCAGGCGCAAGGCCGGGCTCGGGATTGCGCGGGTCGAAGGCCGGCGCGCCGGCAAGCCGGGCGGCGAGATGCGCGGCCGTCAGTGTATAGACCAGCGACTTGTTCCATTCGAGATAGATGTCGTAATTGTCGTAGACCAGAAAAGCCGGCCCCTTGTGCCCCATGGGAAGGACAAGGGCGGCCGGCATGGCGTCGGCAGGCAGCGGCTTTCCCTCGCGATAGGTGACGCCCCATCCTGCCCATTGCGAGCGCGGCCGCTTCTGGACGCGGCCCGTCTGCTCCCATGGCAGCTTGTCCGGCACCACGACATCTTCCATCCAGGGCTGGCCTGCCTGCCAGCCGAGAGAGGCGAGCTTGTTGGCGGCCGTCAATATGGCGTCGGGAGCGCTGCCCCTCAGATCGACGCGACCGTCTTCGTCTCCGTCCACGCCCTTTTCGAGATAGTCCGTCGGCAGCATCTGCATCTGGCCGATCTCGCCCGCCCATGCGCCCTGGACATCCGCTGGAACTGTGCCTTGGTCGATCAGCTTCAGAAGGGCGATGAGTTGCGGGCGGAAGATCTCGGGCCTGCGGCAATCATGGGCGAGGGTGGTCAGCGCATCCAATGTGCGGAAATCGCCCTGGACCGCGCCGAAATCTGTCTCCAATGCCCAGAAGGAGGCAATCACTGGCCCCGGAACGCCGAATTCCCGCTCGGCACGGGCGAAGGTCCCGGCATATTTCTTCAGATTGGCGGCGCCGTGCTGAAGCCGGTAGCTGTTGATCATGCGGCCGGCGAATTCGGCGAAAGTCTGGGTGAAGACGGCCTGTCCGCGGTCGCGATTGATAACGCGCTGGTCGAGCTTGGCATGTTCGAGCGCCGAGAAGCCCGTCTGGCCTACCCCTTGGGCAGAGGCCTCCGCCTCGACGCCGGCGATCCAGCTCGCCAGATCACCTCCGCATTGCTGCTGGGCATTGGCTGTGCCCGCCGCCATGAGAGCGAGGAGAGCGCAGAGAGCGGTTGCCGTCGTTCTCATCATTCGTTCTCTCCGATCCATTGCCCCTGCGTCAGCGCGTATGCGCTTTCAGCCATTCGCGCCAGGCGGCGGCGTTGCCGTTGAAGAGGTTGATATCGGCGTTACCCTCGATCCCCGGAATGATGCCGGTGCCGGTATATTGCCAGAAGACCCAAGGGTGACTGCCGTATTTGTCATCAGGATGACCAGCGACGGAGCGCAGCCAGAACGGATAGCCTTTGAAGCGCCAGAGGCCGTTGTCATCGAAGAAATCGATGGAGGTGTAGATGATCGGTCGTTTGCCGTAGTGGCGCTCGACGGTATCGAGGAAGACCTGCATCTCGGCGCGCACGATCTCCGGGGCAGGCCGCAGCCGGCAGGTCGGCGACAGCGGATTCCATTCCATGTCGAGGACGGGCGGAAGGGCGGAGGAATCTCGTGGCACGTTGCGGATGAACCAGGCGGCCTGCTCACGCGCCGGGCGGCAGAAATAATAGAAATGATAGGCGCCGCGCGGAATGCCGGCCGCCTTTGCGCCACGCCAGTTGGGCTCGAAATAATCGTCCAAGCGATCGCCGCCTTCCGTCGCCTTGATGAAGGCAAAGGAAATGTTGCTCGCCTTCACGCGATGCCAGTCGACCTCGCGCTGATATTTGGAGACATCCGTGCCATGGACTGGGTAGGTCCATGGCGCGCGGGAGCTCCATTCATGCGGATTGTTGTCGGCAAAACGCGGCCCGGCGCCGCCCGCGGAGCTTGGTCGCAGGTCGGAGAAATCGTAGTCGATTGTCGAGCAGGCCGTAAGAAGAACCAGAAATATCAAAACCGCGAAACGGCGCATCAGCCCTCCACCTTGCGAATCAGCGCAGTCCCTCGGGGAACGAGCAATACGCGATCATGCTTCCTGCGTCACCTGCGTGACGTTGCGATCTCTTGGAGAGAAGTAGGATTGTGCGGGGATAGATTCTTCACCCTCTCCGCGCCAAGCCGTTGCTTCCATTCCCCATTCACCGGTCCCCATTCACCATTTCATCCCCGCCTTCTTGACCTGCGCTATCCTTGCCCCATCCCTTTCCGCGGGAAAGCGGGTCGCGACGGCGGTCCCGCGGGAAAGGGACCGGCGCCTCCGYCCTGYCCTCGTAAGGCRGGGCCGGGGAGGTTCCGTCCAAGGGTTCCCCTCCCGGTACTACGGCCGGGGCGTGCTGGACGAGCACACAGCCCTGCGATGGCAAGCAGGGGCAGCGGAACGGACGG
>NZ_VLJP01000038.1:0-6728 GCF_007829525.1 Mesorhizobium sp. J18
CGGCCGGCAATCATCCCGGAAACACTCCTCGACCCGGTCAGAACCGTAACGTACGGTACGGTCATCCCTGATGGTGCCGCCTGTCGTAACCGGAAACTTTCGCTTAGCGGACGACGAGGACCGAAATATTGGCATGCCGCACAACACGAGCGGCATTGGGACCGATCAGATAGTCCTCTGGTCCGGGAAGAGCAGCGGAAAGGACAATCAGATCGGCCTTGGTAACATCGGCATAGCGCAGGATCTCGCGATAGATCGAGCCGTGTCCGACGATATGACGGTGCCGGATTTCGGCCGGCACGTGCTCCTTCACGAAGGCATGGAGCGCCTGGTTGGCATGGTCCATCGCCTCCTTCTCATGCTCTTTCGGGAAAAAGCCGCCGACGATGGACATGCCGTAATCGGGGACCACCGTCATGATATGAAGGCGACTGCCGAAGGTATGTGCATAGTCCACAGCTGTCTTCAGTACTCGCGCCTCGTGTTCGGTATTGCCGAGATCGACGGAGACAAGGATGTCCTTGTACATGGCTTCCTCCTTCAGGCCACGGCGGGCTTCGGATTGCCGGCCAGGGTCCCGCCGCGCCGCCTCTGGGCGAAAACGACCAGTCCAAGGATCAGCAATGCCGGTAAGTAGAACACCTCCGGTGGCATTCGCTCGGCAGCAACCTCGACGGCGGTGATCTGGACCGGACGATCGGCGTAGAAATCCATCTCCGCCAATGTACGACCCGCAAGGCTGTTCAGGTCGAGAGGCTCTTCCAGAGCGACCAGATCGCCCTGTTGTACCACCGTGAGACCGGATGCCTCCTCGAAACGGGCTTCCGGGGACTCACCGGCAGGGCCAAGCGCAAAAGCCATCGTGCGTTCGATGGTCTGGTCCGGATTGTCAAAGCTCGGCCCGCTGATATTGATGCGGATGCCAGCGCCTTCAGGTTCGTTTTCGACCGTCTGGAAGATCTGCTGCGGCGCGATCTGCTCGTAAGGCGGTTGCACGAAATCAAGGAAGAAGCCCGGCCTCAAAAGCATAAAGGTGACGAGCAGGAGCGCCAGCGATTCCCAAAGCCGCGAGCGTACCATGAAGAAGCCCTGCGTGGCCGCCGCAAAGAGCAGCATGGCGATCGTCGCCTTGATGAAGATAAAGATGCCCTCGACCCAGCTCACATCGATCAAAAGCAGATCGGTGTTGAAGACGAAGACGAAAGGCAGGAGCGCCGTGCGCATCTCATAGAAGAAGGATTGCGCACCGGTCCTCAATGGGTCGCCGCCCGATACCGCCGCGGCGGCAAAGGATGCCAGCCCGACCGGCGGCGTGACATCGGCCATCAGCCCGAAATAGAAGACAAACAAATGAGCCGCGATAAGCGGGATCAAATAGCCGTTGGCGGCACCCAATTCCACGATGACCGGCGCCATTAGCGACGACACGACGATGTAGTTCGCCGTCGTCGGCAGACCCATGCCCAGGATCAGGCTGATGATCGCCGTGAAAACGAGGATCAGGAAGATATTGCCGCCCGAGATGAACTCGACGAACTGCGCCATGACCTGTCCTATGCCGGTCAGCGTCACCGTGCCGACAATGATGCCGGCGGCGGCCGTAGCGCAGGCGATGCCGATCATGTTGCGCGCGCCAAGGATCAGCCCCTCAATCAGGTCACGCCCGCCCTCCCTCACAGACGCAATGACCTCCGGCTGCGAAACTTGGCGGAAAAAGGCCTTTAGGGGCTTCTGAGTGACCATGATCACGATAAGGAGAAGCACGGCGTAGAAGGCCGATAGCCCCGGCGAACGGTGCTCCACGAGGAGCATCCAGACCAGCAGAAACAACGGCAGCAGGAAATGCAGCCCTGTCTTCACCACCTCGCCCGCCTTGGGAAGCTCGATAAGCGGCGCGTTGGGATCGTCAAGCTCCAGGTCCGGTGTCCGCGCGGCATACCAGATCATGCCCACATAGGCGGCGAGCAGGAGGAGCACCAGCACTTCGAGAGATAGGGCCGGAAGCGCCATGCGGATGAACTGCACGAGCCAGTATATGCCGATCATAACCAGCACAAAGGACAGGAAGACGATACCGCCGCGCACCAGCCCCATGAAAGGTGAGCCGGTGGAACGCCGGGACAATGCGGGCATGTCCTTCTTCACCGCCTCCAGATGGACGATGTAGAGCAGAGAAATGTAGGTGATGACGGCCGGCAGAACCGCATGCTGCACCACCTGCGAATAGGGGATGCCCACATATTCGACCATCAGGAAGGCGGCCGCCCCCATCACCGGCGGCATGATCTGGCCGTTGACCGATGCTGCGACTTCCACCGCGCCAGCCTTCTCGCGCGTGAAACCGACGCGCTTCATTAAGGGTATGGTGAAGGTGCCGGTGGTCACCACATTGGCAATGGACGAGCCGGAGATCAGGCCGGTCATCATTGAGGATAGGACGGCGGCCTTGGCAGGGCCGCCGCGCAGATGGCCTAGCAGAGCGAAAGCCAGTTTAATGAAGAAGTTGCCGGCCCCTGCCTTGTCGAGCATCGAGCCGAACAACACGAAGAGGAAGACGAACGAAGCCGAGACGCCGACCGCAACGCCGAACACGCCATTCGTCGTCAGCCACATATGATCCATGGCTCGCGCGAAGGAGGCGCCGCCCCAGCGGATCACGTCCGGCAAGATGGTAGCCGAACCGAAAAAGACATAGCCGAGAAAGATGATCGCGACGATGGCCAGAGGGGGGCCGAGAGCCCGGCGGGATGCTTCGAGCAGGAGCACGAGACCCAGCCCTGCAAAGACAAGGTCCTGAGTGATCGGCAGGCCCGGTCTTTGGGAGAGATCGCGATAGAAGATGAAGAGATAAAGCGCGCAGAAAGCCGCCAGCAGCGCAAGTACCCAATCTATGATCGGTATCCGGTCGCGCGGACTGCGTGCGAAGGCCGGATAGGCGAGAAAGGCGAGGAAGACGCCGAAAGCGAGGTGGATCGAACGGATCTGCGTGCTGTTGAAGACGAGTTGCAGTCCCGTCCAGTTCGCCAGCGTGTAAGGCAACGGGGAAGCGACATAGATCTGAAACAGCGACCATAGGAGCGCCACGCCCGCGATGACATAGGCCGACGGGCCCGCCGGGTCTCGTGCGCCGGTATCGGTCGCGGTGACGAGATCTTGCAATTCCTGTTCGCTGAGCGGTCCACGGCCGCTCTCATCTTCCTGCTGCGCCATGTCTGTTCCCCTTCATGCCGGGCTTTTCCCGGTCGAAAAAGGCGCCCGTCTGAACGGGCGCCCTTCTTTGTTTGGAGGCTATTGCAGCCAGCCCTTTTCCTTATAGTACTTCTCGGCTCCCGGATGCATCGGCGCCGAATTGCCTTGCGACACCATCTCCTCCGGCGTCAGATTGGCCAGCGCCGGATGCAGCCCCTTGAAAGCCTCGAAGTCATCGAAGACGGCTTTCACGAACTGATAGACGACCTCGTCCGAGACGTCAGCCGAAGTGACCACCGTCGCGCCGACGCCAAAGGTGTTCACGTCCTCGTCGGTACCGCGATACATGCCGCCGGGGATCACCGCCTTGAAGTAATACGGATTCTCCTCCACGAGCTTGTCGACCACTTCGCCCTCGACCGGCACGATGATGCTGTCACAGGTCGTCGTGGCCTCCTGGATCGCACCGGCAGGATGGCCGACGGTATATGCGAAAGCATCGATATTGTTGTCGCAAAGAGCCGAGCTCTGCTCGGCCGGAGCCAGTTCCGCAGCGAGGGCGAAATCGGAATTGGTCCAGCCTTTCTCCGCGATCAGAAGGTCCATCAGCGCCCGCTGGCCGGAGCCCGGATTGCCGATATTCACACGCTTGCTCCTGAGGCTGTCGAAATCGGTGATTCCGGAATCGGAACGCGCAACAACGGTCAGCGGCTCAGGATGCAGCGAGAAAACCGAGCGAAGCTTCTCATGCTTGCCGGTTTCGGCGAAATTGGCCTCGCCATTATAGGCGTTATACTGGACGTCGGACTGGACGACGCCAAATTCCAGGTCACCACCCTTGATCGCATTGACGTTAAAGACGGAACCGCCAGTGGATTCGACCGAGCAGCGGATGCCGTGGTCACGACGGGTCTGATTCATCAGGCGGCAGATCGCACCACCGACCGGGTAATAGACGCCCGTTACACCACCGGTGCCGACAGAGATGAATTGTTGTTCCTGGGCCGTGGCGGTCCCGACCGCCAGCGATCCAATCAATGCCGCCGCGATACCGAGGCCGGCAAGTCTTCCTGTTTTCATTGGTTAAGTCTCCTCTTCAAGTGTTCCCGCAAAACAGCGGCAGAATTGCCGGACGATTACCCCGCCCGACCACGAAGCTCTCCAGCAGCCGAAGCCGCGTCAATGGCATCGCCGAGGCGTTCGACAATGATATCGACCGCATCCGAATCGATGACGAAAGGTGGAGCAAGCAGTACGTGGTCCCCCTTTGCCCCGTCGATCGTACCGCCCGCCGGATAGACGAGCAACCCACGCGCCATCGCCTCTCGCTTCACCCGGGCGTGCAGCTTCAGGGCAGGGTCGAACGGCTCCTTCGTCGATCGATCCTTGACAAGTTCAAGCCCCATAAAAAGGCCCCGCCCGCGAATATCCCCGACATAAGGATGGTTGCCGAAACGCTCGCCGAGGCGGCGGGCCAGCCGGTCGCCCATCCTACGGACATTCTCCAGCAATCCATCCCGCGCGATGACCTCCTGAACGGCAAGCCCGGCGGCGCAAGCCATGGGATGGCAGATATAAGTATGTCCGTGCTGGAAGAAGCCGGTGCCGTCGGCGAAGGCCCGGAAAATCTTCTCGTCAAGAAGGACCGCGCCGATGGGTTGATAGCCGCCGCCCAGTCCCTTGGCGATCGTCATCAGGTCCGGCGCGATGCCCTCCTGCTCACAGGCATGGAGGGTGCCCGTACGGCCCATGCCGCACATGACCTCGTCGAGGATCAGGAGGACGCCGTAGCGGTCGCAGATCTCGCGGATGCGCCTGAAATAGCCCGGCGCCGGCGGAACCGCGCCTGCCGTGGCGCCAACGACCGGCTCCGCGACAAAGGCCATGACCGTTTCGGGACCGAGATCGAGGATCTTTTCTTCCAGCGTCTGTGCGGCCCGCAGCCCGTATGCCTCTTCGCTTTCGCCGGCTTCGCGATAGCGGTAGGCGTAGCAGGGGTCGATATGGTGGGTTTCGATGAGAAGCGGGCGGAATTGCGCCCGCCGTAATTCGTTGCCGCCCGCCGCCAGCGCGCCGAGCGTGTTGCCGTGATAGCTCTGCCGGCGGGCGATCACATTGCAGCGCTGTGATTGGCCGATCTCGACGAAGTATTGCCGCGCCATCTTCAGCGCCGCCTCCACGGCCTCGGACCCTCCCGAGACGAAATAGACATGGCTGATGCCGGCGGGCGCATCTGCCACCAGACGATCGGCCAGCGCTTCCGCCGCTTCGCTGGTGAAGAAGCTGGTATGGGCATAGGCGAGCTTGTCGGCCTGGGCATGCAGGGCAGCAGTTACATCCGGGTGGCCGTGCCCGAGACAGGAGACGGCTGCACCTCCCGAAGCGTCGATATAGGCCTTGCCGTCGCGATCGAAGAGCTCGATGCCGCGGCCACCGACCGCCACGGGAAGATCGGCATGAATCTGTCGGTGGAGAATGTGGGTCATGATGCCTTCAATCCGGCTCCGGGCTGCAGATGGATGCCGAGCGCCTTGAGTTGTCGTTCACTGTTTTCGATGGCCGCCAAGGCCCTGTCGCCGCCACGACCGGCAATGAGTGCAGCAAGGATCTCCGCAACGACGAAAGACGGTGCCACGGTGTGGAAGAAGGACGGACTGTCGGTGCCGACAAGGATGGCATGGCGCGCGATCAGGGCGACCGGCGATACGGCGCTGTCCGTCAGCGCCACGATCGGCACGTCTCGACCGGCTGCATAGCGGGCGATATCCACCGTCTGGCGGGTGTAGGGAGCAACGGTAGTGACGAAAAGCACGTCGCGCGGCGTCGCCAACCGGATGGTATCGAGACCGCCCATGGCTGGACCGCCGAGCAAGACGGCTTTTTCGCAAAGAAAGGACATGACATAGGCGAAGTGAGCCATGACGGCATGACCGGAACGCAGGCCGAGGCAGAATATGCGCTGCGCGTCATCCATGAGCTCGGCCGCTGCCGTTATGACGGCGAGCGTGTCGGCCTCGGCCAGGCGGCTGACCTGACCGGCGACCATGCCGGCTATGTCGCCGGCAAAAGCCTGCTCTCCACCCTTCTTCTGCCGTATGACCTGTTCGCCGGCCCTACCGGAAAAGCCGAGTTCCCCTTGTCGCACCGCCTCCGCATGCAATGCACGCAGGCTTTCATATCCATCGAAGCCCAGGCGCTTTGCCAGCCGCGTCATCGTCCATGGCTGGACGCCGGCACGCCGCGCCTGCTCGCGCATGGAAAGCAGCGCCACATCATCGGGATTGTCGAGCACATAGCGAGCCGCCGTCCCGAGTTGCGCCGGAAGGCTGTCAAAGGATTGTATGATACGGTCGGCAAGCGCTGAGCGATCCATGCCAAGGATCGTAGACGCGATCTGAAGATTCTGCAACAAATGTTGCAGAACATCTCAACAAGCTACAAATGGAGTATCACATGCCCCTGGCGGTGAATGACCCGGTCGCGATAGCGGTCGCACCAAACGGCGGCCGCAAGACGAAGGTGGACCATCCCGCCCTGCC
>NZ_VLJP01000038.1:6866-29306 GCF_007829525.1 Mesorhizobium sp. J18
CCGCCATGATCCACCTGCATGTGCGCGACAAGGACGGTCGCCATCTTCTCGATGCCGATGCCTATCGCGAGGCGATGCGGAAAATCCGCAAGGCCGTGGGTGATCGCCTCGTCATCCAGATCACGACAGAGGCTGTCGGCATATATGGTCCGGCGGAACAGATGGCCGTCGTCCGCGAAGTGCGTCCGGAGGCCGCCTCCTTCGGCTTGCGGGAACTGGCGCCCGATGTCGGCCATGAGGCGGAATTCGCCGCCTTTCTGGAATGGTTGGCGAAAGAGCGCATCGCCCCGCAGATCATCCTCTACACGCCCGAGGAAGCGGAAAGGCTTGCCGGCATGATGAAGCGCGGGCTTATCCCGTTTGAGGACTTGCCGGTCCTTTACGTGCTTGGCCGTTACACGTCCGGACAGCAATCCGCCCCTTCCGACCTCATTCCTTTCATATCCGACGGCATGCCGCGTTTTGCGCATTGGATGGTCTGTGCTTTCGGCGGGCGGGAGACAGCCTGTGTGGCTGCTGGCGCCCTGCTCGGCGGCCATGCGCGGGTGGGTTTCGAAAACAATCTACTCCTGCCTGATGGCTCGATTGCGCCCGACAATGCGGCGCTCGTGGCGCAAACCGCTGCGACCTTGAAGAGTCTCGGCTGCGGGATCGCCGACGCGGATCGCCTTCGCGCCTCCTGGTCGTTATAATGAATTCTACCGCGGCGCGTGGAGCGTGATTGACCTGCCTTCACGTTTGCAACATACTCGGTAGTATGCCGCGGCAAGAGGGAGGACAGGCATGGCGTTCGCGCGCGTGAATGGCGTTGTTTTGCATCACGAAGTCCGCGGGCCGGCAGCCAAATCTGCCATTGTATTCTCGAATTCCCTCGGCACGGATTTCCGCATCTGGAACGCGGTGGCCGATCGCCTTCAAGAGGATTACCGGCTGGTCTTCTATGACAAGCGCGGCCACGGCCTTTCAGAGGCGACACCTGCTCCCTACGCGCTGACCGACCATGTGGACGACCTGGCCGCGCTGCTGGACCATCTCGGCATCGGCAAAGCCGCCATTGTGGGGCTTTCGGTCGGCGGCATGATCGCGCAGGGGCTTGCGACGCGCCGGCCCGACCTGGTTGCCGCACTCGTACTGTGCGACACCGCCCACAAGATCGGCAATGACGAGCTTTGGAACACCCGCATCAAAACAGTCGGGGAACAGGGCATCGCGGCCCTTGCCGATAGCGTCATGCAACGCTGGTTCACCCCGGCCTATCGCTCGCCCGACAATCCCGATTTCGTCGGCTATACGGCAATGCTGACACGCACCACGCCGGACGGCTATGCCGGCACATGCGCCGCGCTACGCGACGCCGACCTGACGGAATCAACCCGCGCCCTGAAACTACCGGCACTCTGCCTTGTCGGAGACCAGGACGGCTCCACACCGCCCGATCTCGTCCGCAGCCTTGCCGATATGATCGAGGGGTCGCAATTCGAGATCGTCGCCGGCGCGGGGCATCTGCCCTGCATCGAGCAACCGGAGAAGACGGCCGAACTGATCGCGGGGTTCCTGAAACGCATCAACTACCGATAGGCGCAATCCAAGCGCCCCCATTCAACCGCCCTATGACAGCAAAGCGGAAGGCTCCATGAACGACTATGTGACCGTGAAACGCGACGGCGAGATCGCCGTCGTCCTGCTCGACAACCCGCCCGTCAATGCCCTGAGCCTTCATCTGCGCGAGCCATTGCACGCCGCACTGGAGACGTTGCGCGACGACGAAGGCGTGGCGGCGATCGTCGTGGCCTGTGCCGGCCGCACATTCGTTTCCGGTGCGGACATCACCGAATTCGGCACGCCGAAGCAGTTGCAGAGCCCCAGCCTGCCGGATCTCTGCTCCACACTGGAGAAGATCGCCAAGCCGACGGTGGCTGCCATTCATGGCACAGCGCTCGGCGGCGGGCTGGAACTCGCATTGGCTTGCCATTTCCGCGTCGCCGACAAGGGAGCGAGGCTCGGCCTTCCCGAAGTGAAGCTCGGCATCCTGCCTGGCGCCGGCGGGACCGTCCGTTTGCCGCGCGTCGTCGGGCCGGAAAAGGCCGTGCGCATGATCGTCTCCGGCACACCGATCAGCGCTTCGGATGCATTCGAGCATGGGCTTGTCGACCAGGTCGCGGAAGGCGATCTCGTGCAGGATGCGGTTGCCTTCGCACGCGAGAAGGCCAAATCCGGCGGGCCATTCGTGCCAGTTCGCGACCGGGAGGACAAGATCGCGGCCGCGCGGGAAGACCCTTCCGCCTTCGAGGCAGCCGTCAAGGAAGTTACCAGGAAAGTGCGCGGCCTCGAAGCGCCGCTGGCTTGCGCCGAAGCCGTGCGTAACGCCGTCAATCTGGATTTCGACACGGCAATCCAGAAGGAGCGCGAATTCTTCCTCAAGCTCGTCGCCGGCGACCAGTCGCGGGCGCAGCGCCATCTCTTCTTCGCCGAGCGCGAGGCGGCAAAGGTCGAAGGCGTCGGCAAGGAGGTAAAGCCTCGCGACATCCGCCGTGCCGGCGTCATCGGCGCCGGCACCATGGGCGGCGGCATCGCCATGTCCTTCGCCAACGGCGGCATCCCGGTAACGATCCTGGAGATGAACCGGGAGGCACTCGATCGCGGTCTCGGTACGATCGAGAAGAATTACGGCATTTCGGTTTCGCGCGGCTCGCTCACGGAGGAGGAGAAGGCCGCCCGCCTGGGGCGGCTGAAAGGCACGACGGATTATGCCGATCTGGCCGATTGCGACATCATCATCGAGGCTGTCTTCGAGGAGATGGCGATCAAGAAGGAGGTCTTCGGCAAGCTCGACGCCATCGCCAAGCCCGGCACGGTGCTTGCCTCGAATACCTCCTATCTCGACGTCAACGAGATCGCGGCCTCGACGTCGCGGCCGGGTGACGTGCTTGGCATGCATTTCTTCTCGCCCGCCAATGTGATGCGGCTTCTCGAAATCGTGCGCGGAGAAAAGACAGCGCCGGATGTGCTTGCGACGGCGCTTACCATCGCCAAGAAGATCGGCAAGGTTCCGGTCGTCGTCGGCGTGTGCCACGGTTTTGTGGGCAACCGAATGCTCGGCGCGCGCAACGAGGAAAGCGAGGCGCTGCTGCTCGAAGGCGCAACGCCGCAGCAGGTGGACAAGGCCTTCACCGATTTCGGCTGGCCGATGGGACCCTTCGCCATGTGGGATCTGGCCGGCCTCGACATCGGCTGGCGCAACCGCAAGGCGCAGGGCAAGACGGCCGTCATCGGCGATGCGCTGTGCGAGATGGGCCGCTTCGGACAGAAGACGGGCAAGGGTGTCTATCTCTACGAGAATGGCTCGCGCGATCCGCAGCCCGATCCCGAGGTGGATAGGCTGATCGAGGAAAAAGCACGCGAGCGCGGCATCAACCGCCGCGACATTTCCGAACAGGAGATCATCGAGCGCACGCTCTATCCATTGGTCAACGAGGGCGCCCGCATCCTGGAGGAAGGCATCGCCGCACGGGCCTCCGACATCGATATCGTCTGGGTCAACGGATACGGCTTCCCTGTCGGCAAGGGCGGGCCGATGTTCTGGGCCGATCTTGAGGGATTGCCCAAGATCGTCGAGCGGCTGGAATACTGGCACGGCAAGACCGGCAAGGATGTCTTTAAGCCCGCGACGCTCCTGAAAAAGCTGGCCGAAAGCCAGGGAACTCTCTCCGGCGGCTCGAAGAAAGTCGCCTAGAGGAAAGGCGGCCACCCCCTTATGTGCGGTTGGCCAAGGAGGACAGCATGGACCTTCGCTTCACCGACGAGGAAATTGCCTTCCGAGACGAAGTACGGGCATTTTTCCGTGAAAACCTTCCCGAGGATATCCGCCGGAAGATGATCGACGGAGAGATGGTCAGCAGGGACGATCTCGTGCGCTGGACGCGCATCCTCAACGAGAAGGGCTGGGCGGTGCCGCACTGGCCGGTCGAATATGGCGGCACGGGCTGGGACCCGATGAGGCAGTATATCTTCCTGGAGGAGTTGCAGAAATTTCCAGCCCCTTCCCCGCTCCCCTTCGGCGTCAACATGGTCGGGCCGGTCATCTATACATTCGGGAACGAGGAACAGAAGAAGCGCTATCTGCCGCGCATCGCCAATCTCGACGACTGGTGGTGCCAGGGCTTCTCCGAACCGGGCGCCGGCTCGGACCTTGCTTCTCTCAAGACGCGCGCCGTGCGCAAAGGCGACCACTACATCGTCAACGGCCAGAAAACCTGGACGACGCTGGCACAATATGCCGACTGGATCTTCTGCCTCGTGCGCACCGACCCCAATGCCAAGAAGCAGGAAGGCATCTCCTTCCTGCTGATCGACATGAAGACGCCTGGCATCGAGGTGCGCCCGATTGTGACCATCGACGGCGGACGCGAGATCAACGAGGTCTTCTTCACGGACGTCAAGGTCCCGGTCGAAAATCTCGTCGGCCAGGAGAACAAGGGTTGGGATTACGCGAAATTCCTGCTCGGCAACGAACGGACGAATATTGCGCGTGTCGGAATTTCCAAGCAGCGCGTCGCGCGTATCCGCGAGCTTGCCGCCAAGGAAATGTCGGGCGGACGGCCTCTGCTCGATGATCCGCGCTTCCGCGAGAAGCTTGCTTCCATCGAGATCGACCTGAAGGCACTTGCGATCACCCAGCTTCGCGTGGTCGCGGCCGATGCCAAGCGCGGCAACAGCGGCAAGCCCGATCCCGCTTCCTCCGTCCTGAAGATCAAGGGCTCGGAGATCCAGCAGGCCACCACTCATCTCCTGATGCGGGTAATGGGTCCGTATGCCATGCCCTATCAGTCCGAGACGGATGAAGGCTCCAACGAGCCGCCGGTCGGGCCGGACTACGCCGCTCATGCCGCGCCCGGCTATTTTAACTATCGCAAGGTCTCGATCTATGGTGGCTCGAACGAGATCCAGAAGAATATCATTGCCAAGGCGGTGCTGGGGCTGTGAGCCAGTTTCCGGTCGGGCGTATGTCTGAAACGGCGACAGAGCACGTTGGGGAACGCACATGGATTTCGACCTAACGGAAGAACAATCGATCCTGAAAGACTCGCTCGACCGTCTGCTTGCCGACCGCTACAGCTTCGAGGCACGCCGGGGCTACATGGCATCGGCCGAGGGCTGGAGCGCCGAAATGTGGTCCCGCTATGCCGAGATGGGATTGATGGCCCTGCCCTTCGCGGAAGCCGATGGCGGCATAGGCGGCGGCCCGGTCGAAACCATGATCGTCATGGAATCGCTCGGTCGCGTGCTGGCGCTGGAACCTTATTTCCCCACTGTGGTGATCGGCGGGGGATTCCTGCGCCTCGGCGCCGGCGATGAATTGCGCACCACACTCGTGCCGCAGATCATGGACGGCTCGCTGAAGCTTGCCTTCGCCCATACCGAGCGCAACTCCCGCTACGACCTGACCCATGTCGAGACCGTCGCCCGCAAGGACGGCCACGGCTATGTGCTGAACGGCGCCAAGAGCGTGGTACTGCACGGCGACAGCGCGGACCGCATCTTTGTTACGGCCCGGACCGCGGGCGCAGCGCGCGATAAAAAAGGTGTCACCCTCTTCCTGATCGATCCCAGGGCCAGCGGCATCGGTCTGCACGGCTATCGGAACCAGGATGGCCAGCGGGCAGCCGAACTGACATTGGACAATGTGCGCGTCGGGCCGGAGGCAGTGGTCGGCGAGGCGGATAATGCGTTGCCGCTGGTGCGCCGGGTGGCCGATCAAGGAATCGCGGCGCTGGCGGCTGAATCCATCGGCGTCATGTCCGCGATGCACAAGCTGACGGTGGACTATCTGAAGGTGCGCAAGCAGTTCGGCGTGCCGATCGGCGCTTTCCAGGTGCTGCAGCACAAGGCAGTCGACATGTTTGTGGCCACTGAGCAGGCACGCTCCATGGCCATGTATGCCACCATGATGGCGGATGCGGAAGATGCCGACGAGCGCGCCCGCGCCATGCATGCGGCAAAGGCGGAAATCGGCCGCGCCGGCAGGCTGGTGGGCGAAATGGCGATCCAGCTTCACGGCGGCGTCGGCATGACGATGGAATATGACATCGGCCATTTCTTCAAACGCATGACGATGATCGACATTACTTTCGGCGACAGCGACCATCATCTTCGCGCGCTGGCCGAGGCAGGCGGACTGACGGATCTTTAGGCCGGAAAGGATTGCCGCCGGCGGGCGAAACTGGCATGTGCATTCCCCGAATGAATGCAGCCGCATCCTCATGCGCTGCAGAACAGAAAGGGAAGCAGATGGAAATCCGTCAGATCACTGAAGACTATTCGGTAGCACCGCAGATCACTGTCGACGATATCGCCACGATCAAGCAGTCCGGCTTCCGGAGCCTGATCTGCAACCGCCCCGACGACGAGCAGCCGGACCAGCCGAAAGTGGATGCGATCCGCGCTGCGGCGGAAGAAGCCGGCCTCGAGTTCCGCTTCATTCCGGTCGTCAGCGGCGCGATCACACCGGAGAATGTCTCCGCTATGGCCGATGCGCTCAACGAACTCCCGACACCTGTGCTTGCCTATTGCCGCTCCGGCACGCGCTGCGCCAACCTTTATGGCATGATCAAGGCCTCGGGCCGCTGAAGTTTCCATGTCTCCGGTCGAAACAGCGCCGGCTCAATACAGCCAGCGCACCATGAAAAGCGTAATGAACGGGAACAGCACGAGGATGATGGTGCGCACGATGTCGCTGATGACGAAAGGGGTCACGCCGCGATAAGTCTGCAAGATCGGCGTGTCCTTCGCCATGGAATTGATGACGAAAAGGTTCATGCCCACGGGCGGTGTGATCAGCCCCACCTCCACGACGATCAGCACCAGGATACCAAACCAGATTGCGAACTCCTCTGCGCCCAGCCCGAAATCAAGTCCGCTGACGATCGGGAAGAAGATCGGGATGGTCAGCAGGATCATGGACAGCGAATCCATGAAGCATCCCAGGATGAGGTAGAAGATCAGGATGCCAACCAGAACCAGCCACGGATTGAAGCCGCTTTCGGTAATGAAGGAGGCGGCGACGTTCGGCATCTGCGACAATGCCAGGAAGCTGTTATAGATGCTGGCGCCGAAAACGATGAAGAAGATCATCGCGGTCGCCGAAGCCGTAAGCAGAATCGAATCGACGAAGGTCTTGCGCGTGAGTCCCCCATTGACGAGCGCGATCAGGCCCGTTCCGGCCGCGCCGATTGCCGCCGCCTCGGTCGGCGTGAACCAGCCGAGATAGATGCCGCCGACAACGGCCAGGAAAACCAGCAATACGGGCCATACTTCCAGCAGTGCCCTGAACCTCTCGCCATATGAATGGCGTTTGCTGCTGCCTGCCGAATCCGGATACATCCGAACATAGATTGAGATCGCGATCATGTAGCCGATGGTGGCCAATATGCCTGGTACGAAGGCTGCTACGAAAAGCTTGGCGATATTCTGTTCCGCAAGGATGGCGTAGATGATCAGGACAACCGAGGGCGGGATCAGGATGCCGAGCGTCCCGCCCGCCGCGAGAGTTCCCGTCGCGAGACCTCCGGAATAGCCGTATCGCCGCAGCTCAGGCAGCGCGACCTGCGCCATGGTCGCCGCCGTTGCCAAAGAAGAACCGCAGATCGCGCCGAAGCCCGCGCAGGCCCCGATTGCGGCCATTGCGACGCCGCCTCGCCTGTGTCCGAGCCATGCGTTCGCTGCCTTGAAGAGCGATTGCGACATGCCGCCAAGCGAGGCGAACTGACCCATCAGCAGAAAAAGCGGGATGATCGAAAGCGAATAGCTGGAGAAGGTCGTATAGGTTTCGCCCTTCAGCTTCGCCAGGATCGGCGCGGCCGATCCCATGATGAGATAAAGTCCGCCCAGCCCGCAGGCCAGCATCGCAAGACCGATGGGAATGCGCAGGAAAATCAGAAGGAGAAGAACGGGGAACGAATAAAGCCCGAGTTCGAGATTGCTCAAACCATTCCCCCATGTGTGGCTCTGAACGCCGATTGCCCCGTCGCCACTTCGTGAATGCGCACCGCCAGCATATAAAAGGAGACGATCACCGCCAGGACGGCGGCAACGAGTGAGGCCGCATAGCCCCACCAGACCGGAAACTGCAGGATGAAGGTCGTCTCATGGTAGCGGATCTTGTCCAGCATGCCGTAGCAAAGCCGCCAGGCGATCAGCACGATCATGCCGGTCATCAGCAACTCGGAGACAAGATCAATAATCCGGTTCGCCCTGTCGGAAAGAAAACTGGTGAAGACATCGACCGAGGCATGTCCTCGCGACACCTGACACCAGGGAAGGAAGGCGAATACCGCGAAGGCCGTTAACACCTGGACGAGTTCGAAATCGCCCGGTATCGGGCCGAGGCCCTGACGGGCGAAGGCGCGTCCCGTGATGCTGACGACAGTTAGAATCGTTATGGCTATCAGCACGAGGCCGCCGATGATAGCCAGAGCACGGGCCAGCCATTCAATGGCCGCCGACCTTTTCATGATCCTGATCCTCCCACTCCCCTGTTCCCTGCGGGAAGTTTCGTGACTCTTATGAACGTCGTCGAAATCAAGAGCAACAAAAGCGTTTGATTATGCCGTCTCTTCGACTCTCGAGCCAGTACCATAAGGGAAGAAGGCGGGCATAGCGCCCACCTTCCCATGGCGCCGGCTCCTATTGATTGGTGTATTTTGCGATCAGCTCGCGAGCTTCCTTGAGCAATGCGTCGCCGTCGAGCCCCCTGCCGTTCATCTCCTCGACCCAATTGTCGATTACCGGCTGAGCGGCGTCCTTCCAGCGCTCAACCTCCGCCTCATCGAGGGTGACAATATTGTTGCCCCTGTCGACGGCAATCTTCTTGCTCGGCTCGTCGGCGCCCGCCTGGGTACGCCCGGCAAAGGCACCGAATTCTTGGCCGGAATTGTCGTCGATGACCTTTTTCAGGTCATCAGGCAGGCTTTCGTATTTCGCCTTGTTCATGGCGAGCACGAAGGTGGTCGTATAAAGCGCGTGATCGCCGCCGAATTCGGTATGGTTGCTGACAAGTTCCGGTACCTTAAGCGCCGTCGTCACCTCCCAGGGAATCACGCATCCGTCGATGACCCCTTTGGAAAGGGCCTCGGTGATCGCCGGTACCGGCATGCCGACCGGCGTGGCGCCCAACTGGCCGAGCAGTGCGTTGATGATACGCGTCGGCGCGCGCACCTTCTGGCCCTGCAGGTCCTCCAGTTTCTCTACCGGCGACGTGGAATGGATGAGACCCGGACCATGCACCCAGGTGCCGATTATGTGGACGTCCTGGAATTCGGTATCCTTCATGTGCTTCTCGAAGAGGTCCCAATAGGCTCGCGAGGTCGCCTCGGCATTGGTCATCATGAAGGGAAGCTCGAAGACTTCGGTGCTAGGGAAGCGTCCGGGCGTCGAGCCGGGCAAGGTCCACACTATGTCGACCGTGCCGTCCGTCACCTGGTCGATGAGCTGCGGCGGCGTTCCGCCAAGCTGCATGGCCGGATAGCGCTCGATCTTGATGCGGCCGCCGGATTCCTGTTCGATCTTGTCGGCCCAGGGATCGAGGACCAGCTTCGGCACATTGGCCTGCGCGGGCAGAAACTGATGCAACCGCAGTGTCACCTCCTGCGCCGCGGACGTTGCGGCAGCAGCGAACCAGGCCGCCGAAGCGACCAGCATGGCCAATCCGATTTTCCTCAATGAGATCTTTCTCATATGTCTCCTCCCGATGTCGTATTCGACTGCTGGATCAACCTGCTCTTTCGCAATCTCCCACTGTCCAGCCCCGCCACTCTACCGATAATAATGTAACAATAAAGCGTGTTCCTTCGGGAATTCTGTAACAGAACAGCTAAATCGGCAGGGCGCTGCTCTCTTTCAGGGTCTCCAGAACGATCGCCGTCTTCACGTGCTGGACCGCTTCATGCGGCAACAGCACATCGTTGACGAATTGCGAAAGCGACTTCAGATCCGGCGTCACTACCTTGATGAGATAATCCATCTCTCCGGTCAATGCATAGGCTTCCTGCACCTCGGGAAGCCTGGACACAAGCTCCGCGAAGCGACGGGCATTGTCCCGATTGTGGGTGGCGAGCGTCACCGAAATCACATTGACAAGAGGAAAACCGAGCCGGTCCCTGTCGAGGACCGCCCGATAGGCGCGGATCAGCCCTTCGTCCTCGAGACGCTGCCGCCGCCGGGAGCATTGGGAAGGCGAAAGGTTCACCCGCTCGGAAAGGTCGTTGTTGGTCAGCCGCGCGTCCGTTTGCAGAAGGGCGAGTATTTTGCGGTCATACTGATCAAGATGCGTTCTAGCCATTGAATATCGACCTCCTACTGCATGCTCCATGCATAAAATTTCCATTTCGGCCATGGCTTTGCAAGCCTTGTGCGGCCTGCCGGAGCTATAATTTGGACACAAGCAGGCTCCCCAAGCTGAAGGAGGCGACCATGGGTCCTTTTCCGCATGATGCTCCACCCGCAAAGATAAGCGCCGAGAACCCGGCCGGCACGGACGGCTTCGAGTTCGTGGAATTTGCGCATCCGGAGCCGGAAAAGCTGTCGGAGCTCTTCGCCAGGATGGGCTATTCTGAAGTCGCGCGTCACAAGATGAAGAAGATTTCCGTATGGCGCCAGGGCGACATCAACTATCTCGTCAATGCCGAGCCTGGCTCCCATGCGATGAAATTCGTCGACCAGCATGGCCCTTGCGCACCGTCCATGGCCTGGCGGGTGGTCGATGCGAGGCATGCTTTCGAGCATGCCGTCTCGAAAGGCGCCATCCCCTATGAGGGGGACGACAAGGCGCTGGACGTACCGGCCATTGTCGGCATCGGGGGCTCGCTCATCTATTTCATCGAGAAATACGGCGACAAGGGATCCGCCTATGACGCGGAATTCGATTGGATCGGCGAGCGCAACCCGAAGCCAGAAGGTGTCGGCTTCTACTACCTCGACCACCTAACCCATAATGTCTATCGCGGCAATATGGACAAGTGGTGGGACTTCTATCGCGACCTGTTCGGCTTCAAGCAGATCCACTTCTTCGATATCGACGGCAGGATCACCGGCTTGGTCAGCCGCGCCATCACCTCGCCCTGCGGCAAGATCCGTATCCCGTTGAACGAATCCAAGGACGACACAAGCCAGATCGCGGAATATCTCAAGAAATACAAGGGCGAAGGCATTCAGCATATCGCCGTGGGAACGGACGCCATCTATGACGCGACCGACCGGCTTGCCGAAAACGGGCTAAAATTCATGCCCGGCCCGCCGGACACCTATTACGAGATGTCCTACAAGCGCGTGAACGGCCATGACGAGCCGATCGATCGCATGAAAAAGCACGGCATTCTGATCGACGGCGAAGGGGTGGTGGACGGCGGCATGACCAAGATCCTGCTGCAGATCTTCTCCAGGACCGTCATCGGGCCGATCTTCTTCGAGTTCATCCAGAGGAAGGGCGACGAAGGCTTTGGCGAGGGCAATTTCCGTGCCCTGTTCGAATCCATCGAAGAAGACCAGATCCGCCGTGGCGTGCTCAAGCCGAACGAGGCTTCTGAGTAGTTTCCGGAGGGAGGAAGCGCGACGGTCGCCGAAACCGGCGCGAAGCCGGCTGGCCTGCAGGCAATATGCTGGCCGGCCGGTCAATCACGGGAGGTGCGGGATTGCCTCCGTCAAGGCGAGCAGCCCGATCTCCAGATCGGCCCGCTTCGTGTCCTCGTCGGGATTGTGGCTGATGCCGCCGATGGAAGGTACGAAGAGCATGGCCGTGGGCAGCACGCGCGATACATGCGTCGCGTCGTGCAGCGCACCGGAGGACATGCGACGCCAGCGACCGGGAGCGATACCGCCGGCAGCCTCTGCAAGCGCCTCGGTCATGCGCGGATCCATGGGAACGGGATCGGCAGAAAACCCCTGACTGACCGACAGATCGAGCTCCAGCGCCAGGGCGGTGTGCTCGGCAACGCCCATGGCTTCGGCCATCAAGCGGTCCAGGCGGGCGGTCTCGGGATCGCGGATCTGCACCGAAACCGAAGCCGTGCCCGGCACGATCGAGGGTGCGTTCGGATCCACCGCGATCCGGCCGAGGGTCCAGACGGTCCGGTCCGTCACCAGCGGGGCGAAAGCCGTGTCGAGCGCTGCCGCAAAATTGTAGAGGCCGCGGACCGCGTCGCGCCGCAGGTGCATCGGTGTGGTGCCGGCGTGATTGGCCTCGCCGGAAAAGGTGAGCGTGAGCGATCGTACGCCGGCAATGGCTTCCACAACACCGAGCGTCTCGCCTGCCCTATCGAGCACCGGGCCCTGTTCGATATGGGGCTCCAGATAGGCCGCAAATTGCGCGGGCGACACCTCGCCGATATCGGCGATTTCTTGCGCGCGCTGGCGCGCCTCAGCCAAGGTGATGCCTTCGGCATCGCTCAGCCGGTCGGCCTCTTCCGGCTCCATTGCACCCGCCCAGACCGCGCTTCCCGTCAATCCGCCGAAGCGCCCTTCCTCGTCCTGAAACGAGACGACCGCGATCCGAGGTCCGCCAGCTTCACGCGCCGCCCTGGCAATTTCCAGCCCGCAGGCCACGCCATAGATGCCGTCCAGCCAGCCGCCAAGCGGCTGAGTGTCGCTATGTGATCCGATCAGAAGACAAGGGCCTTCGCCCGGCGGCAGGCCGAAGAGATTGCCCCAGGGATCGACCACTGCCTCCAGTCCCGCCGCACGCATTCGTCCGGCAAGCCAGATACGCGCCGCAATATCAGCTCCGCTGAAAGCCAGACGGCTGACGCCCTTGCCAACCGCACCGATCGTGCGCAGTTCATCGAGTTCGGCCAGCATCCTTGCCGGGTTGACCGGGATAGGCCGCCCTGCCTGCATCAGGATGCGCCCTTGCGGGCTGTGGTCAAAGCCTTCTCCAGCTTGTCCAGGTCCCCGACAAGATTCGCCAGGATCAGCACCAGCCTGGCGTTCAGCCTGGTGCTTTCCTCCAGGCTCAGCCCCTCATGGGCGGTCATGAGTTGGGTATAGAAATCGTCACCATGAGCGCCGAGGCGGTCGCGGCCGATATCAGCGTCATCACTCATTCCGATGTCCTCCCTGTCGCACGTTCCAGCGCCGTCTTGACGGCGGCCGAGCTCGGCGCACGAAAGCTCGCTGCTATGTGCTGATCCGGCCGCACGAGATAGGTCGTGCCGTCGCCATAGCGCTTGGCGACCGCACCGGTCGTGTCAACGAACTGAAGATCACCTGTCACCAGCCGGTGAGAGGCGGTCGCAACAGCGATCGCGCGCAGGCCGGAGGGCAGTTCCTGAGGCGGTTCAGCGCCAACGCAAAGCAGGGCGAAATCGCCGCCCACCGCGTTGAGAAGCCAACGCGAACGACCCTCGCCATCTTCAAGCGGCGCATCCGTCATCGGCTCTCCTGGCGTGACCGTATCATCCTCGTCACAGGGCGTCTGAAGCGATTTGCCGGCGAGCGAGCAAGGCCTCGACAATCGCCCCGAATTGACCAGCCTGCGCGCGAATTCGTGCTCAACTGCCAGTGCAAGCACGCTGTCGCGGAAAATCCGTTCCATCTCGGTCTTCGGCGTCATGAAGGAGGTCGCACGGGCGGAATTCAGGATATTCTCGTCGGCGCCGTGGATGCGTTCCTCTTCATAGGTAGCAATAAGGCTTTCCGGCGCGCTGTCCTTCAGCACCATTGCGAGCTTCCAGACGAGATTGTCGACGTCCTGAATGCCGCCATTGCCCCCGCGCGCGCCGAATGGCGAGACAATATGAGCGCTGTCACCAGCAAAAACGATGCGGCCATGCACGAATTTTTCGAGCCTGCGGCACTGGAAAGCATAGACCGACACCCAATCCAGTTCGAAATCGCGATGACCGATCACCTTCTCAATGCGCGGAATAACGTTCTCCGGCTTCTTCTCCTCTTCCGGATCTGCATCGGACCCGAGCTGCAGGTCGATGCGGTAGATATTGTCCGGCTGCTTGTGCAGCAGCGCCGACTGCCCCGAGTGGAAAGGCGGCTCGAACCAGAACCATCGTTCGGACGGGAAATCCGCCTGCATTTCCACATCGGCGATCAGGAAACGTTCCTCGAAGACGCGGCCCTGGAATTCCAGCCCGAGCATGCCGCGCACCGGCGAACGCGCTCCATCGCAGGCAATGAGCCAGGAGGCTTCCAGTCCGTAAGGTCCGTCCGGCGTTTCGATGCCGATGCGCACATGATCGTCTAGCGGCTCTATCCCGATCACCTTGTTCTTCCATCGCAGGTCGATCAGGTCGGGAAAGTCGGCGGCGCGCTCGGCCAGATATTGCTCGACGTAATATTGCTGCAGGTTGACGAAGGCCGGCATCTTGTGGCCGAGCTCAGGCAGGAGATCGAAGCTCCAGACTTCACGGTCGCGATGGAACAGCCGGCCGACCTTCCAGGTCACGCCTTTTTCCACCATGCGCTCGCCGACACCCAGCCGGTCGAAGATCTCCAGCGTGCGCTTCGACCAGCAAATGGCGCGGCTGCCGATCGAGACGACATCATTGTCGTCCAGCACAACGGTTCGGACGCCGTGAAGCGCAAGATCAATCGCCGCGGCCAGCCCCACCGGCCCGGCGCCGACGATGGCGACGGGACAGCGCGCGCCGCCCTTGCCACCGAATTCCGGCAGCCGTCGATAACCGAATGGCTTATAAACATAGCGCGGCATCAAGCGCAGCGCTCACCGGCAAATCGACGCCAATTCAGTTCCACGCGCTCCTCCTATGCACGCCTCAACCCTGCAACTGCTCCCACATCGCCTTGTCGCGCTCGGCAGTCCAGATGCGCGGATTATCGATGCCCAACGCCTCGTCATAGGCGCGCGCGACGTTGAAGGGCAGGCAGTGCTCGTAGATCGCGTAGTCGGCGAATTTCGGGTCGCAGGCGGCACGGCACGCATCCCATGCCTCCTTCAGCGAACCGCCGCCCTGAGCGACCTTTGCTACCGGTCGGTAGGTGGAGAGCACAAAATCCTTCGTCAGATCGAGCGCCTCGTTGACCTTGGCCTGACCGACCAGCGCGTCACCACGGCCGGGCGCTATCGCGTCCAGACCGAAAGCACGGATCTTCTCCAGCGTCGTTGGCCAATCGGCAAAGTGCCCATCGCCGCAATAGCAAGCCGAATGATATTCCACGATGTCACCGGTGAACATGACATTCTCGTCCGGCACGAAGGCGACGATGTCGCCGGCCGTATGGGCGCGACCGAGGAACATGAGGTCCACACGGCGCTTGCCGAGATAGAAGGTGGCCCGGTCGTTGAAGGTGAGGGTCGGCCAGGTGAGGCCGGGAATGGATTCGTGCCCCTGGAAAAGGCGCGGGAAACGGCCAAATTCCGAATCCCAGTCCTCCTGTCCGCGTTCGACGACTTGCGCGCGAGACCTTTCCGACATGATGATCTCCGAGGCTCCATAAGCGGAGGCACCCAACACACGCACGGCGTGGTAATGGGAAAGAACGACATATTTGATCGGCTTGTCGGTTACCGATCTGATCTTCTCGATCACCTTGTTGGCGAGCCGGGGCGTAGCCTGTGCATCGACGATCATGACGGAATCGTCGCCTATGATCACACCGGTATTCGGATCACCCTCGGCGGTGAACGCCCAGAGATCACGTCCAATCTCGGTGAAGGAGACCTTCTTTTCGGCCATGTCGCCGGTCGATGCGAATTGCTTAGCCATTACGCGCCTTTCTCGTATTTCTGTACCGTTTGCTCGATCGCGCCGAAGATCGAATGGCCTGCCTTGTCCTTCATCTCGATGCGAACCACGTCGCCGAAACGCATGAAAGGCGTCTCTGGCTTGCCGGACTTGATAGTCTCGATCATGCGTATCTCGGCGATGCAGGAGTAGCCTGCACCGCCTTCCGCCACCGGCTTGCCGGGTCCGCCGTCAAGCTTGTTGGAGACCGTGCCGGAGCCGATGATCGAGCCGGCGCAGAGCGGTCGCGTCTTGGCCGCATGGGCGACGAGCGTCGGCAGGTCGAAAGTCATGTCGATACCTGCATTGGCGCGGCCGAAGGGCTTGCCGTTGAGGTCGACGCAAAGCGGCAGATGAATCTTGCCGCCGTCCCAGGCGTCGCCCAGCTCGTCGGGAGTGACGGCGACCGGCGAGAAGGCCGATGAGGGCTTGGACTGGAAGAAGCCGAAGCCCTTGGCGAGTTCCGCGGGGATCAGCCCGCGCAGCGAGACGTCGTTGACCAGCATGATCAGCCGGATGGCATCGCGCGCTTCCTCGACGGAGGCCCCCGCCGACACATCGTCGACGATGACGGCGACCTCGCCTTCCATATCGATGCCCCAGGCTTCGTCCGCCATCACGATCGGGTCGCGCGGGCCGAGAAAGGAATCGGAGCCGCCCTGATACATCAGGGGATCGCTCCAGAAGCTTTCCGGCAGTTCCGCGCCGCGCGCCTTACGGACCAGCTCGACATGGTTCACATAGGCCGAGCCGTCGGCCCATTGATAGGCACGCGGGAGCGGCGACATGGCCTCGTGCTCGTGAAAGCGCTCCGCCGGCACGGAGCTATGCTCCAGACTTTCGGCCAGGGCCGCCAGATGCGGCGCGATGCGCGCCCAATCGTCGAGCGCCGCCTGCAGCGTCGGGGCCAGAAACGAGGCATCGGTATAGCGTGTCAGGTCGCGGGAGACGAGGACCAGCCTGCCGTCTCGCGTCCCATTCTTCAGTGTGGCCAGTTTCAAGTTGTTTCCTCTCCCGAACGTCATCGTCTGTTTGTAGGTGTCCGCCACAACGTTGGAACGAAGGGCGTCACGCATCGCCGTCATCCCGGCCAAGTGAGCGAAGCGAATGCGAGCCGGGATCCATTCCGTGGTACCAGAGACTAGCTTCAACTTGCCAGTGCTCCGGAATGGATCCCGGGCCTCCACCCCTGCGCGGCTCCGCCCGGGATGACGTTGGATGTGTCAGTTCCAGTCGCCCTCCGGCGTGCCGTTGAAGCGCTTCTTCAGATCCTTCCAGCAGTCGATATAATTGTCCTGCCGCGTCTCGGTCTCGGCAGCATAGCGCGTCAGGTGCTGAGGAAAGCGCGTCTCGAACATGAAGGCCATGGTGTTGTCGAGCTTGACCGGCTTCAATTCAGCGCGCGTCGCCTTTTCATAGCCCATGGCATCGGGTCCGTGCGGCAGCATCATGTTGTGCAAGCTTATGCCGCCGGGCACGAAGCCCTCCTCCTTGGCGTCGTACTGGCCACGGATCAGGCCCATGAACTCGCTCATGATGTTGCGGTGGTACCAGGGTGGACGGAAGGTATGCTCGGCCACCATCCAGCGCGGCGGGAAAATCACGAAATCGACATTGGCCGTGCCCTCCTCGCCGCTCGGCGCGGTCAGCACCGTGAAGATCGACGGATCGGGATGATCGAACAGGATCGCGCCGACCGGTGAAAAGGTAGATAGATCGTATTTGTAGGGCGCGTAATTGCCGTGCCATGCGACCACATCGAGCGGCGAATGATCGAGTTCTGTAACATAGAAGCGCCCGCACCATTTCACAAAAAGACGGCAGGGCGTCTCCTTCTCCTCGAACCAGGCGACCGGCGTCTTGAAGTCGCGCGGGTTGGCGAGACAGTTGGCGCCGATCGGCCCACGATCCGGCAGGGTGAACTTGGCACCGTAATTTTCGCAGATATAACCGCGAACCGGTCCGTCCATCAGTTCGACCTTGAAGATCATACCGCGCGGAATGATGCATATCTCGCCGGGCGTGACCTCCATGACGCCCATTTCGGTAACGACGCGGATACCGCCTTCCTGGGCCACGATCAGAAGCTCTCCATCGGCATTGAAGAAGTGATCGTCCACCATGGACTTGTTTGCGACATAAACATGCGCAGCCATGCCCGACTGGCCATTGGCGTCGCCTGCGGTGGTCATGGTGCGAATGCCGGAGAGGAAATCCGTTTCCTCGTTGGGGATGGCGGTCGGGTTCCAGCGCAGCTGGCCGATCGGGAGTTCGTGTTCGTCCTGGTTGGGCGCCGTTTTCCAGTTCTCGAAGCGCGTAGGCGTGAAGCGCCCCGTATGGCGCACGCTCGGGCGGATGCGGTAAAGCCAGGAGCGCTCGTTGGTGCCGCGCGGCGCGGTGAAGGGCGAGCCGGAAAGCTGTTCGGCATAAAGCCCGTACGCGCAGCGCTGCGGCGAATTCTGCCCTTGCGGGAGTGCACCCGGCAGGCTTTCCGTCTCGAAATCATTACCGAAGCCAGGCATGTACTGAAACGTCATCATCGCCTCCTCACGAATTGACCAGACTTGGTTACATCTGTAACCATCCAGAATGTAACCATCAATGCCTGACCGCTCATGGAATACGAAATTCTCGAACTGGAAACTTTTCTTCCCTATCGGCTCTATCACCTTGCCGATGAGGTGAGCCGGGAATTCTCCAGAATCTACAAGGACCGCTTCGGCCTCACCCGCCCGGAATGGCGTACATTGGCCGGACTCGGCCAGCACGGCACAATGACGGCGACCGCCCTTGGCGAACAGTCGGCGATGCACAAGACCAAGGTCTCGCGAGCGGTCGCGGAATTGGAGCGGCGACGCTGGCTCGTACGCAAGACGGATGAGAAAGACCGCCGCCTGGAGCATCTGACCCTCACCAGGGCGGGGCTGGCCGCCTATCAGGAGATGGTGCCGCTGGCAAAAGCCTTCGAGCAAAATCTGCTCGAACGGATGAAGGACGGCCAGGGCAAGAGGCTGCTGAAAGACCTGCTGGCGCTGGAAGCCGCGTTGGCGGCAGATTGACGTAGAATCACAGATGACCTGCCGACTGGTCAGAATGATCAGTCAGGATCCATCTATGAGGACCGTTCAGGCGCATCAATATGGAATACGGCGAAACCGCCCTTCGCCTTCCCATTACGATAGACCGCGAGCCGCCTGACCCCAACGCGCTTGTACATGCCGCTCGGGAGCATGGACTTACGATCTTTGACGCTGCCTATCTTGAACCTGCGATTCGGTTTTCTCTGCCATTCGCCACCCTCGATCCCAAGCTCTCCTCCGCCGCGCGAAATGCAGGAGTTCGTCGCGTGGTAGATCGCGGCGTCTAGCCTACCAGTCCATCACGACCTTGCCGGCGCGGCCGCCGCGCATCTCGGCGAAGCCGGTCTTGAAATCGTCTGCTGCGATGCGATGCGTGATCAGGCCGGAAACATCCAGCGGTCCCTGCACCAGCGCTATCATCTTGTACCAGGTCTCGAACATCTCGCGACCATAGATGCCCTTCAGGTGCAGCATCTTGAAGATGACCTTGTTCCAATCGATCTCGAAACCGGTGGGCGCGATGCCGAGGATGGCGATCTTGCCGCCATTGTTCATGGCGTCGATCATGTCGCGGAAGGCGTTGGCCGAGCCGGACATTTCGAGGCCGACATCGAAGCCTTCGGTCATGCCTTCCTCGCGCATGACATCCTGCAGCTTCTCCTTCGAGGCATCGACGACGTGATGCACGCCCAGCTTTCGAGCAAGATCGAGGCGGGTCGGATTGATGTCGGTGATGACGACCTTGCGTGCGCCGACGCATTGCGCCACCAGCGCGCCCATGATGCCGATCGGACCGGCACCGGTGACCAACACGTCCTCGCCCACGAGATCGAACGACAACGCAGTATGGACAGCGTTGCCCAAGGGATCGAAGATCGTCGCGATCTCGTCCGGCACGTCGTCGGGTATCGCTACGACATTATGCTGCGGCAGGGCGATAAATTCGGCGAAAGCACCCGATCTTTGCACGCCGACGCCAAGCGTGTTGCGGCACAGATGTCCCCTGCCGGCCCGACAGTTGCGGCAGTGGCCGCAGACGATATGCCCTTCGCCGGAAACGCGCTGGCCGACCTTGTATTCGCTGACAGCCGCGCCAACATCCGCGACAGTGCCGACAAATTCGTGGCCGGTGACGAGCGGCACGGGAACGGTTTTCTGCGCCCACTCGTCCCAGTTCCAGATATGGACGTCGGTGCCGCAGATGGCGGTCTTCTTCACCTTGATCAGGACGTCATTGGGCCCGATCTCCGGCACCGGGACGCGCTCCATCCAAAGGCCGGGCTCGGCCTTCGCCTTCACCAGCGCTTTCATCATGTTGGACATGGGCGGCTCCTTACCCTCCCCTTGTAGGGAGGATGAACGTCGTGCTCATTCGACCACCCCCAGTTCCTTCCCGACGATCCCGAACACCTCGACAGCCCGGTCGATGTCCTCGTCCGAATGAGCGGCCGACATCTGGGTGCGGATGCGCGCCTGGCCTTTCGGCACGACAGGAAAGGAGAAGCCGATGACATAAATGCCGTGATCCAGCATCCTTCCAGCCATCTCGCCGGCGAGCGCCGCGTCCCCGATCATGACCGGGATTATGGGGTGGTCCGCTCCGGCCAGCCGGAAACCCATCTTGCTCATGCCGGCACGGAAACGTTCGGCATTGCGGTAGAGCTTCGCGCGCAATTCGTCGCCCCTCTCCAGCATGTCGAAGACCTTCAACGAAGCGCCTGCGATCGCCGGCATCAGTGTATTGGAGAAAAGATAAGGGCGCGAGCGTTGGCGCAGCCAGTCCACGACCTGGCCGCGCCCGCTCGTATAGCCGCCGGAGGCGCCGCCGAGCGCCTTGCCAAGCGTGCCGGTGACGATGTCCACCCTGCCCTCGACGCCGCAATATTCCGGCGTGCCGCGGCCATGTGCGCCCACGAAACCGATGGCGTGGCTGTCATCCACCATGACCATCGCGTCATATTTTTCCGCCAGATCACATATGCCCTTCAGATTGGCGATGATGCCGTCCATGGAGAAAACTCCGTCAGTGGCGATCAGGCGGAAGCGTGCGTCGGCGGCTTCCTTCAGCCGGGCCTCCAGTTCGCCCATGTCGTTGTTGGCGTAGCGGTAGCGGCGGGCCTTGGAAAGCCTGACCCCATCGATGATCGACGCGTGGTTGAGGGCATCGGAAATGATGGCGTCTTCCTCGCCAAGCAGGGTCTCGAAAAGCCCTGCATTGGCATCGAAACAGGAAGAATAGAGGATCGTGTCCTCCATACCGAGGAATGCGGATATCTTCGCTTCGAGTTGCTTGTGCTCTTCCTGCGTGCCGCAGATGAAGCGCACCGATGCCATGCCGTAACCGTAACGGTCGAGCGCAGCCTTCGCCGCATCCCGCAACTCCTCGCTGTCGGCAAGGCCGAGATAGTTGTTGGCGCAGAAATTGAGCACCTTGCGCCCGCCCACCTCGATCTCGGCCGACTGCATCGAGGATATGACCCGCTCGGATTTGTAGAGCCCGGCGGATTTCAGCCCGTCTAGCTCAGCATCGAGATGGGCGAGAAATTTTGCACTCATGGGTCTGCTCGTCTGTTTTCCGCAGATTGTTTTGCAATTTCCGCTGACGCCGGTTTGAGGCATATGGCCCACCCGGTTCGCAGGCGTGTTATTTCTCCCGCATTTTATGTTCCGGCGCTACCACTTGAAGTTCGGCAAAGCGAAATTACTTCGATAGGTGCGTGCTATGCGCGCAAGGTAGAGTTCTGGTCAAGCTTCACAAGTGGAGGTTGTCATGCCTGGCTCTATGGTTGAGGACAGAAAGCCACAAGACTGGTTCAATCTGGTCCTCGCGGTCTGCCTGTTCATTTCTCCTTGGGTGCTCGGATTTGTCGGCATTGCCACGGCGGCATGGAACGCCTGGATAGTTGCCGTCATTCTGGGCGCATTGGCGATCGCCGCCCTGTCGGTCTTCGCCGAATGGGAGGAATGGATAAACCTTGTCGCGGGGCTATGGTTGATCGTTTCTCCCTGGCTGCTCGGTTTTGCCGCCAATACGAACGCCATGTGGACCCATGTCGTCATCGGCGTCCTGGCCGCGGTGATATCGGCCTGGGCGGTATGGGGGCATCGGAACGCTCCCCACGCTCACGCGTGAACGGTGGCAGCCGGAAAGAGAGCCCGCCACCGGCGTGGCGGGCTCGATGGCAGTATCAGAAGAACGCCTGCAGCCCTGTCTGGGCGCGGCCCAGGATGAGGGCGTGGACATCGTGCGTGCCCTCATAGGTGTTGACCGTCTCCAGGTTCTGCGCATGGCGCATCACATGATATTCGATCTGGATGCCGTTGCCGCCATGCATGTCGCGGGCGGCCCGCGCAATCTCCAGCGCCTTGCCGCAATTGTTGCGCTTGACGATCGAGATCATCTCAGGGGCAAACTTGCCCTCATCCATCAGACGCCCGACGCGTAGGCTCCCCTGCAGCCCGAGCGCGATCTCGGTCTGCATGTCGGCAAGCTTCTTCTGGAAAAGCTGGGTGCCGGCCAAAGGCTTGCCGAACTGCTTGCGATCGAGCCCGTATTGCCGGGCGCGGAACCAGCAGTCCTCCGCCGCCCCCATGGCGCCCCAGGAGATGCCGTA
>NZ_VLJP01000039.1:0-6060 GCF_007829525.1 Mesorhizobium sp. J18
CCGCCGCTGCCGCTGCTGGTGTGGCGATGATCCGGTCCGGCCTGCAGACGGTCGATGCGCAGGCGAAGCTGGCTCAGTCGCTCGGCACCACCGTCGCCTCGATCCAGACGCTGGAGCGCGCGGGCGAACTGGCGGGCGTTTCGATGTCCGGCATCGAACAGGCCACCAAGGATCTGACGCGCCGCCTCAGCCAGGCGGCCGCCGGGAGCGGCCCGGCCGCCGACGCGCTTGACCGGCTGGGCCTTTCCGCCACCGACCTGATCGCACTGCCGCTGGACCAGCGCGTGGGTGCGATCAACGCCGCCATCGAAAGCTTCGTGCCCGCCGCCGAGCGTGCGGCGGTCGCGGGTCAGCTTTTCGGCGAGGAAGGCTCCATCGCCATGTCGCGGATCGACACTGCGACCCTGCGCCAGGCGACGGAGGACGTGCTCGCCTTCGGCGTTGTCGTGTCGGAGCAGGATGCCGACCAGATCGAGCGGACCAACGACGCGATCTCCCGGCTCGGGCTGATCTGGCGCGGGCTGTCGAACCAGCTGGCCGTCGCCGCGGCACCCGCGCTCGAGGCAGTTGCCAACGCCATGGCCGCCATTGCCAGCCGCACCGGTCCCCTCGGCATCGCCATTCGTGGCCTCTTCGACAATATCGGTCGCCTGACCACGTACGCCGTGACCTTCGCGACCTTCCTCGCGGGCCGCTGGGTCGCCGGGCTGGCCGCCGCCGTGCTGTCGGTCCGTGGGTTTGCCACCGCGCTCGTCGTCCTGCGCGGGGCGCTGATCCGCACCGGCATCGGCGCTCTGATCGTTGGCGTGGGCGAGCTCGTCTACCAGTTCACCCGTCTCGTCTCCGGTGCGGGTGGCTTCGGCGAAGCGATGTCGCTCCTGAAGGACCTGGCCGTCGAGGTCTGGGAAAGGATCAGGATTGGCGCAACGTCGGCGGGCGCGGCCGCCACGGCGATGTTTTTCGACCTGAAGGCCGATGCCGCGTCGGGCATGCAGAGCGCCATCGAGAGCGTCGTCGGTTTCGGCAACACCGCCGCGAACACTTTCGAAGGCGCCTACGAGGCGATCAAGGCGATCTGGGGCCTGCTGCCCGCCGCCATCGGCGATCTGGCGTTCCAGGCGGCGAACAGCCTGGTCGACGGCGTCGAGGCGATGCTGAACGGCGTGGTCTCGCGCATCAACAGCTTCATCGGCGGCATCAACCAGGGGCTGGAAGCGCTCGGGTCGGAGCGGCGCATATCGCTGGTGCCCGACCTCGACCTCGGCGAGATCGAGAACCGCTTCGAAGGGGCGGCGACGGCCGCGACGACAGCGGCGCAGGCGGCCTTCGACCGGGCCTTCGAGGACAACCCGCTCACCGCGCCCGATCTCGGACTGACCGAGGCGGCGAACCGGGCGCTCGAGTCCGCGAACCTCTACCGTGGCGCGGCGCGCGATCTTGCGGACGGCGCGCGCGCCCCTCTGGAGAGCTGGCAGGCCCTGCGCGATGCCGTGCGCGGCACCGACGAGGCCAGTGCCGATGCGCTGACCGAGGCCACCGGTGCGGCGGAGCGGCTGGAGATGGCGCTCGGCGATGCGGGACGGGCCGCGACGGGTGCTGGTGCTGCGGCCGGAGCCGCCGCCGCTGCAGCGGAGCCCGCGACCGAGGCCGCCGTCACGGGCTGGCAGGCCGTCACAGCGGCGCTGTCCGATTACGCCAGCAAGGCGCGCGAGATCGGCGGTGATATCGGCCAGAGCCTCGTCGGCGCCTTCCAGTCGGCCGAGAACGCGGTGGGCCAGTTCGTGAAGACCGGCAAGCTGAACTTCCGCGACCTGGTCACCTCGCTGCTCGCCGATCTCGCCCAGCTCGCGGCGCGGCGCTTCATCCTCGGGCCGATCGCCAATGCGCTCTCCGGCGTGTTCTCCGGGGCGGGCGGGATCTTCGCCAGCGTGCTGCATGCGGGCGGGATGGTCGGATCGGCCGGACCCTCGCGCATGGTCCCGGCCATGGCCTTCGCCGGCGCGCCGAGGATGCATGCTGGCGGCGTCGCCGGGCTTCGCCACGACGAGGTGCCCGCGATCCTCCAGCGGGGCGAGCGGGTGCTCTCGCGTCGCGAGGCGCAGGCCTACGGCTCGGGCGGCGTCAACGTCACCATCATGGCCCGCGACGCCGAGAGCTTCCGGCAGTCCCGGACGCAGGTGGCCGCGGATATTGCCCGCGCCGTCTCACTCGGGCGCAGGGGGCTCTGAGCGATGGCCTTCCACGAGGTCCGGTTTCCGGAAGACATCAGCCGTGGCGCGCGCGGCGGGCCGGAGCGGCGCACGCAGATCGTCGAGCTTGCCTCGGGCGACGAGGAGCGCAACGCAAGCTGGGCGAACTCCCGTCGGCGCTACGACGTCGCCTACGGAATCCGCCGCGCTGACGATCTCGCTGCCGTGGTCGCCTTCTTCGAGGCGCGCAACGGACGGCTGCACGGTTTCCGCTTCAAGGACTGGGGCGACCACAAGTCCTGCCTGCCTTCGGGCACGCCATCGCCTACAGACCAGGCGATCGGCACCGGGGATGGCACGACCACCGCTTTCCAGCTGGTGAAGCGCTACGTCTCGGGCGCGCAGTCGTGGACGCGTACCATCGCGAAGCCGGTGGCGGGCACCGTGCGCATCGGGCTCGGCGGGGTCGAGCAACTTTCCGGCTGGTCAGTCGACACCACGACCGGCGTCGTCACCTTCAGCGTCGCGCCGGGCGCTGGCGTCGCGATCACCGCGGGCTTCGAGTTCGACGTGCCGGTCCGCTTCGACGCAGACGCGCTCGACGTGACGCTCGACCTCGAGCGGCTCGGCTCGATCACCTCCATTCCGCTTCTGGAGATCCGGCGATGAACGACACCGGCAGCTTTATGGCAGCCGTGCTGCGAGAGCTCGCGGCCTCGACCGCCGTGATCCTCGCTGCCTGGGGCGCGCTCGGCGGAGCGACGAATGCGCTGACCACGAAGATGCGGCTGCGCGATGCGCTCCGGCACATCCTGCTCGGCGGGCTGATCGCAGCCGGGATGGGCAGCCTCTCCATGGCCGTGATCACCGCCTGGCTCAGCCTTCCGCCCGAGGCGATCCCCGCGGGCGGGGCGGCAGGATCGGCGGCCTATCTCGTCGGCGTTTTCGGCCCGGCCTTCATCGAGATGCTGCTCGCCCGCCTGCGCCGCGCCAACGAAGGCGCTGGCGATGAATGAACTTCTCCGCCTCGCGCGCTCCTTCCGCTGCGACCCTGCCGACTCCCGGCAGGCCTTCGCCCATCGCCTGCGCATCGGCCTCGCCATCGCAGCACTGATCCTGATCCTCTCGCTTCTGAGGTAATCCCATGCACATGACCGACCGGGGCCTGCTGGCCCTCGTCCGGCACGAAGGACTCGTGCCCGGACCCTATCTCGATGTGAAACAGGTCTGGACCTTTGGCATCGGCCACACGGCCGCGGCCGGGCCGCCCGATCCGGCGACCATGCCGCGCGGTATGCCCGCTGATCTGGACGCCGGGATCCGCGAGGCGTTCCGGGTCTTCCGGGCGGACCTCGTGCGCTACGAGGCCGCCGTCCTGCGCGCCGTGAAGGCGCCGCTCGAGCCGCACGAGTTCGATGCGCTCGTCAGCTTTCACTACAACACGGGCGGCATTGCGAAGGCCGCGCTGACCCGGCACCTCAATGCCGGAAATCGCGTTGCAGCCGCCGACGCGTTTCTCAACTGGCGGCGACCGGCCTCGATCATTCCCCGCCGCGAAGTCGAGCGCGACCTGTTCCGCCACGGCCGCTATCCCGGCGGCACGATCCCGGTCTGGTCCGTGGACCGCGCGGGACGCGTGGACTTCTCGCGGCCGATCCGTCGCCTGACCGAGGATGAGGCGCTGGCGCTGCTGCGGCGGTCGCCACTGCCGAGGCCGCCGGTCCTCGACCCTGCACCCGACGCGCCGACCGGCTGGCTCGCCCGGCTGGTCGATTTCTTCTCCACCCTGATCCGGAGGGCCTGATCCAATGCGCTACGTTCGCCCCAACTCGCTCACATGGTGGGCGGGACTGCTCGCCATGCTCACCGGCATCGCCTCCCTCGCATTGCCTTCCACTGGGCCGCTCGGGGAACTCTCCCGTCTCGTCGCGCTGCTTGCCGGCTCGGGCGATGCCTCGCCGGCCGGGCTGATGTTCCTCGGTCTGGGCCTGATCGGTCTGCGTGACCGGATCGAGCGCGGGTTCCGTGGCGATGCTTGAGTTCTTCGCCGGTGTGGTCGTGGGCGGCTGTCTCGGCGTCTTCGTCGTCGCCCTCTGCGTCGCCGCCGCGCGCGGGGAGCGGGACGATGGCTGATCTCCTGGTCTGGCTGGTCGCGGCTCTGGGCGCCGTCGGGGGTGTCATCCTCGGCCGGGTCTGGGGGCGCGTGGAAGGGGAGCACGCTGGCAAACGGGAGGCGGAACGCGATGCGATGGAAGAGACGATCGAAAAGGTCGAGCGCGGCCGCGACGCGGTTAGTGATGGCCGCGGCGCTGGCGATCCTGCTGAGCGGCTGCCCCGCAACGATGGGCGCTGGTGACGCCGGCTGCGCCTCCTATGCCGAGGCGCGCCTCGCCCGGCCGCCCGCCGAGACGGTCGCGGAGGAGCCGCCGGACTGGGCGAACTGGATCGCTGATCTCGATGACCGCATGACGGGAACCTGCCGATGAAGACCCTAAATCCCGTCCTGCAGGCCCATCTCGACGAGGGCACGACGACGCTCGCCTGGTGCTGGCGGATCGCACGGGCCGATGGCGTCACCTTCGGTTTCACGGATCACGACCGGACGCTCAGCTTCGACGGGACCGACTTCGAGCCGGAAAGTGGGCTGACGGCGTCCGAGGTCCGCTCGGGATCGGACCTGTCCGTCGATGCGCAGGATGCCGAGGGGGTGCTGACCTCGGACCGGATCACCGAGACCGACATCCTCGACGGTCGCTGGGACAACGCCGAGGTCGAGGTCTGGCGCGTGAACTGGGCCGACACCGGCCAGCGCGTGTTGATGCGGCGTGGCGCCATTGGCCAGATCCGGCGTGGGCGTCTGGCCTTCGTCGCGGAGGTCCGTTCGCTCGCCCATGTGCTGGGCCAGACGGTCGGGCGGACGTTCCAGGCGACCTGCGATGCCGCGCTCGGCGATGCGCGCTGCGGCGTCAATCTGGAGGACCCGGCCTTCAAGGGCACGGGCACCGTCATCGACATGCTGCGCGACCGGGCCTTCACCGCCTCGGGCCTCGGCGGTTTCGCCTCCGGCTGGTTCACCTTCGGCACGCTGGACTGGACGAGCGGTGCGAACGCCGGACGGCCCACCGAGGTGCTGGGCCATGACGTCACCGACGGCATTGCGATCCTGACGCTGCTCGAGGCGCCGGTGCGGTCCATCGCCGAGAGTGACACTTTCACCATCCGTGCGGGCTGCGACAAGCGGATGGAGACCTGCGGGGCGAAGTTCGCCAACACCGCCAACTTCCGAGGCTTCCCGCATATCCCCGGCCAGGACGCCGTTCTCCGCTACGCCACGAAGGACGGCGGCCACGAAGGGTCCGTGCTGTGAACGCCGATCCGAAGCGCGTCATCGCCATTACGCGCTCCTGGCTCGGCACGCCGTACCACGACCAGGCAAGCCTGCGCGGCGTCGGCTGCGACTGCCTCGGGCTGGCCCGGGGCGTCTGGCGCGAGGTCGTCGGCCCCGAGCCGTTCCCGATCCCGCCCTACAGCCGGGACTGGGGCGAGACCGGACCGCGCGAGGTGCTGGCCGAGGGCGCACGACGCATGATGATCGAGGCGCCGCCTGCCGAGGCAGGTCCGGGCGCGCTAGTGCTCTTCCGCATGAAGCCCCGCGCCATCGCCAAGCATGTCGGGATCCTGACGGGCCCGGACAGCTTCCTCCACGCCTATGAGCGGCTCGGCGTGATCGAGGAACCGCTCACCCCATCCTGGCGGCGGCGCATCGCCTTCGCCTTCCTGTTCCCGCAACGCTGAGACCCCGACATGGCCACACTCGTTCTCGGCGCCGCTGGCGCCGGCGGCTTCATCGGCTCCAGCATCGGCTCGGTGG